>NZ_JBHMDZ010000001.1:0-726905 GCF_042430175.1 Paracoccus cavernae | reverse complement strand
TCGTCCCAAAATTCCGTCCCGTTCAAGCCCGTCCGGACCATCCCGTCCCGTTCAGCGTCTCCCGCCGTTCGGTAGAGCGGTATTTACGGATAGCAGATCAGACCCGCAAGCCGAAAAAGACGGAAATCTTAATAATTCTTCTAACCAACTGTTATATAATTGAAACTTTGCCTTCCGGAAACGTCATCTTTGAGGTTCCCCCGCATCCTGCCGAGAATCACGCGCGATTTTAGCGTGATTTGAGCGATTGCCCCGCATCATTGGCCGGATTTGTCGGCGCGAAACGGGGCGAAGGGCGGAATCAGGCGCGGATTCGCCCTGCCCTACTCGGCCGCAAGCAAGGAAGAGACCGCGCCCGAGCGGATCACCGTGGAATAGGACGCGCCCGAGGCGTCCGATTGGCGGGCGAGGTCCGAGATGCGGGCCGCAGCGCGGATCTCGGCGATCGGTGCATCGACCTGCAAGAGGCCGCGGTCCTGCAGATATTCCGGCAGCATCCCCGAAACCAGAACGCGCCAGTCAAAGGGCAGGCTGCGGTTGAAGGTATGGGCGAGCTCCCAGATGATCGTCGTGCAGTTCGAGGTCAGGGTATTATAGAACTCGGGTTGCGCCTGCAGTTTGTTGGCGCGGGTAATATAAGAGAGAAAGAGCTCGCGCGCCTGATCGCGGCTGACGCGCAGCGGGAACAGCGAGACATCCTCGCCCCGCATCGTGGTGCGCAGCCGCACGATATCGGATTCGGTCGCGGCAATCATCACCAGCTCGAACTGGCGGAAGAAACCGCCGAAGGTCGAGAAGACCTCTCCTTTCTCGCGCCGGATCTCGGCTGAGAAGACCAGATGGCGGCCATCCTCGAAACCGAAGCCGATCAGCGTGTGGGCGATCAGCGGGCTCGACCAGACCGAGTTGAAAAGATCGACCGAGGTGATCTCGCGCAGATCAAAGGTCATGTCGCGCCACCGCACCTCCGCTTCGTCGCGGGTCTGCCAGTCGAAATCGCGCACATTGGTCAGGGTGACGAAATCGCCGTGGACCACGCCCGTGACACCGCGCGCGACATCCTCGGCCCAGATACGGTCGGCGCGCGGCTGGATCGTCTGGTACCACAGCCCCGCGCCGGCAATTCCCAGCGCCAGCACCAGCCAGCCCCATTTGCGCCCCGCACCAATCACGCCCACTGCGACCGCTCCGGTCAGCGCGTAACAGATCCAGCGTATCGGCGGCGCGGTCTGGAAGGTCAGCGCCCCGAGGCTCAGGACCAGAAAGAGGATGGTGACAAGGACAAGCGCGGCGCGGTTGAGGGTCTTGAGCATGGGGCAATCTCGGGAGGGATCAGGACAGAATGGGCCGGATGATCAGCAATCCCAGAACAACTGCAAGCCACAGCGCGGGCGAAAGCGTGATGACCTTGCCGACCCAGAGATAATGGACACAGGCCAGAACCGCCGCCGGATAGACCAGCCGGTGCAGCCGCCGCCACGCCTGCCCGCCCATCTTGCGGATCGAGAGATCGTTCGAAGTCAGCGCCAAAGGCAGCAGCGCAAGAAAGGCCGCCATCCCGAAAAGCAGATAAGGCCGTTTGACGACATCACGCGCCATCTGGCCCCAAAGCAGCCCCATATCCATCACCGCCCAAGCCAGCATATGCAGGCACAGATAGGCAAAGGCCAAAAGCCCGATGGCGCGGCGGTAGCGGATCAGGTTGAGTCCGAACAGCCGCAGCGCCGGCGTGACCGCCAGCCCACCGATCAGAAAGTAGAGCGCGGTCAGGCCGAGGCGGTGCTCGATCTCGCGGATCGGCTCGACGCCGAGATTGGCGGCGACCGTGTCCCATACCAGCAGCGCCAGCGGCAGCAGTCCCGCGAGCCAGACCGCTCCGACCGGCACATGGCGCAGCAACGCATTGAGGCGTTGGGCGGCGGGACGGGCGAAGGCGAGAGGGCGCATCAATAATAGGTCTTCAGATCCATGCCCGCGTAAAGGCCGGCAACCTCGTCGCCATAGCCGTTGAACATCTGCGTTTCCTGCCGGCCCGCAAAAAGACCCGCGCCGATGCGCCGCTCGCTGGCTTGCGACCAGCGCGGATGGTCGACCTGCGGATTCACATTGGCGTAAAATCCGTATTCGCTGGCCTGCAGAACGTTCCACGTGGAAACCGGCTGCTTGTCGGTCAGAGTGATGCGGATGATCGACTTGATCGATTTGAACCCGTATTTCCACGGCACGACCAGCCGGATCGGTGCGCCGTTCTGCTTGGGCATCGGCTGGTCGTAGAGCCCCGTCGCAAGCAGCGTCAACGGATGCATCGCCTCGTCCAGACGCAGCCCCTCGCGGTAAGGCCAGCTCATGAAGGGCGACGAAAGCCCCGGCATCTCCGCAGGCCGCGTCAGGGTCTCGAAGGCGACATATTTCGCCGAGGGCTGCACGCCGATCTTCTTGAGCACACCCGAAAGCGGCACGCCGAGCCAAGGGATCACCATCGACCACGCCTCGACGCAGCGCAGCCGGTAGATCCGTTCCTCGAGCGCATTGTCGGGCGCGATATCGGCCACATCATAATTGCCGGGGCGGTCGACCATGCCGCCGATCTCGATGCTCCAGGGATCGGTGGTCAGCTTCGACGCATAGGCGGCGGGATCGGTCTTCTCCATCCCGAATTCGTAGAAATTGTTGTAATTGGTGATTTCCTCGAAGCTGTTGGGCTTCTCGTCGGTGGAATAGGCCGAGGCGCGACCGGTCAGCGCGACAGCAGGCGAGGCGATGGTCGCGGCCGCCCCCAAGGCGATGAAGGCGCGGCGGTTCAGGAAATCGCGCTTGGGCGTCACATCCGACCAGTTCAGTTTCATCGCAAGCCTCCGTCGTCTCTCACCAATCTAACGCGCGCGCCGCCCGACAGATATGCACTTGTTGCGCAAGCGACTTCATTCTTGCGTGTGCGCAAGTGCGGGAAGCCCTGTCACTACCCCCGACAGTGCCGCAGGCCGGCCCGTTCAAAAGCGAAAGCCGCCCCCAAAGGGCGGCCCTGCCGTCTTTTCGCGACGATCTTTCTGTGGGTCAGGTCGTCACATCCGGACCGTTGCGGCCGGTAAAGGGCTTGATATGGGCAATCGCCTCGGCCGCCGCGATGACAGGGGCCAAAGCCTCCTGCGCGTCCAGTCCGTGTTTGGCGGGATCGGTCTCGTAGCTTTCCAGATAGACGCGCAAGGTCGCGCCCTCGGTCCCTGTTCCCGACAGGCGCATCACCACGCGCGAGCCGTCGGTAAAGAGAATGCGGATGCCCTGACGCGCCGAAACCGAACCGTCGACCGGATCGAGATAGGCGAAATCATCCGCCGCCTCGACCGTCAGACCGGCAAAGCTTTGGCCCGGCAGCTCGCCCAGCATGACGCGCAGCCGGTCGATCAGATCGGTCGCACGGTCCGAAGGCACTGCCTCGTAATCATGGCGCGAGTAATAGGTGCGGCCATATTCGGCCCAGTGATCGCGCAGCAGTTCGGAAACGCTCTGCCCCTTCACCGCAAGGATGTTGAGCCAAAGCAGAACCGCCCAAAGCCCGTCCTTCTCGCGGACATGGTCCGAGCCCGTGCCGAAGCTTTCCTCGCCGCACAGCGTGACGCGGCCCGCATCCAGCAGATTGCCGAAGAACTTCCAGCCGGTCGGGGTCTCGTGCGCCTCGATCCCCGCTTTGGCGGCAACGCGGTCGACCGCGCGGCTCGTGGGCATCGAGCGCGCGACCCCCGCGATCCCCTTGGCATAGCCGGGCGCGAGATTGGCATTGGCCGCCAAAATTGCGAGGCTGTCCGAGGGCGAGACATAAGCATTGCGCCCGAGGATCATATTGCGGTCGCCGTCCCCGTCCGAGGCCGCGCCGAAATCGGGACCATCGGCCGAGAACATCTCGTCCATCAGCACCTTGGCCCAATGCGGGTTGGGATCGGGATGGCCGCCGCCGAAATCCGGCAGAGGCTGGCCGTTAATCACGGTTCCCGCCGGCGCGCCAAGGCGGTTCTCGATGATCTCGCGGGCATAGGGGCCGGTCACGGCATGCATCGCGTCAAAGCGCAGACGATAGCCGCCTTTGATCACCGCGCGGATCGCGTCGAAATCGAACAGGCTTTCCATCAGCGCGGCGTAATCGGCGACCGGATCGACGATCTCGACCGCCATGCCTGCGACATCCTGCGTGCCGATCGCAGCCAGATCGACATCGCCCGTCTCGAGGATCTTGTAGCTGTCGATTTCCAGCGTACGGGCATACATCAGATCGGTCAGGCTTTCGGGCGCGGGGCCGCCGTTGGCGCCGTTGAACTTCATGCCGAAGTCCTCATGCTCGCCGCCGGGGTTGTGGCTGGCCGAAAGGATGATCCCGCCATCGGCCTTGCGCAGCCGGATCAGATGCGAGGCGGCGGGCGTCGACAGGATGCCCCCCTGCCCCACGATCATCCGCTCCGCGCCATTCGCCGCCGCCATGCGCAAGATCACCTGCACTGCGCGGTCGTTGAAATAACGCCCGTCACCGCCGAGGACCAAAACCTTGCCCGCAACGCCGCCGATCGCGTCGAAAACCGATTGCGTAAAATTTTCCAGATAATGTCGGCCCATGAAAACACGGGTCTTCTTGCGCAACCCCGACGTACCGGGCTTTTGCCCCTCGATCGGTTGGGTCGGGATGCTGAGGATCTTGCTCATAGTCGGACAGGGCCTTTCGGGAAAACTGACACCTTGCAACGCCTTATCTCTGGCATGGTTCACGCGCCCTTGCCATTGCGCCCGATCAATCTGCCTAAATTCCGCGCAAGATTTCGCCCGATCCGCGCCTTTGCGCCACAGCGGACCTTCCGCAAGACCTTGTCGCTCAAAAGAAAACCCCCGACCTTTCGGCCGGGGGCGCTCCATCCTGGTGGGCCGCCTTATCGTAGCGGCACATCTTTACTGCAGCGGCGCATGGGGCGGCTTTTCCGCGCCCGCGCTGCCGAGGTGGCTGCCGGCCACGCGGTTGCCCACGATCAGCCCGTCGGGACCGGCGGTGACCTTGACGGTCTGGCCGTCCAGAACCTCGCCCGACAGCAGCATCTCTGCCAGCGGGTTTTGCAGGCTGCGCTGGATCACGCGCTTCAGGGGACGCGCGCCGAAGACCGGATCATAGCCTTCGTTCGCCAACCACTGCCGCGCACTCTCGTCCATATCCAGCGTGATCTTGCGCGCTTCGAGACGCTGCTCGAGCTGCCAGAGCTGGATCTTGACGATCCCGTCCATGTTCGAGCGGCTCAGCCGGTGGAAGATGATGATCTCGTCCAGACGGTTGAGGAACTCGGGCCGGAAATGGGCGCGGACCGCATCCATGACCTGACCGCGGGCATCCGAACTATCGGCCCCTTCGGGCAGCGTCGACAAAGCCTGCGCCCCGAGGTTCGAGGTCAGGATGATCAGCGTCTGCTTGAAGTCGACCGTCCGGCCCTGACCATCGGTCAGCACCCCGTCATCGAGCACCTGCAGCAGCACGTTGAAAACGTCCGGATGCGCCTTTTCGACTTCGTCGAACAGGATCACCTGATAGGGACGCCGACGCACGGCCTCGGTCAGAACGCCGCCTTCGTCATAGCCGACATAGCCCGGAGGCGCACCGATCAGGCGCGACACCGAATGCTTCTCCATGAACTCGGACATGTCGATGCGCACCATCGCGCTGTCGTCGTCGAACATGTATTCGGCAATGGCCTTGGTCAGCTCGGTCTTTCCGACGCCGGTCGGGCCGAGGAAGAGGAAGCTTCCCAGCGGACGGTTCGGGTCGTTCAGCCCCGCACGCGCACGACGAACGGCATTGGCAACCGCCGTCACGGCCTCGGATTGACCGATGACGCGCTGGCCAAGGACCTCTTCCATCTTCAGCAGCTTGTCGCGTTCGCCTTCCAGCATCTTGCTGGTCGGAATGCCGGTCCAGCGCTCGACCACTTCGGCGATCTGCTCGGGGCGGACCGCTTCGGCGACCATCGGGCCTTCATCACTGCCTTCGGCATCGGCGAGCTGCTTTTCCAGACCCGGAATGATGCCGTAGGACAGCTCACCCGCGCGGGCGAGATTGCCTTCGCGTTTGGCTTGATCCAATTCGGCGCGCGCCTTGTCGAGCTGCTCCTTGAGGTTGCGGGAGCCTTCCATCTTGTCGCGCTCGGCCTGCCATTTGGCAGTCATCGTGGCCGATTTCTCGGTCAGTTCCGACAGCTGCTTTTCCAGCTTTTCGAGACGGTCCTTGCTGGCCGCGTCGTCCTCTTTCTTCAGCGCCTCGGCCTCGATCTGCATTTGCAGGATCTGGCGGTCCAAAGCGTCAAGCTCTTCGGGCTTGCTGTCCACTTCCATGCGCAGACGGCTGGCGGCCTCGTCCATGAGGTCGATTGCCTTGTCGGGCAGGAAACGGTCGGTGATATAGCGGTGCGACAGCGTCGCCGCAGCAACAAGTGCCGCGTCGCTGATGCGCACGCCGTGGTGAAGTTCATACTTTTCCTTGATGCCGCGCAGGATCGAGATCGTATCGGCAACCGTCGGTTCCTCGACCATCACGGGCTGGAAGCGTCGAGCAAGCGCCGCGTCTTTCTCGATATATTTGCGGTATTCATCAAGGGTCGTGGCGCCGACGCAGTGCAGCTCGCCCCGGGCAAGCGCAGGCTTGATCAGGTTGGCGGCATCCATCGCGCCATCGGTCTTGCCCGCACCCACAAGGGTATGCAGCTCGTCGATGAACAGAATGACTTCGCCGGCAGCGGATTCGATTTCCTTGAGGATCGCTTTCAGACGCTCTTCGAATTCGCCGCGGTATTTCGCACCGGCGATCAGCGCGCCCATATCCAGCGCCATCAGCTTCTTGTTGCGCAGGGATTCCGGCACGTCGCCGTCAACGATGCGCAGCGCCAAACCTTCGGCGATCGCGGTTTTACCCACGCCCGGCTCCCCGATGAGAACGGGGTTGTTCTTGGTGCGGCGCGACAGGACCTGCATGGCACGGCGGATTTCCTCGTCCCGACCGATGATCGGGTCGATCTTGCCGTCACGCGCGGCTTCGGTCAGGTCGCGGGCATATTTCGACAGAGCCTCGAACGTATCCTCGGCGCTGGCGCTGTCGGCCGTGCGGCCCTTGCGGATGTCGTTGATCGCGGTGTTGAGGTTTTGCGCCGTCACATGGCCAGCCGTCAGCGCGTCGCGCGCATTGGTGTTGGCCACGGCAAGTGCGGTCAGGATGCGCTCGGCCGGAACGAAGCTGTCACCGGCCTTTTTGGCCAGCTTTTCCGCTTCATCAAGCACGCGCACCATCGAGGGGTCGACATAGACCTGACCGTCCCCGCCCGAAACCTTCGGCAGTTTGGTCACGGCAAGATCAATGGCCGAGCGGACCGCATTCGCATCACCGCCCGCCCGCGCGATCAGATTCGAGGCAAACCCTTGTTCGTCATCCATCAGCGCCTTCAGAAGATGCTCCGGCACGACGCGCTGATTGCCTTCGCGGATGGCAATCGTCTGCGCCGACTGAAGAAACCCACGAGAACGCTCGGTGAATTTTTCCATATCCATGAAAATTTCCTTTCATTGGCACCCGCTTAGGTCCGCCCGTCTACGGCACGGTCCCGGTTGGGCCTCGCATAAGAAAATGGGCAGAACAGAACGGGCTTTCAAGGGCTCGGGTTCACCCTTATAACGACGCCGTTTGCTGAATTTGCGGGGATTTCATGATGGACGATCGTCTGATCGTGGCACTGGACGTGCCGAATGCGCTGGTCGGGCTGGAGCTGGCCGAAAAGATTGGCGATGCCGTCAATTTCTACAAGATCGGCCTCGGCATGCTCACCGGCGGCGGGCTGGCACTGGCCAACGAGCTCAAGCAGGAACATGGCAAGCGCATCTTCCTCGACATGAAATTCTTCGACATCGGCGCGACGGTCGAATCGGCGGTGCGCGGGATCGCGCAATATGACCTCGACTTCCTGACCGTCCACGGCGACCCCCATGTCGTGCGTGCGGCCAAGCAAGGCGCAAGCGGCAAGGATCTCAAAATCCTCGCGGTGACCATCCTGACCTCGCTTGACCGCGCCGATCTGGATGCGGGGCTGATCGTGCCGGGCGATCTGGCGGAAATCGTCACCACCCGCGCCGCCCGCGCTTTCGAAGCCGGTGCCGACGGCATCATCGCCTCCCCGCGCGAGGCCGCGCTGATCCGCGCCCTGCCCGAGGCCAAAGGCCGCCTGATCGTGACCCCGGGCGTGCGCCCCGCAGGCTCGGATGCGGGCGACCAGAAACGCATCGAGACCCCCGCCGCAGCCATTGCCGCAGGCTCCGATCACCTCGTTGTCGGTCGCCCGATCTGGCAGGCCGCCGATCCGCGCGCGGCCGCTCAGGCGATCATCGCCGAAATCTCCGCGACCGACGCGTAAGGCTCCCGCGTCTCGTTGCGCGAAACGGACAAATCTGCCACCGTTTCCCTTTCATCAGGGGACGGTGGTATGTCCGGTTTTTCACATGACCAAAACCTTTCGGGCGATCCCGATGCCGGCGATTCCGCCCCGCCGGAGGCGGCGCAGCGTGCAGGCAACGATCTGGTGCAGTCCTTTCTCGCAGTCCGGCGCGGCCTCGGGCTTTTGGGATATGTCCTGCCGATCGCATTGATCTTTTACGGGCTGTTCGTGCCGCAATGGGCCTTGGCCAGCATTTCGGCCTATTTCTACTCTCCCATGCGCGAGCTTTTCGTCGGCACGCTTTGCGCGCAGGCGGTTTTCCTGTGGAATTACGAGGGCTACCGCCCCAATGCGGGCGAGTTCCTCTCGGACAAGGCGGTCTCGCGCATCGCCTCTTTCGGAGCGCTCGTGGTGGCTTTCGCGCCGCTCCAGCCGGGGATCAAAACCGCGCCGCCCGCGGGCGAGGCTCTCGCCCCGCCCTTCGAGCCGACCTTTCTGCAGACCATCATCAGCCCCGTTTACGTCGAGATGATGCATGGCGCGGGGGCCGCGCTCTTTTTCGGGGCGCTGGCGGTCTATTGTCTGGTGAACTTCGTGCGCGGCGACGATTCCCGACCGACCAAAAAGGCCGAGAACCGGATTTACCGCTGCTGCGGCTGGATCATCGTCGGCTGTATGGCGGGCTATGCGGCGCTCAAACTTTCGGGATTCGAGGAAACCGCAACCCGAATGCGCGCGGTTTTCTGGCTCGAATGCATCGCCTGCGCGGCTTTCGCGACCAGCTGGGCCGTCAAGGGCGAGGCTTTGCGGCCCTTGGTGCGCAGCATGGTGGCCAAAAGCGACTAATCGCGAAACCCGCCCGCCGCCTCGGCCACCAAAGCGCGGAAATGCGCGACGGCGCGGGGGTGGTCGACGAATTCCGCAATCGGCATCATCCGCCATTCCTGCCCCTCGTCGCCTAACCGGATCGCCGCGATCTCGAGAGTGCGCAGGCGGGCGGTAAAGAACCACGAGACCGCGCCGCTTTGCTGATGCGAGGGAAAGGGCCTGCCGGTCAGCCGCGCGCCTTCGATCGTCAGGCCGAATTCCTCGTGGATTTCACGGGTCACGCAATCGAGCGGGCTTTCCTCCCCCTCGCGCCCGCCCCCGGGCAGGTCCCAGAAGGCGGGAAAGGGGATCGAGGGCTTGTCGTCGCGCAGATAGGTCAAAAGCTTGCCGTCATGGACAAGCATCGCCTTGGCACCGTTGAAATCACCCATGAAAATAAAGCCGCCCCCCAATCTTGCGGGGATCACTTCCCCGCCCTTCAACCAAAAAGCGCGACCCGCACGAGCCGCGCCTTTAGGGACTTGTGGCAGGCAGGGCGCGTTCCGGCAATCAGGGGTGATTGTCGTTGATGTCGGTGCGCCAGATCTTCACCTGCCCGTGCTGGACCCCCATCGCGCGGCGCAGCCCGAGCCAGATGATCCCCGACAGCACGCCGGTCACAACCAGCGCCCAGGCAAAGCTGCCCGTCCAGACCCCGATCAGGATCAAGACCCCCATGGCCAGAACCGCAATCGCCACGCCGAGAAACAGCCAGACCGGCAACAGCACCTCGACCAGCGCCAAAAGCAGCGCCGCGATGATCCAGAACCAGCCGTTCATCAGACTCATTTCGCGAGACCTTTTAGCATTTTGAACGCATCGCCCAAGGATTCGACCGCGCTTGCCGGAATGATCAGCGTCTGCTTGCCGTTGCCCTTTCCAACCTCGCCCAAAGTCTCGACCTGTTTCATCGCGATCTGGAATTGCGCCGCCTCGAGCCCGCCGTCGCGGATCGCGGCTGCCAGCGTGCTGGTGGCGAAAGCCTCGGCCTCGGCCAGAATGCGGCGGGCTTTGGCAAGCTGTTCGGCGGCGTAAAGCTCGCCATCAGCGGCCAGTTCGGTCGCGCGGCGCTTGCCCTCTGCCTCGGTCACCTGCGCGCGGCGGGCGCGTTCGGCATTGAGCTGCTGGAGCATCGCGGCGCGCGTCGCGGCATCAAGATTGACGTCGAGAATCTCGGCCCGCGTCACCTCGATCCCCCAGTCGTCCACGGTATTCGCGAGGTTTTCGCTGATGCGGTCGATCAGCTGCGCGCGGTTGGACTGGACCTGATCCAGCTCCATCGTGCCGATTTCCGAGCGCACGATCCCCGCTACCGTGGTCGAGATCGCCGCATCGACGTCGCGGATGCGGTAGACGGTCTTTTCCGGTTCGGTAATGCGGTAGAAAACACTGGTTTCGACCTGCACCAGAACGTTGTCCTTGGTGATCGCATCCTGGCTGTTTGAAGGAAGCTGGCGTTCCAGTACCGAGATCTTGTGCGCAACGCGGTCAAGGAAAGGGACGATGAAGTTGATCCCCGGCCCCAATACCGCATGCAGCCGCCCGAAGCGCTCGATAACAAATTTCTCGGACTGCGGCACAATGCGGACGGCCCTGCTGATGACGACGAAAATGACGATCGCCAGAACAAGAAGGGTGGCATTGCGGCTGATAAGGTCAACAATTTCGGGCGGCATGATCGGAAGATACCCTCTCGCGGCTTAAGGTCGGGTTACTGGGAAACGCTTATTGGACAATATTTTAGGCAATTGCCGCCTTTAGTCCACCGCAACCGGCCCCGATTCGATCGAAACCGGACGGTTTATTCGGCCGCGACGCCCAAACCGCCCTCGGTCGGGCAGATTTCGGTCAGTCGCGCGATCAACCGGGCGATTCGCGCGGCGAAAAGGGCGTAATCGGGGCGCGGCTCGATCATGCGCTCGTCCATATAAAGAGAGCGGTCCATCTCGAGTTGGACGACATGGACATTGCGCGTCGGCCGTCCGTAGGCCGCCGTAATATAGGCCCCCGCGAAGGGCGAGTTGCGGCGCAGGCGGAATCCCTCGCCGCGGACCGCCTCGGCCACCGCATCGCTGACCCGCCCCGAGGCCGAGCCGCCATTGCGGTCGCCCAGCACGATTTCGGGGCGCGGCACCGGCAGATGCGCCAAAGCATCGCGCGGCATCGAATGGGTATCGATGAGAATCGCCCCGCCAAAGGTCCGGCATGCCTCGTCGATCAGCCCCGACAAGGCGGTGTGATAGGGCCGCCAATAACGCGTGATTCGCCTTTCGGCCTCGTCGCGACTCATCGGGCGGCTGTAAATCGCCCTGCCCTGCGAAACCACGCGGGGAATCACGCCCAATCCCGCCATGATTCGCGGATTGAGCTTGCCCGAGCCCGCCCCTTCGACCACCAGCGGGTCGAAATCCTCGGCGCTGCGGTTCAGATCGACCAGGCTGCGCGGCACGCGCGAGGTCAGAACCACCGCCCCGCATTCCACCGCAGGCGCGATCAGACGATCGACGAAGGCATCCTCGGAAGAGCGCAAATGTTGTTCGGAAAGAATGGTTTGCGACTGAAACCAGTCGGGATAGCACCGTCCGGAATGGGGCGAGGCAAAGATCATCCCATTCAGCCACTGGCGTGGCCGGCTCAGATCGAAAACGGAATCGTCGCTCGTCATCAGGTTTCCCGCACGGGTCGGAGTGTTTTTCTGTATAAACTATTCACGCAACCTTCGGATAGCACTTGTGCACCCCGAAAACTGCTTATATAGACCTCCTCACCAAGGCGGTTCGGACCCGAAAGGGAAAGAAAAGCCTGAAGGTGGGGCGGTTAGCTCAGCGGTAGAGCACTACGTTGACATCGTAGTGGTCACTGGTTCGATCCCAGTATCGCCCACCATTTTTTCGCGCCCCCGGGCTTTTGACCGGGGGTATTTCGTTTCAACCAGGCGCCGCTTGCGATGCGCCGCGAAAAGGAGAAGACCGATGAAGGTTCGCAATTCGCTCCGCTCGCTCAAGACCCGGCATCGTGATTGCCAGGTCGTGCGCCGCAAGGGCCGGATCTACGTCATCAACAAGACCAACCGTCGCTTCAAAGCACGTCAGGGCTGATGACCGGCCTCGACAGAGGCCAAGACCGCAGAAACGAAACGCCCCGGGCTTAACGCTCGCGGGCGTTTTTCTTTGTCCGGCGCCGTGATGCTTGCGGACGAATCGCCGCAAGACGGCCCCCTTCCCTTTCCGCCATACCCTGCCCCGCAAGGCCCCCTCCCGCCCCCGAAGGCGCGGAAGGGAGGATTTCCGTATCAGCGAATCAATTCGCGGATGATCGATTCCGCATCCAGCCCGAAGGCACCGCCGCCGCCGAACTGGCCCTGCTGGAGCAGACGGTCACGGCGCTGTCGGGCTTGCTGCGCATGGGCGCCGCGCGGCCAGTTCTGCAGATAGCCGTTATAGGCCTGAACCGAATCGGCATCGCGCGCACGGTTCCACGCCCGCTCCTCGCGCTGGCGGGCATTCCCGCCATTGTTGTTGCCGTTCAGCTCTGCCAGACGGTTGCGCGCGGTCTGGGCATAGATCCCGTCCGGATAGCGGTCGAGATAGGCGCGCAGATTGTTCGCCCCTCCGCGTGCTCCGGTCTGCTGCCAGTAGTTGCGGTCCTGCTGCTCGTAATTCGAGCTGACCGAGCCCGCCTGATCGCGCAAAAGCGCCAGCTGGTTGTTGTTGAGATAGCCGGTCACCGCGAGGCCGTTCTGTTGCTGCCAGCCCCTGATCGCCGAACGCGAGCGGCTGCCCAGAACGCCGTCGGTCCCGCCGGTCGAATAGCCCAAGGCATTCAGGCGGCGCTGAACCGCGATTCGGTCGTTGCGGGACATGCCGAGGTTGCGCTCGGCGGTCTCGCCCGGGGCAGGCTCGCGCTGGACGACCTGCGGGCGGAGCTGCTGGATCTCGGGCTGGCGACGCGGGGTCTGGACCGGAGCCGGAGCGGCGACTGGCGGCGGCGCCTTGGCCGCATCCTCGATCAGGCGCAATTCGGTCAGGCGACGCTGCGCGGCCTCGGCAAAAGCACCCTGCGGATATTGGGCGAGATAGCCCTGATAGGCCCCAGCCGTGTTGGTCGCGGCGGCCTCGGCCCACAAGTCGCGGTCGCTTTTCGTGCTGACGCCAAGCTTGGCCAGCCGGTCGTTCGCCGCGGCCGAGTAAAGCCCGTTGGGATAGGCCGACAGATAGTTGCGATAGGAATCGGCGGTGTCATCCGCCGCAGCCTGCGCCCAGAGATCGCGGTCGGCCTCGGTCGGGTTGGCCTTGGTCTCGTTGCCCGCGCCGGCATTGGTGGCGACGGCCTCGACCAGAACCAGACCGGCATTGCCGCCCTCGGCGAGAGACAGGGTCTCGTCGGCCGCAAGAACATCCGCGATCGAGGTGCCCGCCGCCAAAAGCGCGGCAGCCGCTTTGGCCGTCGCGGCAGGCGTGCCGGTGATCACGCTCACGCCCTCGGGCGGGGTCAGCGGGCCGATCCCTGCGGTCAGACCGGCAGCATGCTCCATCTCCTGATCATCGGTCCCGAGCAGCATGACCGCGCCCGGCACGGCCTCGCGCACAAGATCCATGATCGTCGTCAACGCCACGCCCTGCGAGGGGGCCGAGATCAGATCGGGGTTTTCGGCATCCGCCGCCATGAACCAGCTATCCCCGCCGGCATGAAGGAAGCGTCCGTTCAAAAGGATCACCCGCGCCCCCGGACTGTCGTCGGGGCGCAGCAAATCGGCGATGGCCTGACGCAGATCCGCGCCGACCAGATCCTTGCCGGTGACGGTGCGGTAGCCCGCGCCGCGCATCGCCTCGACGGCGGGAGTGGCATCGGTATCGGCCACGGCGGGGGCATGGGCATATTGCCCGTTGGCGACAACCACGCCCCTGTTTTCGGCCAAAGCCGGGCTTGCAGCGATCAATGCGGCAAGCAAAAGCGGCACATGACGCATATCTGTCTCTCCTTCATGGCATCGGGACAATCCCGACGCATCGGCACGTTTACGCGCCAGTTGCCAAAGAATGCCCCAGCTTGGTCGCCAGTTGCAGTACCCATGCAACCATCGGCGGTTTCCCGCATCACAATTGCGCGCGGGCACCCGTCCGGTCGCGGCCCGAACGGGGCCCGAATGCGGCGCGCAAGCCAAGGAAATGGTCGAGAAACCTCGCCGGATATGCTAGCAACGCAAAGCCGCGGCCCTTGGTCGCCCCACAAACCAGAGCAGATCATGAAGCCGACCGTCCTTGTCATCAATGGCCCGAACCTCAACCTTCTGGGCATGCGCCAACCCGAGATCTACGGCCGCGATACTTTGGCCGACGTGGTCGCCGCCTGTACCGCTTTGGGCGACAGCCTCGGCCTTGCGATCGAGGATTTCCAGTCGAACCACGAAGGCGCGATCATCGACCGCATCCATCAGGCGCGCGGCACGACCGACGGCATCATCATCAACCCCGGTGCCTATAGCCATACGTCGGTCGCGATCCTTGATGCGCTCAACACCTACGAGGGTCAGGTGATCGAGGTGCATATCTCGAACATCCACAAGCGCGAGGCCTTCCGCCACCATTCCTATGTCAGCCTGCGCGCCGACGGCGTCATCGCCGGTCTGGGGATCGAGGGCTATCTGCTCGCGCTGCGCCGCCTCGCCTCTCTGGTCACGGAATAGGTCACCGATTAGGCGCAGGCCCGCGGCAAGCCCGCTTGACCGCCTTCCCTCAGGCGGTCACTGATCATCCCCGCAAAAGCCGCGCAGGGGAGAGCCGATGGACTTGCCGAAAAACCACTTCAAAGCCGCATTGATCGAGGGCCGCAAACAGATCGGGATGTGGTGCTCCTTTCCCGGGGGCAGCTATGCCGAGATGATGGCGACCTGCGGCTATGACTGGATGCTGGTCGATTGCGAACACGCGCCGATCGATCTGACCACGGTCCAGACCATGCTTCAGGCCGCCGCCCCCTATGCGACGCAGGTCGTGGTGCGTCCGGGCTGGAACGATCCGGTGGAAATCAAGCGTCTGCTCGATGTCGGCGCGCAAAGCCTGCTGATCCCCTATGTCGAGAACGCCGAAGAAGCCGCCCGCGCCGTCGCCGCCACCCGCTACGCGCCCGCTGGCATGCGCGGCGTCGCCGGTCTGGCCCGCGCCAGCCGCTTCGGCTCGGTCACGAATTACATCCCGCGCGCGCATGAGGAAATCTGCGTCATCGTGCAGGTCGAAAGCGTGCAGGCGGTAGAGCAGATCGAGGCGATCGCCGCGGTCGAAGGCGTCGACGGCATCTTTGTCGGTCCCGCCGATCTCTCGGCCTCGATGGGCTATCCCGGCCAGCTTTCGCATCCCGAGGTCCGCGCCAAAGTCGTCGAGGCGATCCGCCGCATCCGCGCCGCCGGCAAACCGGCCAGCATCGTGACCGCCGACGACCTTCTGCCCGAAGCGATCGAGGCAGGCGCGAATTTCCCCGCTGTGGGCATCGACACGCTCGTCCTGCTCAAAGGCCTGCGCGAACTGCGCGCGCGCTTTCCGTCCTGAGGACCCGCCTTACAGCAGCCCGCGATCTTCAAGGTCGCGGGCAAGCCGGCCCGCATCGGTGAAATGCACCGCATCCATCCCGACCGCCCGTGCGCCCTCGACATTGGCCAAGCTGTCGTCGATGAAAAGCGTCTCCGCTGCGTGCAAACCGTTGCGCTCAAGCAGCAGCCGGTAAATCGCGGGCTCGGGCTTGAGCATCTTTTCCGCCCCCGACACGACGATATCGCGAAAAGCGGTCTTCAGCCGCGGATATTGCGCCAACGCGGCCGGAAAGGTCTCGGCCGACCAGTTGGTGATGGCGAAAAGCGGATGGCCCGCCGCATCCAGCGCTTCGAGGATCTCCCAGCTGCCCGCGACAGGTCGGTTGATGGTACGCCCGAAATTCGCCAGATAATCGACGAGCGGCGCCGCATCCTCGCCGTGATCCGCACGGGCCTGCGCCACAGCCTCGGCCAGACTGCGGCCCGCGTCCTGCCGGCGGTTCCAGCCATGGAAATCCACCCGCGACAGCCAGGGCGCGATTTGCGCCGGATCGTCGAAGTGGTCGGTGAAAGCCAGCTCCGGCTCCCATCCGATCAGCACCGCACCAAGATCGAAAACGATGTTCTTCACTGCCTGCGTCACGGGATGGGTCCTTGATTGGGGGAAAACGGATCAGGTTGCGGGCCGGAAGGCCGTCACCTCGACTTCGACCAGAAATTCGGGGCGGGTGAAGCCAACGACGATCACCAGCGTCGAGGCGGGCAGTACCTCGACCCCCGCCAGCCATTCGTCGCGTGCCTTCATGTAATCGGCGAAATGCGCGCGATCGGTGACGAAGGCGTTGATGCGCAGGGCATCCGACGCGCCAAGGCCCGCCTCGGCCAGAATGGCCGCACAATTGGCGAAGCACAGCCGCGCCTGTTCAAGCGCGCCTTCGGGAACGGTGCCATCGGCCCGCAGCGCCAACTGGCCGGAGGTCGTGGCCAAACGGCCCGGACCATCAATAGCGACACCATGGGAATAGCGCCCGAAAGGCGCCGCGATCTGTGAGGGATTCAAGCTTTGCATGGCGCGATCCTGCGCCAGCCTGCCCGCCCCGGTCAAGCACGCGTCAACCCCCAGATTTGTCATATTTGACTGAAACTGATTTATTTTGACGTGAAAAATGCGCAACTGATGACGCAATCATTGCGATTCGTTCCCACTAGTTGCTAGAAGCCTTCACATCACCGTCACCACCGCGAAACGCCTCATAGCTGGAGCTGCCATGTCCCGCCTATCTCTCATATCTTTCAGCACGATCCTTGCCTTGACCGCCACCGGCGTCACGGCGAACGAAGCCGTCAAATTCGGCACCAACTGGGTCGCCCAAGCGGAACATGGCGGCTATTATCAAGCAGTTGCCGACGGCACCTATGCGGCTTGCGGCCTTGACGTGACGATCGTTCCGGGCGGCCCGCAGGTGAACAACCGCGCGATGATGCTGGCGGGCAAGATCGACTTCAACATGGCGGGCAACCTTCTCGGGACCTTCAGCTCGGCCGCCGAAAACGTGCCGGTCGTGGCCGTCATGGGCGTCTTCCAGAAGGATCCGCAGATCATCCTCGCGCATCCGGGCAAGGCCCCCACGTTCGAGGCGCTCAAAGACCGCAAACTGTTCATCTCGGACGAGGGTTTCGCGACCTATTACCAGTGGATGAAGAAGGAATTCGGCTTCACCGACGAACAGCGCGAAGTCTACACCTTCAACGTCGGCCCGTTCATTCAGGACGAAAACAGCGCCATTCAGGGCTATGTCTCGTCCGAGCCGCTGATGGTCGAGAAAGAGGCGGGCTTCAAGCCTGACGTCCAGCTTCTGGCCGATGCGGGCTGGTCGACCTATGCCACGATCATCGAGACGATGGCCGACACTGTCGCCAACAAGCCCGAAGTCGTCCAGTGCTTCGTCGACGGCACCGCCAAGGGCTGGTACAACTACCTTTACGGCGACAATGCCAAAGCGCTCGAGATGATCAAGGCCGACAACCCCGACCTGACCGACGAGCAGATCGCCTTCTCGATCGCGGCTTTGCGCGACAACGGCATCGTCGACAGCGGCGACTCGCTGGAAAAAGGCATCGGTGTCATGACCGAAGAGCGCATCAAGGGCTTCTACGACAAGATGGTCGCGGCCGAGCTGGTGCCTGCCGATCTCGACTACTCGCAAGCCTATACGCTGCAATTCGTCGGCAAGGGCACCGGTCTGGAACTCAAGAAGTAATGACACAGACACAAGCCATCAACGCGGCCCCCACCATCTTGCGGATGGAGGGGGTCAGCAAGGTGTTTGCGGGCGGGGTCACCGCCCTCAAACATATGAATCTCGAGGTTGGTCAGGGTGATTTCATCTCGCTGCTCGGCCCGTCGGGCTGCGGCAAATCCACGGCTTTGCGCCTGATCGCGGGGCTGATGCACCCGACGGCGGGCCGCGTGCGCTGGGAAGGTGCCCAAGCCGCCGGCGATATCGGCGTGGTCTTCCAAGAGGCAACCCTGATGCCTTGGGCGACCGTCGCCCATAACGTCTGGCTGCCGATGCGCCTGCGCGGGACCTCGTTCAAGGCAGTCGAGGGCAAGATCATGGAGGCCCTCGAGATGGTGGGTCTCGAGAAATTCGCGAATTCCTATCCGCGCGAATTGTCGGGCGGCATGAAGATGCGTGTCTCGATCGCGCGGGCTCTGGTCACGCGGCCGCGGCTGATCCTGATGGACGAGCCCTTCGCCGCGCTGGACGAAATCACCCGCAACAAGATGAACAACGACCTTTTGATGCTGCAGCAGCAGCTCAATTGCACGGTCATTTTCGTGACCCATTCCGTTTTTGAAAGCGTGTTCCTGTCGAACCGGATCGTCGTCATGGCGCCGCGTCCGGGCCGCGTCGCGCAGGAGTTGCGCGTCGTTGTCTCTGGCCCGCGCGACGAGGCTTTCCGGACCTCGGCCGAATATGCCTCGCTCTGCCGCGCAACCTCGGATGCCCTTTCTGATGCTATGGGAGAACCGGCGTGAGCGATTTCACCCCCACCCCCGATACCGCGCTTGATCTTGCGGTCGACCCCGAAGAAGCCGCCCGCGCCCGCCGCAAACGCGCCGAGAAGATCGGCCGCTGGCTGATGCCGACGCTGGCTTTGGTCATCGCGATCGTGCTTTGGGACCGCGTGGTGGTCTGGAACCAGATCCCCCACTATATCTTGCCCGGCCCCGGCCTCGTGGCACAAACCCTTGTCAAAGACTGGGCCATTCTTGGGCCGGCGGCATGGGTCACGCTGAAAATCACGCTGATGGCGCTGTCCGTCGCGGTGATCGGCGGCGTCGGTCTGGCGGTGCTTTTCAGCCTCAGCCGTTGGGCCGAGATGTCCTTTTACCCCTTCGCCGTCATCTTGCAGGTGACGCCGGTTGTGGCGATCGCGCCGCTGATCTTCATCTATGTCGAGAACCGCATGGCGGGCCTGCTGCTTTGCGCATGGATCGTGGCGTTTTTCCCGATCCTGTCGAATACGACGCTGGGTCTGCGCTCGGTCGATCACAACCTTTCGGACCTCTACCGCATCTATGGCGCGACACGCTGGCAGCGGTTGGTGCGCCTGCAACTGCCCTCGGCCCTGCCCTATTTCCTTGGCGGTCTGCGCATCGCGGGTGGCCTGTCGCTGATCGGCGCGGTCGTCGCGGAATATGTCGCGGGCACCGGCGGGATCGGATCGGGCCTCGCCTTCCGCATCCTCGAGGCCAGCTACCGCCTCAACATCCCGCGCATGTTCGCGGCGCTTGTCCTGATCGCCGTCCTCGGCGTTCTGATCTTTGCGGCCCTTGCCTTGGTGTCGCATCTGGCTTTGCGCAAATGGCATGAAAGCGCGATCAAAAGGGAAATCTGATGGACTTTCTGAGACTGCCGGAAGGTTCGGTCACGCTGACCAACCTGACCGTCCCCGCCTGCCTGATCGGCAAAAGCGGCACTCCCGCCGCGGATCTGGTGCGGATCGACCTGACGCTGAAAGACGGACGCATCGCCGCGCCCGACGGCAGTCTGCCGCGTATCGACATGAAGGGCGCGATGGTTTTCCCGTCCTTCATCGATATGCATACCCATCTGGACAAGGGCCATATCTGGCCCCGCGCCGCCAATCCCGACGGCAGCTTCATGGGCGCGCTGACCACGGTCGAGGCCGACCGCATCGCCAATTGGTCCGGCGCGGATGTCCGCGCGCGCATGGATTTCGCTTTGCGCTGCGCCTATGCCCACGGCACAAGCGCGATCCGCACCCATCTTGACGCGATCCCGCCGCAGCACCGCATCAGCTTTGCCGAATTCACCCGACTGCGCGAGGAATGGGCGGGCCGGATCGAACTGCAGGCCGCCTGCCTGACCTCGATCGACCGCATCGACCCCGAGGGCGGCGGCGAGTTTGCCGAGCTGGCCGATCTGGTCGCCGAAACCGGCTCGGTTCTGGGTTGCGTGACCTTCCCCGATGCCCAGCTTTCTGACAGGCTGCGGGCCTTTTTCGCCCATGCTGGCAAGCGCGGGCTTCATGCCGATTTCCACGCCGACGAGACCACCGACCCGTCGGTCGCAACCCTTCGCGCCATTGCCGAAACCGTGCTGGAAACCGGCTATGACGCGCCGGTCGTCGTGGGCCATTGCTGCTCGCTTTCGGTCCAGCCCGAGGCCGAGGCGATGCATACCCTCGATCTGGTCGCCCGCGCGGGCATCAACATCGTCAGCCTGCCGATGTGCAATCTCTACCTGCAGGACCGCACCGCGCAGGATGCCCCCGCCCGCACCCCGCGCCTGCGCGGCGTGACGCTGGTTCACGAGATGGCGGCGCGCGGCATCAATGTCAGCTTCGCCTCGGACAATACCCGCGACCCGTTCTATGCCTACGGCGATCTCGACATGATCGAGGTCATGCGCGAGGCCACCCGCATCGCCCATCTCGACCATTCGCGCGACGATTGGGTCAAGGCCTTCCTGACCAATCCTGCGACCACGACGGGCTTTGCCCAGCCCAGCCTCGATGCCGGCGCGCCCGCCGATCTGGTCATCTGCCGCGCGCGGTCCTGGACCGAGCTGTTCGCCCGCCCGCAATCCGACCGCATCGTCATCCGTCAGGGCCGCCAAATCGACCGGACCCTGCCCGATTACGCCGAACTCGACCATCTGATGGACCGCACATGAACATCGACGCCGCCAAAGCCGCCCTCGCCCATCTCGACCTCGACGAGAACCCGCATTCGGTCAAAGCCAAAAGCCGCGATTTCTTCTGGTATTCGCCGGTTCTGAAGGATCGCCTCGACGGGGTATCGGCCGATTTCGTGGTCTCGCCGAAATCGCAGGACGAGGTGATCGAGATCCTGCGCATCTGTCACGCCCATGACGTTCCGGTCACGGTACGCGGCGCGGGCACGGGCAATTACGGCCAGGCCATGCCGCTGAAAGGCGGCTGCATCATCCATATGCAAAGCATGAACACGGTCGTGGAAATCGGCGCGGGCCGCGTCGTGACCCAACCGGGCGTCGTCATCCGCGAGTTGGACGCGATCACCCGCGAGCATTCGGGCCAAGAGCTGCGCATGATGCCCTCGACCGCCGCAACCGCGACGATCGGTGGCTTCATCTGCGGCGGCTCGGGCGGTGTCGGATCGGTCCGCTGGGGCGTCCTGCGTGATTACGGCAATATCATCCGCATCCGCGTGGTCACCGCCGAAGCCGAGCCGCGCATCCTCGACTTCACCGGCGAGGATCTGGCCCGCGTCAGCCATGCCTACGGCACCAACGGCATCGTCACGGAAATCGAGCTGCCCTTGGCCCCCGCCTATGACTGGGTGCATCTGTTCGTCACCCATCCCGATTTCGCCGCGGCCAGCCGGATGGCGCATGACATCTCGTTGCAGGACGGGCTGCTCATCAAGCTTGATACCGTCTGCGAAGCGCCGATTGCCGCGAAATACTTCCAGCGCTTCAAGGGCCATGTCACCGAGGCCGACAACCTCGTTGCGCTGATGGTCGCGCCGCAGTCTATGGACGGCTTCCTCAGCCTGCTGGCGCATTACCCCGAAGCCAAGCTGATCTACCGCAGCGACGACAACGACTGGTCGCGCGATCCGGGTCCGGCCTATGAATACGGCTGGAACCACACCACCTTGCGCGCGCTCAAGGTCGAGCCGGTCATCACCTATCTTCAGGTGCGCTATGCCGGCGAGGGCTTCCTTGACAAGATCGACGAGATCCGCGCCCGTTTCGGCGACGAGCTGATCCAGCATATCGAATTCCTCAAGGAAAACGGCGTGATGACGGCGGCGGGCCTGACCTTGGTGCGTTTCACCACCGAAGACCGCCTGAACGAGATCATCGCGATCCACGAGGAGATGGGCTGCATGATCTTCAACCCGCACCGCTATACGCTGGAAGAAGGCGGCCGCCAGATCGTCGACGACCGCCAGCTGAACTTCAAGCGCGAGGCCGATCCCAAGGGCATCCTCAACCCCGGCAAGATGATCGCATGGGAGGATCCCGATTGGGATTTCAAGACCATGTACGCCTATCCGGACCTCAAGAAAGCATGAAGGCACTGCTCGTCCACTGTCATCCCGCGCCCGACAGCTTTACCGCTGCCGTGCGCGACACGGTGGTCGGGCGGTTGACGGCGGCAGGGGCGGAGGTCAGGGTCATCGACCTTTACGCCGAGGGTTTCGATCCGGTCCTGAGCCAAGCGGAATGGCGGGGCTATCTTGACGCGCCCGCCAACCGCGCGCCGGTCTCGGATCATGTCGAAGCGCTGGAATGGTGCGACACGCTGGTCTTTACCTATCCGACTTGGTGGTACGGCCTGCCCGCGATGCTGAAAGGCTGGCTCGACCGCGTGCTATTGCCCGATGTCGCTTTCCTCATGCCCGATGCGCAGAACAAGACCATCCGCCCCGGCCTGACCCATATCACCCGATTGGGCGTGTTCACGACCTGCGGGGCCAGCCGCTGGCTGACCGCGATCATCGGCTCGCCAGGCAGGCGGACCCTGATCCGCGGTATCGGCTTTCTGTGCGCGCCCCACCGCCGCAGCGCCTTTGCCGCGCTTTACACCATGGACAGCGCGACCCCGCGCGGCCGCAAACGCCATTTGAAGCGCGTCGACCGGCAGATGAAGCGCCTGCTCGCGCCGTTGAAGAAGGAAAAGCTATGACCCGCCGCCTGAACTGGGCCGATTACCGCGCCCCCGAATTCGCCGCGATCGACCCGATGAAAACCATCGCGATCCTGCCCACCTGCGCCATCGAACAGCATGGCCCGCATCTGCCGGTCGGCACCGATACGCTGATCGCCGAAGGCATGCTGGCCCGCCTGCGCGAGAAATGCCCCGAGGATCTGGATATCCGCATCCTGCCTTCCCAAGCGGTGGGCAAATCGACCGAGCATCTTTGGGCGGCAGGCACGCTGACGCTGGATGCGCCGACCGCATTGGCGGCTTGGACACAGATCGGGCTGTCGGTCGCGCGGGCGGGCGTCAAGAAAATCGTCGTCGTGAACAGCCATGGCGGCAATCTGGATCTGGTCTCGATCCTGACGCGCGAATTGCGGGTGCAGGCCGATATGCTGGCGGTGAAATGCCAGTGGATGGGTTTCGGCGCGCCCGAGGGGACGTTCTCCGAACAGCAGGCGAAATACGGCATCCACGGCGGCGATGACGAGACCTCGGTCATGCTGGCCTTCCACCCCGATCTCGTGGACATGTCCAAGGCGGAAAACTTTGTCTCCAGCGCCGAAACCAGCCTGATCAGCCCGATTGGTCCGGTCTCGCGCGGGTGGATCTCGGCCGATCTGCACCCCTCGGGAACCGTCGGCGATGCGGCGGATTCGACCGCTAAAAAGGGCCGCGCGATTGTGGATCACCAGATCGACGCCATGATCGAACTTCTGCGTCTGGTCGAGCAAAGCCCGCTTCCAAGCGCGCCGACCGGCTGGCGCTAATCGAAAGGGCCGGAGCGGTCAGGCTCCGGCCACAAGGCCACGCCCCTAGCGCGCGCCCCCTGCATTCGCGGGAAAGGCGCAGGGTCCGCCCGCGCCGCAAGCCGCTGAGGCTGACGCCGGTGGCGGTGCGCCGCGCAAATGCGGCGGTGTCTCGAGCGCAAAGACCCCGACCCCGATCACGCCGACGTTGGCGACGGAGCCCGCCTTGCTTTGTGCCGCATAGGATTGCGCCGGATCGGCAAAGCGGAAGGCCGCGACCTCGCCCGCATTCTTGCGATAGCCGGTGATGCCGATGGTCTCGCCCGCGCGCAGGACGTGGCCGCGGTTGGCCAGATTTCCGGCAGCGCCGCTGACGACATCGATCCCGTCGACCGTCGCCACGATCTCGTAGGTCTGGGTCGCGGAATGATTGGTGAATTCAAGCTGATAGCGCTCGCCGGACCGGCCTTGCAGATGCGGGCCCGTTTGCGTCTCCACCATCGGCCAAGGCCTGCCGTTGTCGCGCAGGATGCGCATACCGACGGCGCCGGGGACCAGCTCGATCCCGTCCATGCGCCTGCCGCTTGCCGCAGAGGCCGAATAGCGGATCTCGGCCACTCCGAGCGGGCGGTTGCTTTCGCGCCGCAGGTTCAGCCCGCGCGCCGGCGCGGCGCGATCCTCGCCCCAGCCGGTGCCAAGCGTCGCGGCCTCGCCCGATGGTCCTGCCGTTTGCGGCGCACAGGCAGCCAAGACAGCGGCCAGAAAAAGCGCGGCGATCCGCGCCAGAAGGGCCGGCCGGTCCCGCATTTTCGCAAACCCCGTGTTCATACCTACGCCCATAACCGCGTCCTCCCTCGCAAACAGTCTTTCCGCGATCCAACCACTGCAATTCGCGGCTGGCAAGAACGGGCGGGCACGAAAAAGGGCGGAGAGGTTGCCCCCTCCGCCCCGTGATCGTTCTGCCGATCCGCTTACTGCAGATCTTCGGGCAGCAGCTCTTTCGGGAAGTTCTGATAGCTCACCGGACGGACGAAACGGCGGATCGACATCGTGCCGACCGAGGTCGCGCCGAAGTTGGTCGAGGCCGGATACGGCCCGCCATGAACCATGCTGTCCACGACTTCGACGCCGGTCGGGAAACCGTTGACCAGCACACGGCCCGCCTTGCGCTCGAGGATCGGGGTCAGCTTGGCGGCATCGGCCATATCGCCCGCATCCATGTGGATCGTCGTGGTCAGCTGACCTTCAAACCCTTTGGCAAGCGTCACCATTTCCTCGACCGAGCCGACGCGCACGATCAGACCCAGCGGGCCGAAGACCTCCTCGCCCAAAGCGTGGTCCTGAAGGTAGTTGTCGCCCGTGGTCTCGTAGAGGTTCGGGTTCGCGACGCGGCCTTCCGAGGGCGTCGTATAGACCGGACGCACCGAATTGCGGGTCTCGAAACGCTCTTTGCCGTCGCGGTAGGCCTTGGCGATCCCGTCGGTCAGCATGGTCTGCGGGTCGGTCGCTTCCAGCGCGGCTTTCGCGGCGGCGGTGTAGCGGTCGGCATCCGCGCCGTCGAGAACGACCGAAATGCCCGGATTGGTGCAGAACTGGCCCGCACCCATGGTCAGCGAACCGGCCCAGCCTGCGCCAAGCTCTTCGGCGCGGGTTTTCATCGCTTCGGGCATCAGGAACATCGGGTTGACCGAGCCGAGCTCGCCGAAGAAGGGGATCGGCTCGGGGCGCTGTGCGCACAGGTCGAACAGCGCGCGGCCCCCGCCGAGCGAACCGGTGAAGCCCACGGCCTTGATGCGCGGATGCTGGACAACCGCCGCGCCGACGTGGCGGTCGCCGCCCTGCACAAGGCTGAAGACGCCTTTCGGCATGCCGGTTTTTTCAATCGCGGCCAGAACCGCCTCGGCGACGATCTCGCCGGTGCCGGGATGGGCCGAGTGGCCCTTGACCACGACGGGGCAGCCTGCGGCCAGCGCGGCGGCGGTGTCGCCACCCGCGGTCGAGAAGGCCAGCGGGAAGTTCGAGGCGCCAAAGACCGCGACCGGACCGATCGGGCGTTCGACCATCATGATCTCGGGGCGCGGGGCCGGCTGGCGGTCGGGCAGAGCCGCGTCATGGCGGCGGTCAAGGTAGTCGCCCTTGCGGATATGGGATGCGAACAGGCGCAGCTGGCCGGTGGTGCGGCCGCGCTCGCCCTGAAGGCGGCCGGTGGGCAGGCCGGATTCCTGGCTGCCGATCTCGGTGATGGCATCGGCGCGCGCCTCGATCTCGTCGGCGATGGCTTCGAGGAACAGCGCCCGCTCTTCGCGCGTGGTATAGCCATAGGTCCAGAAGGCATCCTCGGCAGCTTCACAGGCGCGGTCGACCAGATCGACGGTCCCGACCGAGAAGCTGTGGGCCGGGCCATGCGCCGGTTCGGAAGTAAAGGTCGCGTCTCCGCCAACCCATTCACCGGCGATCAGATGCTTGCCGTGGGGCGTCCAGCTCATGTGGTAATCCTTTCTCAGCGTCGTGAGCCGATATTGCTAAGGCGCAATATCCGGCCTGACAATTTGCTTCGCTCTGGCATCATGTATACATCATGTCGCCATGATAAGTCGACTGTTCACTGCCGCCCCCGCCGTGTTAATCGATAGACGTCAATTGAGGGCACATATCAGATGAAAATCGCAGTCGCCGGTCTCGGCTATGTCGGTCTTTCGCTTGCGGTACTGCTGTCGCAGCACAACCGCGTCCATGCCTTGGACATCAACGCCACCCGCGTCGCCATGGTCAACCGTCGCGAACCGCCGATCGAGGATGACGAAATCCGCGCCTGGATGGCGGAAAAGGAACTGGACCTTACCGCGACCACCGATGCGGCAGAGGCCTTCGCCGGTGCCGATTACATCATCGTGGCCACGCCGACGAATTACGACGACCGCAGCCACCGCTTCGACACGTCGAGCGTGGAATCGGTCGTGGCACAGGCCCGCCAATATGCGCCCGACGCGGTGATCGTTGTGAAATCGACGGTCTATGTCGGGCTGACCGACGACCTGCGCGCCCAGACCGGCTACGACAAAATCATCTTCTCGCCGGAATTCCTGCGAGAGGGCAAAGCGCTTTACGACAACCTTTACCCCTCGCGCATTGTGGTCGGCGATCACGGCCCCGAAGCGCATCGTTTCGCCGAACTGCTGGCCGAAGCCGCGATCCGCAAGGATATGCCGATCCTTTACACCGGCTCGACCGAGGCCGAGGCGATCAAACTGTTCTCGAACACCTATCTCGCGATGCGGGTCGCCTATTTCAACGAGCTCGACAGCTATTCGCTGGCACGCGGACTGAACACGCGCGAGATCATCGAGGGCGTCGGCCTCGATCCGCGGATCGGCGCGCATTACAACAACCCCTCCTTCGGTTACGGCGGCTATTGCCTGCCCAAGGATACCAAGCAGCTGCTGGCCAATTACGACAATGTGCCCCAGAATCTGATCCAGGCGATCGTGGAATCGAACCGTACACGCAAGGATTTCATCTCCGAGCAAATCACCGCGAAGCATCCCCGCGTTGTCGGCGTCCACCGGCTGGTGATGAAGGCCGGTTCGGACAATTTCCGCGACAGCTCGATCCAGGGCATCATGAAGCGGATCAAGGCCAAAGGGATCGAGGTCATCGTCTATGAACCCGTGCTGGAGGAGGACCGCTTCTTCAACAGCCGCGTCATCCGCGACATCGACGCCTTCAAGGCCGAAAGCGACCTGATCCTCGCCAACCGCCTGACCACCGATCTGCTCGATGTGAAGGACAAGGTCTATACGCGCGATCTGTTCGGGGTGGACTGAGGGAAAAAGTCCCCTCTCCGGCCCCATTCGGCCCGCAGATTTGAAACACCCTCGCCGGAACCGGCGGGTGGCCCTCTTGCCAATGGCGGGTGATAGGGCCTAGGTTGACGAAAGACTCATACACTTGGGGGGCCCCTTTACGGGGCTGAGAGGAGCTTGGCTCCGACCCATCGAACCTGATCCGGCTCGTACCGGCGTAGGGAAGGGTAGAGCAGCATCAGGCAGGGCCGTCACGGCCCGCATCTATGCGCAAACCCTCCTTCCGACCGGCGACCGGACAAGAAAGGCGGGATATGGCGCAGGCCATTGCTTTGACCATTGCGGGATCCGACAGCGGAGGCGGCGCGGGGATTCAGGCGGATCTCAAGACGTTTTCGGCGCTTGGGGCCTATGGAGCCTCGGTCATCACCGCGATTACGGCGCAAAACACCCGCGCGGTAACGGCGATCGCACCGGTCGCGGCACAGATGGTTGCCGACCAGATCGACGCCGTTTTCGACGACCTGCCGGTCAATGCGGTGAAAATCGGCATGATCGGCGGCCCCGATGTCATCGCCACCGTCGCCGGACGCCTGCGCCACCACCTCGCCCGTGCCGAGACCAAGGGCCGCACGGTGCCGGTAGTCCTCGATCCCGTCATGATCGCGAAATCGGGCGATGCGCTTTTGCCGCAACCCGCGATTGCCGCCCTCGTGGACGAGCTCTTTCCGCTCGCGACGCTGTTGACCCCCAACCTACCCGAAGCGGCGACCCTGCTCGGCGCCTCCCCCGCCGAAGCGGTGTCCGCGATGCAGGAACAGGGCGAGGCCTTGCGGGCAAAAGGCGTGGCCCATGTCCTGATGAAGGGCGGCCATGCCGAAGGCGCGATCTGCACCGATCTTCTGGTCGGTGCGGATCCGCGCCAATTCACCTCGCCGCGCCAATATACGCGCAACACCCACGGCACCGGCTGCACCTTGTCCTCGGCCATCACGGCGGGGCTGGCGCAGGGGCTGGCGCTGCCCGATGCGGTGGCGCGCGCGCATGGCTGGCTGCAAGAGGCGATCCGCGCCGCCGACCGGCTGGAAGTCGGCACGGGTCATGGGCCCGTCCACCATTTCCATGCGCTCTGGCCCGTTCCCGAAACCGGATTGAGGGCTGCCGAATGACCGCGCCCGTCACCATCCTCGGCGCGGGCGTCCTCGGTCTGTCGATTGCGACCGAGCTGACCGCACGCGACATCCCCGTCCGGATCGTCGACCCCAACGGCGGCCCCGGACCGCATGGCTGCAGCTGGTGGGCGGGCGGCATGCTTGCCCCCTATTGCGAGGAAGAAAGCGCCGATCCCACCGTCGTCCGCCTCGGCCTCGATGCCGCCGATTGGTGGGCCGAGCGCGGGGCGTTTATCCACCATAGCGGCACGCTGGTGCTGGCGCTGTCGCGCGACCATACCGAGCTTGACCGCTTCGCACGCCGCACCCGCGCCCATGATCCCGTCAGCGCCGCCGAGATCGCCGCGCTTGAACCGGAGCTGGAAAACCGCGTCCGGCGCGGGCTGTTTTACGCCAGCGAATCCCATCTGACACCGCGTCAGGCCTTGGGCGCCTTGCGCGACGGGCTTGCGGCGAAAGGCGTGACGATCCAGACTGGGGCCCCCGCAACCGTCACCGGCCTGACCGTCGATGCGCGCGGGCTGGCGGCGCGGGATGCTTTGCCCGATCTGCGCGGCGTGCGCGGCGAGATGCTGATGGTGCGCTGCCCCGAGGTCACGTTGACCCGCACCATCCGCCTGCTCCATCCGCGCATCCCGCTTTACATCGTGCCGCGCGGCGAGGGCGTCTACATGCTTGGCGCGACCATGCTGGAGAGCGGCGCGAAAACCCGCGTCACGGCACGCGCCGCCGTCGAGATGCTGTCAGCCGCCTATGCGCTCCACCCCGCTTTCGCCGAGGCCGAGATCCTCGAACTCGGCGCAGATGCCCGCCCCGCTTTCCCCGACAACCTGCCCCGCCTGCGCCGGCGCGGGAGCACGCTTTATGCCAACGGGCTTTACCGCCACGGCTATCTTCTGGCCCCCGCCGTGGCCCGCATGGCGGCCGACCATATCGAAACTGGCCATATTCCGGAGTTGATGGATGAACATAATCCTTAATGGCGAAAGCCGGACCGTGACCGGCCCGACCGTCGCAGCCGTTCTCGCCGAAATCGGCCTTGCCGAGGCCCGCCTTGCGACCGCGCTCAATGGCGATTTCCTGCCCGCAGGGCTGCGCGCGACGACCAATCTGGCCGATGGCGACCGGCTTGAGGCTTTGTCCTCGATGCAGGGGGGCTGAACCATGCCGGTCTTTTACGGCACCGAAGTCGAGAGCCCGCTGATGCTCGGGACCGCGCTTTATCCCTCGCCCGCGATCCTCGCCGAGGCTTTTGCCGCGTCAAAGGCGGGTATCGCCACGGTATCGCTGCGCCGTGAGGGCGGCGAGGGGCAGGCTTTTCACAGCCTGATCCGCGACCTGAACGTCAAGGTCCTGCCCAATACGGCGGGCTGCCACAGCGTCAAGGAAGCCGTAACCACCGCCCATATGGCGCGCGAATTCTTCGACACGCCCTGGATCAAGCTCGAGGTGATCGGCGATCACGACACGCTGCAACCCGATGTCGTGGCCCTGATCGAGGCCGCGCGCATCCTGTCCGAGGACGGCTTTCAGGTCTTTCCCTATTGCACCGAGGATCTGACCGTCTGCGCGCGCCTGCTGGATGCGGGCTGTCAGGTGCTGATGCCTTGGGGCGCGCCGATCGGCTCGGGGCGGGGGCTGAACAACCCCTACGGGCTGCGCAGCCTGCGCGCGCATTTCCCCGATGTGCCGCTGGTCGTCGATGCGGGCATCGGCCTGCCCAGCCATGCCGCGCAAGCGATGGAGCTGGGCTATGACGCGGTTCTTCTGAACACCGCCGTCGCCAAAGCGGGCGATCCCGTCGCAATGGCCCGCGCGATGGCTTTGGCGATCGAGGCCGGACGCCTTGCCCGCCAGGCCGACCCGATCGAGGCACGCGACATGGCCGCCCCTTCGACCCCCCTTTTCGGAAAGGCCGTTCTGGCATGAGCCGCGCGCTGCACACCCTCCCCCGTTTCTACCCGATTTTCGATCATGCCGACTGGCTGGAGCGTGCCTTGCCGCTTGGCGTCAAACTGGTGCAGCTGCGCATCAAGGATGCCGCGCCCAGCGATCTTACCGCCCAGCTTGCCAAAGGCCGCGACCTTTGCGCGGCGCATGGCGCGCAGCTTGTGGTCAATGATTACTGGCAACAGGCGATCGATCTGGGCTGCGATTACATCCACCTCGGCCAAGAGGATCTGGACGAGGCCGATATCGCCGCCATCCGCCGCGCGGGCATCCGCATCGGGATTTCCACCCATGACCGCGCCGAATTGGACCGCGCCTTGGCGCTGGAGCCCGATTACATCGCGCTGGGTCCGGTCTGGCCGACGATCCTCAAGAAGATGAAATGGCACGAGCAGGGGCTGGACCGCGTCTCGGAATGGAAGCGCCTGATCGGCGATATCCCCCTGATCGCGATCGGCGGCATGACGCCCGAACGCGCGGGTCTGGCCTTTGGCGCGGGTGCGGATGTGGTCTCGGCCGTGACCGACATCACCCTGAACCCCGACCCCGAAGGGCGCTTGCGGCTTTGGTTGGACGAAACCGCCGCGAAAGTCCCCGCATGAGCCGCTATGCGCGCCAGATGATCCTGCCCGATGTCGGGGCCGAGGGGCAAAACCGCCTTGGCGCGGCCCATGTGCTGATCGTGGGTGCCGGCGCGCTTGGCGTGCCCGCGCTGCAATATCTGGTCGGTGCGGGCGTCGGGCGCATCACGCTGGTCGACCCCGACCGGATCGAGGAAACCAACCTCCACCGCCAGCCGCTTTACCGCATGTCCGATCTTGGCCAGCCCAAGGCCGAGGTCGCCGCGCAATCTCTGGCGGGGCTGAACCCTTCGGTCACGGTCACGCCCCTGATCGAATGGCTGACCCCCGCCAACGCGGATGCGCTGGTCGCAGAGGCCGATCTGGTGATGGATTGCGCCGACAGCTATGCGGTCAGCTATGTCCTGTCGGATGCCTGTTATGCGGCGGGCAAGCCGCTGATTTCCGCCTCGGCCTTGGGGCTGGAAGGCTATGTCGGCGGCTATTGCGGCGGCGCGCCGTCGCTGCGGGCGGTGTTTCCCTCGCCCTCGGACAATATCGCGACCTGCGCCAGCGCGGGCGTGCTTGGCCCCGTCGTCGGGATGCTCGGCTGCCTTCAGGCGCGCATGGCTTTGGGGGTACTGATCGGCACCGCGCCCTCGCCCCTCGGCCAGTTCATCCGCATGGACGGCGCGATGCGGTTCTCGCAATTTCGCTTTGACCGCGCCCCCGAGGCGACCGGCCCCCGTTTCCTCGCGCGCCGCGATCTGCGCGCCTCCGATCTGGTCATCGACCTGCGCGACGCCGTCGAGGCCCCGCAGAAAGCGACCCCCGATGCCCTGCGCATGCCCGATTACGGGCTGCAGGGTCCCCTGCCCGATCCGGGCACCCGCGCCGTCATCGCCTGCCGCTCCGGCTTGCGGGCATGGCGCGCCGCCCACCACTTGGCCACCCGTTGGACCGGCGACATCGCCCTTTTGGCCCTTCAAGGAGAGACCGAATGAAACGCTTCATCGCAGCCGCTGTTGCTGCCCTGATCGCACAGCCCGCCTTTGCCGAAGACAAGCTGACGCTGATGCTCGACTGGTTCGTGAACCCCGATCACGGCCCGATCATCGTGGCGCAGGAAAAGGGCTTTTTCAAAGACGAGGGCCTCGCGGTCGAGATCATCGCCCCTGCCGACCCTGCCGATCCGCCGAAAATGGTCGCGGCAGGCAAGGCTGATCTGGCGGTCAGCTATCAGCCCCAGCTTCACCTTCAGGTCCACGAGGGCCTGCCCCTGACACGCGTCGGCACGCTGGTCGCGACGCCGCTCAACTGCCTGATGGTGCAGGACGACGGCCCGATCAAGACAGCAGCGGATCTCAAGGGAAAGAAGGTCGGCTATTCGGTTTCGGGCGTGGAATCCGCGCTGGTCACCGCGATTTTGGAAAATGCCGGTCTGACCATCGACGATATCGAGATGATCAACGTCAACTGGTCGCTCACCCCTGCGCTGATGACCGGTCAGGTCGATGCCACCATCGGCGGCTACCGCAATTTCGAACTGACCCAGATGAAGATCGAGGGCGGCGCGGGCCGTTGCCTCTTCGTCGAGGAACAGGGCGTTCCGACCTATGACGAGTTGATCTTCGTCGCCAATCCGGTGACGCTGGAGCGCGATGCCACCGCGCGCTTCCTGCATGCGGTCGAACGCGGCGCGCAATATATCGTCAACCACCCCGAAGAAAGCTGGCAGCTCTTTTCCGCCACCGCGCCCGATCTGACGGACGAGCTGAACACGCAGGCGTGGAAAGACACCGTGCCGCGCTTCTCGCAAAGCCCCGCCGCGCTGGATCAGGGCCGCTATGCCCGCTTCGAGGCCTTCCTGCTCAAGGCCAAGCTTATCGACGAGATCCGTCCCGTCTCCGATTTCGCGATCGACATCGGCGCAGAGCCTTTGGCTGAGGAGAAGAAGCAATGACCGCGAGCGTTTTGGCCATGAATGCGGGCAGCAATCCCGCATCCACCGCACCGGATTACGGCACATGTTTCGCGGCTTGGCGCGCGGATTGCGCCCCCGACTGGCACGATTACACCCATCATGCTTTCGTCAACGGCCTCGCCGACGGTACGCAGCCGCGCGAGGGGTTTCTGAACTATCTCCAGCAGGATTACGTCTTCCTGATCCACTTCGCCCGCGCTTGGGCCTTGGCGGTGGTCAAGGCCGGCACGCTTGACGAAATGCGCGCCTGCTCGGCCACGGTGCATACGCTTCTGGACGGGGAAATGCCGCTTCATGTCGGGATCTGCGAGGCGGCAGGCATCTCGCGCGCCGCGCTCGAGACCACCGCAGAGGCCATCCCCAACCTCGCCTATACGCGCTATGTTCTCGATAGCGGTCTATCGGGGGATTTTCTGGACATGCTTGCGGCTTTGGCACCCTGCGTGCTGGGTTACGGCGAAATCGGCCTGCGTTTGGCCGCAATTGCCGCGCCTGACACGCCCTATCGCGACTGGATCGACACCTATGCGGGCGCGGATTACCAGCAGGCCTGCCGCGATGTCGGCGCGCTTCTGGATCAGGCCGTGGTGCGCCGCCTTGGTCCCGATGCCGCGAAAACCCCGCGCTGGCAGGAACTCTCCCGCCGCTTCGCCACCGCGACGCGGCTTGAGGTCGGCTTTTGGGGCCTCGGCCGGTGACAGCCGACACCGCAAAGATCGTGGCCCGCATCACCGGACGGGCCTCGGTCGCGGGCGCGCCGCTTTTCGGGCCGATCGACCTGCAGCTCGTTTCCGGCGAATGGACCTGCCTGCTCGGCCCCTCGGGGGTGGGCAAGTCGACTGTGCTGCGCCTGATCGCGGGACTGGAGACCGGCGTCACCTTCGACGGATCGGTCACCCGCCGCGCCGAGGTCGCGCTGATGGCGCAGGACCCCGGCCTGATCGGCTGGCTAGATGTGGCGGGCAATGTCACCCTTGGCGCAAGATTGCGCGGCGAGAGCCCCGACCACGCCCGCGCCGCGTCCTTGATCGAGGCCGTCGGCCTGTCGGACCGCGCCGGCCACCATCCCGACCGGCTGTCGGGCGGGCAGCGCCAGCGCGTGGCCCTTGCCCGCACCCTTTACGAGGAGCGCCCGCTGGTCCTGCTGGACGAGCCCTTCTCGGCGCTTGATGCCCGCAACCGCGCGGGAATGCAGGATCTTTCGGCCAAGCTTTTGGCGGGACGCACGACGCTTCTGGTCACCCATGACCCCGCCGAGGCCGCCCGTCTGGGCGACCGCATCCTGCTGTTGACCGAGACCGGCATCGAAGAGCAACCCGCCCCCGGCCCGAGACCCGCCGGCCGCGCCCGCCCCTTCGATGCGCCCGAAGTGCTGCAGGCCGAGGCCGCCCTTTTGCGCAGGATGCTGCAATGAGAACCGTTCTTCCCGTCCTTCTGGTCGCGCTGGCGCTTTGGCAGGGCATCATTCTGCTCGCGGGGCTACCGCATTTCCTGCTGCCCTCCCCTGTGGCCGTGGCGCAATCCTTCTGGCTCAACCGCGCCGAGATCGCGGTCGCGAGCGCCTATACCGCGGCCGAGGTCGTGCTTGGTTTCCTGATCGGGGCGGGACTGGGGGCGAGCCTTGCGGTCGTCATGGCATCCAGCGCGCGCATCAGCCGCGTGATCCATCCGCTTCTGACCTTCAGCCAGACCATTCCGGTCTTCGCCCTCGCGCCGATCCTGACGCTTTGGCTGGGCTATGGCATGTCGCCCAAGATCGCGATGACGGTGCTGATCGTCTTCTTTCCGGTCGCGAGCGCCTTTCTCGACGGGCTTTTGCGCACGCCCGCCGCCGCGCTGGATCTGGCGCAGGTCATGGGGGCATCGCCCGCGCGCCGTATGCGGCATCTGCGCATTCCGGCGGCGCTGCCCCAGCTTGCGACGGGGCTGAGGCTGGCCGCGGTCTATGCCCCGATCGGGGCGGTAATCGGCGAATGGGTCGGGGGCGCGAAGGGACTGGGCGCGATGATGATCCATGCCAACGGCCGAATGAAGACCGATCAGGTCTTTGCCGCGCTGCTGGTCCTGTCGCTGATGACGGTCCTTTTCTCGCAGCTCGTGGCCTTCCTGCTGCGGCGCGGACTTCGCCGCTACGGCGTCTAGAAGCCGCGCAAACTGCCCGCCAAGGTACGGGTCAGGGGCTCGGCCTCGGACAGATCAAGGGGCGTGTTCATATTGGCGAACGGATCAATCTGCTTGCTGTCGAAAATCGCCCGCCCCGGATCATAGGCGGCGGCAAACATCCCCGGCCGCAGCAAGCCGCTTTCCAGCGCCTCGGCCAGATCGCCCCTGAGCGCGACCGGCCAGAGCCCGCAGGTCGGGTGATCCTGCATCCGGCCGGTGACCAGATCGGGGCTGGCCGCCAAAGCGATCCCGTGCCGCCCCGCCGCCTCGCGCAGACGGTGAACCAGATCAAGGGGCAGAAACGGCGTATCGACCGAAACGCTGACGACATGGCTGGCCCCCAGCGATGTGGCCCATTCCATCCCCGCCAGAATCCCCGCCAAAGGGCCGGGAAAACCCGCAACCGTATCGGCCACCACCGGCAGGCCGTATTCCGCAAAAGTCTCGGGGTCGGTATTGGCATTGATCGCGATGGGCGCGCATTGGTCTTGCAGGCGGGCGATGACGCGGGTCAAAAGCGTCTCTCCGCCCAGCATGCGGAGCGCCTTGTTGCCGCCGCCCATACGGGTTGCGCGGCCTCCGGCCAGAATGATCGCGGGCGTGGATGCGGATGGTCTTCGGGTTCGGCGGGACGACAGGACAGCCTCCGTAAGCGGTTTCATCCCGCCAACTCTGGCCCTGCCCCCGCCGAAAAGCCAGCACCAAGACGGCAAAAGGCGCCGGATCGCTCCGACGCCTTCACCAATGCTTAATGCGCAAGCTGCGTTGCGGTCAGGCCGAAAGCTTCGCGGCCGTGTTCGCGGCGCGGCGGCCGAGATAGCGCGCGCCGTCCAGCTCCTCGGTCGAGGGCTGACGCGAGCCGTCGCCATTGGCGATGGTCGTCGCACCGTAAGGCGAGCCGCCGACGATCTTGCTGTTGTCCATCTGGGCCTGGAAACCATAGTCCAGACCAACGATGGTCATGCCGAAATGCAGCATGTTGGTGATCAGCGAGAACAGCGTGGTTTCCTGACCGCCGTGCTGGGTCGCGGTCGCGGTGAATGCCGCGCCGACTTTGCCGTTCAGCGCGCCGCGTGCCCAGAGGCCGCCGGCTTGATCAAGGAAGTTCGCCATCTGGCTGCTGATACGACCGAAGCGCGTACCGGTGCCGATGATGATCGCGTCATAGCCTTCCAGCTCGGCGACGGTCGCAACCGGCGCTTTCTGGTCCATCTTGAAATAGGAGTTGCGGGCGACTTCTTCCGGCACCAGCTCGGGCACGCGCTTGATGTCGACGGTCGCGCCGGTTTCGCGCGCGCCTTCGGCGACGGCTTCGGCCATCTGTTCGATATGGCCATATGCGGAATAGTAAAGAACCAGAACCTTGGTCATCTCAAGCCTTCCTCGAAGAGCTTCGTTGAATTCACAGGACATGGATATATACAATAAACCGGAATGGCGTTAGTCACTGCCAGACAATCACAGCGTTCGAAAATTCCGAACGTTAGTTCTTGAGCTGTCCTGCAATTGCGCGACCCAAGGCAAAGGCCCTTTGCTCGAGGATGACAGGCATTTCACAGACATAGGTCAGCGATTGCTGGCGGTCGGTGAAGATGCGGCTATCCCAGTCCAGCGCTTTTTCCTCGGCATCGATCGCGTCGAAATCGGGGCTCGCGGCGGCCTCCATCCCGGCCATTTTCGCGCGGCGGGCCTCGATCTGCGCGGCGAGGTCGACCTGTTTGTGACCGTAACGCCCGATCCCGCCCATCAACGCCTGACGGCGCCCGTCAATGCCGTGGGTGACCGCGACCATCAGCGCGGTCAGCGTCTCGTTGTCGGCAGTCTTGCCGAATTCGGCGATCTCTGCCTCGGCATCGGCCATAGGCAGGCGGCGCTGTTCGAGACGCTCGGCGAAGGCCTTGATCGGGGGCGAGGCCGCAAGCGCCGTCACCGCCTCGTCGGGGACCGGCCCCGTCCAGATCTGGCCCAAAGACAGATTGGGCTGTTTGCGCTGGATGCAGGGCCAATCGGGATCGACACCCGCCGCCGCATGTGCCGCGCCGACCGATGCAGCAGCCAGAACCGCAGCCATGGCGACGCTTTTGAGAAATGCGTTCATACTCCCCCCTTTCGCCGCGCCCAAAGCCCTTTGGACGGGTCGTACATCCAGACCGCGCCGAGAAAGAAGACGGCGAGGCAGCCCAGCACCACTGCAAGGGACAGGAAATTCACCTGTCCGTAAAGCCCGAAGCGGATCAGCTCCACCGCATGGCTGAAGGGGTTGAAGGCGCAGATCTGGTACAAGAGCACCGAACTTTCGCGCATCCTCCACAGCGGATAAAGCGCCGTCGAGGCGAAAAACATCGGGAAAATCACGAAGTTCATCACGCCAGCGAAGTTCTCGAGCTGCCGGATTCCCGCGGATAGAAACAGCCCCATCGCCCCCAGCATCAGCCCCGACAAAAAGAGCGCGGGCAGCACTGTGACATAGCCGTAAAGCGGCGGCTTGATCCCCCAGAAATACGCAATCGCTAGGAAGGCATAGACCTGCAGGATCGAGACGAAGACCCCCGCCACCAACTTGGAGGCCAGCAGGAACCAGCGCGGATAGGGGCTGACCAGCAGGTTGCGCATCGCCCCCGTCTCGCGGTCGTAGACCATAGAGAGCGAGCTTTGCATGCCGTTGAACAGCTGGATCATTCCGCAAAGGCCGGGCGTGACATAGACCTCGTAGAGCACATAGGTTTGATAGGGCGGCGTGATCGAGAGGCCCAGAACCGCGCGGAAACCTGCAGCAAAGATGAAGAGCCAGACCAGAGGCCGCACCAGAGCCGCCAGAAAGCGGCCGCGCTGGTTGACGAAGCGCAGGGTCTCGCGGTGGGCGATGCCAAGAAAGACGGTCAGCCAGCTGCGGGGCGGAAAACTGCGGGCGCTCATGGCGTGACCCCTCCGGATTGGCCGGTCAATTCGATGAAGGCGCGGGCCATATCGCGCCCGTCCGTTGCCAGATCCGAGGCTATGCCCTGCATCAAAACCTCGCCCTTGTGCAGGATGACCAGCCCGTCGGCGGGCTCGATCTCGTCCATGATATGCGTGGCCCACAGCGCCGAGACGTTTTCCTGAGCGATCAGGCGGCGGGTCAGCGCCAGCACCTCGGCGCGCGATTTGACATCAAGCCCCACCGTCGCCTCGTCCAGAAGCAACAGCTCGGGGCTGTGGATCAGGGCGCGCGCGATCTCGGCGCGGCGGCTTTGCCCGCCCGACAGCGCCGAAACGCGGCTGTCGCGGCGATCGGACAGATCGACCAGCGCCAGCACATGGGCGATGCGTTCGCGGGCGGCACGCCGTCCGATCCCGTGCAGGCTCGCGTGATAGTCGAGGTTCTGGCGCACGGTCAGATCGGTATCCATCGCGCGGGACTGGAACACGACGCCGAGCCGCGCCAAGGCCTGCGCGGGATCGCGGCGCACATCATGGCCCGCGACGCGGATCTCGCCGGAACTGTTGGTGTAAAGTCGCGTGACCAGCGAAAAGAGCGTGGTCTTTCCCGCCCCGTTCACCCCCAAAAGCGCGGTGAAACTGCCGCGCGGCACGGTCAGCGAGACATTGTCGAGCGCCCGCACCTTCCCGAAGCTATGGCTGACATTCTCGATGGAAAGCGCGTTGGGGTCTGTCATGCCGGATCAGTCGTTTCATGGAGATGGGCCATTCGGAACAAGGCCTTATGGAAGCAGTCGAAGGCGCCGGATCGCTCGGCGCCTTGCGGTCTGTCATGGCCGCTCCCCCCAGACTGGCGGGGGGCGGAAAAGACCGCAAGCGATCTTTTCCAAATCGGGACCAAGGCCTTAGCGGATGTTGAAAACCGCCTTCTGGCTGTCGCCCGACGATCCGGGGATCGAGAGCGAGTAGCTGCCCGGAACCACGGCGATGAAGCTCATCTCGGCTTCGCCCGCATCGTCGAATTCGATCGAATGGACGCCCATCGGACGGATCTCGATATCATTGATGACGACCTCGTTGACCCAGACCGCGCGGAAGAAATCGCCGCCCGAAAGCGCAAGCTCCTGCGAGCCGTCCGAAATCATCTTGATGCGGTAGTAGCCGCCCGATTTCAGGTCATAGGCCGCCTCGGCGACCGGCTTGCCCGACGCCAGCGTCAGGGGTGCGAGATCCTCGCGGTTCGAACGCGTCATGATCCCCGACGGACCGAAATCGTGATGCTCGACCTGCGTGGTGGCCGGAGCGGCGGCGGCGGCCTCTTCTTCCTCGTCGTCATCGTCCTCTTCTTCGGCGGCAGCGGCCGGATCGGCAGCCTCGGCAGCGGCGGCGGGCTTTGGCGCGGGGGCGGCTTCCTGAGCGGCGGCCGGCATCGCAAGGCCCGCAACCAGCATCAGATAGGTCAGCAGTTTCGTCATGTCTTTCCTCCGGATTTTATCGTTTGTTCTGGTTTGCTCTTGGTGGGGGCGCGCTTAATTCGGCGCGACGACCACGCCCCAGGGCTGTTGGCCGACCTGGATCGATTTCACGACCTCCTCCTTATCGACATCGATCACCGAGACGTCGTTGGAGTTGCCGTTGGTGGTGTAAAGGAACTTGCCGTCCGGCGTGAACGCCATCTGCCAGACCCGCTGGCCGACCAGCAGATAGGTTTTGACCTCGAGCGTCTCGCCGTCGATCACCGCCACGCGGTTTGCCGGCCCCAAAGCCACGAAGATCTTTTTGCCGTCCGGCGAGACGCGCACGCCGACGGGCTGGATCGCTTCCGGCAGAACGCCGGGGATCTCGAAGGTGATCTTCTTGGTGATCTCCTGCGTCGCGGGATCAATCACGCTGATCGTGCCGCCGATTTCGGCCGAGACCAGCAGATGCTTGCCGTCGGGGGTGAATTCGGCAAAGCGCGGACGGCTGTCGACCAGCACGTTGGCCGTGATCTCGAAGGTCTGGGAATCGATGAAATGCGCCATATTCGTCGTTTCGGACGTGTTGATCACGACCTTGCCGTCGGGGCTGACGCCCATGCCCTCGGGCTCGACCCCCACGGGGATCTCGGCCAGAACCTTATGCGTCTTCACATCGACCACGGTGACGAGATTGTCGTCCTCGTTGGCGATGTAGAGCGGGTTGCCCGAGGGATGCAGAACGAAAAGCTCTGGATCGGGACCCGAGGGCAGCGTATGCATTTCCTCCATCGTCTCGGGATTGAAGACCCGAACGAGATCGTCATCCGAGGCGCAGACATACAATTCCTTGCCGTCGGGGCTGATGGTGATGCCGCGCGGACGCGAGCCGACCGGATAATGGCCGATAACCTCCAGCGTCGTGCTGTCGATCACGGTGACATCATTGCCCTTTTCGTTCGAAACGAAGACCCGATTGGCGAGGGTCGGGGTCGCGGCCAGACAAAGCAGAAGCGCGACCGAGCTTTTCAAGGCGAGTTTCATGGATCCTCTCAGAATTTACAGGCTGTTTCCGGTCGGTCGATACCGAGCGTATCAAGCGCCGAGCTTTGATGGAGATATTGGTCCTGCGGGCTGACCGAGGTGACGAGAACGCCGGTGGTCAGCATGATCGGCTGGCGGACCTGATGGTCCCAATCGCGCAGGGTCAGCTTTTGCCCCTTGAAGCCCGCGATCTCGAAACGGTCGGAAAGCATGAACTCTTGCAACGCGACCGGATCGGCGGTCTGCGCACGGGTCGCCGCTTCGCCGATCATGCGCAAAGCGAGCCAGCTCTGGTAATCCTCCTCTCGCATCGGCCGGTTGGCGAGCTTTTCGAAACGGTTCTGGAACTGCACCCCGCCCCAAGCCTCAGAGGCCGCATGCCAGCTGCGCGGCACCAGCCCCGCAGAGCCGGCGACAAGCCGCGCGTCCCAGGTGTGATAGGGCAGATAGGCCGCGAAAATTCCGGCCTCGTCGGCGGCGATCATCATGTCGTAGGCCGGCGCGCTTTGCGTGAAGACCGGCATCTGCTGCTGGACCTGAACATGGCCGCTGTCGGTGCTGCGCGCGCCGCCGGTGTCCTCGTAGGTGCGCTCCTCGACGATCTTCGCGCCGAATTTGGTCGCGGCACGGCGATAGGCTGCGGCGAGATCCTCGTCCTCGGGATGGCTGCCTTTGATCAGCAGCCAGTTGGTCCATTTCTTCCACATGAGGAACTGCGCGAGACCATCGGCAAGCATGGCATGGCTCGGCGCGACATGGATCGTATTGGCGCGGCAATCGGCCCCGCGCAGATTGTCGCCGCGCGCCTTGGCGTTCAGGATCAGGGCGCGGTCGCCCGCTTGATCGGCCAGCGCGAGCGTGATCGCATCATCGGCCAGAACCACGACAAAGCGGATGCCCTGCGCGAGGATCTTGTCCAGCTCGGCGCTCGCTGTTTCCGGCGTAGCCGCCACTTCGAGCGCACTGAAATCCTGACCCATGAAGCGGCCGGTGGTGTCGTTGTCGTCGATCGCGAGCTTGGCACCGGCAAAGGCGAGATCCGCGGGCGGCAGATCGAGCCGCGAAATCGGCGGCAGGCCCGCGCGGTCGACGCGCAGCACCGCAGCCTCGATCAGCGCGACCTCTTTTGCGGCCGCCGCAGCACCCGCAGCCGGCGCGGCCTGCTGGGCCGATGCAATGCCCGATCCCGTTGTTCCCATTGCCAAAGCGGCAAGAAATAAAGCTACTCCTGATTTCATTTTGTCCTCCCCCCGCAGGTATCATGGCGGGCGAATCGCCTTGCGCATAGACCGCAATAACCCCCGAACGCCTCGGGGCGATTTCCCTAAGCCTTTCGTTTGGTGAGATGAAAGTATGATGGACGCGTCCGCGCGCGCGCCGCATGTTTCGCCCATGTTCATGGTCCGACCGAGTATTCGCGATTCGAAAGCGCCCAACGGGCGCGACCGTGGAACACCATCCTTGTGCTTTCGGACCAATTCCCCCGCAGAGGCGGGCGGTTTTGCCGTTCCGATCGATGGATCACCATCCATTCATCACCCATTCGGGAGGAGTAACTGAATGCGCCTGTTTGCCTTCACGGTCCTTGGGGCCGCAGCCATAGCGTCGAGCGCGCTGGCTCACGGCCCCGTAAGGCTCAAACTCGAGCTGGAAACCCAGCTGAACGCGACGCCGGACGAGGTCTGGGCCGCGATCGGCAAATTCGAGGACATGAGCTGGCATCCCGCCGTCGCCAGCACCGAAATCACCGGAGACGGTTCGGTCGACCAGCCCGAGAAATCCCAGCGTGTGCTGCATCTCAAGGCCGAGGGCGACCCCACCATCACCGAGATCCTGTCGAAGTGGCAGCCCGAGAAACGCTGCTACGCCTATCGCATCGAACAGGTCGAACTGACGGTTCTGCCGGTCACGAATTACGGCTCGACGCTCTGCGTGCAGGACGATGGGGGCAAGGCGAAGGTCGTCTGGAAGGGCGGCTTTTACCGCGGCGATCCGAACGGCCAGCCGCCAGAGAACCTCAATGACGACGCGGCAATCGCGGGCGTGACGGCGATCTATCAGGCCGGTCTCGATGCGCTGACCGAGAAGTTCGGCGCCGCGCAATGATGCGTGCTGCGCTTGTCTGCGCAGCGATCGGGCTGTTCCCGGCCTTGGTCGGGGACGCCTTGGCCGAGAGCAACTCACCACAAGATCTGGCGTTTATTACATCACAGAGCGCAGATATGGTGTCGGTGATCGACCTTCAAAGCGGCGAAACGCTCGCCCTCACGCCGGTTGCCGGCGGCCCTGCTCCCGTCGCCTATGATCCGCAAGCAGGGCGCGCCTATGTCATCTCGGCCAAGGACGGGCGGCTCAGCGCGCTTGACGGGACCGGCAAGATTTTGTGGGTGCGCGATCTTGGCGAGGGTGCCTTCGGCCTTGCCGCCGCGCCGCATGGCGGGCTGTTCGTAACGGATTGGTATGGCGCGCATCTGACGCGGCTTGATGGCGATCAGAATGTGCTATGGCGCGTCGAGACCGGCCGCGCCCCTGCCGGTGTCGCCTTCAGCGACGATGCCGGATTGGTCGCCACCGCCGACCGCGATGCCGATCAGGTCTCGATTTTCGCGGCCGATACGGGCCATCTGCGACACAAAGTCGCAACCGGAAGCCATCCCTACGCGGTTCTCTTTCACGACGGAAAGCTCTGGACGACCAATGTCCAATCCGACGATGTCACGGTGATCGATCCTGTCGCGGGCGAAACCATCGGGCGGATCGAGACCGGCAGCCACCCTTACGGCATCGCTTTTGCCGGCGGACGCGGCTTTGTTACCAATCAATATGCCGGAACCGTCACGGTCTTCGAGGTCGACGGGCTCAAGCCGCTGGCGACGCTGGAGACCGGCGATTATCCCGAGGGCATTGCCGCCTTGCCCGACGGCACAGGGGTAGCCGTGGTGCATTGGGAATCGAACAACCTGATCTTTATCGACGCGGCAAGTTTGGAGATGTCCGAAGAGATCCCGCTGCCCGACGGCCCGCGCGCTTTCGGAAGTTTCACGGGTCGAAGGGTGCCGTGACAACGGGTTTTCGCATAGCTCGGCCCTAGGGCTTCGTGCCTGCGGCCCGCGGCCGATAGATCGCGGCGGGGACGAGCATGCCGCCCGTTCCCTCCCACCCTTCTGTGCCTTCGGGAAACCACAGCACCTGTTTGTAACCCAAAGCCACGGCGCGTTTGGCGGCGTTCCAGCTCATCCAGCAATCGGCACGGCAGAAGATCACCAAAGGCGCATCGAAATCCCCGCCGGACGCCTCGGCGAGACCGAGTTCCAGACGGCTTTGCTCCGATGCCTTCAGCCTTTCGTAACCAGTATCGTAAAGCCAAAGCGCATCCGGAATGGTCAGATGCGGCTCGGCGCGCCAAACCGTGTGCTCGGGCAGGTTCTGTGGCTTTTTCTGGCGCGGATAGACATCGATGAAAGCCGCCCCATCGGCGTGAAGGCGTTGCGCCTCGTTGGCGTCGATCGTCCTTGCTCCGGTCAGGGCGGCGGGGAGCTCGGCTTGATAGGGCGGGCCGCGAAACCCCTCGGGCTGAGGGGTTTCGGCGAAAGCCGCCGCTCCGGATAGACACAGAACGGCGACCAGATGCTTCATTCTTTCAACGCCTTACCGTAGTCGTCGACCAAGGGAACGCCTGCCTCGAACAGGATGGCGTCGATCTCGGCCTGATTGCGCCGGATCAGACTGTTGAGCTCGCGCTTCCATTCCTGCTCTTCGGCGCGCACTCCCATCGTGATGCGGAAGAAGAGACGCGGGCTTTCGGTTTCCTTCAGCAGCGGCACGAATTGCAGCTCGGGATCCTGTTTGACCAGCGGACCGGCCAAGGGCCCCCATGCGACGGCTGCCGCGAGCTGTCCGGACTTCACCTGCTCGAGCATGTCGCCGATCGGATCGCGGACACGGCGGTCGACGAAGAGGTCGAACCCGTGCATGTCCTTGGCCAGACCCGCGCGCGCCAGATGCGTCGCCGGAGGCGTTCCCGCCACCACACCGATCTGCTGGCCCTTGAGCGCGGGATCGGTCAGCTGCTCGACCGACGCCAGCGGGCTGTCCTTGCGCGTCACGATTCCATAAACCGAAGTGTAGTAATGGTTGGTGTTCTGGACCAATTCGTCGCCCTGGGCATAGCCGATCACGACGTCACAGACACCTGCGCGCAGCGTCTTGGTGATGAAGCCCATCCCCTGCGGAAACCAGGTGTAGCTGACCGGAACCTCGAGTTTGGCGGCGAAAAGCTCGGCCAGCTTGTTTTCGAACCCGCTGCCGTCATCCGAGGACATCGGCGAGGCGGCCGGATCGGCGCAGACCCTGAACTCGGTATGCGAGCGCAGATCGGCGACCTGCGCCACGGCAGCGGGCGCGAGCACCAGCGACGTGGCACAGGCCAGCACAAGGCCTGTCAGGGCGGCACCGAGCCGCCCCCGTGCCGGATGCGCCAAGCGCATCACCCGTTCATGCAGGAATCTTCCTGCGCGGTGAATTCGTCGGATTTATCGGCGCGCTTTGCCGGACGACCACGCGGAACGGCATCGGTGCCGCGCGCGAGCAGATAGACGTAAATGTCGTCGACATAGCACCAGGCGTTCTTGTTGGTGCCGAAGGCCGGCATCACGAGAGAGCCCTCTTGCTTACCCGAAGCGATGATTTCCTGATATTGGTAGTAGTCGAGCTTGAGCACCGAATTCTTCAGCGCCGGCGCATAGGTCGAACCCTCGCCGTCGGGGCCGTGGCAGACGTGGCACTCGGCCGAATAGCGGCGATAACCCGAGAAGGTCGCGTAATCGACCGTACCGTCGGCCTCGATCTTGTAGGTCGGGATGTCGTCCTCGGTGTACCAGCGCCCGTTCTCCATCTTGGCCGGAGCAATGTCGCGCCCGTCCGGCAGCGTGGCCGCACCGGCGGCTGCTCCCGCCTCGGCCGGAGCCGCTGTCGCTTCGGCCGCCTGATCCTGCGCCGAGGCTGCAGTTGCCAGCGCCAGTCCCAATGCCAGCATTCCTGCAGTCACCGTCGATTTCATTGTTTCCCCTCCCTTTAGTCACTATAAGACCGCCCCAAGGTTAGGCTTGGGGCGGCCCGAGAACAGTTCACGATTCAGATTTCGGAACTAAAGTATGATGTCTTTTTCCCCGAAGGACTTAGCCGGGGGTACCCGGAAGCTCGAACACCGTCAGCTGGCCGCCAAGCTCGGTATAATCGGACAGCGCCGCATAACCGCCGACCGCGCCCAAACCTTCGTTCGGGTTGGTCAGACCAGCCGCAAGGCCGATCCCTGCCCAGCCGCCGATACCCGACAGAATGCCGATGTACTGCTTGCCGCCGTGCTCGTAGGTCATGACGTTGCCGATGATGCCCGAAGCGGTTTTGAACTTGTAAAGCTCTTTGCCCGTCTCGGCGTCGACCGCCTTCAGATAACCTTCCAGCGTGCCGTAGAAGACGATGTCGCCTGCGGTTGCCAGAGCACCCGACCACACCGAGAACTGCTCGGGCAGCGACCATTTGATCTCGCCCTTGACGTTGTCCCAAGCGATGAAGTTACCCATGCCGCCATGGCTGTTGGGGGCCGGGAACATCGAGAGCGTCGCACCGACATAGGGCTGACCGGCGGTATAGGCCACGCGGAAGGGCTCGTAGTCCATGCAGACGTGGTTGGTCGGCACATAGAAGGTGTTGGTCTTGGGCGAGAAGGCCGCCGGCTGCTGGTCTTTCGAGCCGAGAGCCGCCGGACAGACGCCGGTGGTGTTCTCGTCTTCGCCGTTCTGCGCGGTCGAGTATTCGGCCACGACCTGCGGACGGCCGTATTGGTCGGACGCGGGGTCCATATTGACCTCGGTCGCCCAGTTGACGGCCGGATCGAACTTCTTCGCGACCAGCAATTCGCCGCTTTCGCGGTCCATCGTATAGCCGAAACCGTTCCGGTCGAAGTGGGTCAGCAGCTTGCGGTCGGTGCCGTCGATCTGCTGGTTGGTCAGGATCATCTCGTTGACGCCGTCAAAGTCCCATTCGTCATGGGGCGTCATCTGGTAGAACCACTTGGCCATGCCGGTATCGACATCGCGGGCCATGATGGTCATCGACCATTTGTTGTCGCCCGGACGCTGCGACGGGTTCCACGTCGACGGGTTGCCGGTGCCGTAATACATCAGGTTCAGGTCCGGATCATACGAGAACCAGCCCCAGGTGGTGCCGCCGCCGATCTTCCACTGGTCGCCTTCCCAGCTGTTGAGCGAGCTGTCGGCGCCGATCGGCTTGCCCAGATGGGTGGTCTTTTCCGGATCGACGAGCATTTCCGCGTCGGGGCCGGTCGAATAGGCCTTCCACGCTTCCGAGCCGTCTTTGAGGTTATAGGCGGTCACGCGGCCGCGGACGCCGTATTCACCGCCCGAGACGCCGACGATGACCTTGTCCTTGACCGGAAGAACGGTCGCGGTGTTGGTCTCGCCGATGGCCGGATCGCCGGTCTTGATCGACCATTTCACTTCGCCGGTTTTCGCATCGAGCGCGGTCAGCGTGGTGTCGGCTTGGTGGGTCAGGATCATGCCGTCGGCATAGGACAGGCCGCGGTAAACGGTGTCACAGCACATCACGGCAATGACGTTCGGGTCCTGCTGCGGCTCGTAGCGCCACAGGATCTTGCCGTCGTTGTTCAGGTCGAGCGCGATGATGTTGTTGGGGAACGGCGTATGGACATACATGATGTCGCCGATCACCAGCGGCGAGCCCTCGTGACCGCGCAGCACGCCGGTAGAGAAGGTCCAGGCGACGCGCAGGTCCTGCACGTTGTCCTTGTTGATCTGGTCCAGCGTCGAATAGCGGGTGTTCGCATAATCGCCGGTCTGGATAGCCCATTGTTCCGGCTTGGCGATTTCCGCCATCACGCTGTCGTTCGCGAATGCTGCGGTCCCAGACATCAGCAGGGCGACGGATGCGCCTTTGAGTAGTGTTTTCATGACTTCCTCCCTCAGTCTGACAGCGCGGCATCACACCGGACCATCAACTTGTTGAGAGGATTGGCCCCGCAACGCTTTGCGTCAATCAATGCGGGCGTAGCATAAGCTGAAAGTATTAGGGAAAATCGGCATTTCGTCGCAGGAACTTCCCCCCGATTTTACCGGGGGGAATGATATTTTACAGACGTTCAGCGTGCCAGCGGATGTGCTCGGGCATGAAGGTCTGGACGAAGAAATAGCTGTGGTCGTAGCCGGGCTGCATGCGGAAAACGCCGGGCTGGCGACGCTCCATCATGGCGTGGGCCAACGTTTCCGGCTTCAGCAGGTCGAGGAACTGGTCCTTGCCGCCCTGATCGACCAGCACTTCGCCCGGATAGCCGCGCTCGCGCATCAGAACGGTCGAATCATGGGCCTGCCATTTCGATTCGTCCGCGCCGAGATAGGCGGTGAACTGCTTGCGGCCCCAGTCGGACTGGCTCGGGTTGGCGATCGGCGCGAAGGCCGAAACCGATTTGTAGGTCTCGGGATAGGTCATCGCGAGGGTGAGCGCGCCGTGGCCGCCCATCGAATGGCCGGTGATGCCCTGCGCGTCGCGGTCGAGCGGGAAATTGTTGAAGACCAGCTCGGGCAGCTCGTGCGCCACATAGTGCCACATCTTGAAATGCGTGCTCCACGGCGCTTCGGTCGCATCGACATAGAAGCCCGCGCCTTGGCCGAGGTCATAGGCCTCGTCGTTCGGCACGCCTTCGCCGCGCGGCGAGGTATCGCAGAAGATCAGCGCCAGACCATATTCCGAAGCCCATTCCTGCGCGCCCGCTTTGGTCATCGCATTCTCGTGGGTGGTGGTCAGGCCGCCAAGGAACCACAGCACCGGAACCTTGCCGAATTCGGCCGCCGGAGGCAGGTAGACCGCAAAGGTCATGTCGGTGCCGGTCGCTTGCGACTTGTGCTTGTAGACGCCTTGAGTCCCGCCGAAGCTGCGGTTCTCGGACAAAGTTTCGTAAGTGAGCGTCATCCCTGCTCTCCTTTCGTCAAATCCTGGAACATGACCAATGCATCGACATAGCCATGTGTGGGGTGATCGAATGCTGCAGGCAGCCTGCCGACAATGGCAAAACCGGCTTTCTGCCACAAATGGACGGCATCCGCGTTGCTCGACACGACGAAGTTGAACTGCATCGCGCGAAAGCCCTGCCCGCGCGCCCAATCCTTGGCATGTTCGACCAAAGCGCGCGCGATCCCGCGTCCGCGCGCGGCGGGTGCGGTTGCAAAGCTGGCATTGGCGACATGGGAAGCCGGACCGGGCCGGTTGCGGCCGACATGGCTGATGCCGAGAATCTCGCCGTCGATCTCGGCGACGAAGGCGGTGAAGGGCTCGACAAACCAATCCGCCAAAGCCTCATCGCGCGAAATGTCCCGCGGGATGCAATAGGTTTCGCCGGCGCGATAGACCGGCTCGAGAATGCTCCAGATCACGTCGTGATCGGACGGCAAGGCGGGGCGTATCGCTACGCCCCGGCTATTCGTGGTCATTTCAGCTCATCCGCCGAGGTGATGACTTGGCCCAGAAGACCGTAGTCCAGCGCCTCTTGCGTATTCAGCCAGAAGTCGCGCTGGGTGTCTTTCTCGATGCGCTCGACCGGCTGGCCGGTGGCATCGGCAAAGATGTGGTTCAGGCGGTCGCGCATGATGCGGACCTGCTCTGCCTGGATCATCATGTCCGACGAGGTACCGCCGATCCCGCCCGAGGGCTGGTGGATCAGGAAGCGCGTGTTCGGCAGACAGAAACGGTTTTCCTTCTTCGCGGCGACAAAGATCAGCGCGCCGGCCGAAGCGACCCAACCCGAACCGATCGTGCGCACGGTCGGACGGATGAACTTGATCACGTCATGGATCATGTCCCCCGATTCGACATGCCCGCCGGGCGAGGAAATCAGCATGTTGATCGGCTTGTCGCTGTCTTCGGCCAGGGCCAGAAGATGGGCAACCGTGCGCTGAGCCAGCTTGTCGTTGATCTGGCCCGCAACGATTACCGTGCGCGACTTGAAGTAGAGTTTGCCGATCTTGTCGCCTTCGGGAAGGCCGAGGCCCTCTTCCTTGGGCGCATCCTGACGAGGCGCGTCATCGTCATCATCATCGTCGTCATCGTCCAAAACGAAATGCTTCGCCATGATCGGTCCCTTTCATGTTGACGGCGGGAGCGGTTCCCCGTCCCCGCCGTCTTTTACCTAAGCAGTGCTTAGCGATCAGTAAACCACCACCGCGCGGATCGATTCACCCTTGTGCATCAGATCGAAACCTTCGTTGATCTGGTCCAGCGTCAGGATGTGGGTGATCATCGGGTCGATCTCGATCTTGCCGTCCATGTACCAATCGACCAGACCCGGAACGTCGGTACGACCGCGGGCGCCGCCGAATGCCGAGCCTTTCCAGACGCGGCCGGTGACCAGCTGGAACGGACGGGTGCTGATTTCCGCGCCTGCCGGTGCCACGCCGATGACGATCGACTGGCCCCAACCGCGGTGGGTGCACTCAAGCGCGTCGCGCATGACTTTGACGTTGCCGGTGCAGTCGAACGAGTAATCCGCGCCGCCGATCTGGTCGAAGGGCGTCTTGGTCAGGTTGACGATTTCCTGAACGACGTTCTCGACTTTGGTCGGGTTGATGAAATGGGTCATGCCGAAGTGGCGCGCCATTTCTTCTTTGCCGTCGTTCAGATCGACGCCGATGATCTTGTCGGCACCGGCCATTTTCAGGCCCTGGATGACGTTCAGACCGATCCCGCCGAGACCGAAAACAACAGCGGTCGCGCCGATTTCGACTTTGGCGGTGTTGATCACCGCACCGATGCCGGTGGTGACGCCGCAGCCGATGTAGCAGATCTTCTCGAACGGCGCGTCGTCACGGACTTTCGCCAGCGCGATTTCCGGCAGAACGGTGTGGTTCGCGAAGGTCGAGCAGCCCATGTAGTGGTAGATCGGGGTGCCGTCGAGCATCGAGAAACGGGTGGTGCCGTCCGGCATCAGGCCCTGACCCTGGGTCGAGCGGATCGCGGTGCACAGGTTCGTCTTCTGCGACAGGCAGGACGGGCACTGGCGGCACTCGGGGGTGTAAAGCGGGATGACGTGGTCACCGGGCTTGAGCGTGGTCACGCCTTCGCCGACTTCCAGAACGATACCTGCGCCCTCGTGGCCGAGGATACAGGGGAAGATCCCCTCCGGGTCAGCGCCCGAACGGGTGAAATCGTCGGTGTGGCAAAGACCGGTCGCCTTGATCTCGACCAGAACTTCCCCGGCCTTGGGGCCCTCGAGATTGACCTCCATGATCTGCAGGGGCTTACCGGCCTCTAGTGCGACGGCTGCGCGGGTTCTCATCATTTGGGGCTCTCCTTGATAGTGCGGGCCAAGGGACCCGCTGGCGTCTTGGTCTTCATTGCATCGGGGGCCAGTTTCCCGGCCCCCTCTGACAGTCAAGTTATCCGAACCGGCATTAAGCCGGAAGGGCACCCGATTTTTTCGCGATATGGGTTGCGATCGCATCCATGAGCGGCGGCGAAAGCGCGTCGTAGGGCTCGAGGCCCAGCTCGCGCAGACGGGCGCGGATCGCGTCCATACGGCTCGGATCAACGCCCGATTCGATGATCGAGCTCACGAATGCCGCGAATTCCGGGGCGGACCAGCCGTCGGTGTCCGACAGCTCGGTGTGAACGAAGTCGAGACCGTAGAACGGATGTTCCTTGTTCTCGATGCGGCCGTACATGTGCACGCCGCAAGCGGAGCATTTGTGGCGCTGGATCGGAGCGTCCTTGTTGACGATCTCCAGACGGTCGGCGCCCGAGGTGACGGTAACCGCATCACGGCCGACAACCGCGATCTGCGAGAAGACGGCGCCTTCGGGTTTCCAGCACTTGGTGCAACCGCAAACGTGGTTATGCGCGGTCTGCGATGCAACAGTCACGCGCACCGGATTCGAGGCGCATTTGCAATGCAGTTCGCCACCGCCGAAACCGGCTTTGGTCGGCTTGATGCCGTTATCGACTGCAGGGTGAATTTTCACGCCAGACGTATCAACCATGGTCCATCCTCCGATTGGACTAAATATGCCTGCAAAATCACGCCTGCGCCCCCCTCGGCGCAAGTGGTCAAAAGGTTGTACCCTGCAAGCCTATGCCGACACACGCCGCAGGAATTCGCGGGTCCGGGGGTCTTGCGGCGCGTCGAAAACCTGCGCGGGCGGGCCCTGTTCGACGATGCGTCCGCCCTCCATGAAAACAATGCGGTCGGCGATTTCGCGGGCGAACTGCATCTCGTGGGTGACGATCAGCATCGTCTGGCGGCCGTCGGCGATGGTGCGGATCAGGTCGAGCACCTCGCCCACCCATTCGGGATCGAGCGCCGAGGTCGGCTCGTCGAAGAGCATCAGCTCCGAGCCCATCGCCATCGCCCGCCCGATACCCACGCGCTGCTGCTGGCCCCCCGACAAAGCGGCGGGATAGCTGCCCGCTTTATCGGCCAGACCGATGCGGGCAAGGATCTCGTCGGCGCGGGCATTGGCCTCGGGCTTGGACAGGCCGCGGACGCTGATCAGCCCTTCGGTCAGGTTCTCGCGCGCAGTCTTGTTTGCGAAAAGCGCATAGTTTTGAAAGACAAAGCTGGTGCGCCGCCGCAGGGCCAGAATCTCGGCGCGTCCGGCACGCGCGGCATCGACCGAGAGGTCCCCGATGCGGATCATTCCCGCATCCGGCCGGTCGAGAAAGTTCAGACAGCGCAGCAGCGTCGACTTGCCGGTCCCCGAAGGCCCGATGATCGCCACCCTTTCGCCGGACTGCAGGCTAAGGTCGATCCCGTCCAGAACCGTCAGCGCGCCAAAGCTTTTGCGCAGCCCCGCAATCGACACACCGTCTTTGTCGCTCATCGCTGGAACGCCTTCTGCATACGCCGCTCGAACAGCCTTTGGAGGAACGAGAGCGCCTCGACGATGGCCCAGTAAAGCAGCGCCACCACGAGATAGGATTCGAGATAGAGAAAGCTTCCCGCCGCCTCTTTCTGCGCCGCGCCCATCATCTCGGTCACGCCGAGCGTGAAGGCGAGCGAGGTCGATTTGATCATGTCGATGAAGTAATTCAGCAGGGTCGGCGCGGCGATCCGGCTGGCTTGCGGCAGGATGATGCGCATCAGCATCCTTCCCCGCGTCATGCCGAGCGATTCCGCCGCCTCCCATTGGCTGCGGTCGATGCCGAGGATCGCGCCGCGGATCGATTCCGCCATATAGGCCGCGAAATGCAGCATCAGCCCGAAGATCGCCGCCTGCATGCCGGTGATCGCCTTCAGCTCGGCGACAAGCTGCGGCAGGCCGAAGTAGAACAGGAACAGCTGGACCAGCAGCGGCGTGCCGCGGAAAAAGCTGATGTAGAGCGCAACCAGCCAGTCGAGTACCGGCACCTTGAGCACCCGCACGATGGCAAGCAGCACCGACAGGATCAGCGATCCCACCATCGCGGCACCGGCCATCGCCAGCGTCCTTGGCACATAGCCAAGGATCACCGGCAGGATTTCGGCCATATAGGCGGTATCAAGCGCCATGTTACGGCGCGGGCGTGGCTGCGGTTTCGGCCAAGGGCTTGGTCACATCCTGCTCGAGCCATTTTTGCGAGATCTCGGCCAGCTTGCCGTTTTCCTTGAGCTTGGTGATCGCGGCATCGACCTTGGCGCGCATTGCCTCGCCAGCCGCATCCTTGCGGAAGGGCAGCGCGTTCTGGATCTCGTCGAAGGGCGCGCCCGCCTGTTCCAGCGGCAAGGGGCTTTTCGCGATCACCTGCGCGGTAGACACGCGGTCCATCACGAAAGCATCGACGCGGCCAAGGGCGACATCCTGTTCGAAATTGGTCTCGTAGGTTTTGATGTCGATATCGGCGGCATTGGGAAGCGCGCGCAGCAGTTCCTCGAAATTCGAGCCGAGGTTGACCGCAACGGTCTTGCCCGACAGGTCCTGCGGGCCGGCGATGCCTTTGGGATTGCCCTTCTGCACGACAACCTGTGCCCCGTCATAGACATAGGGCTGGGTGAAATCGAATTTCTCCTGCCGCTCGGGGGTGATGGTGATCTGGTTGGCGACGGTATCGATGCGCCCCGATTCCAGAGCGCCGATCAGGCCGGAAAAGGACATGGTGACGAATTCGACATCGTCGCCGGTCTCTGCGGCAATCGCCTCGAGGAAATCCACCTCGAAGCCCTGCAGCTTGTCGGCACGCACGAAGGTGAAGGGGAAATAGCCGCCCGACATGCCGACGCGGATGGTCTCGGCCATGGAGGGCGCGGCGGCCAGAAGCGAAAGGGTCAAAGCGGAAACCAGAGTGCGCAGCATCATTCTCTCCTGCTGGGGCGACCTTATGCGAACGCGCGGAGGCGCGACGCTCGGGCGGCCGAGGTCCAGTCAGAATAACATGTTATGTCTTGAGAATGTTCCCGAAAATCAGGGGGGCCTTGCAGGCGCCCCGTCGGCCCGTTCAGCTTTCGGGACGGGTGATCAGGAAAAGCGCGATGGCCAGGCAGATGCAGACCTGTACGCCGATCAGCACCAGCGGCAGTTTCAGCACCACCGACCAGACGACGCCGCAGCTCATGGCGAGGATCGCCCAGAATTTCGCGGAACGCCCGATAACGCCGCGATCCTGCCACGCGCGGATCGAAGGGCCGAAGGTCGGATGCGCCAGAATGCGGTCGCGGATCGCATGCGACGAGCGCGAGAATGCCCAGACCGCCACCAGCAGGAAGGGCACGGTCGGCATGATCGGCAAAACCGCCCCGATCCCGCCAAGGATCAGCGCCATCCATCCAATGCCCAGCCAGATGATCCGCATGTTCAGGCCGCCAATTCGCGCAAAATGCCGTTGAGCACGGGGCGCCCCTGATCTGTGGCGCGGACCCTGCCCTGCGCCACTTCGATAAGGCCCAATTGCAACAGATCCGCGACCCGCCCTTCGGGCAGAGCGCTTCCGGCAAGGGCCTCGTAACGCGCGATCTCCATCCCTTCGGACAGACGCATCGACATCAGCAGATATTCCAGCGCACGATCATCAAGCGGCAGGGCCTCGCGCAGGCTTTCGCCGTGGCCGTGGCTGTCGACCGCCGCCAGCCATTCGCCCGGAGCGCGGTGGGCCTCGGTCGCGTAGCGCGTGCCGCCAAGCGTCATGCGGCCGTGCGCCCCCGGCCCGACCGCCGCCCAATCGCCCTGACGCCAGTAAATCAGGTTGTGACGGCTTTCGGCGCCCTTCGCGGCATGGTTCGACACCTCATAGGCGGGCATACCGGCTGCGGCGCAAATATCTTGCGTTTCCAGATACATATCGGCGGCATTATCGTCATCGGGCAGGCCCTTCAGCCCGCCTTTCGCGTGACGCGCGCCAAAGGCCGTGCCCGGCTCGATGGTGAGCTGGTAGAGCGAGAGGTGATCGGCCGCCATCGACAGCGCCTCGGACAGCTCGCGCCGCCAATCCTCGCGGCTCTGGTCTTGGCGGGCATAGATCAGGTCGAAACTGATGCGGTCGAAACAGGCGCGGGCAATGTCGAAAGCGGCGCGGGCTTCGGCAACGGAATGCATCCGGCCCAGTTTCGCGAGATCCGCATCATTGAGCGCCTGCACCCCCATCGAGAGCCGGTTGACGCCCGCATCGGCAAAACCGCGAAACCGCCCCATCTCGACCGAGGTGGGGTTGGCTTCCAAGGTGATCTCGATGTCGTTGGCGAATTGCCAATGACTGCGCGCGGCCTCGATCACGGCGGCGACGGTCTCTGGCTCCATCAGGGACGGCGTGCCGCCACCGAAGAAGATCGAATTGAGCACCCGCCCCTCGGACTGCGCCCCCGTCCGCGCCAGATCGCGGCGATAGGCATCGGCCCAACGGCGCTGGTCGATACTGGCCGCGACATGGCTGTTGAAGTCGCAATAGGGGCATTTCGAAGCACAGAACGGCCAATGGACGTAAAGGCCGAATCCGCCTGCGCGCCAATCGTCGGCGACAAGGTCGGTGGAGGGGGCGGATTGGGACATGGCTTATGGCTGTGCTTATGGCTGTGAACGGCCAAGGGGCCGTTACTCTTTCAGGGCGGTGACTTCGATTTCGACCTTCATCTCGGGCTTGATCAGCCCGCAGATGACCATCGTCGCGGCGGGACGGATATCCCCCATATAATGGCCAAGCACCGGCGCGATTTCATCCACCAGAGCGGCATCGGTCACGCTGTATTGAACGCGCACCACATCCGACAGCGCAAAGCCGCCCTTGGTCAGGGCGGCGATGATCGTCACGAAACAGTTGCGCGCCTGATCGGCGGCAGCATCGGGCATGGTCATCGTGGCGTAATCATAGCCGGTGACGCCCGAAACAAAGCACCACGGGCCTTTGACGACCGCTCGGCTGTAACCCAAAGCCGCCTCGAAGGCGGAACCGCCCGAGATTTTAAGCAAAGGCCGCCTCCAGCTTGCGGAAAGCATCGGCACGGTGGCTGATGCGGTTTTTCTCGGCGGGGTCCATTTCGGCGAAGGTCAGGCTTTGCCCGCCCTCTTGCCCGTCGGGGACGAACATCGGGTCATAGCCGTGCCCATGCGGCCCGCGCGTCGGCCAGACGAGGCGGCCGGGGGCGATGCCCTCGAAAATCTCTTCGTGACCATCAGGCCACATCAGGATCAGGGTCGCACGGAATTGCGCTGTGCGCGGCTCGGGCACATTCGCGGCCTCGAGCTCGTTCCATGCCCGCGCCATCGCCATGTCGAAGTCGCGGCCGTTCGGGGTCTCGGCCCAATCGGCGGTATAAACCCCCGGCGCGCCGTCCAGACCGTCGATGGTGATGCCGCTGTCGTCGGCGAGAACCACCAGACCCGTGGCCTCCATCGCGGCGCGCGCCTTGATGCGGGCGTTGCCGATAAAGGTCGTTTCGGTCTCGTCGGGCTCTGCCAGACCCATCTCGCCGGCCGAGGTGACCTCGATCCCGAAGGGGGCCATCATGGCGCGGATTTCTTCCAGCTTGCCGGCGTTATGCGTGGCGACAAGCAGCTTTTTCTCGGTCAGCTTCCTCATGCGATCGCGGCCTTTTGTGCGGCGACGAGTTCGGCGACCCCCGCCTCGGCCAGATCCAGAAGCTTGTCCATTTCCGCGCGCGAGAAAGCCGCGCCTTCGGCCGACATCTGCACTTCGATCAGACGGCCAGCGCCGGTCATGACGAAATTGCCGTCGGTGCCCGCTTCGCTGTCCTCGGCGTAATCGAGATCCAGCACCGGCTGGCCGGCATAGATGCCGCAAGACACTGCCGCAACGTGATCCAGAAGCGGATCCGAGGTGATGATCCCCGCCTTCAACAGCTTGTTCACGGCCAGACGAAGCGCGACCCAGCCGCCGGTGACCGAGGCGCAGCGCGTGCCGCCATCGGCCTGAATGACGTCGCAGTCGATGACGATCTGACGCTCGCCCAAGGCGCGGCGGTCGACGCCTGCGCGCAGGCTGCGGCCGATCAGACGCTGGATTTCCTGCGTGCGCCCCGACTGCTTGCCCAAAGCGGCCTCGCGGCGGTTGCGGCTGTTGGTCGCGCGCGGCAGCATACCGTATTCCGCAGTGACCCAACCCTGCCCCGAATTCTTCAGGAACGGCGGCGCTTTGTCCTCTATCGTGGCCGAGCACAGCACTTCGGTGCCGCCGACACGGATCAGGCAGGAGCCCTCGGCGTGACGCAAAACCCCTGTTTCAATTGAAATCGGGCGCATTTCGCTTAAATTTCGTCCTGATGGGCGCATCTGGCATTCCTTTCGGGGGTTTTAATGCCAAATACAGGTCTGCCGCCCCCAACCGCAACCCGTCAACGGCTTTACCCTTCGGAACAGATTGCCGCCCATGGCCGAACATCGCTTGCTCTCGGAACTCAATGACCGCTCCCGCGAGGTCTTTCGCAAAGTAGTCGAAGCCTATCTCGAAACCGGCGAGCCGGTGGGATCGCGCACGCTGACGCGCGGGCTGTCCGAAAAGGTCAGCGCGGCGACGATCCGCAACGTCATGCAGGATCTGGAATATCTCGGCCTTCTCGACAGCCCGCATATTTCGGCGGGACGGCTGCCGACGCAGCTTGGCCTGCGGCTTTTCGTTGACGGGCTGATGGAGGCCGGACCCGTCACCGATACCGACCGCAGCGCCATCGAGGAAACCGTCGGCCACCACCACTCCGACCCTGCCGAGATGCTCGACCGCGTCGGCGGCGCCCTGTCGGCGCTGACGCATGGCGCGTCCCTAGTGCTGACGACCAAACAGGAAGCGCCGCTGCGCCATATCGAATTCGTAAGCCTCGCCACGGACCGCGCTTTGGTCGTGCTGGTCTTTGCCAATGGCGAGGTCGAGAACCGCATCTTCACGCCGCCGCTGGGTCAGACCCCCTCTTCGATGCGCGAGGCGGCGAATTTCCTCAATGCGATCGGCGAAGGCCGCACGCTCAGCGATCTGCGCGCCTCGATCGCGACGGAGATCGCGCGCAGCCGCAACCAGCTCGACGGGCTGGCGGCGGCAATGATCGAGACGGGGCTCGCCCAATGGGAAAGCAACGGCTCGGATTCGCGGCTGATCGTGCGCGGACGCTCGAACCTTCTGGACAACGAGGCGGCCGATCTCGAACGGGTGCGCGTGCTTTTCGATGATCTGGAACGCAAGCGCGATATCGCCCGCTTTCTCGAACTGACCGAAGAAGGCGAAGGCGTACGCATTTTCATCGGATCCGAAAACAAACTGTTTTCACTTTCGGGTTCCTCTTTGGTGGTTTCCCCTTATATGAACGCTGACCGGAAGATTGTCGGAGCGGTGGGCGTGATTGGCCCGACACGGCTGAACTATGGCCGCATCGTACCAATCGTCGATTACACCGCCCAACTTGTCGGGCGCGTTCTGTCGGGCAGAAAAGGATAAGTCGATGACGAATGAAAAAACGAATGGGCAGAAGCCCGAGCATGAACTTCCGGAGAATGACAGCGCCTTCCTTGCTGAAGATCCGGCCGATTTCGCCGATATGAGCGCCGGCCCGAATGTCGATGTCATCATCGCCGAACGTGACGAATACCGCGACCGCTTCATGCGCGCTCTGGCCGATGCCGAGAACGCCCGCAAGCGCGCCGACAAGGAACGCCGTGATGCCGAGCAATATGGCGGCACCCGCCTTGCCCGCGATCTCGCGCCGGTTCACGACAACCTGACCCGCGCGCTGGCCCATGCCACCGACGAGATGCGCGCCGCCGCAGGTGCGCTGATCGAAGGCGTGGAGCTGACCCTGCGCGAGCTGGAAAGCATCTTCGCCAAACACGGCATCGAAGTGATCAACCCGCCGGTCGGCACCAAATTCGACCCGCAGGTCCACGAGGCCATGTTCGAGGCCCCCGTTCCGGGCACCGTCGCAGGCACGATCATCCAGGTCATGGACAACGGCTTCATGCTGCATGACCGCCTGCTGCGTCCCGCCAAGGTCGGCGTCAGCTCGAATCCGGGCAACTAAGCTCCACCCCCCACATCGAAACGAACAGGCCAGTTACCGAAGAACCCGGTAACTGGCCTTATCAATTGGTGCCGTCTGGACCTGTGCGCCGAAGCCTGCCCCGTGTCAGGATAAGATCAGATTATTCCGATCTTGCTGAGAGCCTCGCCATGAACATCCCCAATCCGCTAAGCGCCCGCGACAACGACCTGAGCCATATCATCGAGGCCGACCGCGCCCATGTCTGGCACCACCTGTTGCAGCACAAGGCGCTGGAAACCACCGATCCGCGCATCATCGTCGAAGGCAAAGGCATCCGCGTCTGGGATGCGGCCGGACGCGAATATATCGATGCCGTCTCGGGCGGTGTCTGGACGGTCAACGTCGGCTACGGCCGCGAGAGCATCGCCAATGCCGTGCGCGACCAGCTGATCAAGATGAACTATTTCGCGCAGTCGGCGGGCTCTATTCCGGGCTCGCTTTTCGCCGAGGCGCTTCTCGACAAGATGCCCGGCCTGAGCCGCGTCTATTACGCGAACTCGGGTTCGGAGGCCAACGAGAAGGTCTTCAAAATGGTCCGCCAGATTTCGGCGCGCCACCACAAGGGCAAGAAATCCAAGATCCTTTACCGCGACCGCGACTACCACGGCACGACGCTGGCGAACCTCGCCGCCTGTGGCCAGCCCGAGCGCGCGGCGCTTTACGGCCCCCTGCCCGAAGGCTTCATTCAGGTGCCGCATTGCCTTGAATACCGCAAGCAATGGGATGTCGAGGATTACGGCCGCCGCGCCGCCGACGCTATCGAAGAGGTCATCCTGCGCGAGGGCGCCGACGAGATCGGCCTGCTCTGCCTCGAGCCGATCACGGCCGGCGGCGGGGTCATCGTGCCTCCGGCAGGCTATTGGGAGCGCGTGCAGGAGATCTGCCGGAAATACGACATCCTGCTCCATATCGACGAAGTCGTCTGCGGTCTCGGCCGCACCGGCGCATGGTTCGGCTATCAGCACTACGGCGTGCAGCCCGATTTCGTGACCATGGCAAAGGGCCTCGCCTCGGGCTATGCGGCGATCTCCTGCGCGGTGACGACCGAAAAGGTCTTCGAGATGTTCAAGGACGATCCCTCGGATCCGCTGAGCTATTTCCGCGACATCTCGACCTTCGGCGGCTGCGCCTCGGGTCCGGCGGCGGCGCTGGAGAACATGCGCATCATCATTGACGAAGACCTGATCGGGAACACCCAGCGCATGGGCGAGCGCCTGACCGGCAACCTTCTGGCACTGATGGAGAAGCACAAGGTCATCGGCGACGTGCGCGGCCTCGGCCTCTTCCAAGGCGCCGAGCTGGTCACCGACCGCAAGACGAAAGAGCCGGTGGACGAGAAGCTCGCGCAGCGCGTCGTGGCGGAATGTTCGGCTCAGGGCGTGATCATCGGGGCGACGAACCGCTCGCTGCCGGGCTTCAACAACACGCTCTGCCTCTCGCCTGCCCTGATCGCTTCGGCCGACGATATCGACGCCATCACCGGCGCGATCGACGTGGCGCTGACCCGCGTCTTTGGCTGAGTTGTCCCTGAACACCTGAAGAACGCATTCTTAAGGTGCATAATGTTTCACGTGAAGTCGGGGCCCGCCAGCTTGTCTGGCGGGCCCTCGCCATGATAGCGACAAGGCCAGAGAGAAAATCCTCACAGGCCAGTCGGGGGTGATATGGCGATTGCACCCGAGCTTTTCTTTGTCGATCCCGATGCCGCGACGACCCTGCAACATCAGCTTCGCCAGCAGATCGTCGACGCCATTCTCGACCGCCGCTTCCTCGCCGGCGAAAGGATGCCCTCGAGCCGCCTTCTCGCCAAACATCTCGGGGTCAGCCGCCTGACGGTGGCGACGGCCTATGCCGACCTTCTGTCCCAGGGCTATCTCACCTCGCGCGACCGTTCCGGCTATTTCGTGGCGGATGCCGTCGCTGCGCAGCCCGCCATGAGCGCCGCCGACCAGCCCGACAGCCGCGCCGACTGGTCGCGGCTGATCGGCCAGCGCTTCCGCAATCCGCGCAGGCGCCACCAGAATCCCGACTGGCGCAACTACCGCTTTCCATTCACCTACGGGCAAGCCGACCCGCAGCTTTTCGACCGCTCGGCCTGGCGGCAATGCTCCTTGCAGGCTTTGGGGCAGCGCGACTTCGACGTGCTCACCGCCGATTTCTACGAGGCCGACGACCCCGAACTGGTGCTCTACATCACCCGCCACATCCTGCCTCGCCGCGGCATCAGCGCGCGCCCCGAAGAGGTCCTGCTGACCATGGGCGCACAGAACGCGCTTTGGCTCGCGGCGCAGGTCCTGCTGAACCAGCGCCGGACCGCGGTGATCGAGAACCCCTGCTACCCCGGCTTGCGCGAGATCGTCGAGCAGACCCGCTGCCATGTCCTGCCGATCGACGTCGACGCGCAGGGGCTGCCGGCCGATGCGCTCCGCTCCGGCGTCGATGTCGTTTTCACCACCGCCAGCCACCAATGTCCGACCAATACGACAATGACGCTGGCGCGGCGCAAGCTGCTGCTTGAACGCGCACGGACCGAGGGCTTTGCGATTGTCGAGGACGATTACGAATTCGAGGTCTCCTTTACCAACTCGCCCTCGCCTGCGCTCAAGTCCCTCGACCAGCATGACAGCGTGATCTATGTCGGCTCGTTTTCGAAATCGCTCTTTCCGGGGCTGCGTCTGGGCTACCTCGTCGGCCCGCCCGAATTCCTCGCCGAGGCCCGCGCACTGCGCGCCCTCGTGCTGCGCCACCCGCCCGGCCACCTGCAGCGCACCACGGCCTACTTCCTGTCGCTCGGCCATTACGACCGCCAGGTCGAGCACCTCCGCCGCGTCTATGCCGAGCGCCGCAACGTCATGGATCAGGCCATACGCAAACACGGGCTGACGATCGCCGGGGCCGAAAGCGGTGCGGGAGGATCGAGCTATTGGATGCGCGCGCCCGACGGGGTGAACACCATCACGCTGGCGCAGGATCTTCTGGCGCAAGACGTGGTGATCGAGCCAGGCCCGGATTTCTTCGTGACGCCGATGGACAGCTCGCACCACTATCGTCTTGCCTATTCCTCTATTGCGAGCGACCGGATAGAGGAAGGTATCGCGCGGATTGCGCGAGCGATTTCATCCGCACAAAATTCCGGCGGATCAACTGATTGACCGGCGCGAATGCCGCCGTCGCCAGCCGTGAAGGGTAATGTCCATGAAGGTCCTGATACTTGAAACCGCAGATACCGCACAGGAACGTGTGGTCTCGCTCATCGCGCAAACCATGCGCGACAAGCCCAATGCGGTGCTGGGTCTGGCCACCGGCGGCACGATGCTGCCCGTCTATGAAAAGCTGGTCGCACTGCACAAAAACGGCGGTCCGAGCTTTCGCGACGTGACGACCTTCAACCTCGACGAATATGTCGGCCTCGCGCCCGAACATCCGCAATCCTACCGCAGCTATATGAACGACGTGCTCTTCGGCAAGGTCGACATCAACCTGCAGCGCACCCACCTGCCCCGCGGCGATGCCCGCAACCCCGAGGATGAAGCGCTGCGCTACGAAGCCGCGATCGCGCAATGTGGCGGGCTGGATCTCCAGCTGCTGGGGCTGGGGCACAACGGCCATATCGGCTTCAACGAGCCGACCTCGAGCCTCAAAAGCCGCACGCGCATCAAGACGCTGACCAGGGAAACCCGCGACGCGAACAGCCGCTATTTCCGCGCCGACGAGACCATTCCGACATTCGCGATCACCATGGGCGTCGGCACGATCCTGGATGCGCGCCACTGCCTGCTGCTCGCCACCGGCGCACAAAAGGCCGATGCAGTCGCCGCGATGATCGAGGGGCCTTTGGCTGCCGTCTGCCCCGCATCGGCGCTCCAGCTCCACCCGAAAGCGACCATCGTCATCGATATGGCTGCCGCGGCGAAGCTGAAACTTCTCGACTATTACCTCCACGTCCACCCCGACGGAACGGCCCGCGAAGTCGTCTGAGATTAGTGGTTTCGCGTGTCGATCGGCAGGACGCCCTTGTCCTTGATCGGCTCCATCGCGAAATGCGAAGTCACGTTCCGAACAGCGACCGTCGCCGTCAGGCGGCGGTAGAATTCATCGAAAGCCGGCATGTCGCGGACGACGACCCGCAGCAGATAATCCGTCGGACCGGCTAGGCGATGCGCCTCGACCACTTCGGGATGCTGCGCGAGATGTTTGTGGAAATCGTCGCGCCATTCCGCACTATGATCGGCGGCCTCGATCGCGACAAAGACGGTCAGCCCGAAACCCAACTTGATCGGATCCACGCGCGCCACCCTGCCCGTGATGATCCCCTTCGTCTCGAGCCGCTGGATACGCTTCCAGCACGGCGTCTGCGACAAACCCACACGCTCTGCCAGCCGCGCCACCGAAAGCGAAGCGTCCTCCATCAGGGAAGCAACAATTTTTCTGTCGATAAGATCGAGATCAGCCATAGGATCAATCCATCCTGCATTGTTCGATGCTTATAATACCTAATCACGACCGGAGTAATAGTTATTAATTTCCGTCTTGCACAAGATAAGGAATTTTTCTGCTGCCATTCCATGGAAAGTGGTTATAGGTCCCATATCTAGGCATAGAGCAGGAAATTTTTCTGCATCCTGTGGAAGGTCGAAGCCTTTGGCGAACAGTATTCCTACAGAACCGGATCCAGACGGAGATCCAACCGAACCTATCCCGCGCCAAAAATGAGGAAAGCGGGAACCAGTTTCCTGATTCCCGCTGCAAATTCCGACAAGATCCGATGTGTCAGGCGCCCGCGCCCAGCATCTGGCAAAGACGATCAAGCTGATCGAGGTCGCTATAGCTGACCGTCAACTGACCGCCCTTCTCGCCCTGATGGTTGATGCTGACATTCATCTTGAGCTGCGCGGAGAGATCGCCTTCCAAAGCGCGCGTATCGGCATCCTTGGCACTCTCGCGGGCTTTACGCGCCTTGGGCTGCGAAGGTTCCGCTTGTTTGCGCACCAGCTCTTCGGTTTCGCGAACAGAGAGATTACGCTCGATCACCTTGCGCGCCAATTCAACCGCATTCGGCGCCGTGATCAGGGCACGCGCATGACCGGCCGTGAGCTTGCCTTCCTTCAACCAGGCTTGGACCTGATCGGGAAGGTTAAGCAGACGCAAAAGGTTGGCGATATGGCTGCGGCTCTTGTTCAGCGCTTCTGCCAGCTTTTCTTGCGTATGACCGAAACGCTCCATCAGCTGCTTGTAGGAAGCCGCCTCTTCAATCGCGTTGAGGTCAGAGCGCTGGATATTCTCGACGATCGCAACTTCGAGCATCTCGGTATCGTTGAGATTGCTGATGACGACCGGAACTTCATGAAGCTGCGCGATCTGCGCGGCGCGCCAACGACGCTCACCGGCCACGATCTGGTAAAGCCCCTTGTCGCGCGGATGCGGACGGACGATCAGCGGCTGCAACATACCGCGCGCTTTGAGCGACTGTGCCAGCTCCTGCAACGCTTCGGGAGCAAAAGTCCGGCGCGGCTGGTCAGGGTTCGGCGTCAGCTGCTCGACCGGCAAAGTCTGCCGCGGCGCCGGACGATCCGACGGAATCAAATCTACATCAGCCATCAAAGCAGAAAGCCCACGACCCAGTCCCCGTTTTTCCGATTTTGCTTCTGCCACGTCATCCCCCTCAAACTGTTGCGAGCTGTCGGCTCAAAAACTCGCGTGCTAGGCTGCGATAGGCCCCGCTTCCCTTGGATTGCGTATCGTAATGAAGCACCGGCATCGCATGCGAGGGCGCTTCGGATAGGCGGACATTCCGGGGAATAACGGTCTTGAACACAAGATCCGACAGCGTGCCGCGGGCATCGGCCTCGACCTGCTGGGACAAATTGTTGCGGTTGTCGGCCATTGTAAGGACCACACCCTCGATACGCAGCTCGGGATTCGCGGTCTGGCGAACCTCGCGAACGGTCATCAAAAGCTGCGAAAGCCCCTCAAGCGCATAAAATTCAGCCTGAAGCGGGACGAGAATGCTATGCGCAGCGACCATCGCATTCAGCGTCAGAAGCCCGAGCGCCGGCGGGCAATCGATCAAAATGAAATCGGCGTCATGCGTGCCGTGCAGTTTTTGCCGCAAAAGCTGCGCACGCGCCGAACGACCGGCCAACTCGATATCTGCGGAAGCAAGGTCCGAGGTCGACGGCACCAACGACAGGTTTTTGACTTCGGTCGCCTGCGCACATTCCTGCAAGGTTTGCTCGCCGACCAACAAATCAAACGAACTCAAATCACGCTTTTCCACCGGAATGCCCAATCCGGTCGAAGCATTGCCCTGAGGATCAAGATCGACAATCACGACCGAATGGCCAAGTTCCGCAAGCGCCGCCGCGAGGTTGATCGCCGTTGTCGTCTTGCCGACCCCGCCCTTCTGGTTTGCAACTGCAATAACCCGTGCTTCAGACATGACGAATTCCCGTAATCTGCAAAATGGCGGCTCCGGGCTCGGTCTCACTCGGATGCGCGATCATGTTAAAATTCCACATTTGACGCGCCTCTTCCACTTCGGTCTTCCAATTTTTCCCCTTCATCAGCCAAGCTGTACCATCGGCACGAAGGTGTCTGGACACATATGACATGAGCAAAGGAAGCGGAGCAAGGGCCCTGGCACTTACATTGGCAACATCAAGCTGATCCAGCTTTTCGATGCGTTCGGAGAGGACTTTGACATTGCCAAGGGCCAGCTCACGGGCAACCGTTCGAAGAAAGGTAGCCTTTCTCTGGTCGCTTTCAACAAGCGTTACCGCAAGATCCGGCCGCATAATGGCGTGTACCAACCCCGGCAAGCCGCCGCCACTTCCCAGATCCGCCCAATTTTCCGTGGCGGTTTGGGAAACTTCTGACAGCTGCCGTGAATCACGAATATGCCGTTCTTCCAGGAATGGGAGCGACTGTGGAGCGATCAGATTGATTGCCGGATTCCATTTTCGGATCAAAGCCGCGTAGTGGTCCAGCAATTTGTCTGTTTCACGTGAAACAAGAGTCATGCCGACTTCCGCGTATTCGAGCGAATAACGGCCAAAATCAACGTAAGCGCAGAAGGCGTCATACCTTCTATAGCCGCCGCCGCTGCAAGCGAAGTCGGCCGCCAACGGTTCAATTTGTCCTTGAGCTCGTTGGATAGACCCGAGATATCGTCGTAAGAGAAGTCGGCCGGAATGGTAACCCCCTCCTCTTTGCGCAGCTCTGCCGCATCGCGATCTTGGCGCTCGGTATATTGGTGATAGAGCGCATCTGTCGAAATTTGTCTGATCGTCTCGGCGCTGAACCCGGCCAACTCATCATCCAAAGCAAGAACGGTCGTTTGCTCGAGATCACCCTGCCCGAGTAGTCCGAACAGATTGCGGCGCACACCGTCCTGACGCACGACGATACCATGTGCGGAAAGCTGGTTCGGCGAAAAACTAACCGTCATCGCCCGATCACGCGCCGCGAAATACTGATCCATCTTTTGAGAAAAAGCAGCTTTCCTCACGTCCGAAACGCAACCCAGTTCGATTGCGAGGGGCGTCAGGCGCTGATCGGCATTATCGGCACGTAAGCTGAGTCGGAATTCGGCACGCGAAGTAAACATGCGATAAGGCTCGCTAACCCCGCGCGTGATCAGGTCGTCAATCATCACGCCAATGTAGCTTTGTGAGCGGCTCATAATCAACGGTTCGCGCCCAAGCACCTTGAGTGCCGCGTTCAAGCCGGCAACCAAGCCTTGCGCAGCTGCCTCTTCATATCCCGTCGTCCCGTTAATCTGGCCGGCAAGATAGAAACCTTCCAAGGTTTTAACCTCGAGCGTCGCCTTCAGCGAGCGCGGATCGACATAATCATATTCGACCGCATAACCCGGCTGAAGGATCTCGACACCTTCCAAGCCCTTGATAGAGCGCACATAATTATGCTGGACCTCTTCAGGCAGCGACGTCGAAATCCCGTTGGGGTAGACCACATCACTATCAAATCCCTCTGGTTCAAGAAAAATTTGATGTGAATTCTTGTCGGCGAACCGAACAACCTTGTCCTCGATCGACGGGCAATAGCGAGGCCCCACCCCTTCGATATGACCACCATACATCGCCGAAAGGTGAAGATTGTCCTGAATGATCTTATGCGTAATCTCGCTCGTATGCGTGATCGCGCAATCCACTTGCGGGGCGATGACGCCGGCGTTCATGTAGGAAAACAGAACCGGATCTTCGTCGCCAGGCTGCTTCTCGAGCGCGTCCCAATCGATCGTGCTTTTTCTCAATCGAGGCGGCGTGCCCGTTTTCAGTCGCCCGAAAGGCAAGTCGAGACCCTTGATCGATTGAGCAAGGCCAATCGAAGCATCATCTCCCCAGCGTCCTGCAGGACGGGAAACGTCGCCGATGTGAATGACACCGTTCAAAAACGTGCCCGTCGTCAGAACAACCTGGCTCGAAGAAAGATAGGTTCCATCGGCAAGGGTAACGCCGCGCACTCTACCATTCTCATGGTCGAGACCTGTAACTTCGCCGAAAATCAGCGAAAGCCCAGATTGTGTCGAGGCAGCCTGGAAAGCTGCGGCCCGATAGAGCGAGCGGTCGGCCTGCGCGCGGGGTCCCTGCACAGCGGGACCTTTTCGACGGTTGAGCAAACGAAACTGGATACCAGCTGCATCAGCCAGTCGCCCCATCACGCCGTCCATCGCGTCGATCTCGCGTACAAGATGGCCCTTGCCCAATCCGCCAATCGCCGGATTGCAGGACATCGTGCCGATATCTTCGGCCTTAAGTGTAACCAACGCGACTTCGACGCCCATTCGGGCTGCAGCCATTGCTGCATCAAGCCCTGCATGGCCTCCGCCGATCACGATCACATCATATTGTTTCACGTGAAACCTACTTCCCGATACAGAACGACGAAAAGATCTCGTCGAGATAATCTTCCGCGTCTATGCGCCCAACCATCGCGGATAATTCGCGAATCGCCAATCGAATATTCTCTGCAGCCAGCTCAGGTAAACCGCTTTTGCTGCGGTCTAGCGAATCAATAGCCCGCGAGATTGCTTCGGCTTGCCGCTTATGGCTCACAATCCCAGAATCCGCCGCTTTTCCTCGCAGAAAAGCATAAATCTTGTTGAGAAGATTTTCGACCCCCTGCCCGCTATGGGCCGAGATCCCTTCGGCATCATTGCTCAAATCGGACTTGGACCGAACAACCAGATCACCATCGGCCACATCAAATTGAGGCACCCCGTTCGGCGAAAGGTGGATGCGCAAATCAGCGTCTCTTGCCCGGCGAACGGCACGCTCAACGCCCATCGTTTCGACCGGATCCTGACTTTCCCGCAACCCCGCCGTATCGAGGAAGGTCACCGACAAACCGCGAAGATCAACACGCAGTTCGAGAATATCCCGTGTCGTGCCGGCAATATCCGACACAAGCGCGACCTCGCGCTTGGCAATATAGTTCAGCAACGTCGATTTTCCCGCATTCGGCGGGCCGATTATGGCGACTTCGTAACCCTGCCGCAGCCGTTCGGTCGCAGGGAACTGATGCAAAATGCGGCGCAACTCCGTCTGGACCGTATCGATCAAGGTGAAAACTTCTGCCGGAATATCCTCTGGGACATCCTCGTCCGCGAAATCGATACTGGCTTCGACCAGTGCGCCCGCGCGGATGAGGCTCTGGCGCAAAGTTTCGGTCAGCCGGCCGACCTCTCCTTCCGCGGCTCGCATCGCGAGCTTTCGTTGCGATTCCGTTTCAGCAGCCAGAAGATCCGCGAGCCCTTCGGCTTCGGACAGGTCTATTCTTCCGTTGAGAAATGCACGACGGGTGAACTCGCCCGCCTCTGCACGGCGTAGCCCGAAGGAAACCAAAGCAGCTTCGAGTCGCTGAACAATAACCGGTGCGCCGTGAAGATGCAGCTCAGCGACATCTTCGCCCGTGAAGCTCTCGCCCTTCTCAAAGCGGATAACCAGGGCACGGTCAATCAGATCGTCGCCGTCACGCAATCCGCGCAAATAGGTTTTGCGCGCTTCCGGTATCGCTCCGGCAAGCGATTCCAGCGCTTCTTTTGACTGCAAGCCACTGATTCTAATGACAGAAACGCCCCCACGACCGGGAGGCGTTGCTTCAGCAAAAATGGTGTCCAATCCAGCCTCCGTGTAACGGCGTCAGGCGTTCATAGAATCGAAGAATTCGCTGTTCGATTTCGTCTGTTTCAGCTTGGAAATCAGGAATTCAACGGCATCGGTCGTTCCCATCGGGTTGAGAATGCGACGCAACAAATACGTTTTCTGCAGATCTTTCGGATCGACCAGAAGATCTTCCTTACGCGTGCCCGATTTGAGGATATCCATCGCCGGGAAGACGCGCTTGTCAGCAACTTTGCGATCGAGAACGATCTCGGAGTTGCCGGTCCCTTTGAATTCTTCAAAGATGACTTCGTCCATCCGCGAGCCGGTATCAATCAGCGCGGTCGCGATAATGGTGAGTGAACCACCCTCTTCGATGTTGCGCGCAGCACCGAAGAAGCGTTTCGGACGCTGAAGCGCATTCGCATCAACACCACCAGTAAGCACTTTACCCGAGCTCGGCACCACAGTGTTGAAGGCACGACCAAGTCTTGTGATCGAGTCGAGAAGGATCACAACATCTCGTTTATGTTCGACAAGACGTTTCGCCTTTTCGATCACCATCTCGGACACCGCAACGTGCCGGCTGGCCGGTTCGTCGAAGGTTGAGGATACGACCTCGCCCTTCACCGAGCGCTGCATATCGGTGACTTCTTCAGGACGTTCGTCGATCAGAAGCACGATCAGGTAGCATTCGGGGTGATTACGTTCGATCGAATGCGCGATATTTTGCAGCAGAACGGTCTTGCCCGTGCGCGGAGGAGCAACGATCAGCGAACGCTGACCCTTCCCGATCGGCGCAACGAGATCGATGATGCGTGCCGAACGATCTTTGATCGTCGGATCCTCGATCTCCATTTTCAGGCGTTCGTTGGGATAAAGCGGCGTCAGGTTGTCGAAAGCGACCTTGTGACGGGCTTTTTCCGGGCTTTCGAAGTTGATTTTCTCGACCTTCGTCAGCGCAAAATAACGCTCGTTCTCGCCTGGGGCGCGGATGACGCCCTCGACCGTGTCGCCCGTACGCAAAGAATGCTGTCGAATGACCTCGGGGCTCATGTAGATGTCGTCCGGACCCGGCAGATAGTTCGCTTCCGGCGAGCGCAGGAAGCCGAAACCGTCCTGGACAACCTCGAGCACGCCGTCGCCACCGATTTCAAAGCCCTCTTCGGCATGTTCCTTGAGCAGCGAGAACATCATCTCGCCTTTGCGCATCACCGTCGCATTCTCGATCTCCCATTCTTCGGCCATCGCCAGAAGATCGGCAGGGCTTTTCGCCTTGAGATCAGAGAGGTTGAGACGTTCTTCGCTCATAAACTTCGCCTTTAAGCGCCGCGACCACGGATCGGGCCCGCATGAAACCATTGAATAGGAGAATCCCCGTCGGACGACGGTTTTCCTCACTTAGGCGTTCTGCCCTGACGAGTCAATTCTCAGAACTTGACGACGACTGAGAGCACGATGACGACCATGAGCAAAGTCGGGACTTCATTCGCGAGCCGATAGCTGCGGCCGGAGACGCCCTTCCCTGCCAAAAGGGCCTTTCTTTGCACCGACAACCAGCCGTGAAATCCGCTCATCGCGATGACGCACGCAGCTTTCGTCCAGGGCCAGATCGACGACCAGTCGACGATTCCCGGTGTGAAAACAAGGGCTAACCCCGCGAGCCATGTTACGATCATCGCAGGATTCATGATCATGCGCAGAAGTTTGTATTCCATGATCTCGAAAGATCTGACCGGCTCTTGCCCGTTTTGACCACGTTCGGCGTGATAGACGTAAAGCCGTGGCAGATAGAACAAACCCGCCATCCACGACATGACGGCCATGATGTGCAGGGCCTTGACCCATGGGTAAGCCAAACTGAGCAAATCGGTCATGAGGGTCTCCTTTCTTTCTCAATAGTAAATTTAAGAAAGAAATAAAGATGATGTTTTATTTGGCCCTGTGGGCATCTGGAAAACCCTGTTTCACGGATTCTTTTCACAGGTGATTTCGCCTCGGGACAAACCGTTCCGGCGCGAGAGCTGAAATGTGATTCTTCCAACAATTGCAAAATGTTGCAAATATATCGAGTTGTGGAAAGTCGTGTGGATAACTCGATTCGCGCACAGGCTGTGGACAGGCTGGTGGATGGTTTTGGACATGTGGATGAAGCGTCCGGGTTCCCTGTTGGTTCCGACCCGAAAAATCCGCTTTTTGTCAGGAAGCGATTCCCCCACAGATTCGTCTTTCGCTTGCGCATTGAGTTATCCCCAGCCTTTTCCAGAGTCGAAAAACGACATCGGCGCTATATGTCTGGAGATTCGATCGGGCTGGGTGAAAAACGGGTGTGCGGGATGTCAGAATTCGACCATCCGATGTCGTTTTCAGGCACTTTTTTCGTCTTGGCGAGTGCAATTCTGACGAAAATATCGTCCCTCATGCCCCCTTGGATCACAGCCATGTTGAACACAGCGGAAATCCTCGACCACATTACGTCACGGCAGAAAAACCACTCCCTCAGCCGCGAGCTTTACAGCGATCAGGGCGTTTTCGAGGCAGATCTCGAGAACCTCTGGTACAAGGAATGGATCTTCGCGATCCCTTCCTGCGATATTCCGAAGACCGGCAACCATTCGACGCTTCAGGTCGGCGCCTATCCGATCGTGATCGTACGCGGTGGCGACGGCGTGATCCGGGCGTTCCACAACGTCTGCCGCCATCGCGGCCAGCGTCTGTGCCCCAAGCAGAACGGGTCTTCGCCGAAACTGGTGTGCCCCTACCACCAGTGGACCTATGATCTCGACGGCCGCCTGGTCTTTGCCCGCGACATGGGCCCCGATTTCGACCCGTCGAAATACAGCCTCAAGCCTGTCCATGTGCAGGATGCGGACGGTATGGTCTTCATCTGCCTCGCCGAAAACCCGCCGGAATTCGAGCGTCTGGGCGGACTTCTCAAGGATTATCTGGCCCCGAGCGGGCTGAAGGACGCGAAAGTCGCCTTTTCTTCGACGATCGTCGAGAACGGGAACTGGAAGCTGGTCATCGAGAACAACCGCGAGTGCTATCACTGCGGCGGTTCGCATCCCTCGCTCTGCCGCAGCTACTCCGACAACCCGCTGATGACCGTGATGGAGGGGCCGAATGCAGCCAGCCCCGAGATTCTCGAGCATTGGCAGCGTTGCGATGATGCCGGCGTTCCGGCGCGTTTCGTCAATCAGGACGACATGCAGTGGCGTCTGGCGCGCGTGCCGCTGATGAACAATGCCGAAAGCTTCACCATGTCGACCAAGGCAGCGGTCAGCCGCCGCATGGGCACCATGCCGTGGAACGACGCGGGCAGCCTGATGTTCTACCACTTCCCGTCGAGCTGGAACCACTTCCTGCCCGATCACGCCATCGTCTTCCGCCTTCTGCCGATCTCGCCCACCGAGACCGAAGTCACCTCGAAATGGCTCGTGCACAAGGATGCCGTCGAGGGGGTGGATTACGATCTCCAGAAGCTCACCGAGGTTTGGTTGGCCACCAACGACGAGGACCGCCGCGTCGTCGAGGAAAACCAGAAGGGCATCCTTTCGCCCGCCTACGAGCCCGGCCCCTATTCGCCCAATCAGGAGGAGGGCGTGATCCATTTCGTGGATTGGTATTGCCGCAAGATGCTTGACCTGCTCGCGCCGCAACCCGCGATGGCGGCCGAATAATGGCGGCAGCGAACAAAGCATTCGGCGAGGCACCCTGGAAGGACAGCGAGCCTCTGGAATGTGCGATGGTGGTGCCCGAGACTTCGGACACCGCCACATTCACCTTCCGCGCACCCTCGGGGGCCTGGTTCGACTACAAGCCGGGCCAGTTCGTTACGCTGGACCTGCCCGTTCCGGGCGGCAATGTCCAACGTACCTATACGATCTCCTCCAGCCCCTCGCGGCCCTTGTCGATCTCGGTGACGGTCAAAGCGCAGCCGGGCAGCGAGGGCAGCCGCTGGATGCTCGACCACCTGCGGCCGGGGATGCAGCTCAAGGCTTACGGGCCTTCGGGGATCTTCACGACCCATTCTCGCTCTGATAAAAAATACCTATTTATTTCAGCAGGTTCTGGGATAACACCTGTGATGTCGATGACGACATGGGCATGGGATTCGGGCGAGATGCCCGATATTGCTTTCGTCCATGCGGCGCGTGCGCCAAGCGATATCATCTTCCGCCAGCGGCTCGAGGGCATGGCCGACCGCGTTCCGGGGCTCAAGCTGCATTTCACGGTCGAGGAAACCGATCCGTTCCGCAGCTGGCACGGCTATCGCGGTCGCCTGAACCAGATCATGCTGGGGCTGATGGCCCCCGACTACCTCGAGCGCGACGTCTATTGCTGCGGTCCCGAGCCCTTCATGCAGGCCGTGCGCGACATGCTGGTGGCACTCGGCTATGATATGGACCGCTACCATCAGGAAAGCTTCGGCGCCCCTGTCCGCACAGAGGCAGAGGCCCCCACGCTTGACGATGTGGTCCCGGACGAAAGCAATTCCGCCGAGATCATCTTCGAATCCTCGGGAATTTCGGCGAAATGCTCGGAAACCGATACGGTTTTGTCGGTGGCGCGGACCAGCGGGCTCAATATCCCCTCGGGGTGCACCTTCGGGCTCTGCGGGACCTGCAAGATCAAAAAGACCCGTGGCGATGTCCATATGGTCCATAACGGCGGCATTTCGGACGAGGATATCGAGGACGGCTTCATTCTCGCCTGTTGCTCGCATCCGATCGGCACCGTAGCGGTCGAAGTCTAGGCGATCGACCGGCACTCGCGTCTTGCTTGACGCGGTGCCGGTTCCTATCGTGCCGCCGTTACCGTCATTCAGGACCCTGATGTGAAGCTCCGCCGAGAGATCCCCGCCGATATCCGTGAAATCCGCACCTTGACCGATGCCGCCTTCGCCGACGCGCCCCATAGCAGCGGAACCGAGGGCGCGATCATCGACGCGCTGCGTGCCGAGCAGCAGCTTGCCTTGTCCCTTGTGGCGGTCGATGCGGGGCGTCTGGTCGGTCATATCGCCTTCTCGCCGGTGACGATCAGCGACGGCGCTGCCGGCTGGTACGGGCTGGGTCCGATGGCGGTACGTCCGGGCGATCAGGGGCGTGGCATCGGCTCCGCTCTGGTCACCGAGGGGCTGCGGCATCTCGTGCGCATCGGGGCGCATGGCTGTGTCGTTCTGGGCGATCCGGCCTTCTACGGAAAGTTCGGCTTCGCGCCTGTTCCGGCTTTGCGCTTTGATGGTGCTCCGGCCGAGTATTTCATGGCGCGCAGTTTCGTCCCCTCCCTGCCCGAGGGCGAGGTTTGTTATCACAAGGCCTTTTACGGTGCGTAATAACCCGATCAGTGATCACAAATTGGCGCGGCTTTCCCTCTCCATTCATGTGATCACGGGTTTTGTGCAGCAATCCGGACCAAATTCATAGGAAATATCGACCCTCCCGTAGGGCTGCCGTCCGCCTGTCAGAGTGGTCCGCAGCCTGTGCCAAACCTCCGTGAAGCTTGACATAAACCTGCATTCGGCCAAAACATATTGGACCTATCTTTTCGACAGGCAGCAGGAGGGAATGATGAATATCGACCTCTCACGGCGCAGCTTTCTAAAGCTCGCAGGTGCGGGTGTCGCGGTGACATCTCTGGGGGCCCTTGGCTTCGGAGATGCGGAAGCGGCAGAGGCGGCCCATGTGCGGCCCTTCAAGCTCGCTTCGACAACGGAAACCCGCAACACCTGTCCCTATTGCTCTGTCGCCTGCGGCATCATCCTGTACTCGGATGGCGATGTAAAAGCAGGCGAAACCGCGCGCATCACCCATATCGAAGGCGATGCAGACCACCCGACCAACCACGGCACGCTGTGCCCCAAGGGTGCGGCGCTCAAGGATTTCGTCAACGCGGAAACCCGTCTGACCATGCCGCGCCTGCGTCGTGCCGGCTCGGATACATTCGAGGAAATCTCGTGGGACGAGGCGCTCGACAAGGTCGCCCGCGCCATGAAGGACGACCGCGACGCGAATTTCGTCGCGAAGAACGCGGCCGGAACCACCGTGAACCGCTGGCTGACGACGGGTTTTCTTGCCGCTTCCGCCGCAACTAACGAAACCGCATGGCTGACCTACAAGGTCGTGCGGAGCATGGGGCTTTTGGGATTCGATAACCAGGCGCGCGTCTGACACGGCCCTACGGTGTCCAGTTTGGGCCCGACATTCGGCCGTGGTGCGATGACCAACTCGTGGACCGATATCAAGAACACCGACCTCGTGATCGTCATGGGCGGGAACGCAGCCGAAGCGCATCCTTGCGGCTTCAAATGGGTGACCGTTGCCAAGGCGAACCGTGGTGCGAAACTGATCGTTGTCGACCCGCGCTTCACGCGGACCGCTTCGGTGTCGGATTATTACGCGCCGATCCGTCCCGGCTCCGACATCGTCTGGCTAATGGGCATGATCCGCTGGATGATCGCCAACGACAAAGTTCAGTGGGAATACGTCAAGAACTACACCAACGCGGCCTTCATCGTGAAGGAAGAGTTCGGTTGGTCCGACGGCCTGTTCAGCGGCTATGATGCCGAGAAACGCGACTTCGACCGCTCCAGCTGGGATTACGAGCTGGACGAGGAAGGTTTCGCGCGGGTCGATATGACCCTCGGGCATCCCCGCTGCGTCTGGAACCTGCTCAAGAAGCATGTCGATGCCTATACCCCCGAACTGGTCGAACAGGTCTGCGGCACGCCCAAAGAGCGCTACCTGCGCATTGCCGAGATGATCGGCGAATGCTCCAGCCCGACCAAAACCATGACCTCGATGTATGCGCTCGGCTGGACCCAGCACTCCAAAGGCGCGCAGAACATCCGCGGCATGGCGATGTTGCAGCTGATCCTCGGCAATATCGGGGTCAGGGGCGGCGGAATGAACGCGCTGCGCGGCCATTCCAACATCCAGGGCCTGACCGATATCGGCCTGATGTCGAACCTTCTGCCGGGCTATATGAACATCCCGCTCGAACGCGAGACCGATTACGCGACCTATATGGCCAGCCGCGCCAACAAGCCCCTGCGGCCGGGCCAGACGAGCTATTGGCAGAATACGCCGAAGTTCATGGTTTCGCTCATGAAGGCTTTGTGGGGTGATCACGCCACCGCTGAAAACGATTGGGCTTATGACTACCTGCCCAAGCTCGACGTCGCCAATTACGACGTCTTGCGCATGTTCGAGATGATGAACAACGGCGAGGTGAACCTGTATTTCTGTCAGGGCTTCAACCCGCTTCTGTCCTTCCCGAACCGCAACAAGACCACGGCGGCGCTGTCCAAGCTGAAGCTTCTGGTGGTGATGGACCCTCTCGAAACCGAGACGGCCCGTTTCTGGCAGAACCACGGCCGCAACAACGATGTCGATACCGCCTCGATCCAGACCGAGGTGCTCGAGCTTCCGACGACCTGTTTCGCCGAGGACGAAGGCGCGCTGGTCAATTCGGGACGCTGGATGCAGTGGCATTGGGCGGGGGCGACGCCTCCGGGCGAGGCCAAGCACGATACCTGGATCATGGCGCAGATCTTCAAGCGGGTGCGAGAGCTCTACCGTCAGGAGGGCGGCGCCTATGCCGATCCGATCCTGAACCTGAGCTGGGACTATGCCGACGAAGACGAGCCGACCCCGCAGGAGCTGGCGCGCGAAATGAACGGCCGCGCGCTGCAGGATCTTTATGATCCCGCCGATCCGACCAAGGTCATCGTGGCCAAAGGCCAGCAATTGCTGAACTTCAGCCAGATGCGCGACGACGGTTCGACCATGTCCGGATGCTGGATCTATTCCGGCAGCTGGAACGAGAACGGCAACAATATGGCGCGTCGGGACAATTTCGACCCCGACGATACCGGCGCCTATCTCAACTGGACCTTCGCCTGGCCGCTGAACCGGCGCATCATCTACAACCGCGCTTCGGCCGATCTTCACGGCAAGCCCTGGGACGAGACGCGCAAGCTGCTGGAGTGGGACGGCACGAAATGGACGGGTTACGACGTCCCCGACGTGGCGCCCACCGCCAAGCCCGAAGAGGTCATGCCCTTCATCATGAACCCCGAGGGTACGTCGCGGCTGTTCACGCGCGGCCTCATGCGGGACGGGCCTTTCCCGACCCATATGGAGCCGTTTGAATCGCCGATCGCGAACGTCTTCAACAAGGACCTGCGCGGCAACCCCGCCTCGCGCGTCTTCGAGGACGATTTCGCGCAATTCGGGACCAGCGACGAATTCCCCTTTGTCGCGACTTCCTATCGCCTGACCGAGCATTTCCACTTCTGGACCAAGCACAACAAGATCAACGCCGCCCTCCAGCCCGAATTCTTCGTCGAGATCAGTGAAGAACTCGCGGCGGAAAAGGGCATCACCAAAGGCGGTTGGGTCCGTGTCTGGTCCAAGCGGGGCGAGGTCTGGGCCAAAGCGTTGGTAACCAAGCGGATCAAGCCTTTGAAATGCGGCGACAAGCTCGTCCATGTCATCGGCATTCCGCTGCACTGGGGCTTTACCGGCGCGGCGCGCAAGGGCTTCGGCCCGAATACGCTGACGCCTTCGGTTGGGGATGCGAACGTGGAAACGCCTGAATTCAAGGCTTTTCTCGTCAATATCGAACCGTCGGAAGGGGAGAATGTGTCATGACCATGGACCCGAACCTCGACAGTCCGCGCACGGCGGTTTCCAACCCTCCGGTGCAGCCGATGCCGGCAAACCTTGGTGCGGGCGATGTCGTCCGCGCCTCGGCCATGCCCGATCTGCCCGCGCCCGAGCGTCAGCTGACGCCCGTGGCCAAGCTGATCGACGTCAGCAAATGTATCGGCTGCAAGGCCTGCCAGTCGGCCTGTGCAGAATGGAACGACACCACGCCGCCGATCGAACATAACGTCGGCGTCTACGAGAACCCCTCGGACCTCGGGCCCGAGATGTATACGCTGATGCGCTTCACCGAATTCGACAATCCGGTGACCGGCGACTTCGAATGGCTGATCCGCAAGGACGGCTGCATGCATTGCGAGGATCCGGGCTGCCTCAAGGCATGCCCTGCACCCGGCGCGATCGTGCAATATTCGAACGGGATCGTGGATTTCATCCACGAGAATTGCATCGGCTGCGGCTATTGCGTTTCGGGCTGTCCCTTCGACATTCCGCGCATCAGCCAGACCGACCACAAGTCCCACAAATGCACGCTTTGCTCCGACCGCGTTTCGGTGGGTCAGGGTCCGGCTTGCGCCAAGGCCTGCCCGACCGAGGCGATCCTGTTCGGCCACAAGGAGGACATGATCACCCACGCTCAGGGCAGGATCGAGGATCTGAAGTCGCGCGGCTACGAAAATGCGGGGCTTTACGATCCGCAGGGCGTTGGCGGGACACATGTGATGTATGTGCTCCACCACGCCGACCAGCCGCAGCTTTACGCCAACCTGCCCGAAAATCCGTCGATCTCCACGGTGGTCGAGGGGTGGAAAGGACCCGCCAAAAAGCTCGGTCTGGCTGCCATCGGACTGGCTGCCGTCGGCTCCTTGCTGCACGGGCTTCTGGGTCGCGCCAACAAGGTCGAGGCCGAGGACGAGGTCCATGCCGAAACGCTGGTCGAGGCCGAGATCAAGCCCGAGACGGAGGAGACGTGATGACCGAGCGTTTGGAATATTCGCAACCCGGTGACCATATCGAGGGCCTCCACCCGCTTTCGGTCAGCCGCTACCGGCTGATCATGCGGATCAACCACTGGGTCACGGCCGCATCAATGCTGATCCTCGTGGTCTCGGGGTTGGCGCTGTTCACGCCCGAACTGTACTGGCTCTCGGCCTTGTTCGGCGGTGGGCAGACCATGCGTTGGCTGCATCCGATCATCGGCTGCGTGCTTCTGGTCAGCTTCTTCGTGATGTTCGTCCAGCTCTGGAAGCTGAACCTGCCGCGACGCGAGGATCTGCAATGGATGGCCCGCATCGGCGACCTGCTCAAGGGGGACGAGGACAAGTTGCCCGAGCTCGGCAAATACAATGCCGGCCAGAAGTTCATTTTCTGGGGCATGGCCGCGATGATCCTCGTGATGTTCGCAACCGGCATCATGATCTGGCAACAGTTCTTTCCCGATCTGGTGGTCATCCCAACCAGAAGATGGGCGCTTTTGCTGCATTCTCTTGGGGCTGTCGGCGTCATTTTGCTGTTCATCCTGCATGTTTATGCTGCAATCTGGACCCGTGGCACGATCAGGGCGATGACGCATGGATCGGTAACGGGGGGATGGGCCTACAAGCACCACCGCAAATGGCTCAAGGAGCTGGCCAGACGCGACAAGCCGAAACCTGAAGAATAGCCCGAGGCCGTTTCGTGGCCGGTCGGCCCGAGAGGAAGCATGACCCAAGCACTGACTCCCGACCCCTCGATGATCGGCGGCTACGACAAGGCGCCGCTGGTCCGCCTTCCCGATCCGGAGGCGCTGTTTTCGGCCCGTGCGGCGCGTCTCGACTATCTCGCCGCAAGCAGTGCCAATCTGGCCCCCTATCTGCGCTTTCTGGCGGCTTTGACGCGGGCTCAGGCCGAACTGGCAGCCGAGCTGCCCGAGGCCCCCAAGCCCGCCGCCGATTGGGAGGCGCTGGCACGCTCCAGCCGGATGCCCCAGATCGACCGCCATCACCTCAAGGCGCGTATGCCCGAGGTTCTGGCGCTGTTTTTGGCCAAAGCCGCCAGGATCGACATGCCGGAGGCTGCCCGCTTCGCGCTGGATGCGGTTCTGGCCGCTTCGGATGACGAGCGTGACTGGCTCTTTACCAATGTTCTCTCCGACAAGATCCCCCAGGACAGCGTCGCGCCGCATCTCTTTGTTGCGGCCGCCGTGCAGGTTCATGCCGCGATTGCGGCCGCGGCCCTGAACCCCGAGGCGCCTGTCCCGATCCGGACCGGCATCTGCCCCGCCTGTGGCGGCCTGCCCTCGGCCTCCATCGTGGTCGAGGACAAAGGGGCCGAGGGCACGCGCTATGCCTCTTGTTCGTGCTGCCAGACGCTCTGGAACGAGGTCCGCATCAAGTGCCTGTGCTGCGGCGAGACCGGAAAGATCAGCTACCGCTCGGTCGAGAACGGCGATGCGGTGATCAAGGCGGAGCTTTGCGGTGATTGCGACAGCTGGACCAAGATCCTCTACCAGAACAAGAACGCCTCTCTCGAGCAGCTTGCCGACGACGTCGCCAGCCTCGGTCTGGATCTCAAGATGCGCGACACCGAATGGAAGCGCGGCGGCTTCAACCCCTTCCTGATCGGCGCCTGATGGAGGGGCTGCGCAATCTGCCTTCGGTCGACCGGCTTCTGGCGCAGGCCGGCGATCTGGTCGAGCGCTACGGCAGGCAATCCGTGACCGCAGCCCTGCGCGCCGCGCTGGCCGATACCCGCAGCCTCCGCGCCGATCCCCTGCCCGATGCGGCGGGGCTTTTGGGACTGGCGGCCGACGCCTTGGCACAAGGCAGCCGGTCGGGGCTGCGTCCGATCCTCAATCTCACGGGAATCGTGCTGCATACCAATCTCGGCCGCGCTTTGCTCCCCGAGGCGGCGATCCATGCCGCGACCGAGGCGATGCGCGCTCCGGCGGCACTCGAATTCGACCTTGAAACCGGCGGGCGCGGCCAGCGCGACGACCATTTGCGCGGTCTGCTTTGCGAGCTGACGGGGGCCGAGGATGCCACGGCGGTCAACAACAACGCTGCCGCCGTGCTGATCGCGCTGAATACGCTTGGCGCGGGCCGCGAGGCAGTGGTGTCTCGCGGCGAGCTGATCGAGATCGGCGGCGCTTTCCGCATGCCCGACATCATGACGCAAGCCGGAGTGCGCTTGCGCGAGGTCGGTACGACCAACCGCACCCATCCCCGCGATTATGCCGATGCGATCGGGCCGGAAACCGCCCTTCTGATGAAGGTCCACCCGTCGAATTACCGCATCGAAGGCTTTACCACCGAGGTTGCGGCCCGCGATCTGGCCGCGATTGCCCATGCGGCGGGGCTTGCGCTGCTCAACGATCTCGGCTCGGGCTCGCTGGTCGATCTGACGCGCTACGGATTGCGGCGCGAGCCGACCGTGGCCGAGGCGATTGCCGATGGCGCCGATCTCGTGACCTTTTCGGGCGACAAGCTTCTGGGCGGGCCGCAGGCGGGGTTTATCGTCGGCCGCAAGGATCTGATCGCCGCGATCAACAAGAACCCCCTCAAACGGGTTCTGCGTCTCGACAAGATCCGCCTCGCTGCCGCCGAGGCCGTTCTTCGGCTTTATCGCGACCCCGACCGTCTGGTCGAACAGCTTCCGACACTCCGGCTTTTGGCGCGATCACAAACTGTGATCACGGAACAGGCCGAGCGTTTGGCATCACAAGTGGCCGCTATTCTGGGCTGCTCCGTGCGCGTGATCACAACTTTCAGCCAAACCGGATCGGGGTCCTTTCCGACCGAAGGTCTGCCGAGCGCGGCTTTGGCCTTGTCCCCCGACGCGGAGGCTTTGGCTGCCCGCCTTCGCGCGTTGCCGGTGCCGGTAATCGGGCGGATCCATGACGGCGCCCTTGTGCTGGATCTGCGCTGTCTCGAAGACGATGCGGCGCTTTTGACGGCGCTTGCGGGATGATTGTCGGAACTGCCGGCCATATCGATCACGGCAAAACCGCGCTGGTCAAGGCGCTGACCGGCACCGATGCCGATCGTCTGGCCGAAGAGAAAGCGCGCGGCATCACCATCGAACTGGGTTTTGCCTATGCCGATCTCGGCGGGGGCAAAGTCACGGGTTTCGTCGATGTGCCGGGGCACGAGCGTTTCGTCCATACCATGCTGGCGGGCGTCGGCGGCATCGATCTCGCGCTGCTGGTGATCGCCGCCGATGACGGGATCATGCCGCAAACACTGGAACATCTCGCCATTCTCGACCTGCTCGATGTCTCGGGCGCCATCGTGGCGCTGACGAAGTCCGATCTGGTCGGGCCGGAAAGGATCGCGGCCCGCGAGCAGGAAATTGCCGCGCTGCTGGCCCCGACGCATTTTGCGGGCGCGCCGGTCATCGCGGTCTCGTCGCTCAGCGGCGCAGGGATCGCAGAGCTGCGCGACGCCCTAGCCGCCGCCGAGGCTCGGGTCGCCGCAAGGGCCCGCGCCGGCCGCTTCCGTATGGCGGTGGACCGCTCTTTCGTTCTTGGCGGCGCGGGGGTTGTCGTGACGGGGACCGTGCTCTCGGGAGAGGTCGCGGTTGGTGATCACATTCTGATAAGCCCTTCCCAACTGCCCGCGCGCGTGCGCGGCATCCATATGCAGAACCGCAAATCCGATACCGGTTTCGCCGGACAGCGCTGCGCCCTCAACCTCGCCGGAGAGGAAATCTCGCGCGATGTGATCACAAGGGGCGATGTCGCAATGGATCCCGCGCTGCACGCGCCGAGCCAGCGTCTCGATATCCGCTTGCGGCTTTTGGCGAGCGAGCCGAAGCCTGTGATCACATGGACTCCGGCGCGGCTCCATATCGGTGCGGCAGAAGTCGGGGCGAGGATCGTGCCGCTTGGCGGTCCTCTGCATCCCGGCGAGGCGAGGCTGGTGCAGCTTGTTCTCGACCAGCCGGTTGCGGCGACGGCGGGCGATCACCTGATCCTGCGCGACGTCTCGGCGCGGCGCACGATGGGCGGAGGGCGCGTGATCGATCCGCATGGCCCCCCGCGCAAACGCGCCCGTCCCGAGCGTCTGGCCCAGCTTGTTGCCGCCGAGCATGCCGATCCGGCGGAGGCGCTTGCGGCACTTGCACAAAGTCCTGCGGCGCTGGTCGATCTGCCGGTCTTTCTGCGCGACCGCGCGCTGACTGCCGCTCAGGGTGCGGCATTGCTGGAACAAACCGGCCTGATCCTGCTGGACCAGATCGCGGTGACCCGCCACAGGCGCGATGCCTTGCAGGCCGAAAGCGCCGCCCTTCTGGCCGCCCATCATGGCGAGAACCCCGATCTTCAGGGCATGGCGCGCGAGGCACTGCGCCTGCGTCTGGTGCCGCGCCTGCCCCAGCCCGCCTTCATGGCGCTGATGCGGGCCGAGGCCGCATCGGGGCGGATCGTGCTCGACGGCTCCTTTCTGCGTTTGCCCGACCACAAGCCGCGCCTGAGCACCGATGACGAGGCGCTCTATACCCGCATTGCCCAAGAGCTGGGCGGCGAGACCCGCTTTCGTCCACCCCGCGTGCGCGATTTCGCCACCACGAGCGGGAACGACGAGGCCGAAGTCCGCCGCATCCTGCGCATGGCCGCGCGTCAGGGGCGGGTCGATCTGGTCGCGCGCGACCATTTCTTCCTGCGTGCGACCACGATCGAGATGGCCGCGATCATCCGCAGGCTGGGTGCGGCGTCTGAAACCGGCTGGTTCACCGCTCCCGCCTTCCGCGACGAGGTCAACAATGGTCGCAAGGTCGCCATCGAGATTCTGGACTTTTTCGATCGCCACGGACTAACTTTGCGCCGCGGCGATCTGCGCCGTGTCAATCCGCACCGGATCGACCTGTTTTCGGCGGAGGAGCCGGTGCCATAGTGGAAGAGAATCGTCCCCGGTGGGGCGGCCGGACTTCAAATCCGGTTGGGGCAGCGAGCCTGTCCCGGGTGGGTTCGACTCCCATTCTCTTCCGCCAATATTCTTGAAAGGACTACGATGAAGACGGTGGCGCTTGGAAACAGCGAAGTCATGGTCAGTGACGTCAGCTTGGGGACGATGACCTATGGCAACCAGACCGGTCTTGCCGATGCCTTGATCCAGATGGACCGCGCCTTGGACGCGGGGATCACGTTTTTCGATTGCGCCGAGATGTATCCGGTCAATCCCGTGCGCCGCGAAACCGCGGGCCGCAGCGAGGAATTCATCGGCGAATGGGTGGCCAAGAGCGGCAAACGCAATCAGGTGCAGCTTGCGAGCAAGATCTCGGGGCCCGGTCCGCGCCTGCGCGACGACGGCTTCAACGGTGCCAATATCGGCCCCGCGATCGAGGATTCGCTGCGTCGCATGAAGACCGACGTGATCGATCTGTACCAGCTGCACTGGCCGCAGCGCGGCAGCTATGCCTTCCGCCAGAACTGGGGCTATGACGCCTCGGGTCAGGACAAAGCCGCGACCATCGCCCATATGGAAGACGTTCTGGGCGCGCTGATGGCGGCGGTCGAGGCGGGCAAGATCCGCGCGATCGGGCTGTCCAACGAAAGCGCATGGGGCACGACGCGCTGGGTCGATGTCGCGGACCGCATGGGTGCGCCGCGCATGGTTGCGATCCAGAACGAATATTCGCTGCTCGACCGCAAATTCGACACCGATCTGGCCGAGGCCGCGGTCAACGAAGGCGTGACGCTTTTGGCTTATTCACCGCTGGCGGCAGGGCTGTTGTCGGGCAAATACCAGAACGGCGAGCGCCCCGCAGGCAGCCGCGCGGCGGTCGATGTCGAATTCGGCGGCGCGGGCGATCTGAGCGGACGTATCACCGCGCATTCGCTGGCGGCGGTTGCGGCATATCAGGCGCTTGCGGCCGAGCTGGGTCTTGATTTGGTGCAGATGGCGATTGCCTTCACCCGTCAGCGGCCCTTCCGCTGCATTCCGATCATCGGCGCGACCAATGTCGGCCAGCTTGACCACCTTCTGGCCGGGTTGAACCTCGTGCTGAGTGATGATCAGCTTGCGCGGATCGAGGCGCTCCACCGTGCGCATCCGATGACCTATTGAAACCGGCTGCCGGCCCGACGCCACGTCGGGCTTGGCGCAGGCGGGCGGCCTTTGCAAGCTGCCCGCGACATGACGAAACGAGGAGACGTCGATGCTGCCCCCGATCCTGAAGAACCTGCGCATTCCGGTCATCGGTTCCCCGATGTTCATCCTGTCTGGACCAGAGCTGGTCATCGCCCAGTGCAAAGCGGGAATCGTCGGCAGTTTTCCCGCCCTGAACGCCCGCGAGAAGGACGGCGAGCCGGTGCTTCTCGACCTCTGGCTGACCCGGATCAGCGAAGAGCTCGACCGCCACAACCAGGCCAATCCCGACCACCCCGCCGCGCCTTTTGCGGTCAACCAGATCGTCCACCGCTCGAATGCGCGGCTGGAGCGGGATCTCGAGATCTGCCATCGCCACAAGGTTCCGATCTGGATCACCAGCCTTGGCGCGCGCCCCGAGGTCAACGAGGTTGCCCATGATTGCGGCGGGATCGTGCTCCACGACATCATCAACAATACCTTCGCGAAAAAGGCGATCGAGAAGGGTGCCGACGGTCTGATCGCGGTTGCCGCCGGTGCGGGCGGCCATGCGGGGCCGCAATCGCCCTTCGCGCTGGTGCAGGAAATCCGCGCATGGTTCGACGGGCCGCTGCTGCTGTCGGGCTCGATCGCGACAGGCCGCGCTGTGCTGGCGGCGCAGGCGATGGGCGCGGATCTAGCCTATATCGGCAGCCCCTTTATCGCGGCAACGGAATCGCGCGCACAGCCCGAGTACAAGCAGATGGTCGTCGATTGCGGGGCCGAGGATATCGTGACCTCCTCGACCTTCACCGGCATTTCGGGGAACTATCTCGCACCCTCGATCCGCAATGCGGGGCTGGATCCCGCGGCGTTGCCGCCTGCGGATCCGTCGAAGATGGATTTCGGCACCGAGACCAGCGGCGAGCCGAAAAAGGCCAAGGCGTGGAGCCAGATCTGGGGCTGCGGCCAAGGGATCGGCGCGGTCCATGCGGTCGAGCCTGCGGGCGCGATCGTCGACCGGCTGGCAAGCGAATATGCTGCCGCCAAGGCCGCTGTCGCCGCGCTTTAAGGCGCGGCGGTGCTGTCTTCGGGTATCACCAGCTTGGCCAGCTCGGCACGGTAATGTGGTGGCGCGGGGCGCGGTTTATGCGTGTCCGGCGCCACGAAAACCATGGTGAAATCGGCCTGCGCGGCGGCGAGATCCTCGCCCGCGCGAAACATCCCCAAGGTCAGCTTGAACGAGCTGTTGCCCATATGGGTGACGCGCATCCCGATCTCGACGATATCGGGATAGCTGACCTCGCGCAGATAAGAACACGAGGCCTCGGCCACCACGGGGATAGGCTCGGGGCCGTTTTGGGCCAGCATCCCGCGCGCCATCAACCAGTTGTTCATCGCATTGTCGAACAGCTCGAAATAGGCGACGTTATACAAATGCCCGAACTGGTCGTTGTCGTTCCAGCGCGTCTGGTGGCTGTTGAAGGCCGCGAAGGCGTTGCGCGGCAGAGGCTTTGCGCGCGGCATCAGAGCGCCTCCAACGCGTAATCCTCCGAGAGGGCCAGAAGATCGCCAAGCGCCACGCCGGGGGCGATCCGCTGGGGCGCAAGGCGCATGGCGCGGCGCGGAATGTCGGTCGCCATCGCCAAAGCATAGCCGAGCGGCAGGCCGGTGTTCTGGTGCAGCCGCAAGACGCAATCGAGCAGGCTGACATGCGCACCGGCGAGATTGCCGTTGGCATTTACCAGACGGCCGCCCTCGACATGGATCTCTTTGCCGTAAAGCGTGAAATGGTCCGGCCCGCCCACCGTCGGCATGGCGTCCGAGACGAGGAAGCTGCGGTCGGCACGCGGCCGCGCGGCAAGGGCCACGCGCAGGGCGTCCCATTCGACATGGATGCCGTCGGCGATCATGCCGACAAAGCAATCCGACAGGATCGCCGCCGCGATAATGCCGGGGGCACGCGATTCCATTTGCGGCATGGCATTGTAAAGATGGGTGAACATGCTGACGCCGTTCTTGATCCCCTCGCGCGCCTCGGCGGCGGTGGCCATGCTGTGACCGGCGGACAGCACGACCCCCATCGCAGCCGCTTCGCGCATCGGGGCGGGGTCGTTGACCTCGGGGGCGAGGGTCAGCAGGACGGGAATATCCGCGTCGCGCAGCCGCCGCAGCACGGCCAAGGTGCGCGCGTCGAGGGGCCGGATATGCGCGGGATCATGGGTGCCTTTGCGCGCGGGCGCGATATGGGGCCCCTCGATATGGATGCCCAGAAGTCCGGCCTCGCCCTTGGTCGAGATGACGGCATCGGCTGCCTGTTCCATGACCTCGGCGGCATCGGTGATCAGCGTCGGCAGGATCGCCGCCGTCCCGACCGACAGATGCGCGGCACGGATCGCGCGCAGCCCTTCGGGCGTCGGAGAGGTGTTCAGCAGCACGCCCCCGCCGCCGTTGACCTGCAGGTCGGTCAGGCCCGGCGCCAGCACCTTGAGGTGACGCTCCGCCTTTTCGCCGGCTTTCAGCGGGCGCAAAGCGGTGACTGTCCTGCCGTCGGTTTCGATCGCGAAATTCGGCAGCAGCGCGCCTTCGAGATAGGTGAGTTCGGCGGAAATCAGCATCTATGTGACCTTGTTCGGCCCACCTGTCCCGAAGGCTCGGGGTCAGGCGGGGTCTACAACCTTTCCAGGGTTCATCAGATTGTGCGGATCGAGAGCCGCTTTGATCTGACGCATCAGCGCCAGTTTGACCGGATCGGCCTCGGCGTCCAGCAAATGTCGCCGTTTGGTGCCGACGCCGTGCTCGGCAGAGAAAGAGCCGCCGCGCGCGACCAGCCCCGCCATGAGGATCTGCTCGATCTGCGCCATCAGCTCGGGCGGGATATCGGCCGCGGCGCGCGGGATCATGACATGGAGATTGCCGTCGCCGACATGGCCGAAAATCAGCGGCACCAGATCGAGCGCCTCCAGCGCGAGGCGGATGCGTTCGGCATAGGCCGGAAGCTCGGAAATCGGCATGGAGACGTCAAAGCTCGGCGCGCCGGGGTTCTGGCGGTCGACGATGCGGGTATCCTCGCGCAGGGTCCAGATCGCCTCGGCCTGCGACAGGCTTTGCGCCAGAACGCCGGTCGCATCGGGGAATTGCTCGATCACCGCTTCAAAAACCGCGCCTGCCGCATCCTCGGCCCCCTCGCCGCCCTCGAATTCGAGGATGAAATGCAAAGGCGCATCCATGTCGTAATCGGGCGCGGACCAGTTTTTGTCCTTGGTGCCGAAGTCGAAGAAGTTCTTCCACATCGCCTCGGAGGCCCGCAGACGGCCGGTCTGGCGCGCAATGCGCATGGTTTCGAGCATCGCCTCGCCCGAGGGTAGCGACAGCATCATCACCGGCCCCTGCGGCTGCAAAGGCGCAAGGCGCAGGACGGCGCGGGTTACGATGCCGAGCGTGCCCTCGGCCCCGATGAACAGGTGCTTGAGGTCGTAGCCCGCCGAAACCTTCAGCACCTGCGACAGGTCGGACATGATGCGGCCGTCAGGCAGAACCGCCTCGAGGCCGAGAATGCGGTGGCGCATGACGCCGTGACGATGGGCCTCGAGCCCGCCGGCATTGGTGGCGATCATGCCGCCGACGGTCGCTGTTCCACGTGAAGGCAGGTCGATCCCCGGCCCGAGCCCGTGTTCGCGCGCGGCGTCCTGCACCGTGCCGATAGTCACGCCCGCACCGACGATGGCAGTTCCCGCGACGGGATCAAGCGCCTCGATCCGGTTCAGGCGCTGGGTCGACACGATCACCTGCGCTGCGGTCGTGGCCCCGCCGCCGACCAGTCCCGTGCGACCGCCATGGGCCACGATCGACACGCCGGCTGCCGCGCAGGCCCTGACCACGGCCGCAACCTCGGCGGTATCGGCAGGCGACACCATGAGGTCGGCACCGGTATTGGCGGCATATTCACCCGGATCGGTCAGCCGCACCTCGTCGCCCTGACGCAGATTGCCTGCCCCGACGATTGCACTGATTTCCTTGGCCAATTCGGCGGTTTTCGCGTCCATTCCTGCCCCCTGAGGTCCTTTTCGGCGCAGATTATGACCGGCACGGCGTGGCGACAACGCAATTCGCCCTGCCTCGATCCAAATGCTGAAAGCGCAAGAAAAGGGACGGTGCGGGAACAAACCCGACCGCCCTGAGGTCATGCCTTTAGGTCGATGCCGCCGGACCGCGCGGGCCCGGAGCCTGCGGTCAGAGAACCTCGAGCCCTTCGGTCGAGGCGAAGAACATCGCCTGGCTCACGGCCGAACGCACCTGTTCCTCGGAATAGGGTTTCGAGATCAAGAAAGCCGGTTCGGGGCGGTCGCCGGTCAGAAGGCGCTCGGGGAAGGCGGTGATGAAGATCACCGGAATATTGCCGAGGCTCGCCATCAGCTCGTTGACGGCCTCGATCCCCGAGGAGCCGTCGGCCAGCTGGATATCGGCAAGGATCAGGTCGGGACGCTTCTGCGCGGCCAGCTCGATCGCCGCGCTATGGGTGCGGGCGATGCCGGTGACCTCGTGACCCATGGTCTGGGCGATGCCCTTGAGATCCATCGCGATGATGGTCTCGTCCTCGATCACCATGACCTTGCCGGCAATGGCGCGGCCCATTTCGGTCAGCGCGATCTGGACCAGCTCTTCGGCTTCGGCCTGGGAGGTGTTCATGATATGCGCGATCTGGTCGTAGCGCATGCTTTCGATCGTGCGCAAAAGCAGGGCTTCGCGCGAATTCGGGGTCAGGCCGCTAAGCCGGTCCTGTGTCTTGGACTCGCGCGATGCTGTATCGGCGCTATCGACCGGCTGGCCCGAGCTTTGCCAGATGGCGTGAAAGGCGCGGAACAGGCCGACGCGGGCATCGTCTCCGCGCATCAGCTCGCGGTCGGCAAGGATCGCCTCAAGCGTGGCGGCCGCGTAATTGTCGCCGGCGGTCTGGTTGCCGGTCAGGGCCCGGGCATAACGACGCAAGTAAGGCAGTTCGCGTCCGATAGCTTGTGCAAGGTCAGCAGCAGGCATGTCGTCCTCATTTTTTTTGGCCCCACACCGGAACCGTTATGTATAGTTAGCCGTTACAGCTTCTGCGCACAAGATTCCTGGGACCAACAATATGAACATCAAGCGTGAAGAACGCAAACGGGTAGAATTGGAAAAGCAGATCGACGAGAATCTCAAGCGCGTCTACGACGAGGCCACGGTCCAGCAGATCCCCGACAGATTTCTCAATCTTCTCGAGCAATTGCGTGCTCAGGAATGATCGATGTTCAATCGGGCCACTGTTGAGGAACGGCAGATGACGGAAGTTCACGGCGACCCGCGCGACGAATTGGTCGATCACCTGCCCGCATTGCGCGCATTCGCACTTTCCTTGACGCGGGACGGTTCCTCCGCCGACGATCTGGTTCAGGACACGATCGTCAAAGCTTGGACCCATATCGACAAGTTTCAGGCGGGGACCAATCTGCGCGCCTGGCTGTTCACCATTTTGCGGAACACGTTTTATTCCGCCCGCCGGAAAGTCCGGCGCGAGGTCAGTGATACCGACGGGATCTATGCTGCGCAGCTTTCGACCCGCCCCGACCACGACGGCCGACTGGCACTTGGCGATTTTAGGAAAGCATTTGAACGACTTCCCGACGAGCAAAGGGAGGCACTCATCCTTGTCGGAGCCTCCGGATTCTCGTATGAGGAGGCTGCAAGCATGACGGGAGTTGCCGTCGGAACGGTCAAGTCACGCGCGAATCGTGGCCGCCGCCGTCTCGCGGAATTGCTGCATATGGAAGAGGGTGAAGAGCTGGATATGACGGATCGCGCGACTCTTGCTGTAATGGCACAAAACGGCCCAGTGTTGCGCTAAGGTCAGCGCGTGCTGCAGCGGATTCTTGACCGACTGAACTTTACCAAAGGTCTGGGCTTCCGGTTGGGCAGCCTGTTGACTGTGGCCATCCTGCCGATTGGCCTGATTTCGGTCATCCAGACCCTCCATCTGTCCCGCGAATACGAACGCTCGGCCGAAATCGCGCTTTTGGGCCGGACCTCGGCCGCCGCCGCGGGCGAGCGGGCGCTGCTTCAAGGGGCGCTCGGCAGTGCCGATGCGCTCGGGCCGGCGGTTCTCGAAACGATGGACAATCCCGCCGCCTGCTCCGAGATCATGGCGCGGTTCATCGACAGCACCGCGATCTTTGCCTATGCCGGTTTCACCAATCTCGACGGCAGATCGGATTGCTCGTCGATCGGCGGCTCCTACGACATGTCGGCGACGCAGGAATTTCAGGAATTCGTCAGCAATCCCGGCACGATGATCACCTCGAGCGAGCATGATCCCATCACCGGCGGGCTGGTTGTCACCGTGGCGCAGCCCCTGTTTCGCGGCAACGAGCTGCTCGGCTATATCGCGGTCGCCATGTCGCGCGACCTGCTCCGCTCCAGCCATGTCGCGAGCTACGGCACCGACGGTGCGCGCATCCTGACCTTCAACAATCTCGGCCAGATCCTGTCGATCGACAGCGATTCCGAAGACGACTATCTCCAGATTCTGCCCGAGGGAAAATCCCTGCCATCGCTTCTGTCGCGCAGTGAAACCACCTTCCGCGCGACCGCCAACAGCGGCGAGAACCGCGTCTTCAGCGTGGTGCCGGTGGTGCCGGGGCTGGTCTATGCGCTCGGCAGCTGGAACCGTGTGCAGTCGGGGATCGCGGGGATCGATCTGACGCGGCTTGCCGCGATGGTCCTGCCGATTGTCTTGTGGCTGGTCTCTCTGGCGGTGGCCTATTTCGCGGTCTACCGGCTTGTCCTGCGCCATATCCGCGAGCTGCGCGGGCAGATGCGGCGCTTTGCGATCGGTGACCGCTCGACCCCGCCGCTGGTCTTGCGTAGCGCGCCTGCCGAAATCGCGGATGTGAGCCAGACCTTCCACAACATGGCGCGGATCCTCATTCGCGACGAGGTGGCTTTGGCCGATGCGGTTCAGGAAAAAACCGTGCTTTTGAAGGAAGTTCATCACCGCGTGAAGAACAACCTCCAGCTCATTGCCTCGATCATCAACATGCAGAGCCGGTTGATCGATCATGATCAGGCGCGCCGCGTGTTGCGCTCGGTTCAGGACCGTGTCGCCTCGCTCGCCACGATCTACCGCAATCTCTATCAGGCCGAGCATCTCGATGCGGTCGAGGCCGACCGGCTGATTTCCGACATCATCAACCAGATGGTGAATGCATCGGTCGAACCGGGTCAGGGGCTGCGGGTGGAAACGCGGCTCGATCCCCTGACGCTCCTTCCCGATCAGGCGGTTCCTCTGTCGCTGCTGACGACCGAAGCCTTCACCAATGCGATCAAATACGCCGGCCAGTGTCAGGGCGAGAATGCGCCTTGGGTGCGGGTCAAGCTGATCGCCGACGAGAAACCCGGTTGGGCCACGATCGAGGTCGCGAACTCCACCGCGCCCGGCTATCACGCCCGTCCCGGCAGCACCGGCCTCGGCAGCCAGCTGATCGAGGCTTTTGCCATGCAGCTCAACGGCGAAGCGGCGGTGGAAAAGGATGATTGCAGCTATTGCCTGCGGCTCCAGTTCCGCGTCGATCAGGTCCCGACCCGCAGCGCCGAGGGCGATATGAAAAGCGTGGTGCTGACCTCGGCGGCACGTCCGGGCTCGCGCCACTAGGGCGTCAGGCGGCTGGGCCCTCGTTCTGCTGCCCGACCGGATCGCGGTTTTCGCGGGCGCGGCGGATCTTGGCGACCCGACGGCGGCGCGACATTTCGACATTGATCAGCGCGCCGAGCATGACCGAGAACCCGCCCAGATAGAACCACATCAGCAGCGCCACCACCGCCCCGATAGAGCCGTAGATGCGGTTGTAGCTGTTGAAGCTGCTCAGATAGGCCGAGAAGCCGTAGGATGCCGCCGCCCAAAGCAAAGCGGCGATCAGCGCCCCCCAGGTGTAGATCGGCGTTCTAGGCCGCGAGACGTTGGGGCCGTAACGGTAAAGAATGCCGATTGCCGTCAGCACGATCAGGAACATTGCAGCAAAAGGTACCGTCGAATTGAGCCAGCTTTGCAGTGGTCCGACCGTCAGAAAGCTGATTGCCAGCGGCCCGATCACGATGGTCGCCAGCCCCAAAAGCACCACGCCGACCAATGCCAAAGTCAGCACATAGGCCAGAATGAAGCCGAAAATGGTCGAATGCGAGCGCACGCCATAGGCGGCGTTCAGCCCGCGTACCAAGGCATCCACCCCCGCCCGAGCCGAGATCGTCGCGATCATGAAGGAGATCGCCGTCGTCCAGCCCAGCTGTGTGCGTCCGCCGGCGATCAGTTCTTCGACCTGTTTGTGCAGGATTTCTGCCGCGCCCGCCGGAATGAATTCGTCGCCGAGATGGGTATATTGCTCGATCACCTCTGGGTCGTACCACAGCCCCCAGAGCGAAAAGATCGCCGTCAGGCCCGGAAAGACCGCGAACATGGCGTAAAAGGCCACGCCTGCCGCGATCAGGCCCATGTGTATCTTGTCCATCCGCTCGAAGATACCAAGGATGAAGGACCAAAGATTGCGCATCAACATTCCTTCAATCGGTACCGGACGCGGGCGTTTCTCGTGCTGTTCCGGATCAGAATCCGTGCGAATTCCGGTCTTGGCAAGCCTGCCTGCCGCGGCAGCGGCGCAGCGTCACGAGCCGGAGCCCGTGCCGCCATAGCGCAGCCAGACCGCCTTGTCGCCCAGTTTGGCGACGAATGCGGCATGGGCTTCGGCCTCGGCCTCGGTCAGGCGCGGGGGCAAGGGCTTGGGGCGCGCGGCGCGCGGCCCGCTGTTGCCCTGCCCGCCCGCGTTGCTGTCGCCGGTCCGGACGGTTTCCAGCACCAGACCCGGCTGGCGGCCGCCCAGCAGCGACAGATAGACCTCGGCCAGCAATTCGCTGTCGAGAAGTGCGCCGTGCAGCGTGCGGTTCGAGTTGTCGATGCGGTAGCGCCGGCACAAGGCGTCCAGCGTGTTCTGCGCCCCCGGAAATTTGCGCCGCGCCATTTCCAGCGTATCGGTGGCACGCGCCATCGGCAGGGTGCTGCGGCCGAGCTTTCGCAACTCGGCATTGAGGAATTTCATGTCGAAGGGCGCGTTATGGATGACCAATTGGCCGTCGTCGCCGATGAATTCCTCGAAATCCTGCGCGATTTCCGCGAATTTCGGCTTGTCCTTCAGGAAGTCGTCGCCCAGCCCGTGAACGTCGAAGGCCTCTTGGGGCATCGAGCGTTCGGGGTTGATGTAGACGTGGAACGTCCGCCCCGTCGGAAGGTGGTTATGCAGCTCGATCGCGCCGATCTCGACGATCCGGTCGCCGGTTTCGGGGTCGAAGCCCGTGGTTTCGGTATCGAGGACGATCTCACGCATGGGGCTTTTCTGCCATGATTTCCGCGAGAATGTCCATGATGGTCGCCTCTGCCCCCTCGAGGGTCAGCGCGGGGATGATCCAGCTTGCACGGCGCCGCTTTTCCGCATCGGGCATCTGCCGCGAAAGAATGAATTCCAGCGTGTCGGCTGTCATGCCCGGCCGTGCGAGGACGCGGGCTCGCTGGACCTCTTCGGGGGCCGAGACGACCGCGACCCCGTCCATCTCCTGCTCCAGCCCGTTCTCGAAAAGCAGCGGAATGTCGAGGACGACTACAGGCGCATCGCGATTGGCCGCGACGAAGGCGTTGCGGTCTGCCGCGACCAACGGGTGAACGATTGCCTCGAGCCGTTGCAGTGCGGCGGGATTCTGCGCCAGAAGTCCCTTGAGCGCCTGACGGTCGATCCCGCCATCCGTCCCGCGCGCAGCAGGGAATTCGGCGGTGACGGGACCGACCGCGGCCCCGTTTGGCGCGTAAATCTGGTGAACTGCGGCATCAGCGTCCCAAACGGGATGGCCAAGCTTGCGGAAGATCCCCGAGGCGGTGGATTTCCCCATGCCGATGCTGCCGGTCAGGCCGAGACGGAAGCTCATGCGAGAACCGCCGCCCGCAGCTCCTCGTCGACTTCAGGCTTGTGGCCGAACCAGCGCTCGAAACCGGGCGCGGCCTGATGGAGCAGCATGCCAAGGCCGTCGACCGTGCGGCAGCCACGCTCGCGCGCCTCGATCAGGAAGGGGGTGTCGAGCGGCGTATAGACCAGATCTGTCGCCAGCGCCGTTGCGGGCAAAGCATCCAGCGGTACACGCAAAGCCGCCTTGCCGTCCATCCCCAGCGAGGTCGCATTGACCGCCGTTCCCACGCCTTCGAGCATGTTCCCGACCTGACCCCAGTCGTAAACCACGACGCGGGCGCCAAATTCGTTGCGGATCTGTTCGGCGCGCAGGCGGGTGCGGTTGGCGATGCGCAACTCCGGCACGCCCGCATCGAGAAGCGAGGCAACCACGGCCCGTGCCGCCCCGCCCGCGCCGATGACCGCGGCGGTGGCGCGTTCGGGGTGCCAGTCGGGGGCATTCTGGCGCAGGTTCGCAATGAAGCCGTAGCCGTCGGTATTATCGGCATGGATTTTGCCGTCGGGCCGGAAGATCAGCGTATTCGCCGCGCCGATCAGCGCTGCGCGGTCGGTGACGACATCGGCGAGGGCCAGCACGGCCTCTTTGTGCGGGATGGTGACATTGACGCCGACAAAGCCCGCTTTTGGCAGGACGCGCAGGGCCTCGGCCAGATGTTCGGGGCGGATGGCCAGCGGCACATAATGGCCCTTGATCCCGTAGCGCTTCAGCCAATGGCCGTGCAGCAGCGGCGAACGCGAATGGGCGACGGGCCAGCCGATAACGCCGGCCAGCGGGATTTGCGGGATTTCGGGGGTCAGGGTGTCAGACATGGCAGCCGGGCAGCTTCAAACTCTTGGGTTGCGACAGGGGGCGCCGCCCCAAAGGGCGACGGATCAGCCGTTCATGACCTCCGGCAGGCCGCCTTCGGCGACAAGATCGGTGAGGGTCAGGGACTCGATCAGCAACAGATAGGACCAGAAAACCTGCCCGAACATCTTGCGCAACCGGCATGCCGCCTCGTCGGGGCAATCCTCGCAGCGCTGGTAGGAGCGGCGCGAGAGGCAGGGAAGCGGCGCGATCGGCCCGTCGACCTGGCGGAGCAGCTCGCCAATCGAGATATCGTCGGGCTTTTTGATCAGCACATATCCGCCCGCACGGCCCCGCTTGGAGCCGACATAGCCCGCGTTGCGCAGTTCGAGCATGATATGCTCCAGAAAACGCTTGGGCGCACCCGAGCGCTGAGCGATTTCTTCAATCGTCAGGGCATGCCCGCCGGCAGCAGTTTCATCCGCCAGTTCGATCAGGGCTTTGATGGCATATTTCGTTTTCTGAGAGATCATATCCGAATGCTTAGACAGCCCCCGATAAGGTTGCAATGAATTCGAGCCAAACCCGCCCGATTTGCCCGAGATAGTGGTGCTTTTGTCGAACCGACACCCCGTCAGAGAAAAATTGCCTATGAAATTCGGGAACTCTCGCATCCGCGACATGCGTTTGACACAGTAACGGGGCAAATCTTGCATCGCGACAGTCGGGAGATGGCAATGCGTGTAGCGGTATTGGGCGGAGATGGATTTGTCGGTTGGCCAACGGCCCTGCATTTATCGGATCAGGGGCACGAGGTTCATATCGTCGACAACCTCTCGCGCCGTTGGATCGACACGGAACTGGGCGTGCAATCGCTGACGCCGATGGATTCCATTCAGGAGCGCTGCCGGATCTGGCATCAGGAAACGGGGAAACGCATCCATTTCCACCTCCTGAACCTTGCGACCGAATACGAGCGGCTCAAGGGGTGGCTGGCCGAGACCAAGCCTGATGCGGTGATCCATTTCGCCGAACAGCGCGCCGCGCCCTATTCGATGAAGACCGATCGCCACAAGGTCTATACGGTCAACAACAACACCAATGCGACGCATAACCTGTTGGCGGCTTTGGTGGAAACCGGCATCGACGCGCATCTGGTGCATTTGGGCACGATGGGGGTCTACGGCTATTCCTCGGTCGGCGCGCCCATCCCCGAAGGCTATCTCGATGTCGAGATCGACACGCCCACCGGCAAGCGCGGGCAGCAGATCCTTTATCCGACGCGGCCCGGCTCGATCTATCACATGACCAAATCGCTCGATCAGATCCTGTTCCAGTTCTATGCGCAAAACGACGGGTTGCGCATTACCGACCTGCATCAGGGCATCGTCTGGGGCACGCATACCGACCAGACCCGCCGGCACGAACAGCTGGTCAACCGTTTCGACTATGACGGCGATTACGGCACGGTGCTGAACCGCTTCCTCATTCAGGCGGCGATCGGCTATCCGTTGACGGTCCACGGCACGGGCGGGCAGACCCGCGCCTTCATCCATATTCAGGATTCCGTGCGCTGTATCGAGCTGGCGCTCAAGGATGCGCCGCAGGCCGGAGATCGCGTCAAGATCTTCAACCAGATGACCGAAACCCACCGCGTCCGCGATCTGGCCGAGCTGGTGGCGAAACAGACCGGCGCGACGGTGGCCTATCTGCCCAACCCGCGCAAAGAGGCCGAGGAAAACGACCTTCTGGTGAAGAACGACCAGTTCCTCGCGCTGGGGCTCAAGCCGATCACCTTGGCCGAGGGGCTTTTGAGCGAAGTGGTCGAGGTTGCCCGCAAATATGCCCATCGCATCGACCGCTCGCGCGTGCCGGCCGTCAGCGCATGGACCAAGGATCTCGCGGCACGGGTCGACCACGACCCCGAGGGCAAAAGGCTGCGCTCGGTCTCATGAGCGATCCGGTCCGCGAAGGCATAGCGGCAGAGGGCAAGGCGCGGTCCGACCGCGCCTTTGTCACGCTTGCGACCAATCCCGATTACGTCACCGGCGCCGCGGCGCTGCTGCGCTCGATCCGGCGAACGGGGACAACCGCCGATCTGGTGGTGATGTATACCGAGCTGCCTGCGGAATCGCTCCAAAGCCTGCGCGATCTGGGTGCGCGGCTGGTCAGGGTCGATCTGCTGCCCACAAGCGCCGCGTTCAACGCGACCCATGCCCGCGACGCGCTCCATGCCCGCGCGGCCTTTACCAAGGGCGACAAGCCGCCCTTCCACACACCTTTGGACAATTTCGCCAAGCTGCGGCTGTGGCAGCTCGATTATGCGCGGGTGGTCTTCATCGATGCCGATGCGATCGTCCTGCAAAACATCGATCGGCTTTTCGAATACCCCGAGTTCTCGGCCGCACCGAATGTATACGAGAGCCTTGCCGACTTCCACCGCCTGAACTCCGGCGTCTTCACCGCGCGGCCTTCACGGGACACCTTCGCCGATATGCTCGCCCGTCTCGACCAGCCCGGCGTCTTCTGGCGGCGCACGGACCAGAGCTTTCTCGAAAGCTATTTTCCCGATTGGCACGGGCTGCCGGTTTTCGACAACATGCTGCAATATGTCTGGCTGAACCTGCCCGAGCTCTGGCGCTGGCAGAATATCCGCGTGCTGCATTTCCAATATGAAAAGCCGTGGCAGGATCATGCAAAAGCCGAAAGGCTGCGGGTGCTGATCGACCTGTGGCGCGCTCATGCCGGCGACGGGCCGGTGCCCGATTTGGCCGAACTGCCGTCGCCTCCGGCTTGGGGCCGTTCCGTCCCGTAAGGATGCGTGTCATGAAGGGGCGGCAGGGGGAAACGGCAGCATGAAAATTGTGATCACAGGGGCCAAGGGGCTGGTCGGCGGTGCGATCGCACAAGCGGCCGAGGCTGCGGGACATGCGGTCACGCGCTTGTCGCGGCCCGATTACCATCTGGGCGACCGACCCGATCTGCGCGGGCATGACGCGCTGATCCATGCCGCCTTCAGCCATGTGCCCGGCCGCTATCGCGGTGGCGAGGGCGATGACCCGCAGGGCTTTCTGCGCGACAACCTCGAGGGCTCGGTCGCCCTGTTCGAGGCCGCGCGCGAAAGCGGCGTGGGGCAGGTCCTGTTCCTGTCCTCGCGTGCCGTACATGACGGCCACCCCGAGGGGAGCCCTCTGCCCGACGATCTCCCCCCTGCGCCGGTCAATCTTTACGGCGAGGTCAAAGCCCGTGCAGAGGCCGCTCTGGCCGCGATGGCCACGCCCGCCTTCCGCACCGCGAGCCTGCGTCCGACCGGCGTTTTCGCTGCCTCCGAGCCGCAGAAATGGGCGGGGCTGATCCGCGATTTTCTGGCGGGAAAGCGTGTCCCTTCCCGCGTCGCGACCGAGGTTCACGCCGCGGATCTGGCGCAGGCCGCGCTGGTTGCGCTGGCCGATCCCGATTTCGGCGGGAGCTATAACGTCAGCGATCTGGTGCTCGACCATTACGAGCTCCTCGCGGGGATCGCGGCCCTGACCGGCACGGCCTCGCGCCCGCCGCTGCGTGCCGATCCTACCACTCTGCGCATCCCGATCTGCGCGCGGCTGCGGGCTTTGGGCTGGGAGCCGCAGGGGCTGGAACATCTCCACGCGGATCTGCCGAAAATTCTGGCACAAAGCATCGCCTCCGCGCCGGGTCCGGCGTGATCTTGCCGGTTTCCCAAGCTTTGCGTTGTTGATCGGTCCCGCCTGCGCCAAAATTGCGCAAAAATATAAACAGCTCGGGGCAGATCATGCGGTTTTTCTTCCTACTCGGCGCGCTTTGGTTCGCGCTCATGGGTGGTTACTTTTTCGCATTCGGCACATCGGTCGTACCGGGATTGGCGCTTTTGCCCAAAGATGCGGGCATGGCCGCGATGCTGTCGATCAACGAGGCGGTCTCGAATGCCGAATATGCGGTGGGCTTTTGGGGCGCGGTGGTTTTTGCCGCTTTGGGGCTGATCATCGCGCTGGTCGGGCGGCCCTCGGGGCGCTTCGTGCTGGCTTTGGGCTGCGTGATCTATCTGCTCGGCGCGTTTTTGACGACGCTTTGGGGCGTGGCTCCGGCCAATCGCGGGCTGGCGGATCTGTCGCCGACCTCTCCGGCGGGGCTCGCGGCATGGACCAGCTACCAGCCGCATTGGCGGCTTTTGAACGATATCCGCACGATTTCCGCGCTGCTGGCAGGCTTCCTTGTGCTTTTGCCGCTGATCTGGGGCGGGCAACGCCGCTGAGGGGCTGATGACAAATCCGGCCCGCGCCCCTAAATAGCCGTCATGAGCATCGATTACGCCGATCTGGCCACCCGTATCCGCAGCCTGACACATGGCGAGACCGACGAGGTTTCGCTGATGGCGACGCTTGCCTGCGAAATCCACCACGCCGACGCACGCTTCAACTGGACCGGATTTTATCGCGTGACCGCGCCGGAACTGCTGAAGATCGGCCCCTATCAGGGCGGGCACGGCTGCCTTGTGATCCCGTTTTCGCGCGGGGTCTGCGGTGCGGCGGCCCGCACCGGCGAGATCCAGCTCGTGCCCGATGTCGATGCCTTTCCCGGCCATATCGCCTGCGCCTCCAGCACGCGTTCCGAACTGGTCATTCCGGTTTTCGGAGCGAACCGCCGCCTGATCGGCGTGCTGGATCTGGACAGCGATCTGCCGGATGCTTTTACTGCCGAGGATGCATCCCGCCTGACGGAGATCCTCGATGACACGTTCGGAGCCATTTGATTTCACCGGACGCTGCCTTTGCGGCAGTGTTGGTTTTTCGGGCCGTTTCCACCCCACCGACGCGCTGACCGCCTGCCATTGCGGCCAGTGCAGGATATGGTCGGGGCATTACTGGGCCTCGATCTCGGCGGTCGGTCTGGTCGTCGAGAGAGAGGGCGACCTGAAATGGTACCGCTCCTCGGAAGCCGCGATGCGCGGCTTTTGCGGCACCTGCGGCAGTTCGTTGTTCTGGCGCGAAGATCACGAGCCCGAGGGACGCATCGCCGTTTCTGCCGCCGTGGTCGAGGTCGCGGCGGGTGCGCTGGATCGAACCGCGCCGTTGAAGCTCGCGCGGCATATTTTCGTGGCCGACAAGGGCGACTACTACGACATTACCGACGGTCTGCCGCAGTTCCCGCAGGGCTAGGCCCGCCGCATTCGCGCCCGCCCGCCCCGCTTTGGTCTGGCCCAAAGGTCCGCGCCGCGCTACATCCGCCTTCTGCCGAGGCCTGCCCGTTGCGGCCTCCGGCGAAGAAAACCCCGCGCTTTTCCGTCATTCGGGGCGCCAAGACGAGCTTGATCCATGATCTGGGAAACCATCGCGAATATACCGCTCCAACAGATTCTGACCTTCATGGCCGGTGCCTTGGTGCTGAACCTCGCACCCGGTCAGGACGTGTTTTTCGCCAGCGCCTGCGGCATCCAAAGCGGGCCGAAAGCCGGTGTTCTGGCCGGTCTGGGCGTCGGCATGGGCGTGATCGTGCATCTGGTTCTGGCCACGGTCGGGCTTGGCGCTTTGGTCGCCGCCCATCCCGAGGCGATGACGGCGATCAAATATGCCGGCGCGGCCTATTTGCTGTGGCTGGCGTGGAAAAGCTGGAATGCGGGGCCGGTCGATCCTTCGGCGCAGGCGGCCTCCAAGCCGTGGAACATCATCCGGCGCGGGATGGTGTCGAACCTGCTCAACCCCAAGCCGGTGCTGTTTTTGCTGGCCTTTCTGCCTCAATTCACCCGCCCCGACTATGGTCCGGTCTGGCAGCAGATTTTCGGCCTCGGGCTGATGTTCGTCATCAGCGGCACGATCGTGACCATGGGTTACGGCGTGATCGCGGGAGTCTTCGGGCAGGTGATCGGCAAAAGGCTGGGCATTGTCAACAAGATCGCCGCCGTGATGTTCGCGGGCCTTGCCGTGCGGCTGGTGGCGAAATGACCGCGCCCTATGTCTACAACCCGCCGATGGAGCCGCCGCGCATCCTCCATGCCGACCACGAGGTTCTGCTCGTCGACAAGCAATCGGGGCTTTTGACGGTTCCGGGCAAGGATGCCGACCGGCAGGACTGCCTGATCAACCGTCTGCGCGGGATCTATCCCGAGGTCCTGCTGGTCCACCGGCTGGATCAGGACACCTCCGGCGTCATGGTTTTCGCGCTGACGCCCCATGCGCAGCGCCATTTGGGGCTGCAATTCGAAAAGCGCCAGACCAAGAAGACCTATATCGCGCGCGTCCACGGCCGCCTGACGCCGGCGACGGGTCAGGTCGATCTGCCGCTGATCGTCGATTGGCCGAACCGGCCGCGCCAGATGGTCGATCACGAAAACGGCCGTCCCGCCCAGACCGACTGGCGTGTGATCAAGGCAAGCGATGCGGAAAGCCGTGTGCGCCTGTTGCCGATCACCGGCCGCAGCCACCAGCTGCGCGTCCATATGCTTTCGCTCGGCCATCCGATCCTTGGCGACCCGCTTTATGCCGAAGGGCCGGCGCGCGACGATCATCCGCGCCTGATGCTGCACGCGGAAACCCTGCGCTTCCGCCATCCCGACGGCGGCATTGCACAAAGCTTCAACGCGCCGGTCCCGTTCTAGGACCGGCTGCGGGTCGGCCGGATCAAAGGTTGAAAACGCGCGAGGGCTGGACTTCGCCGCCCATGTAATTGCCGATGCAGAGCGGACGGCCGTTGCGGCTGACCCAGACCTCGGTGCCGAAATCGGCATGACCCAGAACCTGACCGGGGTTGCCGTTGAGGATGCGGACCTCGCCCATTTCGGTGGCCTGCATCTGAGGCAACTCGGTCAGGGCGGCGCTGAGCGGCAGCAGCATCGCCTCGATCTCGGCCTGATTGGCGCGGTCAATCTTGTCGAAGGCGATACCGTTGGCCGCCTCGAAGGGGCCCGACCAGATGCGGCGAAGCTTGAGGACATGGCCAAGGCAACCCAGTTCGCGGCCCAGATCCCGCGCGATCGAGCGGACATAGCCGCCCTTGCCGCAGACCATGCGCAGATCGGCCTCGCCGTCGCGGGCTTCCAGCAGGTCAAGGCTCTCGACCCATAGCGGACGGGCGGCCAGCTCGACCACCTCGCCCTCGCGGGCCAGATCATAGGCGCGCTCTCCATCGACCTTGACGGCCGAGACGCGCGGCGGAACCTGCATGATATCGCCGACAAAACCGGCAAGCGCCGCGCGGATCGCATCGTCTTGGGGGCGGGCGTCGCTGGTGCGGATCACCTCGCCCGAGGCGTCGTCGGTCGAGGTCTCGGACCCCCAGGTCACGGTGAAATCATAGCATTTCAGCGCTTCGGTCAGATAGGGCACGGTCTTGGTCGCCTCGCCCAAAGCCACCGCGAGAACGCCGGTCGCATCGGGGTCCAGCGTACCGGCATGTCCGGCTTTCTTGGCATCAAGCGCCCAACGCACCTTGCCCACAACATCGGTCGAGCCGACGCCTGCGGGCTTGTCGATGATCAACCAGCCCGAAATATCGCGACCCTTTTTGCGTGCCATTAGTCTTTTTGTCCTGTCAGGCCGATGATCGGCCCCATGCGGCGCCCGAAATCGGCGCGGTTGAGCGCGGGGGCATAAAGCCTGCTGATCGAGCCGTCAAAGTATAACGCATCGCGTGCGCCCAGCCCGTCGCGGAAAAGCCGCCCGAATTCGTGGAATGTGACCGCGCGGTCGGAAATCGCGAACCATGCCGTCTGCCCGTCCGGCGAGACGCCGACGCCGTTCCTGATATAGCGGCTGTCGCTGTCGGGCAGGAAACGCGGATGCAAAGCGCCGTCGATGACCAGCATCGGCCCCGATTGCGTGGCAAGGCGGCATTGCGGCTGGGCCTTGCCGAAGGCGCGGCTTTCGATCACCTGAAAGGGACGCGTGCCGCCCGTGCAGAAGACCCCGTTCGGCAGCATCCCGAAATTGCCGCGGCTGGCGGCGGTCACCAGCGGGCTTTGGGTTGTACCGTCGGCCTGAAACAGCCCGACAGGCGTATAATCGGGGTGATACATCCCCGCATTCATCGCGAAAGCCAGATCCTCGCCCGCAGGCAAGGTGCCGCGCACGGCGCGGAAATCGCCCAAAACCGTCCCGTCGGGGCCGTTCAGCCACAATTTCAGCGCGGGCTCCTGCGCGGCCTCAAGCGTGCAGACGACATAACCCTGCCCGTCGAACTGGCGCTTTTCGCAGACCTCGGCCACGGCGGGCAGGGTCATGGCGATCAAAGCGCCAAGGGCAAGGCCGAGCCTGCGCTTGATTTCAAGCCTCATGGTCATCCGCGTCGTCATCATCGGGCGTATCGAGATCGCGGCGCACGCGCTCGTCCGCGAACAGGCGGCGGGTGTCGTCCATGCGGTCGAAAGTCTCGTCGAGGATGAAGCGCAGCTCGGGCGCATATTTCAGCGTCATCGCCTTGGCGATGTGGTGGCGCAGCTCGCGCTGGTTGCGGCGCAGCGCTTTCAGCGCATCCTCCGCCTCCAGACCGCCAAGCGGCATCACATAGACCGTCGCGACCTTGAGGTCGTTCGAGGTCACAACCTCGCCCACCGTGATCGAGTGGCGGTTGAGATCGGGGTCATGAACCTCGGCGCGCATGAGGACGTCCGAGAGCGTGCGGCGGATCAATTCGCCCACGCGCAGCTGGCGCTGCGTGGGTCCGGATCCTGAATGAGAGCGGTTCTGTGCCATGAACCCACATCTAGGGGGTCGCGAGCCGCGCCGCAACGGGTTACAGAAGGGGCAAACAAAGAGGACGCCATGGAAAAGCCGGGAATTGTCGTCACGGGTGCATCGGGCCGGATGGGTCGGATGCTGATCAGCCAGATTCTGGCTTCGGACAAGATGAAGCTGGTGGGCACGATCGAGCGTTCGGGCAGCGAATGGGTCGGTCGCGATATCGGCGATCTGCTGGGCCGTGCGCCCTTGGGTATTGCCGTGACCGATGATGCCGTTGCCGCGATCGCCAAGGCGCAGGCGGTGATCGATTTCACCACCCCCGAGGCGACCGTGGCTTTCGCCGAGCTGACCGCGCAGGCCCGCGCTGTCCATGTCATCGGCACGACCGGTCTTGCGCCCGAACATCTCGCCAAGATCAAGGCGGCCGCGCGCCATGCCCCGATCATCCGCGCCGGCAATATGAGCCTTGGCGTGAACCTTCTGACGGCTTTGGCCCGCAAGGTTGCCGCCGCTTTGGACGAGGATTGGGACATCGAGGTCGTCGAGGCCCATCACCGCCACAAGGTCGACGCGCCCTCTGGCACAGCCCTGATGCTGGGCGAGGCTGCCGCCGAAGGCCGCGGCAAGCCCCTCGAAGAACTGCGCACCCCCGCCCGCGAAGGCATCACCGGCGCGCGGGAACGCGGGAGCATCGGCTTTTCCGCCATTCGCGGTGGCGATGTCGTGGGCGAGCATGACCTGATTTTCGCGGCAGACGGCGAGCGCGTCGTGCTGCGCCACCTTGCAACCGACCGCGGCATTTTCGCGCGCGGCGCGCTGAAAGCCGCGCTTTGGGGGCAGGACAAGGGGCCGGGCGAATACAATATGCTGGACGTGCTGGGCCTGTAGCGGGTGAACTCCAACTGGGTCGAAACAAATGAAGTCAATGACGTGGCAGGATCTATCCGGCATGTCATCCATAGTTTTCGACTTGCCCGTGAAGATCCATTGGCGTGGAAGTGGGTCCTATTGGCGTTGCATTCGGCGCTACAGGGCTCATGCGTATGTCACCTCACGACCTCCGCTGATCCTTTGGGGGCTCTCACCAAAAAAAATGAAGAGGATTGGCGGGACTATCTTGATCGTTCGCTTTCTGATCACAGCTTGGTGCCTCCCGGAGTCTTTTTGATGCCCTTGCCTGAGCTTTTGAAGAAGGTGCGGACACCCTACTCGGCCGGAGATAGAAGCAGCGCTGAGGGCATCAAGATCAGCGATGCCGAGCTGAAGCGCCTGAGTATCCTCCACACGAAAGTTCGTAATCAGTTTGTTCATTTTGCACCGACTTTATGGTCGATTGAACTTTCGGGAACGAAGGAGCTATCGGCTTTGATCGTCAGGATCATCGAGGACATGCTGAAGATAGGTTGGGCGTTTAGGCATTTCGACGACTCACAACGTGAGGAGTTTCGGCAAAGTCTTCATGAGCTTTCTCAACTCGAATGGCCCGGCCCTTAGAACTGTGCGCTCGCCCTCGCAGCAACGGCATTAGCGGCATCAGTGGAGTTGCGGGCCCGAACTCCAGAGCTCGAACTACTAGAAGCCTCCAATAGAAAAGCCCGCCCGGTTTCCCGGGCGGGCTTTTTCGACACTCTCGCCGCCTTAGTTGAGGGCGAAGGTTTTCGGCGTGGCTCTGTACCAGTCGATGATCGCCTGACGCTCTTCCGGCTCCATGAAGGAGACGTTCGCGGGCGGCATCGCATTGGTCACGCCGGCCTGGATATAGATCTCACGCGCGGCGCGGGTGATGTCGTCGGGGGTCTCCAGAAAGACGCCCTTGGGCGCCATGTGGATTCCGTCGAACGAGGTCTCGCGGGCGTGGCACATCGAACAGCGGCCCATGACCGCTGCTGATGCTTCTTCCCAACCGGGCGTGTCGATCATCGCCTGTTGGGTGGCGGTCAGAGGGCGTGCCTCTGACTGCTCGATGGTTTCATGCATGGCCGGTGCGGTCGACAGCCACATCACAGCGATGAACAGCATCGTGGTCACGGCCCAGGTCCACCACAGCATGCCTTTGCCGGCGTGCATGGAGTTGAAGAAGTGACGGATGGTGACGCCCATCAGGAAGATCAGGGCCGCGATCAACCAGTTGTAATGCGATGCGAAAGCCAGCGGATAGTGGTTCGACAGCATCAGGAAGATGACCGGCAGCGTCAGGTAGTTGTTGTGGGTCGAACGCAGCTTGGCGATCTTGCCGTATTTCGGATCGGCGAGACGGCCTGCCTTGAGGTCGGCCACGACGATGCGCTGGTTCGGCATGATGATGAAGAACACGTTCGCGGTCATGATCGTGGCGGTGAACGCGCCCAGATGCAGCATGACGGCACGGCCGGTGAAGACTTCGTTATAGGCCCAGCCCATGACGACCAGCAGCACGAAGAGCAGCAGCATCAGCAGCGTCGGCTTTTCGCCGAGCGGCGATTTGCACAGGGTGTTGTAGACGATCCAGCCGATCGACAGCGAACCGGCCGAGATCAGGATCGCTTGCCAGGGCAGCAGCTCCATCTTGGCGGGATCGATCAGGAACAGCTCGGAACCGGCCCAATAGGTGACCATCAGGAGCGCGGCCCCCGAGATCCAGGTCATGTAGCTTTCCCATTTGAACCAGATCAGGTGCTCGGGCATACGCTCGGGCGCCACAAGGTACTTCTGGATGTGGTAGAAGCCGCCCCCGTGGACCTGCCATTCTTCGCCATGCGCACCCACCGGCATGCCGGGGACTTTCCGCAGACCAAGGTCAAGCGCAACGAAATAGAATGACGAGCCGATCCAGGCGATGGCTGTGACGACATGGGTCCAGCGGATGGCAAAAGCCAGCCACTCCCAAATGATGGCAAACTCGCTCATGGTGTGATCTCTCCGAATTTAGGGGGACCCTAGTGCATGGCTTCGTAAGTTAATATATACGCAACTGCCGGTTCTATCTTAAACTACCATTGAAAATCCGCGCAAGTTGCCCTGCGCGGATTTGTGTCATTTGTTAGTTCCGTTTGTGCTGCAAGAAGCGGGCTTCACGGTTTAACCCGCCGGGAATGCAGCAAAACGCAGCACGAAGAGCGCGGCGATCAGCCAGGTTGCGGGATGCACTTCACGGGCGCGGCCGGTCAGAAGCTTGATCAGCGCATAGCTGATGAAGCCGAATGCCAAGCCGTTTGCGATAGAATAAGTGAAGGGCATCATGATCGCGGTGAGCACGGCGGGGGCGGATTCGGTAATGTTTTCCCAATCCACATCCGAGAATTCGCGCATCATCAGACCGGCCACGAACAGCAGCGCCGGAGCGGTTGCATAGGCCGGAACCGAGCCCGCCAGCGGCGAGAAGAACATCGCCGCGATGAAGAGCACGGCGACGGTGACGGCGGTCAGGCCGGTGCGGCCGCCCGCTGCCACGCCCGAGGCGCTTTCGACATAGGCCGTGGTCGAGGAAGTCCCGATCAGCGAGCCCGCGACGATCGCGGTCGAGTCGGCCATCAGCGCGCGGCTCAGGCCGGGGTTGTCCTGAATCGGGCCGTCCTTGAGCAGGCCCGCGCGTTTCGCCACACCGACCAGCGTGCCGGTGGCGTCGAAGATCTCGACCAGAACCAGCACCAGAACGACGTGGAACAGGCTTTCCAGCGCCGCCATCGCGCCACCGGTTTCCGAGCCTTTGCTGAGCGCGCCGAATACGTCGAGCTGCAGGAAGGTCGGCGCGATCGACGGCGGTGCCGAGAAGATGCCGCCGAACTGGTTAATGCCGATCACCATCGAGATGACGGTGACCAGAAGGATCCCGATCAGGATCGCCGCGCGCACCTTGAGCGCATGCAGCGCCGCAATCGCGAACAGGCCGATCAGCGCCAGAATGGCGGGGGCCGAGGTCATGTCGCCAAGGCCGACCAGCGTCGCGGGGTTCGCAACCACGATACCGGCGTTTTTCAGCGCGATCAGCCCGAGGAACATGCCGATACCGGCAGCCACCGCGCTGCGCATCGAATGGGGAATCCCCTCGATCAGCCAGCGCCGCACGCCCGTAGCGGACAGGATCAGGAAGATCACGCCCGAAATCAGCACCATGCCGAGTGCTTGTTGCCAGGTGTAGCCGAGGCCCAGCACCACACCATAGGCGAAGAAGGCGTTCAGCCCCATGCCCGGCGCCATGCCGATCGGCCAGTTGGCCCACAGGCCCATGACCAGCGAACCCAGCGCCGCCGCGAGACAGGTCGCGACGAAAACCGCGCCGTGATCCATGCCGGCATCGGCGAGGATCATCGGGTTCACGAAGATGATATAGGCCATCGTCAGGAAGGTGGTGATACCCGCCACCACCTCGGTTCTGGCGTCTGTCCCGTTTTCCTTAAGCTTGAAGAAGTTTTCCATCCCTGCTCCTGCTTACGCATTTTGCTTATGCTGACATTTTGCCACGCACCCGTTATTCATACAACTTGTGACGGAGCGGGTTTTCTCGTTTCACATGAAACAGTTTCATTAAAATGACATATTATGCTTCTTTCGACTGTGCATAACGCTGATGAACGTCTGACCGCCGGCCTCGCGCGGGCCTTTGCGGCTGTGCTTCAGCCCGGAGACGTGCTCGCCTTGCGCGGGCAGGTCGGTGCCGGAAAAACCCATTTCGCGCGCGCCTTCATCCGTGCCCGTCAGGGCGATGCGGCCGAAGACGTGCCCAGCCCGACCTTCACGCTGGTCCAGACCTATCCCGATCCGATGGGGACCGAGATCTGGCACGCCGATCTCTATCGTCTGGGCGATGTCGGCGAGCTGGTCGAACTTGGCCTCGACGAGGCGATGGAAGAGGCGATCACGCTGATCGAATGGCCCGAGAAGGGCGGCGATCTGCCCGGCGCGCTGACCGTGATGATCGAGCCCGAGCCCGAGGACCCCGATTTGCGCCGCATCACCTTCAACGGCGATCCGGTGCGCTGGGGTCTGGTCGGGCGCATCGTCACCATCGCGAAGCTGCTGCGCCGCGCGGGCTGGGACGAGGCGCGGATCGTGCCTCTGGCGGGCGACGCCTCGAGCCGGCGCTACTTCCGCCTCGAAGACCACGCCCATGCCGAACCCGCGCCGCAAGGCACGGCTGCAAGCGCGACGGGCCAGGCGGTCCTGATGGATGCCTCGCCGGGGTCATGCGGTCCCTATGTCGCGATGACGCAATGGCTTCAGGGCCGCGGTTTCCACGCGCCCGCAATCCTTGCGACCGACGAGCCGCAGGGGCTCTTGCTGCTCGAAGATCTCGGCGACGATCTGGTCGCCCGCGTTCTCGAAGAGCGGCCGGCGCTCGCTCCCGAAATCTATGCCCGCATGACGGAGCTTCTGGTCGAGATCCACCGCCACGAGCCGCCGGACCACCTGCTGCGCCTCGATGCCGACGAGCTGTCGCAACAGGTCGGGCTTTTCGCCGAATGGTATCCGGCAGCGGTCGGCGCGGCGGGCAAGGGCAGTGAGGTCGCGGCGCTGATGCGCGAGCTTCACGCAGAGCTGGCGGGCGGGGTGGACCCCGTGCTGGGGCTGCGCGATTTCCATGCGGAGAACCTCGTCTGGCTGGGTGATGCGCCGCTCGGGCTGCTGGACTTTCAGGATGCGGTCATCGTCCATCCGGCTTATGATCTGGTCTCGGGCCTGCAGGATGCGCGCCGCGACATCGACCCCGCGATCGAGGCGCGCGAGATCGCGCGCTATATCGCCGCCACCGGCCGCGACGAAGACGCCTTCCGCGCGGCCTATGCGCTTTTGGGCGCGCAGCGCAGCCTGCGGATCATGGGGATTTTCACGCGGCTCTGCATCCGCGACGCCAAGCCGCGCTATCTGGCTTTCATGCCGCGCGTCTGGGAGATGATCATGCGCAACCTCGCCCATCCGGCGCTTGCGCCCCTCGCCGCGGCGCTTGACGGCATCCCCGCGCCCACATCCGCGAATATCGAGAGGATCCGTAGCCAATGTCCGACGCACCGCGAGTATTGATGCTGTTTGCGGCCGGTAAAGGCACGCGTATGGCCCCGCTGACCGACAAAACCCCCAAGCCGCTGCTCAAGGTCGGGCGGCGCACGCTTTTGGACCGCGCCCTTGATCTGGCGCGCGAGGGCGGTGTCGCCGAGGTCGTGGTCAACACCCATTACCTTGGCGAGCAGATCGTCACCCATCTGGCGGGCCGCGAGGGGATCACGATTTCCGATGAAAGCGACGCGCTTCTGGAAACCGGCGGCGGCCTGAAAAAGGCGCTGCCGCTTTTGGGCGCGGGGCCGGTCGTTACGCTCAACCCCGATGTCGTCTGGACGGGGGCGAACCCGATCGCTGCGTTGCGCGAGGCTTGGGACCCCGCGCGGATGGATGCTCTTCTGGCGCTGATCCCGCTGCGGGCGGCACGCGGACGGATCGGAGGCGGCGATTTCGCGATGGACGGCGAAGGCCGCCTGACCCGCAAGGGAAACTTCGTCTATGGCGGGGCGCAGATCATCAAGACCGAGCGTCTGGCCGAGATCGGCGACGCGGCTTTTTCGCTCAACCGGCTGTGGGATCTGATGCTGGCCGATGGCCGCGCTTTCGGCCTCGCCCATAAGGGCGGCTGGGGCGATGTCGGTCGTCCCGACGCGATTCCGCTGGCCGAGGAGCTTCTGTATGGCTGAGCGCAATGGCTGACTGGCAATCGGGGCTTTTCGCCCTGCCCTGCGGCGTGGATTTCGCCGCAGCCCTTGCCGACGGGTTGATCGAGCGCATGGCGGGAACCCCTCCCGAAGCGATGGCGCGCGTCACGGTCTATGTGAACTCGGGCCGGACGGCGATTGCCCTGCGCGAGGCTTTGCTGACGCGCGGCCCGCGCTTTTTGCCGAAGATCGAGCAGGTGACGGCAATCGGCGGTGGCGCGATCACCGCGCGTCTGGCGCGCCGGCTGGAGCTGGGCCGCCTGATCGATGCGGTGCTCAAGGCCCAGCCCGATCTGGCGCGCGGGCAATCCGTGCCCGAACTTGCGGCCTCGCTGTCCGACCTCATGGCGGAAATGCAGCTCGAAGGGTTGGATGCCGCCGATCTCGACCGCATCGACGCCTCCGACCATGCCCAGCACTGGGCGCGCTCGCTTGCGTTTCTCAAGATCGCGACCGGCTATTATATGGCGAGACCCGCGCAAGATACCGAGGCGCGGCTGCGCGATGCTGCCCAAGCGATGGCTACGGCTTGGGGTGATGGGCGCAACCTTCCACAAGATCCGGTGGTTGTCGCGGGCTCGACCGGCTCTTTCGGGGCGACGCGCGATTTCATGATGGCGGTGGCGCGGCTGCCGATGGGGGCGGTGGTTCTGCCGGGTTACGACCCTTGGCAGGATGCTTCGGTCTGGAAAATGCTCGACACGCGGGCCGAGGATCACCCGCAGGCCCGTTTCGCCCCCTTCATCGCCGAGTTCGGGACGCCGCGGGATTGGACCGCGACCCATTCCGCCCCCGATCCGGCGCGCAACCGGCTGATGTCTCTGGCGCTGCGCCCCGCCCCCGTGACCGATCAATGGATCGCCGAAGGGCCGGATCTGGGCGATCTCGTCGGCCCCACCGCCGGCATCACCCTGATAGAGGCAGAGCAGCCGGGCGAGGAGGCCGAGGCGATTGCGCTGATCATGCGCGAAGCCGCCGAAGAGGGCCGCGAGCTGACGCTGCTCTCGCCCGATCGCGGGCTGCTCAGGCGCGTGACCTCGGCGCTCGACCGTTGGAGCATCATCCCCGACGACAGCGCCGGCCGCCCGTTGTCGCTGACCTCTCCGGGGCTGTTTTTGCGGCATGTCGCGGGGCTTTTCGGCCAGCCGCTGACCGTCGATGCCTTGCTGGTGCTGCTCAAACATCCGCTCGCCCATTCGGGTTCGGGCAAAGAGATGCGGCGCGAACACCAGCGCCTGACGCGCGATCTCGAACTCGATCTGCGCCGTCACGGTCCCGCCTTTCCCGATGGCGACTTCATGCGCCAATGGGGCAGCAAACGCGACGAGACCCGCCGTGACTGGGCCGAATGGCTGGCCGCCACGATGGAGCGTCTGGCGCCTTTGGGCGAAGACCGCGCGCCGCGTCCCTTGGCGCAACGGCTGGCCGATCTGGTGGCGCTGGCGGGTGATCTCGCCGCCGGTCCCGCCGGCACTGCCGAGGATTCCGAGCTGTGGAAGGAACGTCCGGGCCGCGAATCCAAGGCGCTTCTGGCCCATCTTTCGACCCATGCCCATCTGGGCCACGACATGCGGCCGGGCGAGTTTTCGGACTTCTTGACGCGCGAGATGAACAACCAGAACGTCCGCGAAGATGCGATCCCCCATCCGCTGATCCATTACCGCGGCCCGCGCGAGGCGAGGACCGAGAAATCCCCGCTGCTGATCCTTGCCGGCCTGAACGAGGGCGGCTGGCCGCAGGCGCTCAAACCCGATCCGTGGCTGTCGCGCCCGATGCGTCTGGCGGCGGGGCTGACCCTGCCCGAGCGGCGCGTGGGCCTTGCCGCGCATGACTTCCAGCAGGCGATCGCCTCGCCGCAAGTCATCCTGACCCGCGCGCGCCGCGATGCCGAGGCCGAGACGATCCCCTCGCGCTGGCTGAACCGGCTGGTGAACCTTTTGGGTGGCCTGCCCGCGCAACGCGGCAAGGAGGCCTTGGCCGGCATGCGCGACCGCGGCCAGCATTGGCTTGATCTGGCGGCGCTTCAGGGCCGTGCACGCGACAAGCGTCCGGCGGCTTTGCGCCCCTCGCCGATCCCGCCGCCGCCCGCGCTCAAGGTGATGTCGGTGACCGAGGTGCGCACGCTGATCCGCGACCCCTATGCCGTCTATGCGCGCCGCGTTCTGGGCCTGAACCGCCTGCCGCCCCTGCGCGCCGAACCCGATCCGGCCGAGCGCGGCAATGTCCTGCACGCCATCGTTCAGGGCTTTTTGCAGGCGCGCGGCGATGCGACCGATCCCGCGACGCTCAAGGCCGTTTTGATGCGCAAGACCGACGAGGTGCTCGAAGCCGAGGTGCCTTGGCCCTCGGCGCGGCTTTTCTGGCGGGCACGGATCGCGGGGATCGCCGACCAGCTGGTCAAGGACGAATCCGCGCGGCTGCGGGCCGGAAGTCTGCCCACCGTGATCGAAAATCGCGGCAAGGCGGTGGTTGCGGGCTTTGACTTCGCGCTGACCGCGCGGCCCGACCGGATCGACACTTTGCCCGACGGGCGGGTGCATATCTACGACTACAAATCCGGCAAGCCGCCGACCGACAAGCAGATCGCGCATTTCGACAAGCAGCTCCCGCTCGAAGCCGCTTTGGCCGAACGCGGTGCCTTCGACAAGCTGGGTCAGGCCGAGGTTGCCGGCATCAGCTATATTCAGCTGGGCGGCGAGGGCGCGACCGAGCCGCGCGATTTCCCCTTGGGCTTTGCGGATCAGACATGGGACGGTTTCGTCGCGCTGATCACGAAATACCTGCAGGGAGAGCGCGGCTTTACCGCCCGCCTCGCGATGGAGCAAAGCTCTCACGGCAGCGATTACGACCACTTGTCGCGGCTGGGCGAATGGTCGCCCACCGAACCCGCGACCCCCGAGAAGATTGGCGATCATGACGATGGATGAGGCGACGCTTGCACAGGTCCGTGCGGCCGATCCGCGCCGCTCGACCTGGCTGACGGCCAATGCGGGCTCGGGCAAGACACGGGTGCTGACCGATCGCGTGGCGCGGCTTTTGCTGGCCGGAACCGCGCCCGAGCGCATCTTGTGTCTGACCTATACCAAGGCCGCCGCGACCGAGATGCAGAACCGGCTTTTGCGCCGTCTGGGCGAATGGGCGATGCTGCCAGAGGCCGGTTTGCGCAAGGAACTGGCTGCTTTGGGCGAAGTCGGAGAACCCGATCTTCCCGCCGCCCGCCGCCTGTTCGCCCGCGCGATCGAGACGCCGGGGGGCCTCAAGGTCCAGACGATCCACAGCTTTTGCGCGGGCGTTTTGCGGCGCTTTCCGCTCGAGGCCGGCGTTCCGCACGGCTTTTCTGAGCTCGACGACCGCACGGGCACGCTGATCCGCGCCGAAATCATCGAGGATATGGCGCGCGAGGATGCGCCAGAGCTGCAGGACCTTCTGACGCTGCAATCGGGCGAGCAGATCGACGGTTTTCTGGCCGGTCTCGAGGGCTTCGACGCCCCGCCCGATGCCGCGGCTGTCTGGGAGATGGCCGGGCTGGAGGCGGGTTTCGGCTGGGCCGATCTGAAACGCGACGTTTTCGTCGGCGGGAATGCCGATGTGATCACAAAAATCATCCCCCTTCTCGCGGCCAGCGGCGCCAATGACAGCAAGGCCGCCGCCAAGCTGTCGGATGGCGATTGGGCCGCGCCCGCAATGGCCGAGCTCACCATTCTCGAAGGGGTTTTGCTGACCGGATCGGGCGCGAAAGAGCCGTTTACAGCCAAGATCGGCAGCTTCCCGACCAAAGGGCTGCGCAGCGGGGCCTGTGCGCCCTTCATGGACGATCTCGATCATCTCATGGCACGGGTCGAGGGGGCGCGGGCGCAGCGCCTCGCGCTTTCCCATGCCGAGCGCACGCTGGCGCTGCAGCGGTTCGGCCATGCGTTCCATCTGCGCTACGAGGCGGCGAAACGCGGGGCGGGCTGGCTCGATTTCGACGATCTCATTGGAAAAACGGCGGCGCTTTTGTCGGAAAGCTCGATGGCGCAATGGGTGCTCTTCCGGCTGGACGGCGGGATTGACCACATTCTGGTCGACGAGGCTCAGGATACCTCGCCCGAGCAATGGCAGGTGATCCAGCGGCTGACCGACGAGTTCACCTCCGGCGACGGCGCGCGGGCCGATGACGAGCGCACGCTTTTCGTCGTGGGCGACCCGAAACAGTCGATCTATTCCTTCCAAGGCGCGGATATCGCGGTTTTCGAGGAGCGCCGTCAGGGTTTTTCCGAGGCGTTCGAGGCCGTCGGCCGCCCGATGCAGGTGCTGGAACTGCGCCATTCCTTCCGCTCTTCGGCTGCGATCCTGTCGGCGGTGGATGCGGTTTTTGCGGGCGATGCGGCGCGGGGCTTGGGCGATCCGCCGCGCCATATCGCTTTTCGGACCGCCCTTCCCGGCCGCGTCGATCTGTGGCCGGCAATTCCCAAACCCGATGCACCCGAGCCGGGCGACTGGACCGATCCGGTCGATCAGGGGGCGGAAAACTCGGAAACATCCGAGCTGGCGCGTGCGATTGCCGAAGGGATCGCGGGGATGTTGGGCCAGCCGATTTTCGATGCCAAGACCAACAAGATCCGCCGCATTCGCGCTGGCGACGTGCTGATCCTCGTCCAGCGCCGCTCGGATCTTTTCGCCGAGGTCATTGGCGCGCTGAAAGCCGCGCGGCTGCCGGTGGCGGGGGCGGACCGGCTCAAGCTGGCGGCCGAGCTGGCGGTGATGGACATCCGCTCGACGCTGGCGGTGGTGGCCACGCCCGAAGACGATCTGGCGCTGGCCGAGGCTTTGCGCTCGCCGCTTTTCGGCCTTTCCGAGGATGACCTTTACCGCCTCGCGGTCGGGCGCGAGGGCAAGGCCTATCTCTGGCAGCGCCTGCGCGAATCCGACCATCGCCAAGCGGTCGAGATCCTGTCCGACCTGATGGGCCAGACCGGCTTCATGCGGCCCTACGACATGATTTCGCGCCTGCTGATCCGCCATAACGGCCGCGAAAAGCTGATCGCGCGGTTGGGTCCCGAGGCCGAGGACGGTATCGACGAGCTGCTGTCGCAGGCCTTGGTCTACGAGGGCTCCGACGTGCCCTCGCTGACGGGGTTTCTGGTCTGGCTCGAGGGAGACGAGGTCGAGGTCCGCCGTCAGGCCGGCTCGGCCAGTGAAGAGGGCGAGGGGCTGATCCGCGTGATGACGGTTCACGGCTCCAAAGGGCTCGAAAGCCCGATCGTGATCATGCCCGATGCCGCCAAACGCCGTGCCCCGCGCGAGGCGCAGATCATGCGCGTGCCGGGTGCGGCACCGGTCTGGCGCGGCCGCAAGGACGAGCGGCCCGCCGATATCGCGACCCTCGCCGCCGAGCAGACCGAGCGCCAGATCCTCGAGCGCAAACGCCTGCTTTATGTCGGGCTGACCCGAGCCGAGACATGGTTGATCGTCGCGGCGGCGGGCGAGGTCGGACTGGGCGAAGACAGCTGGCACGCGCAGGTCGGCGACGGGCTGGCGCGTCTGGAGGGCATGGTCGAAAGCCGTCACAAAGCGCCTTTCGGCGGCGAGATCCGCCGCTTCAGCCACGGCGACTGGCCCGAGAGCGCCCCCGAGACCGCGCCGCGCGAAGAGGTCGTCATTGCCGAGCCTGACTGGCTGCGCCAACCCGCCCAGACCCGCAGCCGCCCGCCGCGTCCGGTGGCTGCGACCGCGCTTGGCGGGGCCAAGGTGATCGGCGCACCCTCGGATGTCGAAGGCGATATCGCGGCGGCGATGCTGGCGGGGACGCGGCTTCACCTGCTGCTCGAACATCTGCCCGACCATGACCCCGACGAATGGGAGCAATTGGCCCGCGACATCCTGTCGAACGAAGAAGGCGGCCTGCCCGATGACGAGACCCTCGCCGAGCTTCTGACCGAGGCTGCGGATGTCGTCGGCGCGCCCGAATTGGGTGAAGTCTTCGATCTGCCTGCGGATGCGGTGGTTCTGCGCGAAGTTTCTCTGGTCGGCGAACTCCCCGATTTCGGCGTGATCACCGGCGCGGTCGACCGCCTGATCGTGACGCCGGCGCGGGTGCTGGCGGTCGATTTCAAGTCGAACCGCGAGGTTCCCGAGGGTCCAGCCGCCACGCCTTTGGGGATTTTGCGCCAGCTTGCCGCCTATCGCGCCGCGCTGCGCCAGATCTATCCCGACCGCGCGGTTGCGGTTGCGGTACTGTGGACAAAGGCGCGGCGGATGGAGGTGATCGGGGACGACCTGCTCGATCAATCGCTGGTCGGGGTTGACCAGAGGCTGTTCGGCTCCTAGCTCTTTACCAACAGAATTGATCCGGTGCGTCCGGATGGGAAACAGGAGTTTCAGATGGCCACGACCGCCGTTACCGATGCGAGCTTCGATATCGAAGTCAAACAATCCTCTGTCCCCGTCGTCGTCGACTTCTGGGCGGAATGGTGTGGCCCCTGCCGCATGATCGGCCCGTCGCTCGAAGAGCTTGCCGCCGAATATGGCGACAAGGTCAAGATCGTGAAGGTCAATGTCGACGAGAACCCCGAGAGCCCTGCCGCCCTCGGCGTGCGCGGCATTCCGGCGCTGTTCCTGTTCAAGGACGGCGAAGTCGTCTCGAACAAGATCGGTGCTGCGCCGAAAGCGGCACTCAAGGCCTGGATCGACGATTCGATCTGAACGGATCCGGCCGGAGCATGAAAATGCCGGCGCATGCGTCGCCGGCATCTGTTCCACGTGAAGGCGAGCGCCCGAAAGGGCGGACAATCAGGGGGCGGCGGTCAGATGGGCCAGCCGCCCCTTCTCATTGCGGTGCGGATCTGTTCGGTCGCATCGGGGGCGGTGGCATTCACGGCCATGCGGCGCAGGAACCAGAACAGATAAAGCGCGAAATCGGGCCGGTAATGCGGCGCGAGCGCCAGCGCCTGCGCGGCCCCGAGCTCGGCCACATTCAGCGCGATATGGTGGAAATCGGACTGGCCGAAGAGAACGGCGGGTTTGTCGAAGAGAAAACCCTCGAAGGCCGCGGCGCTGTTTTGGGTCGCGACAAAGGCGCATTCGGGCAAAAGCGCCGCCGTCTGGCCGCCGATGGTCAGATTGGGGAAGCGCGCCGCCAGCTCGTCCAGCGCCTCGCGGTCCCTTGACGAGTAATCCTCGCCCGGATGCAGGGTGGCTATGGCGGGGCGGCCGGTTTCGGCAACGGCCGCGACCATGTCGATCGGGCTCATGGTCTGGAACGAGCGGCAGATGCGGATGCGGCCCTGGAGCGGGATCAGCACGAAATTGCCCCTGCTGGCGGTCTTGCCGGGGGCGACGCGGGCGCGGAGCTTGGCGGTGAAGCTCTCGGCCTCCTGCACGGCATGTTCCTGCGGCGCGAAAGTCTCGGTCGCGACATGGAAGCGCCAGCGTTGCTGATGCGGCTCGATCTGCCAGAACGGGTAGAAATAGGCGCGCCGGAAGCTGAGCGCGCGCGCATGGGTCGGGGCTTCGGCGTGAAACAACGCATAGCCGGATTCAGCGGGGGCTTCGTTGCGGGCAATGGCGCCGGTTTCGCGCCATTCGAGTTCCCATCCGGCCTCGGTGACCGCGGCCTTGACCTGATTGAGGAAGTTGAAGGTTCCGGCCCGTGCCGTTTCCAGCATGGGCGCTTCGAGATAGACACGCAGACGCTTGATTTCGCTCATGACGGGAACTCTAGCCAGAGGTGGCGGCTTGCGAAAGCCCCTGTGCGGCCATATTTCAAAGCCAACGAAGGAGTTAATCGCATGGCGGAAGACAAGTTTCCCGGTTGGCATGGCACGACGATCCTTGCGGTCAGACGCAACGGCCGCGTTGTGGTCGCGGGTGACGGACAGGTGAGCGTCGGGCCGACCGTGATGAAGGGCACCGCGCGCAAAGTGCGCCGGCTCTCGCCCGGCGGGCGCGATGTGGTGGTGGGTTTCGCGGGCTCGACCGCGGATGCCTTTACGCTGCTGGAGCGGCTGGAGAAGAAGCTGGAGGCCCTGCCCGGCCAGATGGCGCGCGCCTGCGTCGAACTGGCGAAGGATTGGCGCACCGACAAATATCTGCGCAACCTCGAGGCGATGCTGATCGTCACCGACGGCGTCGATATTTTCGTGGTGACCGGCGCGGGCGATGTGCTCGAGCCCGAACATGATGTCGCGGCAATCGGCTCGGGCGGGAACTACGCTTTGGCTGCGGCGCGCGGCCTGATGGAGGGCGGCGAGGATGCCGAGACCATCGCGCGCAAGGCGATGAAGATTGCCTCGGACATCTGCGTCTATACCAATGGAAACCTGACCGTCGAAGTTCTGGGTTCGGATGCATGATGGGGGCTCTGCCCCCGTCCTGCGGACTCCCCCGGGATATTTCGGCATGAAAGATCGGGCGCGGAGGTAACCGGCTGATGGTGGAAGTGACGCAGGGTGATTTGCGGGCGGCAGTGGCGGCCGGCATGGTGAGCGAGGCGCAGGCGGCCTCTGTGCAGGCTTTGGCCGCGCAGCGATTGGCCGGTGCCCCTGCCCGCGATGACGAGGCCTTCGAGCTGTTTCGCGGTTTTGCCGAGATTTTCATCTCTGTCGGGCTGCTCATCCTGATGTCCGGGATCATGGGATTGGCCGCGATGAGCGGGGATGCCTTGGTCCTGAGCATTGTCGGCATCGTGCTGAGCATGGGGCTTGCGCGCTACTTCACCCTGAAGCGGCGGATGGTCCTGCCGTCGATCGTGCTGGTTTGCGGCTATGCCCTCGCGGTTCTTGTGCTGCTGGGCTGGCTGGTCTTGTCGAACATGACGACACAGACCGGTCTGCGCGGCAGCCTGTTGACGGTCTTCGGCGGAACATTGGCGGCACTGCTTCTGTGGTACCGCATCTTCCGCCTGCCCTTCACCATGCTGCTAATCGGCTTGAGCGGGCTGATGGTGATGCTGGCCGTGGCGGCGCCATACGAGACGATGGCTTTTCTGGGCCGCCAGGATTTCGACGTGATGTTCGACCTCTGGCAGGGCTCGCGGCTGGCCTTCACGACGCTGGTCTTCGGTCTGGCGGCTGCGGCGGCAGGGCTGTGGTTCGATATGCGCGACCCCCATCGCCTGGGGCGCTATTCGGCCTCGGCCTTTTGGCTGCATCTGCTGGCTGCGCCCGCGATCGTTAATACTCTGGCGCAGACCGCGCTGGGGTTGGTCGGCGCGGCGCAGTTTGTCGCAATGGCATGCGTTCTGGTCGTGATGACCATTTTCGCGCTGGTCATCGACCGGCGCAGTTTTCTGACTGCGGGCCTCGGCTATCTGGCCTGGCTGATCTGGGCGCTTGCGTCGCGGAGCGGCGAGGGGCTGGACTGGCCCGTGGTCCTGATCCTGATCGGCGGTGCGGTTACCGCTTTGGGCGCGTGGTGGGTTCCTTTGCGGGCCCGACTGATGCGCGTTTTGCCCGATTTCCCGGGCAAGGACCGCCTGCCTCCCTATGCAAAAGGTGCACTATGACTGACCTCACCCCGCGCGAGATCGTAAGCGAGCTGGACCGCTTCATCATCGGGCAAAAAGACGCCAAGCGCGCCGTTGCCGTTGCGCTTCGCAACCGTTGGCGCCGAAAGCAGTTGGGCGACGACCTGCGTGACGAGGTTTATCCCAAGAACATCCTGATGATCGGGCCGACCGGCGTCGGCAAGACCGAGATCTCGCGCCGTCTGGCCAAGCTGGCGCGTGCGCCTTTCCTCAAGGTCGAAGCGACGAAATTCACCGAGGTCGGCTATGTCGGCCGCGATGTTGAGCAGATCATCCGCGATCTGACCGATGCCGCCATCGTCGAGACCCGCACCCGTATGCGCGAGGAGGTCAAGGCAAAGGCCTATCAGGCCGCCGAGGACCGCGTCGTGGCCGCTTTGGCAGGCGAGAACGCCCGCGAGCAGACCCGCGAGATGTTCCGCGACAAGCTCAAGCGCGGCGAGCTGGACAAGACCGAGATCGAGCTGGAGGTCACGGACAATTCCAACCCGCTCGGCGCGATGGAGATCCCCGGCCAGCCGCCGGGTGCGATGGGCGGCATGATGGATCTGGGCAGCCTGATGAAGGCGTTCGGCGGTCGTCGCGTGCGCCGCAAGGTGACGGTGGCCGACAGCTACGAGCTGCTGATTTCGGAAGAAGCCGACAAGCTGCTGGATGACGAGGTCGTCAAAGAGGCCGCACTGGAATCGGTCCAGCAGAACGGCATCGTTTTCATCGACGAGATCGACAAGGTTGCCGCGCGCTCTGATGTTCGGGGCGGCGATGTTTCGCGTGAAGGCGTGCAGCGCGACCTGCTGCCGCTGATCGAGGGCACGACGGTTTCGACCAAATACGGGCCGGTCAAGACCGACCATATCCTGTTTATCGCATCGGGCGCTTTCCATATCTCGAAACCCTCGGACCTGCTGCCCGAGCTTCAGGGCCGCCTGCCGATCCGTGTCGAGCTGCGCGCTTTGACCGAAGAGGATTTCGTCCGCATCCTGACCGAAACCGACAATGCCCTGACGCGCCAATATACCGCGCTGATGGCGACCGAGGGCGTGACCGTCACCTTCACTGCCGACGGGATCGCCGCTTTGGCGCGGATCGCCGCGGATGTGAACGGATCGGTCGAGAATATCGGGGCGCGCCGTCTTTACACCGTGATCGAGCGCGTCTTCGAAGAGCTCTCCTTCAGCGCGCCCGACCGTTCGGGCGAGGCGGTTCAGGTCGATGCCGCTTTCGTCGAGAAGCATCTGGGCGATCTGTCGCGCTCGAGCGATTTGTCGCGCTACGTTTTGTAAGTGCTGCAAGGGAAGGCGCTTTGGTGCCTTCCCTTCTGCCCGATCGCGCGCGCAGGGCGGAATGCGCGTCCCTGCCTTTGACGCTTTCAGGTTGCGCGAATTTCGGTTTTCAACCGGAGCCGGCTTTGGCATGGTATGTCCAGACAGGCTGGCGGGAGCGTCGATTTGCGCAAGTATCTGATTTCATTTGTTATCATTCTGTCAGCCTGCGCGCCGCGCGGCGAGGTCAGGGTTGATCCCTCTGCCGCTACTGTCGGCGAGGTGCAGGAAATTCTGGTCGGCACCACCCGCGCCTCTGAAGGGCCGGAGCGCAGCGAAGAGGTACGCTACGGGCGGGTCGATGTCTCGGTTCCGCCGCAACGCAAGGTCGGGACCATCAAATTCCCCGTCAAGGACCAGCCCGCAAATCCGCAAACCGACTTCCTCACGACGCAGCGCCTGTCCTATCCCACCCGCGAGGGCTTCCGTCAGGCGGTGCGCGAGCAGCTGCGCAATCCGCAGGTGCAAAGCGACGGGGACGCGGTGATTTTCGTTCACGGCTACAACAACACCTTCGCCGAGGGGCTCTATCGCTTCGCGCAATTCGCGCATGATCTGGATATGCCGGGCACCTATATGCACTTCGCATGGCCCTCGCGCGGGCAGACGCTGGCCTATGCGGCCGATCGCGATTCCGTGCTGTTTTCACGCGACGGGCTGCAACAGATGATCGAGGATACCCAAGCGGCCGGGGCACGTCAGGTCGTGCTGGTCGGGCATTCCATGGGCACCGAACTGGTGATGGAGACCTTGCGCCAGATGGCGATCGGCGGCAAACGCAAGGAACTCGACAAGATCGGCGGCGTGGTGCTGTTCTCGCCCGATATCGATGTCGATGTTTTCCGCATGCAGGCCAAGGCGATCGGCAAGCTGCCCCAGCCCTTCCTGATTTTCACCTCCTCCAAGGATAGCGCGTTGCAGCTTTCGGCGCGTCTGTCGGGCGAGCCGGTGCGTCTGGGCAGCTTGCAGGACGCGCGGCGGGTCTCTGATCTCGAGGTGATGCTGGTCGATACGGCCGCATTCAATACCGGCAGCGGCCATTTCGATGCGGCCAGCTCTCCCGCGCTGCTGTCGATCCTGACACGGGCCGGCGATATCGGTTCTGCCTTCGCCAATGATGCGGGCGGGCGTGTCGGGCTGTTTACTGGGGCGGCGCTGACGGTCGAGCGCGCGGCGCAGGTCGTGCTGCTGCCCGATCAATATGCGGCGGATTACTTCCGCAGATAGACGTAATAGGCGCCCTCGCCGCCGTGGCTGCGGTGCGCGGGGGTGACCTGAAGGACCAAGGGTGCCAGCGGCATCATCTGCAGCCAGTGCGGCACGTTGTGACGCAGCGCGCCCGGCCGGATCGGCAGAGGCGCATCGGGGCCTCCCGCTTTGCCCTTGCCCGTGATCACAAGAACCAGACGGCTGCCGCGGCTATGCGCGCCCATGACGAAATTGATCAGCGCGGGCTGGGCCACGGCCAGCGTCATGCCGTGAAGGTCGATGCGCGCCTCGGGACGCAGCTTGCCGCGCGTCATATGGCGATGTGTCTTGGCATCCATGCGCAGGGGCTGGGCGGCGAGACGCTCGCCCGGTTTGGGCGCGAGATCCTGATTGATGCGGGGATTGCGGCCCAGAGGCTCCGACGGCACGGAAAAACCGCCGATCCGGAAGGACGGCGGCAGCGGGGCCGGAGCAAAGGCGGCTGCGGCTTTCGCAATCACGCTTGCGGGCTTGGGCGGAGGCTCCGGCTTGGGATCCTTGCGCAAAGGCTGCATCGGCGCGATCGTCGCCGCGACACGGGACCATAGTGCCTTGTCTTCGGCCGAAAGACCCCGCTTGCGGCTCATGGTTCAGGCCGTAGCGACGAGTTGCCAGTTCGGATCGGACTGGCCCATATGGCGCGCAAAGGTCCAGTTGTCGCGCTGTTTGCGCGAGGTTTTGGCATCGCCTTCGACAATCTCGCCCGCGGCATTGCGCACGACAAGGCTGAGTTCGCCGACAAAGCGCACGGTGATCTCGGCAAGGCCTGTCGCGGGGTTGAATTCTGCGGCGGCCAGCGCGGTTTCGCGGGTGCCGAGGTAATTGGCTTCGGTTACGAGGCCCTTGGCCTTGCGGTCGGCAATCACGCTGTCGAAAGCCTCGGCCACCTGCGGCGCAAGGAAGGCGCGCACATCGGAAATATCCCCGCGCTCAAAGGCGAGAAGGATCATCTCGTAAGCGCCCTTTGCGCCCGAAAGGAACGGTCCGACCTCGAAATCGGGCTCGACGCGGCGCATCGCCTTGAGCGCGTTGGCGGCGGCGCTACCCGGCTCGGCATGGTCGGCGATATCGCCGTCCTCCTGGTTGGCGGTCCCCTCGATCACGTCGAAATTGCGGCGCGGCTGCTGTGCCTGCTGCTCGTTCTGGCTCGGCTCGAAACCATCGCGCGAGCCGAGGACGTTGCGCAGGCGCATGATCAGGAAAACCGCGATCGCGGCCAGCACGAGAAGTTGCAGAAAGGCATTCGACATCTGTTAACCTTGGCCGGAGTAACGTGAGTGGTGAGTTCCTGAGGGCAGGACGGTTGGTTTTGGCGGGATCACTCTCTATGTAGGGTTCAGGTCGCGACAAGTCTAGTTTCGGCTGTGAATTCAGTCGAAGTTGCTTCGACAAAGGAGATGAAAAATGCGCCTTTCCTGGGTTTTTATGTTGCTGCCCATCATAGAGATCGCGCTTTTCGTCATAATCGGCGGTGAAATCGGCGTTTTGGCGACGCTGGCGTGGCTGTTTCTCGCCGGTATCGCGGGTATGGCGCTGATCCGCCATCAGGGCGCGCAGGCGGCGATGGATCTCCAGCAATCGTTGCAGCAAATGCGCGGGACGACGACGCCGATGGCCGACCGGACGCTGCTGATGATCGCGGGCGTCCTGCTGGTCGTGCCGGGCTTTTTCACCGATTTTCTGGCGGGACTTTTGCTGATCCCGCCGCTGCGTAAACAGATCGTGAAGCAGATCGCGGCGCGCACAACCGTGACGGGCGCGAGCTTCGGTTTCGGCGGCGCGCAAAGCCGCTACCACGATGCCGGCGTGATCGATGGCGAATATGTCATTCAGGACGACCCCTATGTGCCGCCGTCCGATGTCGGCCTGCCGCGTCCGGGCGCCGACGGAGCGAACGGCAGTGGTCGCGATCGCGGCAACAGCAACGGAAATTCCGGCTGGACGCAGCATTGAGCGCCTCGTTGTGCAGTGCTAGAACCTTGTGAAATCCAAGGAGGATAGTAATGAGCGACGATACCCCGAACGGCGCGGCAGCCGGTCAAGCGCAGCCCGCAGCGGTTCGCATGCAGATCCTGACCCAATATGTCCGCGACCTCTCCTTCGAGAATGCCGTGGCCCAGAAGGGCGCGCCGGGTGGCGAGGTCCAGCCCGAGATCAACGTTCAGGTCAGCCTCGACGCGCGCAAGCGCCAGACCGAGAACCAGTATGAAGTCATTACGAAATTCCGCGTGACCTCGACCAATGCCGCCGACAAGACCCCGCTGTTTCTGTGCGAGCTGGACTACGGCGGGATCTTCCACATCGAGGGCGTGCCGGAAGACCAGATGCATCCGTTCCTGCTGATCGAATGCCCGCGCATCCTGTTCCCCTTCGTGCGCCGCATCATCTCGGACATGACCCGCGACGGCGGCTTCCCGGCCTTCAACATGGATCCGGTCGATTTCGTCGCGCTCTACCGTCAGGAAATCCAGCGCCGCGCGCAGAACGAAGTGCCGGCGAACCAGCCGCTGTCGTAATGTGACGTCACGGCAATTCATCGGGGCCGCGCCATTCAAGGGCGCGGCCCTTTTGTTTCGTGCACGGGATTGCGGATTTGAAGGTGAACTATTCTTTAACGAATGTTCCCTATTCAGAACGCAGCTTTAAGGAGATCGACATGGCATCGCAGCCGAAACGGGCATGGCAGAGAATGCTGTCTGGGCGCAGGCTTGATCTGCTTGATCCGACGCCCGTCGATATCGAGATCGAGGATATTGCCCACGGCCTTGCTTTCGTTGCCCGCTGGAACGGTCAGACCAGAGGTGATTGGGCGTATAACGTCGCGGAACATTCGATATTGGTCGAAGAGATATTCACTCTGCTCAATCCCGACGGGGCAATTCGCTGGCGCTTGGCGGCATTGCTTCATGATTCTCCCGAATATGTGATCGGGGATATGATCTCGCCGGTAAAGTCGGCGCTGGGTTCCGAATATGGCGAAATGGAGGCGCGTATCGCCGCGGCCGTGCATCGCCGTTTCGGATTGCCCGCGCAAATCCCCGTGGCGATCAAGCGCTCGATCAAACAGGCCGACCGGATCTCGGCGCGGATGGAGGCAATCCAGATTGCCGGATTCTCGCCGGAAGAAGCCAGAAAGCTATTCCCGACAATCGGCGGGGATATTGCTGCCGGCCTGACAATCCGCCTGCGTCCGCCAGCAGAAGCGCGCGCGGCATTCTTGCAAAGATTCAATGATATCATTCGTGGAATGGACGGCGGTTAAAGGCCGTCCAATTCCCGATCTAAAAAGAAAAATCCCACCGCTTGGTGGGATTTCAATCAGATTTCCAACTCGCCCATCGGCTTGCCATTGTCGAGGTGCTCTTGCACCCAACGCGGCTTGCGACCACGACCGCTCCAGGTCTGGCTGGCGTCTTCGGGGTTGGCGTATTTGGCGGCAACTTTCGATTTCGACAGTTTGATACCGGTGAGCTCGGCGAGGTTGAAGCCATGCTCGCGGGCGGCGCTTTCAATAGCCGCCATTGCTTCTTTGCGGCGACGGTCTTCGTAAGAAGAGATCGCGCGTTCGACTTTGTTGCGCAGGTCGCGCAGTTCGCTCAACGAAAGAGCGTCAAGATCAATAGGCATTCCAAATCCCGGAATAATAGGTTGTGTAATTTGATATTACGCCCTTTCAGGGAATTGCAATAGAATTGATTTATTTGGGACTGCGCTTGGCCAAAATCCGCTGGAGGGTCCGGCGATGCATGTGAAGACGGCGCGCGGTCTCGCTGACATTACGTTCGCATTGTTCAAAAACACGTTGAATATGTTCCCAACGCACGCGATCGGCCGACATTGGCGCTTCGGGCGGCGGCGGCAATGTTTCACCGCGTGCCAGGAGGGCGCGGGTGACATCATCTGCATCGGCGGGTTTGGAAAGATAATCGGTCGCGCCCATTTTCACGGCAGCCACCGCAGTCGCAATCGCGCCATAACCGGTCAAAACGACAATACGCGCGTCGACGCGGGCTTCGCGAATGGCATCGACCACATCAAGGCCGTTGCCGTCCTCGAGCCGCAAATCGACCACGGCATAAGCCGGAGGGCGGGCGAGTACCGCCGCACGCGCTGCCGCCACCGAAGGAGCCGCAACAACGTCAAAGCCGCGCTTTTCCATGGCGCGGCTCAAGCGCGTCAGAAAGACCTCGTCGTCATCGACAAGAAGCAGGCTGGGATCGGGACCGATTTCAACTGTATTCACGGTTAGGGATCTTTCACGATGTGACGGGACAGGGCGGGTCCGCAAATGGGCAATGCGCACAGGCTCTTGCCGATTGTTTTAAAGACGCCGGCCCTTCCCGTCAAAGTTTGCGGCCGCTTATCCGGCAGCTTCGACGAAACAACCGACGCGCGCTGCCATATCTTCGGGGGTGACGTCACGTCCAAAGAATTCCACCGTGCCCTGACCGGGCATGACGAGGAAAGTATTGGTCATGTGATCCACGAGATAGTTCTCGGCATCATCCTGATTGTTGAGTTTGTAATAGGTCCGCCAGCCTTTGGCGACCGCATCGATTTCCTCGGCCGAGCCGGTCAGGCCGACCATGCGCGGATGCATCGCATCGGTAAAGCTGCGCAGTACCTCGAGCGTATCGCGGGCGGGATCGACGCTCACGAAGACCGGATTGATCGACATGCCCTTGTCCTCGAGCAAGGCCGTAACCTCGCCATTGCGCGCGGCATCGAGCGGGCAGACATCGGGGCAGAAAGTATAGCCGAAATAAAGCAGCGTCGGTTCGGTGAAGACCTCTTTATCCGTGACCCGCGTGCCGTTCTCGTCGGTCAGGGTAAAGGGCGTGCCGAAGGATTCCATACCGCCGGCGACAACCGATTTGCGGCATTGCGCAAATTCGTCGCCCGATTTCGCTTTGGATAGCCACAGGCCACCCGTGACCAGAACAAGCACCGCTGCGACAGCGCCCAAAGCCAGAATCCGTTTATCGGCGGCCATGTCATACTCCTATCGAATGCGGGCGCATTGATTGCTTATCCGGCCGTCAGTATCAATGCCCCGTGCCGTCCTAGAACCGGAGCCGCCCCTTGCCTCTCGAACTCGTTTCCCGCCGGATAACCATGCTGCCGGGCCAACCGGCGCCCGAGCCGATCCGGCTCCGGACGCTTTTGCTGCTGCGCTGGGTTGCGGTTTGCGGCCAGCTTGGCGCGGTCGCGGCGGCGCTTTTGATCGGGGTCTATGTGCCTCTGGTACCGGTCCTGTCGACTATCGCATTGACAATACTACTGAATATCTGGCTGTCATGGCGCCCCGCCCATCGGGTCTCGGACCGCGAGGCAGCGCTTCAGCTCGGCTTTGATCTTTGGCAGATCGCGACGCTTCTGGCTTTGACCGGCGGAATGACCAATCCATTCGCGCTTTTGGTTCTCGCTCCGGTCACAATTGCGGCAACTTCGCTTCCGGCGCGACATATGATCGCGCTCGGGTTGGCCTCGCTAGTGATGGTGACGATTGCGGGTCTGGTGGCCGAGCCGCTGAGTTACGAGGGCGGCGGGACTTTGGCCTTGGACGAGCCCTACCAATTCGGCCATTGGGTCGCGATCGTGATCGGGGTGGTCTTTCTTTCGGCCTATGCGCATCGGGTCTCGAGCGATCTGGTCACGACCTCGAACGCGCTTTTCGCGGCGCGGATGGCGCTCGAGCGCGAGCAGAAACTCCAGCATCTGGGTGGGGTGGTCGCCGCCGCGGCCCACGAGATGGGCACGCCGCTTGCGACGATCAAACTGGTCAGCGCCGAGCTGGTCGACGAACTTTCGGATCTTCTGCCCGAGCGCCCCGATATTGCCGAGGATCTTGCCATTCTGCGCCAATCGGCGGACCGCTGCAGTACGATCCTCAAATCCATGGGTCGCGCGGGCAGGGACGATCTGCTGATCCGCGCCGCGCCGCTCGAAAGCATGCTCGCCGAGGCCGCCCGCCCGCATATGGAGCGCGGCATCATCGTCGATATCGTCGTGAGCGAGCCAGAGCAGACGGTCCTGCGCGATGCGGCCGTGGTGCATGGATTGCGCAACCTCATCCAGAATGCGGTCGATTTCGCCGGTAGTCGCGTCACGGTTTCCGCCGACTGGACGCCAAGCCAGCTGATCTTGCAGATTGCCGATGACGGCCCGGGCTATCCGCCGGCGCTGATGCCGCGTCTCGGCAGCCCCTTTCTCACCACGCGTCCCCGGGCCGAGGACGGCCGCGGATATGACGGGATGGGCTTGGGTCTTTTTATCGCCAAGGCGCTTCTGGAGCGCTCGGGCGCGCATCTGGCCTTTGCCAATTCGGGCAAGGGTGCCGTGGTGACCGTGACATGGCCGCGCGACCGGATCGAGGCCGATATGCGCGGCGCTCTGGGCGAAAATCCCGAAATCGAGAGCTGATCGCCCCGTCACGGCCTTCCTTCCGGCGCCGGTTAACCCTTCTTTAACCCGCATTTGCTAGGGCTTTGATGAAATGGGGGACCGAAGCAGATGGTGACGACTCTCTTATTGGCGCTCGGGGTCAGTGTTTGTGCGGTGATCGCCGCTGTCCTTTTCATCATGACGATGGAGGGCAGATCACAAGGAAAATCGCCCAAAGGCGGGCGGCTTGACCGTGACGTCGAGCCTCTGGCCCTGCTGTTTCGCAACAACAAGCTGGTGGACGGGACGGCCCCCGCGCGGGCCTTGCTCGACCTTCTGCCGGGCGAGGGAGAGTGGCAGCGGCTGATGGCTTGGGTCTCGATGCGGCTCCCCGAGGCGGGGGATGCCCTTGCCCATCTCGAAGAGGACGGGCGGATCGAGATCGGGGGCGATACCCGCGCGGGGCACCGGCGCTTGCGGGTTCTGATCGAACAGCTCGACAACCATTTCATCCGCGTCACGCTGAACGATCCGACCTCGGAAAATGCGGGGATCGTGGTGGATTCGCTGACGCTTTCCGCCATGGAAGAAGAGCTGGAAATGTTGCGCAACACCATGGACCGCTCACCCATGCTGGCATGGCGCGAGGATGCGGACGGTATGGTGACCTGGGCCAATTCGGCCTATATCCAGATCGCCGAACGGCAGGCCGAAGGCCAGACCGTCTGGCCTCTGCCTCGGCTGATCGACCTGCCGGTGCGTGCCGGTTCCTCCGATGCGCCGCGCCGCGCCCAGATCGAGGATCGGGGCCAGACGCTTTGGTACGAATGCCACGGGCGCGTTGTCGGCGATCATGTCGTCGGCATGGCGCTTCCTGCCGATACGGCCGTGCGCGCCGAGCGCAGCCTGCGCGATTTCGTCCATACTTTGACCAAGACTTTCGCGGATCTGCCGATCGGCCTTGCGATTTTCGACCGCGACCGGCGGCTGCAGCTGTTCAACCCCTCGCTGATCGATCTGACCACGCTGTCGGCGGGCTTTCTGACCGCGCGCCCGACGCTTTACGCCTTTCTCGACCGTCTGCGCGAGGCGCGGATGGTGCCGGAGCCCAAGGATTACCGCAGCTGGCGCAACCGCATGAGCTCGCTCGAGACGGCGGCGGCTTCGGGTCATCACGTCGAAACATGGTCGCTCCCCGGCGGACAGACCTACCGCGTGACCGGACGGCCCCATCCCGACGGCGCGATTGCTTTTCTGTTCGAGGATATCACCTCGGAAATCTCGCTGACCCGCAAGTTCCGCGCCGATTTGTCGCTGAACAAGGAGGTATTGGATACGCTCGCCAATGCGGTCGCGGTTTTCGACAGCAACGGCATGATCGCGATGTCGAACCGCGGCTATGGCGAGCTATGGGGAACCGAGATCAAGGAGTCACTTGCGGATCATCTGGGCGCATGGCGCGAGCAGGCCGGCGACGGGCCGGGCCTCAAGACCCTGCGCGAGGGCTTTCACGCCGCGCTTTTCGCCCAAGGCGACAAGGAAACGGTGCGCGGCGTCATGGCGGGGCCCTCGGGCGAGCTGCTGTCCTGGGTGCTGCGCTTTCTCAAAGGCGGGCGGGCGATGGTTACCTTCGAAGAGGTCGCGCCGCTCGCCCTTCCCGCCAAGGAGGGACGCCTCGCCTTCGGGCCGCATGGCCGTCCCAGCGACATTGCGGGAACCGCGACGGGCGGAAGCGCGACGGGGCTGCCGCCAATCACGCCCGTTCTGCCGGCTGCTACGGGATAGGATCCCGTGGGGCTAGAGCTTCTGCCGCACCCTAGGCCCCGCGCGAGGCATTGTGGACATGAAATCGGGCCGTGAAGCCCGATCCGGTATCCTGATCGCGGGGGTCTCGGGAATGGCGGGACTTAGTAATTGCCGAGAATCGACATTCCGTCCGGCCAGTTCAGATCGATAGTGAGCGAGATGTCCTGAACCTGTGCCGGCGCGATGGTCGAATCCCATTCCAGAATCCCGCGCTGGCCGTCGCGGTCCTGCGTCGTGGGTTCGGGCGTGGACGACCAGCCGATCTTGAGATCGTCCTGGCGCGTGACCGGAACCTGACCGATCACCCGCAAAGGCCAGCTCTCGTTGGTCAGATTGCTGACCCGCAGGATCGCCGAACGCGTTGCCGTATTCGATTTCGACAGAATACCGCGATCGCCGGTCGCCTCCTTCGGGATCTGGTACTCGACCTTCATGCCGTCGATCGGGCCGAAGCCCAGTTGCAGCCGGTCGCGGGTAGGGGTCTGCTCGATGCGGCTTTGGCCGGCCAAAAGGCCGTCGCGGTAGAGCGTGACCCGACCGGGGAGCAGAAGGTCATCGAGAGAGTTGGTGGTCTCGGCCACGAGATAGGCGGTGCTGTCGCGGGTCGGGACGGCTTCGGCGCGGATCTCGGGGGTCAGCTGGTGCGTATCGAGCTCGAGGCGCAGCGCATCGACCCCGTCGCGGATGGTGACAGGCTCGGGATAGACATAGGTCACGACTTCGCCCGCATATTGGATGCCGGCCGTGATCACCGAAGCCGCCTCGGCCATGACCGGCGCGGGGGCCATGGCCACACGCGCCGAGCCTTCGTCATAGCTGTAATCGGACATCCTCTTGTCGGCCGAGGGCTTGTAGGTCTCCTCGAAAATCGGGGTCAGGACGCTGGGCGCGGTCTGGTCGGCGGGCCGCGAGTTCGAGAGCATCAGCTTCACGTCGCGCCAATCCTCGCCCGAATTCTGCGCGATCATCAAGCCGCGGTCGAGTGTCAGCGTCTTTGCCTCGCGCTGAAGCCATGCGTCATAGATCGGCTCCCATTGCGCATCCGCGGTCAGGCTGGTGACCGACAGCCGGACCGGCTCCGCACCGGCTTCGATCGCGACGACAAGGGTGCGGCCTTCGCCTTCGGGCGGGCGCAGCGCGTCAAGGCGGGCGCGGGCGTTTTCCAGCGCGCGCTCGGCATCGTCGCGGCCCTGGGCTGCGGCTGCGGCCTCGGTATTGGCGGCAATCGCGGTCTCGCGCGCCTTGAGGATCTCGGCGCCGACGCTATTGGCGAGGGTGGCGATATCGCTTTGCGCCAGCCCGTCGGATTCCGCCATGGCCAGCAGGAAGGCGACCGTGTCCTCGGCGGCCTGCGCGCGGGCGAGGATCGCATTCACGCGGGCGTCACGCTCGAGCAGGGCGGTTTCGAGCCGGTTGACCTCGGCCTCGGCTGCCGCAATCTCGGGGGTTTTCCCGGCATCCGAGGGCAGCGCCCGACCTTCCTGCAGCGAGACCGCGCCCAGAACCGCGCCATCGGCAGTGACGCGCAGGGTCGCGGGATCGGTGCCTTCGGGCAGTCCGGGGATGACGAGCTCGTGTTTGCCGGCGGGGACCGTCAGCTCGGCGCTGCGCGTCACGCTGGCACCCCACGGGAAGACCGTGACCTCGCGGACGGGGGCCGCGGTTTCGATCTGATCGGCGAAGGCCGGAGAGCACAGGGCCGCGACCGCGGTGGAGATCAGGAAAAAGCGCATGGAAGCCTCGTGACTGGAAAGGCCGCGCGGAGCCGTGTCCGGAGACGGGCGCATGCGGAGCCGGATGCCCGAACGCTCGGCGAGGAGGGATCAAAAAGCAAGAGGGCGCCCGCCGGACGCCCTCTGACTTTCGTTCACGCTTGAGTTAGCGATTTGGCCGATCAGCCTTTTTTCAGGACGCGGTTGCCCAGAAGCTCGGCGATCTGGACGGCGTTCAGCGCCGCGCCTTTGCGCAGGTTGTCCGAGACGCACCAGAAGTTCAGGCCGTTTTCAACGGTCACGTCCTGACGCAGACGGCTGATGAAGGTCGCGAAATCGCCGACGGATTCGACCGGCGTGACATAGCCGCCCGGCTCGCGCTTGTCGACGACGAGAAGGCCGGGGGCCTCGCGCAGCAGGTCGCGGGCTTCGTCTTCATCGAGGAAGTCCTCGGTCTCGACGTTGATCGATTCCGAATGGCCGACGAAAACCGGAACGCGGACGCAGGTCGCGGTGACCTTGATCGAGGTATCCAGGATCTTCTTGGTCTCGGCCGCCATTTTCCACTCTTCCTTGGTGTCGCCACTGTCGAGGAAGACGTCGATTTGCGGGATCACGTTGAACGCGATCTGCTTTTGGAATTTCTTGGGCGAGACTTCCTGACCCGGCACATACATGCCCTTGGTCTGGTCCCACAGCTCGTCGATGCCGTCTTTGCCCGCGCCCGAAACCGACTGGTAGGTCGAGACGACGACGCGTTTGATGCGCGCGCGGTCATGGATCGGCTTCAGCGCGACAACCATCTGCGCGGTCGAGCAGTTGGGGTTCGCGATGATCATTTTGTTGCGGTAATCCTCGATCGCCTCGGGGTTCACCTCGGGCACGATCAGCGGGATTTCCGGGTCGTAGCGGTAGAGCGACGAGTTATCGATGACGACGCAGCCCTGGCTGGCGGCGATCGGTGCATATTGCTTGGTCGCATCCGAGCCGATGGCGAAAAGCGCCATGTCGTAGCCGGTAAAGTCGAAACCCTCGATGTCCTTGGTCTTCAGTGTCTTGTCGCCATAGCTGACTTCAGTGCCCATGCTCCGGCGCGAAGCCAGAGCAACAACCTCATCAGCAGGGAACTGGCGCTCGGCCAGAATATTCAGCATTTCGCGGCCCACGTTCCCCGTGGCGCCGGCGACAACAACCTTGTAGCCCATTCGGGGGTCTCCTTCAAAACAAGACGAGCCGATATAGGTGGGAATTCGCGAAAGTAAAAGCGAGTATCGGTCATTTTGACTGGCAGAGCGGCAAAAATCAGGCATTCTGCCAAGACTTTTGGCGAAGTGACCGATCCGGCTTTGCCGTAGCGGGCCCTAGCGGCGGATGATGCGGGCGTCGCGCTGCTGCAAAGCCCCGACCCAGGCCGCTTCGCTGCCGAAATCATGGGGCACCTGCGCGGCGGTGCGGCTGCCCGACAAGGATTGAGAGGCGAAGAAGTCGAAGCCGTAGAGCCGCAGCTCCGCCATATCCGAGCGCGCGATCAGGTCGATCATCATTGCTCCGGTCGTGGGCGGGGCACCGATCTCGGTCTTGAGTGCCGCGTAATCGGACAAAGGATGCAGGTAAAAGCCCGGACTGGTCGCGCTGGCGTAGTCCAGCCGCTTGCGTTTGTGCGACATCCACAGGAGGCGCGCCGGTTCGAGGCGGGCGCGGTCGGCATCGGGCAGGCGGGTCGCCAGCGCCAGCCAATCGGTACGCGTGCCGTGGCTTGCGGGCGCAGGCATCGGCGCGCGGTTGATGCGGATCACCAGGTCGGCGGCGTCGATTTCCGCGCCAAAAGCGCTCTCGGCCAGCGCGCGGGCATTGCCGATCAGCGCGATCCTTTTGCCCTCCAGCGCATCCGTCAGCACGCTTTGCGGGATCGAAAGCTGTTGCAGCGCCGCCTCGTCGCGCAGCAGCCGCGCGAGATAAAAGCGCAGCCGGTTCATCCCAAAAGCCCGCGATAGACGCCGACAATGGCGCGGGCTTCGCCCTCGATCGCGTGGTTTTCGACGACATGGGCGCGCGCGGCCTGACCTGCCGCGACGCGGCCGGCATCGTCGTCGAGCCAACGCGCCAGCGCGGCGGTCAGTGCCTCGGCATCATCCTTGGCGACCAGAGAGCCGGTGACATCCTCGCGGATCAGCGCCTCATAGGCCCCGACGCGGCTCGCCACGGTCGGAATGCCGCAGGCCATCGCCTCGAGCGGGGTCAGGCCGAAGCCCTCCCATCGTGCGGGGGCCGCGAAAAGATCGAGGGCCTGATAATGGCGCACGACCTCTTCCCACGGGATTTCGCCCAGAAAGCGCACGCGGCCATCAAGCCCTGCGGCCTTCAGTTTCGCCAGCAATTCGTCGGCAAAGGCACGGTTGTCGGCGGTGATGCGGCCGGTGAAGATCATCTGGGCGCGGGGGCGCGAGGGGAACAGCCGCAGCGCGGCCTCGACGAGAAGGTCGACGCCTTTTTGTGCGCGTACGCGGCCGAAACAGCCGATCAGCACCGCATCGGGATCAAGGCCCAGCTCGCGGCGGAGCGCGGACTTGTCCGTTGTCGGGTGGAAAATCGTGGTGTCGACGCCGTGCAGGATGACCGTCGCCGGACGCTCGAGATAGCTTGCCGCCTGCGGCGAGGTCGCGATCAGCGCATCCTGCTTGCGGATCAGCCAGCGGGTGAAACCGGTGTGGTGGCGCTGCGCCGCCGAGGTGAAAAGCAGCCGGTATTTGCGCCGCAGCACATGGCGCAGCAACAGCCCCAGCGCCATTTCCGTGTTGCGCCGCGCATGCCAGACGCGCCAGCGGTTGCGTGGAATGAGCGCGGCTTGGCCGAGCGTGATATGCGGCAGCTCGGCCGGCAGGCCCGGTCCGGTGGTCGTGATCGCGATCATTTTGCGCTGGATCGGGATCAGCCGCACCACGGTCGAGGTCACGCCGGACAGCCGTTTCTTGAGGTTGGGCGCGACGACCTCGATGTCGGAAAGGGATGTGTCAGACATGGCCGTCCTCGGGGCTGAAGAAGTAAAAGACCAACCCGATGATGAGCGGAATCAGGAAAAAGAGGAAGATATAGCTATAGGCGGCTGCAGGAGCATGGTTGGCCGAAGCCGCCAGATAGACCGGCCGCGAGATGAACTGCATCACGCCCACCCCTGCAATCGACACCATGTTGAGGAAGGTGATGCCCCTTCCCACCAGATGTTGCGGGATGAAGGCGCGGCCATGCGCCATGATAAGCGAATAGCTGCTGTCCGAGATGCAGACCATAACCAGCAGGATCGCCGATAGCGTCAGGCTGGTGCCGGGGAACAGCCACAGGCTGGTCAGTACACCGACCAGCAGCAAGGTATTGGCGATCGAGGTGCGCTTGTCCGATCCGAAGAGCCGCACGACCCTTCCGACCGAGAGGTTCGCGGTGACCATCGCGATCCCCATGCCAAGGGTCACCCAGCCGATCAGATTGTCGCTCGCGCCGAAGACTTCCGTCAGATAGGGGCCGGCCCAAAGCCCGCGGATACAGGCCGAGGCCGCATAGGTCACGCCCAGAAGCGGCAGGATGAAGCGCAGCTCGCGCACCTTCAAAAGTCCCCTCAGCGAGCTTTTGGGCTGGTCCGAGGCAAGCTTGGCCGGATCGGTCACGAAGGCGAAGATCGTCGCCGCGACCATCAGCGTGACGACGGCAAGGCCGATCATGGTCGGACGCCAGCCGATCTCTCCGATCAGCCAGACCAGCGGCGCGGCCCCCAGCATATTGCCGAGCGAGCCGATCCCGACCACCGCGCCGCCGGCCGTGCTCATGGCGGTCGCGGGCAGGGTGCGGGCGAAGATGAAATAGCTGCCGACCATGACCGGCGCGCAGCCGATCCCCAGCATGACCATCGCGACATGCAGGTGCCAGGGCGCGGTGGCCAGCGAGAAAAGCGCGGCTCCGCCGCCGCCGCCCAAAGCCAGCAGGGTCGAAACCGTCAGCCGCGGCCCGAACTTGTCCAGAGCCCAACCGACCGGCAGCTGCATCGCGGCAAAGGAGATATACCAAAGCCCTGAAGACAATGCCAAATCCGCAGGGCCCGCGCCGATCTCGGCCGAAAGGGTCGGGGTCAGGACGGCAAGGAAGGCCCGGTAAAACTGGCTCATCGTATAGCCGAGGATCAGGCTCAGGATCCCCGGCGACAATATCAGGCGCATATTCCCTCCGGATGCGGTTGGCGCGAAGCTGGCTGAGCGGGGGCCAAAGTTCAACCCGTCAGAGCCAGCCGAGCGCGGTGCTCAGCCAAAGGGCGGATTGCGCGGCGGTGGTTTGGCGGCGGATCTTGCTGCGGCGCAAAGCCGCGAGCCGTCTGAGCGCCCCGCTGCCCTGCATCACCGCGAAATCGTCGAGCACCGCGCGGTTTTCGGGGGTCAGGCGCAGTCGCGAGGCTGCAAGCGCGGCGAGAGTGACCCGGTTCCAGCTTTGGTGTTCGTCGCCGCCCATGCGCCGCATCGCCGCCCATTGCGCCATCGCGCCGCCCTGCCCGCCGACCGCATTGCGGCGGTGCTGCCGGTAAAGCGTCGAGGGCGCGTCGCTCCAAACCACCCTGCCGCCGGCACCGCTCACGAGCTGGTAGATCCACCAATCATGCATCACGACCGGGCCCGCCTCGGCATTGGCGGCGGCGACCAGCGCAAAAGCCGCGCGGTTGAGGGTCAGCGTGTGGCCGATCACGATGTTCTGGATCAGCGCATTGGTGAAAGAAGGCGGATGTCTGGGCGCGGGGGTCAGGCCGAGCGGGGTCAGGGTATCGGAGGTCACCTGCGCGCGGCTGCACCAGATCGCGGGCCCCTGCTCTGCCGCCAGATCGCCGATTGCCCGCGCCAGCTTGTCCTCCATCCAGATGTCGTCCTGATCGCAGAAAGCGACGAAACCGGCATCATGGGGGACATGCGCCAGCAGATGGCGGAAATTCGCGGCCGGACCTTTGCGCGGCCCGTCGATCAGGCGGATCTCGCGGTCGGGATGGGCGGCCGCGAAGGCCTCGGCAAGCGCGCGGCTGTCGTCCTGCGAGCCGTCATCGCTGATGGTCAGGCTCCAGCTGCCGTGGCTTTGCGCGACCAGACTATCAAGCTGTTCGCGCAGAAAATCGGCACCATTATAGAGCGCAAGCAGGATCGCGACCTTGCTTGTGGCGGAACTTGCCGCGCCGTCAGGAATGCTGCGATGCCCATACATTGGCGACCGTTACCTTGGTTTCGGGCCGCCCTCCATGCCGAAACGGAATGCGGGGGCGGCCGGTTGTGCAATCTCAGGCCGCGACGGCCGAAATGTTCATCGGTTTCTCGCGGATCGGCAGATGGATCAGCGCCGAGAAGGCACCAATGCCGACGCCCACCCACCAGACCAGCGTGTAGTCGCCGTAAAGGTCATACATCCAGCCGCCCAGCCAGACCCCGAGGAAGGACCCCAGCTGATGCGACAGGAAGACGAACCCGTAGAGAGTGCCCATATAGCGCAGCCCGTAGATATAGGCGACCAGCCCCGAGGTCAGCGGAACCGTGGCAAGCCAAAGCGCGCCCATGACCAGCGAAAAGACCAGCACGCTTGTCGGCGTGATCGGCATCAGGATGAAGGTCGCCGAGGCGATGGTGCGCAGCGTATAGATCGCGGCCAGCAGGTATTTCTTGGTATAGCGCTTGCCCAGCCAGCCCGCGAAGATCGAGCCCGCGATATTGGCCAGACCGATCACCGAAATCGCCACCGCGCCGAGAATGGATGTCGTTGAAATCCCGACGGAATCCAGCATCCCGCCCGGCATGATCGGGCCGCACATCTCGGCGATCATCGCGGGGAAATGCGCGGTGATGAAGGCAAGCTGGTAGCCGCAAGAGAAAAAGCCCGCGAAGATCATCAGATAGGACGGGTCGCGGAAAGCGCGTTTGAGAACCGTTCCGAGGCTTGCTTCCAGCTCGCTGCGGCTGGCCATCGGCGCGGCCTTTTTACCCAGAAGCGGCAGGAACAGCAGGATCAGAAGCGACAGTGCGCCGAAGATGATGAAGACGCTCTGCCAGCTGAAATAGGCCAGCAGGATCTCTGCCAGAGGGGCGCCGACGACCTGCCCCGCCGATCCGGCAGCCGTCGCGATCCCGAGTGCAAGGCTGCGGTTCTCGTCGCTCGCCGCGCGGCCGATCACCGCAAGGATGACGCCGAAACCCGTGCCCGCAACGCCGAATCCGACCGCGACCTCCCAAAGCTGCATCGCCTCGGGGGTGGTGGCATAGGCGCTCATCACCAGTCCCAATGCGTAAAGGAAGACGCCCAGAACGATGGCGAAACGGTCGCCCCATTTCTCGGCCAAAGCGCCGAAAAGCGGCTGTCCGATGCCCCAAGCAAGGTTCTGGATCGCGATGGCCAGCGAGAAATCGGTGCGCGGCCAGCCGAATTCTTCGGCGATCGGAATCTGGAAGACGCCGAAACTGGCGCGCAAGGCGAAGTTGATCAGCAAGATGATCGAGCCGCCGATCAGGATGGGCGTGAACAGCGACGCGCGCGCCGCTGGGGAATGGCTTGGGGTTTGCGACAAAGGCGTGCTCCGGATCGGGATGACGGCGAAGCCTGCGCCTCCGGCCGTGCTGCGTCAACCGGCCGCACCGCGCAGGACGCATAGCGGCGGGCAAAGCCATGCAAAAAGCGCATGGCTAGGATGCGTTGCCGGTCAGGCGCGCGCGCGGTATTCTTGCCGAAGGGGAAATGGGGGGGGCGAGATGTATCAGGTGATCGGAACCACCAGAAGCCGCGCGATGCGCGTTCTGTGGATGCTCGAAGAAATTGGTGCGCCTTATCAGCATGTTGCGGAGAATCCGCGCTCGCCCGGCGTCGTTGCGCTCAATCCCGCGGGCAAGATCCCGATCCTGATCGTCGACGGTACGCCGGTCACGGATTCGACGGCGATCCTGACCTATCTTGCCGATCACCACGGCACGCTGACCCATCCGGCAGGCACGCTGGCACGGGCGCGCCAAGACAGCCTGACGCAATTCCTGCTCGACGAATTTGACGCGGCGCTTTGGCTCGCCGCACGTCACAGCTTCATCCTCCCCGAGGAAATGCGGCTTGCGGGCATTAAAAACACCCTGCGCTGGGAGTTCGAGCAAAGCCAGAAGGTGCTGGTCAACCGCATGGGCGAGGGCGCTTACCTCATGGGCGACCAGATGACGGTGCCCGATTTCATCCTCGCCAATTGCCTCTCATGGGCGCTGACCGCGAAATTCCCGATCACCGAGCATCGCCTGACCGATTATCTCGAAAGAATGCGCGCGCGTCCGGCCTATCAGCGCGCTTTGGCGAGATAGGCCAAGGCACCCTGCCCCGCCTTGCGGCCCGAGGACAGGCAGCCGGTCAGCAGATAGCCGCCCGTCGGCGCCTCCCAGTCGAGCATCTCTCCCGCCGCGAAAACATGGGGCATGGCCCTGAGCGAAAGATCGGCATTCAGGGCATCCGCGCTGATCCCGCCGGCCGAAGAAATCGCGCGCTCCAGCCCCGCAGGGCCTGCATGGCGCAACGGCAAAGCCTTGAGAAGCGCGGCCAAAGCGCCCGCATCCGCAGGCAGAGGCCGCCCCCATTCCAGCGCCAAAGCCGCACGGACCGGATCGCCCAGAACCCGCCGCAAGCGGTTGCCGAGCGAGAGTTTCGCGGGTGCTTTGGCCAGCCGCGAAGCCAGTACGTCAAGGCTTACATCAGGCGCAAGATCGACGGTGGCAAGCGCTCCGTCGCGGATCGCCGAAGCCAGCTCGTAGATCCCGCCGCCCTCGATTCCGTCTTGTGTGACCACCCATTCGCCGCGCCCGATCCGGCCGCCGACATGGATGGCGACGCCCTTGACCGCCGCCCCGAAGTGCCGGGCCATCTGTTCGGACCAATCGACGCGAAAGCCCATATTCGCCGGACGGAAACCGGCAATCCCGACCCCTGCCCCGCGCAGCCCTTCAACCCATGCCCCGTCCGAACCGAGTTTGGGCCAGCTCGCCCCGCCAAGCGCGAGAACCGCGACTTGGGGACGCAGGAACTGCGCGCCCTCCGGAGTCTCGAAGCGGAACGCGCCATCCTCGAACCCGCTCCAGCGCCAACGCTTGTGCAGCGCGACCCCCTGCCGGTCCAGCCGCGCGAGCCATGCCCGCAGCAAGGGAGAGCCCTTCATGCCGCGCGGGAAAACCCGCCCCGTGGAGCCTGCGAAAAGCGGGATCCCCAACCCCTCGGCCCAGGCCATGACCTCGGCGGCCGCGAAATCTTCCATGCCCAAATATCCAACGGGCGCTGCCGCCGTCGCATCGGGCGCAGATTGGGCACAACTGCCGGAAAAATGGCTGATGAAGGCCTGCCTCGGCTCGTCCTTGGTCAGGTTCAGACCCGATTTTCCCGCCATGAGGAACTTGCGTGCGGGCGTAGGCATGGCCTCGGCGATCACTACCTTCGCCCCGCCTGCGGACAGCACTTCGGCCGCCATCAGCCCTGCAGGGCCCGCGCCGATCACCAGTGCGTCAAGGCTCACCGACGGCTCCGCGGCATCATGGTCAGGCGGATCAGCGCGCGTTCCATCACCGCCATCGCCGGCGCGCGGCTGGAAGAGCGCAGCACGAGATCGGTGTCGATCAGATGGTGGATCGCCTCTTCGAGCGAGCGCATTCCCCAGCTTTGCAGCTGCCGCGCCATGCGGTCGCGGCGCGGGCCGAAGACCGGCGGGCGCAGTTTCGCCATGCCCTGCGCGGGTCCGTCGGGATCGGCCGCGGCCTGATGGAGCGTGCGGAAATGGCGCAAAGCCGCGATGCAGAGCGATACCGGCGTCGTGCCCTGCGCCTCGATCCGGCGCATGAGACCGGCAAAGGCGTCGCTGCGGCCCTCGGCCACGGCGGCGATGAGATCGTCCAGCTCGGCATCGATCGTGGCGGGGGCGAGGCCCGCGATTTCGGCAGGTGTCAGCGGGCTTTCGTCGCCGAATTTGTAGAGCGCGATCTTTTCGACCGTTTGGCGGAAGTCGCCGGGATCGATGGTGCGCGACAGCGCCACAAGATCCTTCATCGCCTCTCGGGGGACGTTGCGCAGACCGGCATCCGAAAGCCAGCGGTTGATTTCCTCTTCGCCGGGCGGGTCGTCATAGACGGGGGCTGCGACGGCCGCGCGATGGGGCTCGAAGATCTTGCGCAGGGCGGAGTTTTTGTTGAGCGCGCCCGCCGCAACCACGATCACCGCATCGCCCGCGCGCCATTCCTCGATCGCCGCGCCGATGGCGGGGGCAGCGCTGTCGGGCGTATCGTCGAGCAAAACCACGCGCTGGCCGGGGAAAAATCCCACCGCCTTGACCGCATCGAGCAGCAGCGCGGGATCTTTGCGCAATTCCGCGCCTGCCATGCGGGTCAGACGCATTTCCTCTTCGGCATTGGGGCCGGTCAGGGCCTTGACCGCCTCGGCACGTTTGAGCGCAACGCGCATCGCATCCTGCCCGTAGATCAGAAGTGCGGGCCGCGTCGGGTCCGGCTTGGCCAGATAACGGGCGATTTCTGCGCCTTTGAGGTTCACGGCGTTCCCGCAGGGACCGCGCCGTAAAGGCGGGTGATCACCTGATCGGCGAGCATGAAGGCGAGCCGGTCATGGGCGTCCTGCTCCGACGACATGGTGGCGATGGTGGTGCCGGTCGTCGAATAGGAGGAGAAGTTGTTGACCTGACCACGCGTGACGACCTTGCCGGTCACCGCATCGGTCAGGGTGAATTCGGCGCTGCCGTTGAGCGCATAGCGCGTCGTGATTTCGTCGGGGGTAATCGCTTGGGGCACGATGGCGATGCGCAGATTATAGCCCAGATCGAAGGCGACATCCTGCGGCGGGCCCAAACGCTCGGTAACGCGGCGCACGAAGGCGAAATCGTCGACCGTTTTGGGATCGGCGGCGCGGACCTTGCCGAAAAGCTTGGTTCCCGGCCCCGAAGGACCGTAAACCGGCGTGAAGCCGCAGGCGGCGAGCCCGCCGCCAAGGGCGACGAGCAGGCCGGATTGCAGGAATTTGCGTCTAGATGACGACATTGACGATACGCCCCGGAACCACGATCAGCTTTTTGATCGCCGATCCTTCCAGGAAACGCTGCACGGATTCATCGGCCAGAACAAGGGCCTCGATCTCTTCCTTGGACATATCCTTGGAAACAGCGATCTCGGCGCGGCGCTTGCCGTTGATCTGGATGGGCAGGGTGACGGTATCGTCGACCAGCATCGCCGGATCGGCTTTCGGCCAGGGGGCATCGACCGCCATGCCTTCGCCACCGGCTTTCGACCAGATTTCTTCGGCCAGATGCGGCACCATCGGCGCCATCAGCTGGGCAAACATCCGCAAAGCGGCACGGCGCGATTCGCCCCCGCCCGAGGATTTGCCGAAAACGTTGGCAAGCTCGTAGATTTTGGCCACGGCCTTGTTGAAGGCGAAGCTATCGATCGAGCGGGTGATCTCGTCGATCGCGCGATGGGTTGCGCGCGTCAGGTCGAGATCTTCGGTACCTTCCGGAATCTGGTCGGCCAGACGCCACAGGCGCGACAGGAAGCGGTGCGAAGCTTCCGCCCCCGAGGCCGTCCATTCCACGTCACGCTCGGGCGGGCTGTCCGACAGCATGAACCAACGCGCGGTATCGGCCCCGAAGCTCGAGACGATATTGACCGGATCGACCACGTTTTTCTTGGATTTCGACATTTTGGCCGAGGGGATGATCTCGACCGGCGTGCCGTCGGCCAGTTTGCCGTCGGTAATGTCTTCGGGCAGGTGATAGACCGGACGGCCGCGCTCGTCGCGGGTCAGGTAGATCTCGTGCGTGACCATGCCTTGCGTGAACAGAGCGTCGAAGGGCTCTTTCGCGGCTTCGGGCAGGTGGCCGGTCTTGACCATCGCGCGGGCGAAGAAGCGCGAATAGAGCAGGTGGAGAATCGCGTGCTCGATGCCGCCGATATATTGATCGACGTTCATCCAGTAATCGGCATCCTCGCGCAGGGTCGGGGTCGGCGCATGGGGCGCGGTGAAGCGCGCGTAATACCACGACGAATCGACGAACGTATCCATCGTATCGGTCTCGCGGCGTGCCGGTTTGCCGCAATTGGGGCAGGCAGTGTTGCGCCAGGTCGGGTGACGGTCGAGAGGGTTGCCCGGAATGTCGAAGGTGACATCCATCGGCAGCAGAATCGGCAGATTCTCTTTCTTCTCGGGAACGGTGCCGCAGCTGTCGCAATGAACGACCGGAATCGGGCAGCCCCAATAGCGCTGGCGCGAGATGCCCCAGTCGCGCAGGCGGTATTTCGTGACGCCTTCGCCATAGCTTGCCGCTTCGGCATGGGCGATGGCGGCGGCAACCGCGGCCTCGCCGGTCTGGTCGCCCTCGCCCGAGAAGCCGCGGACATAGGTCACGACTTCGGTTTTCGCGGGAACGAAGGGCGCTTTGGCGACGAAAGCATCGGCTTGGGCCTGATCCATGCCCTTCTCGCCGAAGGTCGCGCGGATCGGCAGGCCGTATTTCGTGGCAAATTCGTGGTCACGCTCGTCATGGGCCGGAGAGCCGAAGATCGCGCCGGTGCCGTAATCCATCAGCACGAAATTCGCGATCCAGACCGGCAGCTCCCATTCGGGGTTGAGCGGGTGACGCACGCGGATGCCGGTGTCGTAGCCGACCTTCTCGGCCTTCTCGAGTTCCTCTTCCGAGGTGCCGATCTTGCGGGCCTCGGCGGTGAAGGCCGCGACTTTCGGGTCGGATTCCAGCGATTTCGCCAGCGGATGATCGGCCGAGATCGCAACGAAGCTTGCACCCATCAGCGTGTCGGGGCGGGTGGTATAGACCTCGATCCGGTCGAAACCCGCGGGGGCATTGACGGTATCGAAGTGGAACTGCAGCCCGCGCGAACGCCCGATCCAGTTTTGCTGCATCAGGCGGACCTTTTCGGGCCAGCCGTCGAGATTGTCCAAAGCGTCGAGCAACTCGCCCGAGTAATCCGAGATGCGGAAGAACCATTGCGTCAGCTCGCGGCGCTCGACCGGCGCGTTGGAACGCCAACCCTTGCCGTCGATAACCTGCTCGTTGGCGAGCACCGTCATATCGACCGGATCCCAGTTCACCATGGCCGATTTGCGGTAAATCAGCCCCGATTCGAGGAAATCGAGGAACATCGACTGCTGCTGGCCGACATAATCATCGTCGCAGGTCGCGAATTCGCGGCTCCAGTCGATGGACAGACCCAAGGGCTTCAGCTGGTCGCGCATCGTGGCGATATTGTTGTAGGTCCAGGTGCGGGGATGGCCGCCCTGCTCCATCGCGGCGTTTTCCGCGGGCATGCCGAAGGCGTCCCAGCCCATCGGATGCAGAACGCTGAAACCCTGCGCGCGTTTGTAGCGGGCAACCACATCGCCCATCGTATAGTTGCGCACATGGCCCATATGGATGCGCCCCGACGGATAGGGGAACATCTCGAGGACGTAGTATTTGGGCCGCTCGTCGCGGATGGCGCGGAAGGAATCGGCGGCATCCCATGCAGCCTGCCAGCGCGTTTCGCTTTTTGCGGGATCATAGGACATGAAAGCCTCCGGGCGTCAGATGTGCCCGCAGGGTTTATACGCGGCATAGCAAGAGGTCCAGCGTCCCCGTTGGGGGATGCCGGACCTCTTCAGGCACAAAATTCTTTAAACGGGATTAAAGATTGCCGTCGCGCACGCGCATTTGGCGCGCACGGGTCAGGATCGCATCTTCGACCTGACGCACGGTTTCGGGAGCAACGGCGCTGCCGCCCGAACCTTGCAGCGAGACTTTGAGCGAGCGCGCGTCAAGCGCGGGATCGGTAACCATGATCGTCGCGCGGTAAGAGCGGCCGCCACCCGGAGGGGTGCCGTAGCCCGTCACGATGACGCCGGTGAACGGGTCGACCGACTGGATCGGCAGGAAGTTCAGCACTTCGAGGCTGGCGTTCCACAGGTATTTGTTCACCGCCACCGCGCTATTGGGGTTCTGGCGATTCGAGAACAGGTCCCAAAGCGTCGATTCCTGGCGCTGCGTGCCTTCGGGGGTCGCTCCCTGCCGGCCGCCTCCGCCCTGGCCGGAGCCCGAACCGATGCCGCCGGAGCCGAATCCGCCCGAACCGGAGCCGCCTCCACCGCAGGCGGCAAGACCCGCGACCAGGATCAAGGTTGCGGACAGGCGTACATTGCGTGTGATCATGTGAAGGTCCCCCGGAACGTTCTTGCGTTTGCCATAGCGCAATTTGTGTCATTGCGACAAGGGATCACCCGCGTGCGCCTGCAAAAGACAGGAAAATCCGCCTATAAGGCAGCTTTGTCCCGATGCAACGGACTGTGGCCCATGTGCATCACAAAATCTTGGAAACATTTTTGCTTCCGCCGTTTTCATTGCAAACAGGGGGGAGACAAGCGACATACAACCCATACCCCAAGCCGGGATAACTGGATGGGGCACATGAGAGAGATAAGAGGGAAAACCATGAAAAAGGTTCTTTTCGCTACCAGCGCCCTGGTTCTGTCGGCTGGCTTCGCTTCGGCTGAAGTCGCTGTCTCGGGCGACGGCCGTATGGGTATGATTTACGACGGTAACGACGTTCAGTTCTCGAGCCGTGCACGCGTCAAGTTCACGATGACCGGCGAGTCGGATGCTGGCCTGTCGTTCGGCGGTAGCTTCCGCGTCGACCAAGAAAACTACTCGGCGAACGAGTATCGTTCGGCAGCCCGCGGTACTGCAGGCCAAGTCTGGATCTCGGGCACCTACGGCAAACTGTCGATGGGTGACGTTGTTTCGGCATCGGAAGCTGCAATCGGCGACCTGTACGAAATCGGTTACACCGAAGGTGCATTCGCTGGTGACATCGAAGAAATCTCGTACCTGACGGGTGACGGTGAGAACCTCGATCAGGGCGCGAACATCCTGTACGAGTACGGCATCGAAGGCTTCACCTTCTTCGCGTCGGCTACGGACGGTTCGGACACCAATCTTGGTTCGATCAGCCCGGGTGCAAACGTTGACGACGAACTGAACGCGTCGTCGGATGACGTTGCTTACTCGCTCGCAGCGAAATACGAAGCTGGCAACTACAACGTCGGCCTCGGCTACGGCAAGCACGGCGATGCGGACGAAATCGTCCTCGGCGGTGAAGTGACCTACGACCAGTTCTCGGTCAAAGGCATCTACGCGAAATACAGCGATCGCTTCACCGGTGAACTTGATGCGGAAGAGTTCGACTCGACCATTGGTCTGGCCGCTGCTTACCAGGCTGACGCTCTGCTCGTGAAGGGCTTCTGGCGCCAGGACAAGTTCAAGTACGACGTTGCTGGCGACGAGAAATTCGACTCGTTCGGCATCGGCGCTGACTACGATCTGGGTGGCGGTGCTACCCTCGCCGGCGGCATCATCGACAGCGACTACCTTGATGACACCGTTGCTGACCTCGGTGTGAAGTTCAAATTCTGATCTGATCAGAATTGAGACTTGAAGAGCGGGCCTTGTGCCCGCTCCTTTCATTTGGAAGGTTGCCGTGGGAAGGTTGCCGATATGGGACTGACAGAAATCAAAGGCCGCATCACTGCGGCCGAGCGTGCTTATGGCCGCGAAGCGGGCAGCGTGACCTTGATCGCGGTCAGCAAGGTTCAGCCGCTCGAGCGGGTGAAGGCGGTGCTCGATCAGGGGCAGCGTGTCTTTGGCGAGAATTATGTTCAGGAAGCGGCAGGAAAATGGCCGCAATGGTGCGCGGCCTATCCCGATGCCGAGGTTCATATGATCGGCCCGCTACAGACCAACAAACTCAAACAGGCGCTCGAGCTGTTCGATGCGATCCATACGCTCGACCGGATGTCGCTTGCCGAAAAACTGGCGCGACAAATTCAGGCGCGCGGGGCCTCGCCGCAGCTTTTCATTCAGGTCAACACCGGATCCGAGCCACAAAAGGCCGGTATTCTGCCCGAAGATGCCGATGCTTTCATCGCGACCTGCCGCGGGCTCGACCTGCGGCTTGAAGGGCTGATGTGCATTCCCCCCGACGACCATGATCCCGCCCCGCATTTCGCGCATCTGGCGGAAATTGCCGCGCGCAACGGGCTTTCGGGCCTGTCGATGGGGATGAGCTCGGATTTCGAGACCGCCATCGCCCATGGTGCGACCCATGTCCGCGTCGGTTCGGCGATTTTCGGAGCGCGCGACTATACCTGATGCGCGACCGCGCTGCGGCTTGCGCTGAAACGCATCATGTCCGGCGGCACGATCAGCTTGGCGCCGGGGGCCAAACGCTCGGCAAGCCAGCGCAGGTTGCCGCGCGACATTGCGATACAGCCCGCGGTCGGCGCGCCCGGCCTGCGCCATTGATGCAGGAAAATCGCCGAGCCCATGCCGGCCTTTGCATCCGGCCAGTTCCAATCCGTGAGCAGTACCAGATCGTAAAGCGGATCGGCGCGACGCAGGTTTTCATGGCTATGGGCATAAGGCGCGCGGATGTGATGGTTGTAATCGGGCTCGCCCGAAGCGTCCGACCACAGGTCGCCCGGCAGGATCGGCGCCGCCCAAGGGGCAGGGCGGGTCACGCGGTCGGGGCGATAGAGCAGGCCGACGATGCGGTGATGTCCGACCGGCGTCGCGCCATCGCCTTCGCGCTTGTCCCGGCGCACGCCGCCTCGGCCGACGCTACAGGGCAAAATGCGGCCGTCGAAGAAAAGCCCGCGCGGGGTCAGCAAAAGATCACCCGCCTTCACAGCAAATGCCCCGATTTGTCGGCTTTGATCGCCAAATAATGCTCGTTGAAGCGGTTGGTCGGCGTGACCAGCGGCACGCGCTCGGCGACGGTGATGCCGTGGCTTTCCAGCGTCGTGACCTTGCGCGGATTGTTGGTCATCAGCCGCACCGTCGAGAAACCGAGCCGCCGCAGGATCTCGGCGCCGATGCGGAAGTCGCGCTCGTCATCCTCGAAGCCAAGGCGGTGATTGGCGTCCACCGTGTCGAAACCCTGATTTTGCAGCGAATAAGCGCGCATCTTGTTCGCCAGCCCGATGCCGCGACCCTCCTGATTGAGGTAAAGCAGCACGCCCGCGCCATTCTGCCCCATCGCGTCAAGCGCCGCATGAAGCTGAGGGCCGCAATCGCATTTGAGGCTGCCCAGCACATCGCCGGTATAGCAGGCCGAATGGAGGCGCGCCAAAACCGGCTGGTCGCGCGGCGGGTCGCCGATCTCGACGGCGTAATGCTCGATCTCGCCATTGTCGGGGCGAAAGATATGCAGTTTGGAATTCTGCGCCGCAGCCAAAGGCAGGCGGGCGGCGGCCACGGGCGCAAGATGGACCTCGGTCGTGAGCTGGGCCAGCGTCGCGGCGGCGGGCAGGGCGGTAAGCCCGGCGTGTGGCGCGGAAATCGCGACCATCAGCACCGCCGGCAGCAATTGCGCCGATTTCGCCAGCGCGATTGCCGCGCGATGCGGCTCGCTGTCGCCGCCGCGTAAGGATTGCAGCGGCCCCTTGAGCGGCGTCATCAGGTCGCCGGCCGGATCGGCAATCGCACGCAGCCAAGCCAGATCGGCCTCGGCGGGCAGTGCGATCCGCGCCAGATCGCCGTCATAGACCCGCGCCTTCAGCGTCGCGGCCCGCCAGTCCGTCACGGCCAAGGCCGCGGGCCCCAAGGCGCGCATTTCGGCCAGTCTGGGCGCGGAAAGCGTCTCGACCGCAGCCGCGAGATAGTCGCCGACCACGACCGGAAGCCCCATCCGCAGATCGGTGCGGGCGCGGGAAACGGTCTCGGCAAGGGTGGGGATGAGGCTCATGACGCTCGCGAAAGTGAAACAATTTGAAACATTAGGGCCAAATCCGACAACTCCGTGTGAGGAAACGCGCAAGTAGCTGGACGTCGGGCCGTTCAACTCACAGGTTTCCCCTAACACGCCAAAGGAGGCAAGTATGGCTGGACTGAAAAAGATCCTTCTTGTCGATGACGAGGACGACCTGCGCGAAGCATTGGCCGAGCAGCTTGTCGCGACCGAAGATTTCGACGTTTTCGAAGCGGGCACCGGTGCCGAGGCGGTCGAAAAGACCAAAGCGGGCATTTTCGACCTGATCGTTCTCGATGTCGGCCTGCCCGATACCGACGGTCGCGAGCTGGCCAAGCGCCTGCGCAAACAGGGCGTGAAATGCCCGATCGTCATGCTGACCGGCCACGATTCCGACGCGGATACCATTCTGGGTCTGGATTCGGGTGCCAATGACTACATCACCAAGCCGTTCAAATTCCCGGTGCTTCTGGCCCGTCTGCGCGCGCAGCTGCGCACTCACGAGCAGTCCGAAGACGCGATTTTCCAGCTTGGGCCCTATACGTTCAAGCCTTCGATGAAGATGTTGATCGACCAGAAGGACCGCAAGATCCGTCTGACCGAAAAGGAAACCAACATCCTGAAGTTCCTTTACCGCGCCTCGGACGGGGTAGTGCCGCGCGATGTGCTGCTGCACGAGGTCTGGGGCTATAATGCGGGGGTCACGACCCATACGCTCGAGACCCATATTTATCGCCTGCGCCAGAAGATCGAGCCCGATCCCTCGAATGCGCGGCTTCTGGTGACGGAAAGCGGCGGCTACCGCCTCGTGGCGTAAACTCTGCCGTAACGTCCTTTTCCCGTGCGGTGCATTTTCCGGATCGCACGGGAACCACGGGCGGCAGTCGCGGGTTGAGCGCATGTAAACGGGATGTGGTAAACATCTTGTTGCCCATATGGCCCGATCTTGTGGCCATAAGTTCTGTTCAAGTTATTTCTTCTGAACTTCTCTCCTCCCTGTTGGACTTGCCCCGACTCCGGTCGGGGCATTTCTTTTTTGGCGCGGCGGATTGGAGCGCAAGGCCGCAAGGGGCGAGCTGCTCGACAGGGGGGCGGGCAGGGGATAGGGTCTCGGCACCATCCCAAAGGAGCCGCCATGTTCACCCTTGCCACCTGGAACATCAACTCGGTCCGCCTGCGCGAGGCGCTGGTCGCGCGGCTGCTGCGCGAGGAGGCTCCGGATGTTCTGTGCCTGCAGGAATGCAAAAGTCCGGTCGACAAGATCCCGCTCGAGGCCTTTCACGCGCTCGGTTACACCCACATGGTCGCGCGCGGCCAAAAGGGCTATAACGGCGTCGCGATCCTGTCGCGCCTGCCGATCGAGGATGCGGGTGACCGCGACTACGCAGGTCTCGGCCATGCGCGCCATGTCGCGGCGCGGCTGGAAAACGGCGTCACCATCCACAATTTCTATGTCCCCGCCGGTGGCGATATTCCCGACCGCGAGCAGAATGTGAAATTCGGCCAGAAGCTCGATTTCCTGACCGAGATGCGCGACGTTTTCCATGCCGAGAACCCTCGGAAGTCGATCATGGTCGGCGATCTCAACATCGCGCCGCGCGAGGATGACGTCTGGAACCACAAGGCGCTGCTCAAGATCGTGAGCCACACTCCGGTCGAGGTCGAGCATCTCGCCCAGACGCAGGATGCCGGCAAATGGGTCGATGTCACGCGCAACGACATCCCCGAGGGCCGGCTGTTTTCGTGGTGGAGCTACCGCTCCCCCGATTGGGATGCGGCCGACAAGGGACGTCGGCTCGACCATATCTGGGCCACGCCCGATATCGCGAACGCGGCCCACGGCAGCAAGATCCTGCGTCCGGTGCGCGGCTGGGAACAGCCGAGCGACCACGTTCCGGTCTTCGCCAGCTTCGATCTGTAAGCCGCGCGCGGATGGGGCCTTCGGTCCGGCCCTTCGCGGCCCGACCTGCGCGGGCGCGACCTAGGGCCTAGCCTTGTCCAAGCCATTCCCGCCAAAGGGGATAGCCAAGGCGGCAATGGCTGGCCGCGCCCCCTTGGCGCGGCGGGTCCCGCGACCTTATATTCGGATCAACAGGTTTCAACTCGGCCTGCCGCGAGGCGGGTCTTGCGCGGGATGCGCAAATTAGATCGACGGGATTAATCACGATGCTGCTTACGGATTCTGCGGACCAACAGCCCCAGCCGACCGATTTCATCAAGGACGTCTCCGAGGCGACCTTCATGCAGGATGTGGTCGAGCAATCGATGGAACGTCCGGTGATCGTCGATTTCTGGGCGCCGTGGTGCGGCCCGTGCAAAACGCTCGGCCCCCAGCTTGAAGCCGAGGTCGCCAAGGCCAAGGGCCGCGTCGCCATGGCCAAAATCAACGTCGACGAAAACCAGATGATCGCGGGCCAGTTGCGCGTCCAGTCGATCCCGACGGTTTTTGCCTTCTTTCAGGGCCAGCCCGTCGACGCCTTCCAGGGCGCGATCCCACCCAGCCAGATCAAGCAATTCGTCGACAAGCTGGTCGAGCTTGGCGGCGATGACGGCGGGCTTGGCGCGGCGCTCGAAGCGGCCGAGGCCATGCTTGACGAAGGCGCGTTCGAGGATGCCGCCGAAACCTTCAACGCCATCATCGGCGAAGAGGCCGAGAACCCGCAGGCTTGGGGCGGGTTGATCCGTTCGCATCTGGCTGCAGGCAAACTGGACGATGCCGCCGATGCTTTGGCCCGTGTTCCCGCCGCTGCCGCCTCGGCCGCGCCGGTCGAGGCCGCGCGCGCCCAGCTTCAGCTCGCGCAGCAGGCCGCCGAGGCAGGCCCGCTCGACGAGCTGCGTGCTGCGGTCGAAGCCGACGCCAAGGACCATCAGGCCCGTCTCGATTACGCCACCGCGCTCCATGCGGCGGGCGATGTCGAAGAGGCGATCAACCAGCTGCTGGAATCCTTCCGCATCGACCGGGAATGGAACGAAGGTGCGGCGAAAGCGCAGCTGATCACGATTTTCGACGCGCTGAAGCCGACCGATCCGCTGGCGCAAAAGGGACGTCGACGGATGTCTTCGCTGATCTTCTCGTGATGCTGCGGCGTTTCGACCTTCCCGATACGATCCCGCTTTTTCCGCTCGAAGGGGCGGTGCTGATGCCGCGCGGCCGTCTGCCGCTCCAGATCTTCGAGCCGCGCTATTTGCAGCTTGTCGAGGATGTGCTCAAGACCTCGAACCGGCTGATCGGGATGATCCAGCCGCAAGAGGGCGGGGCGGACGGGCTGGCGCAGATCGGCAGCGCGGGACGGATCGTCAGCTTTTCGGAAATGGACGACGGCCGCTATATGATCACGTTGCGCGCCGTCTCGCGTTTCCGGCTGGGCGCGGTGCAGGAGGGGTTCATGCCCTATCTGCAAGGCGATGTGGATTGGAGCGGCTTCCCGCTTGATCGCGGCCTCCAGCCCGAAATCGACGCCGGCCTGAACCGCGGCGCGTTTCTCGACCGGCTGCGGCGCTATATGGATGCGCACGAGCTGTCGACCGATTGGGAGGCGGCCGAGCATGTCGATGACGAGATGCTGGTGAACTCGCTCGCCATGGTCCTGCCCTTGGGGGGAGAGGAAAAACAGGCATTGCTCGAGGCCCAGACCCTTGTCCAGCGGCGCGAGTTGCTGGATGGCTTGCTCGAATATGCTTTGCGCAACGGCGATAATGAGGAAATCATCCAGTGAGCGTCACCCAGCCCAATGGTCGCGAATTCGACCGCCATATGCTCGAGGCTCTGGTCTGCCCCGTGACCCATACCGTGCTGCATTACGATGCCGCGCGGCAGGAGCTGGTCTCGAGGGCGGCAGGGTTGGCTTTTCCGATCCATGACGGCATCCCGATCATGCTGGTCGGCGAGGCGCGCCAGATCAAAGCCGACGATTAAGCCCCGAAACCCGTGAAAAAAGCGCGGAGGCAGAACCTGCCCCCGCGCTTTTCCAATTCCTGCGGCCCGCTCTTGCAGATGGCCGTTCGTTCCCGTGGCCGCGCCTTAGAGGCCTGCCGCCTCGTCGGTGCCAAGCATGAGGTTGAGGTTCTGGACCGCCGCGCCGGACGCGCCTTTGCCGAGGTTGTCGAGCACCGCGACCAGCACAGCGCAGCCGTTCTCCTCGTCGCCATGGACCGAGATTTCGAGCTGGTTGGTCCCGTTCAGCCGCGTCGGCACCACCCGCGGCTCGGCATCGATCACCGAGACGAATTGCTGGCCTGCGTAATGCGCCTGCAAGGCATCGCGCAGATTGTTCATGTTGCGCGAATTATCCAGATGCAGCGGGATCTGGACCGCCATGCCCTGCGCGAAATTGCCCACCGAAGGTGCGAAAACCGGACGTTTGGTCAGGCCGACGTAATGCATGATCTCGGGCAGGTGCTTGTGGTGCTGGGTCAGGGCATAAACGAAGAAATCGGGCGCCTCGCCGCGCTCGTATTCGCCGATCAGCTCCTTGCCGCCGCCGGTATAGCCCGAGACGGCATTGATGGTCAGGTCTTCGTCGCGGCTGACGAGGCCGGCCTTGACCAAGGGCGCCAAAAGCGCGATCGCGCCGGTCGAATAGCAACCGGGATTGGCGACATATTTCGCGCCCGCAATCCGCGCGCGCATGTCGTCCTCAAGCTCGGCCAGGCCGAAAACCCAGTCGGGATTGACCCGATGCGCGGTCGAAGCGTCGATGAAACGCACATCCAGCCCCGCGGCCAAGGCCACGGCCTCTTTGGCGGCGGCATCGGGCAGGCAGAGGATCGCCACATCCGCCTCGGCCATGGCGGCGCGACGGGCATCGGCATCCTTGCGCAACGCCGGATCGATCTGGATCAGCGTAATATCGGAACGCGGAGCCAGACGCTCGCGGATCTGCAGACCCGTCGTGCCGGCCTCGCCGTCGATGAAAACCTTGTTTGCCATGGATGCGTCTCCTTTGAGGCGACTAGATAGCGCCCACAGGCGCGCCGTTCAATCAGCGCGCGCAAATCTCCGAGCGCACGAGGAAACGCTTCTCGCGGCCGTTGTCCAGAGAAAACATGCCGCCGCGCCCTGCGACAACATCTATGACCAGATCGGTGTGCATCCAAGCCACAGCGTGACTTTCCGCCATATAAAACGGCATTCCGCCGATCTCGCCCAGCTTCAGATCGCGTTCGCCCAAACGGAAATCGCCTTGCGCATAGCACATCGGGCTCGACCCGTCGCAACAGCCGCCCGATTGGTGGAACATGACCGGCCCGTGATCGGCCACGATCTCGGCCAGAAGCTGCAGGGCCTCGGGGGTTGCGCTTACGGTGCCCATCTCTTTCTCTTTCACAAAAATACCCGTGCCACAGGCAACGGCCCCCGCTTGGGGGGCCGTTTCAGGGAGCTTAGAAGAAGCCCAGCTTTTTCGGCGAATAGCTGACCAGCATGTTCTTGGTTTGCTGGTAGTGGTCGAGCATCATCTTGTGGGTCTCGCGACCAATGCCCGACTGCTTGTAGCCGCCAAAGGCCGCATGCGCCGGATAGGCGTGGTAGCAGTTGGTCCAGACGCGGCCGGCCTTGATGCCGCGACCCATGCGGTAGCAGGTATTGGCGTCACGCGACCATACGCCGGCACCAAGGCCGAACAGGGTGTCGTTCGCGATTTCCAGACCTTCTTCCTGCGTCTTGAAGGTGGTCACAGACACGACCGGCCCGAAGATCTCCTCCTGGAAGATGCGCATCTTGTTGTTGCCGAAGAAGACGGTCGGCTCGATGTAATAGCCGCCTGCCAGCGCGTCGCCCAGCTCGGCCGCCTTGCCGCCGGTCAGTACCTCGGCACCCTCTTTCTTGCCGATGTCGAGGTAGGAAAGGATCTTTTCCTTCTGCTCGCTCGAGGCCTGCGCGCCGATCATGGTCGCTGCATCGCGCGGGTCGCCCTGTTTGATCGCCTGAACGCGTTTGATCGCGCGTTCGATGAAGCGTTCGTAGATCGATTCCTGAATCAGCACGCGCGACGGGCTGGTGCAGACTTCGCCTTGGTTCAGCGCGAACATGGTGAAGCCTTCGAGCGCCTTGTCGAAGAAATCGTCGTCCTCGCGGGCCACGTCTTCAAAGAAGATGTTCGGCGATTTGCCACCCAGTTCCAGCGTGACCGGAATGAGGTTTTCCGAGGCATATTGCATGATCAGACGGCCGGTCGTCGTCTCGCCGGTAAAGGCGATTTTCGAGATGCGCGGGCTCGACGCCAGCGGCTTGCCTGCCTCCAGACCGAAACCGTTGACGATATTGAGCACGCCCGGCGGCAGCAGATCGGCGACGATGGTGATCCAGACCATGATCGAGGCCGGGGTCTGCTCGGCGGGTTTGAGGACGACGCAGTTGCCGGCGGCCAGCGCGGGAGCAAGCTTCCAGCAGGCCATCAGCAGCGGGAAGTTCCACGGGATGATCTGGCCGACGACGCCCAGAGGCTCCTGGAAGTGGTAGGCAACGGTGTCGTTGTCGATCTGGCTGATCGAGCCTTCCTGCGAGCGCAGGACGCCTGCGAAATAGCGGAAGTGGTCGATGGCCAGCGGCAGGTCGGCGGCGCGGGTCTCGCGGATCGGCTTGCCGTTGTCCCAGGTCTCGGCAGTCGCGAGCAGCTCGAGGTTCTGCTCCATCCGGTCGGCGATTTTCAGCAAGATGTTGGAACGCTCGGTCGGCGAGGTCGCGCCCCATTTGTCTTTGGCGGCATGGGCAGCATCCAGCGCCGCTTCGATGTCGTTGGAATCAGAGCGGGCGATTTCGCCGATCTCGGCACCGGTGATCGGGGTGGTATTGGTGAAATACCGGCCCGATTTCGGCGCGACGAACTGGCCGCCGATAAAGTTGTCATAGCGTTTCGCGAAGGGCGAAACGTTCACGCCTTTGAAGTCATGCGTTTGGTCGTTCGGCATTTGAATTCTCTCCCTAGGAACCGGCCTCCTCGACCGGATTGCGTTGAAGCTTCAGATCCTGTCCCGCGCCGGTCAATCGGGCCGCGCGTGCCGCAGCGCAGAATGTGTCTCAGGGGTGAGACAGTCGGCTGCGGGCAGCGGGCAGGGCAGGGGTGGCGGACGTGGCACTTCTGGCGGTGCCTTCGGTAATCCCGAGCCGCGACATGCGGCGGTAAAGCGTGGCGCGCCCGACGCCGAGCGCGCGCGCGGCGGCCGAGACATTGCCCTGCGCCCGCGTCAACGCGCCCATCACGGTCGAGCGCTCGGCCTGTTCGAACCCCGTGATCTCGTCGCTTTGCCCCAGCAGGTCCGAGGCCGGCCGCGGCCGCAGGATGCCTTCCTTCTCCAGCCCGTAGGCGCGGCGCGCGGCGCGGTTCGCCCCGATCATCAGATCGTCGCGATCGACCGCGATCAGCAGGTTCTGCTCGGGGCTCTCGCCCTCCGCGATGATGATGCGCGCCGCCGGAAAGCTGGCGCGAAAGTAGGCCGCCTCGATCATGCGCGCGGTTTGGGCGACCTGCGCCATGATCAGCGCATTGAGCCGTTCGTTGTGGTCGCGCCGAGCATTGGAGACATCGAGCGCCGCGACGACGCGGCCGTCTGGTCCCCAGATCGGCGCATCCACGCAGGTCATGCCGGTGTTGCGCGAAAAGAAATGTTCGTCGCGATGGATCGTGACCTGACGGCCCTCGACCAGACAGGTGCCGATGCCGTTGGTGCCCTCGGCGGCCTCGGACCAGTCATGCCCGCGCCACAGTCCCCAGGCGCGGAAGCTGTCGCCGTCGCCGTCGCTGATGCGCTGGTCGAGCACAATCCCGTCGGCATCGGTCAGCAGGACCGAACAGCCGGTCGGGCAAACCAGCTGGTAAAGCTGGTCGAGCCGCGGCGCCGCGACCGCCAGCAAGTCGCCCAGCCTTTCGCTGCGCGCGGCGGTGGCCGAAGCGTCGAGGCGGTTGCGCTCGGCGGCGACGGCCGGATCGAGGCCGTATTTCACCATCGAGCGCCGCCAGCGTGCCGCCTCGCGGCTGACCGCTGCGGGGGATTGCGATGCGCTGGTGACCCGATCTTCGTGACGGGGGCGGGTGTCGTGACGGGGGCGTGGCAAGGCGTCCTCCCAAGATCTCCTCGGGGATCAGCGTAACACGGGGTCCGCAGGCGCTGGCAAGTCAAAGCTTCTTGTTCTTTGGTCGCATGATTCGCGGGCTTTTACGCGAAACACCGGCCCGTTTCGGGGCCGGCGTTCCGGTTGTTCGCAAAGCGACTTGCGGGCAGATTTCGCGGTCAGGGCGTGATCGCGACCGTCCCGCCATCTGTCCATGCGCGGTATTCGGGGCGGTACATATCCTCGACGCTGGCCGCCGGATGGCGGAAGCTGCCGGGGGTGACCGCGCGCACGATATAGGCCAGCCGGAAGGGGCTGTCCGACATCCAGCTCAGCGAGGCCGCGAAACGGTCTTGCCGGAATTCGGCCATATCGGTCGAGGGGGTGTCCTCGCCCAGCCAGCTCAGCTGCGAGATGTCGCCCGCGCTGATCAGGTTGGGGTTGTCGATCTCGAAACCGGCGGGCAGGGGATCGGTGACCATCAGGCGTCCCCCTTCGGCGCTGTCGGGACGGACCGTCAGCACCGTGACCAGCCGCGTGCCAAGCGAGACCTGCGCAGGATCGACCGGCGCACCCTCCATGGTGAAATACTCGCGCAGCAGCGTATAGCCCTTGCCGCCCGCCGCCGGAGCGGTGACCGGCTGGCCGGTTGCGGTCAGGGTGATGGTGATCGGCGCGCCGCCACCATTGGCCAGAACCGCACCCTCGGGCAGATCCGCGACGGCAGAGCCGAGCGCGACCCCGTTCAGCGTCAGCGCGCTATTCCCGTCCGAAAGGCTTTGCGCGGCCATCACCGACCAGACCGATTCCTGTGTCGAAAGGTTCTGGCCGCGCTCGTTGGCGTACGCGATCCGGTCGGCGACCAGCGTCGTGAGCTGGCTTTGGTCGACGGCTTGGGTCTTGGCTTCGGTCGAGAGCGCCAGAACCGCCTCCATGTCGCGCAGATAGGTGCCGTAATCGCTGCGGTAGCCACGGCCCTCCGCAGGGGCAGCCCCGATTGCGCCATAGGCCTGACGGAACATCTTGTCCGCGCGCAACTGGTCGCCCGAAGATGCCAGCGCCGCACCCAGATTGGCCGCCGCCATCGGGGTCGAGAAAGCCTCGGGGGTGGTGTCGGCATAGTAGCGCAGATCGCCGATGGTCGCGGCCCGCTCGCGCGCGAGAACAGCGAGCGCATAGGCGAGGGCCGCGTTTTCGTCGGCCGAGGCCGAGCGCGGTTCGATCGATGTGTTGACGCGGTTGCGCAGGTTGTCGATCGCCTGTTTGAAGGCCGCGTCGGGGACCTCGTGGCCCGCCGCACGGGCACGCGACAGGAAGTCCGAGACATAGCTGTCGAGCCAAAGATCGCCCGAATCCGCCGACCAGAGGCCGAATCCGCCGCTCGAGGACTGGCGCGTCAGGATCAACGCGATGGCCTGTTCGATCGAGGTCGGATTGGGGTTGTTGGCGCTGATGTTCTCCAGCGCCGACAGCCGCGGCAGGTACAAAAGCGGCATCGCGATCGAGGTGATCTGCTCGGTGCAGCCATAGGGGTAGCGTTCAAGCCGCGCGAGCGCGCCGGCCACGTCGAGCCGCCCGTAATTGCCCACCGCGACCGAGATCGCCGCGCCGGGCAGCAGCCCGTCGGTCAGCTGCGGCGGGATGCCGAGGCTGGTTCCGGGGGCAATCGCCAGCCGGTCCTGACGCTGGATGTCGGGCTCGTTCATCGCGACGGAGATCGCGATATCCTTGGTCAGCGCGGTGCCGTCCGGCGTGGTCAGGGTCAGGCGCATTTCGGCAAGGCCGGTCTGCTCGCCCGCCGAAAGCGGCACGGACAGTTTGGCCTCGCCTTTCTCGGTCAGGGTCACGCTGTCTTGCGGCAGGGTAAAGCCGATCCCCGCCTCGCCGCCCGCTTGGGCCAGCGCGACGCGAACGTCGCCCGCCGGACCCGAAGCATGGGTCAGACGCAGCCCGATCTGGGCCTGATCACCCGGTGCAAGGAAGGCGGGGGCGGTCACGGTCATGACGACCGGATCGCGCGACAGGATGGTCGCATCGCTTTGGCCGATACCGGTTTCGGACCAGACCACCGCCATGACGCGGATCTGGCCGTTGAAATCGCCGATCGGCAGGTCGACGGTCACGGTGCCGTCCGCGCCGACGGTCAGCGGGCCGGAGAACCAGCTCATCAGCTTTTCGGTCGGAGGCGGGGCCTCGGTCCCCGAGACCTGCGCATCGCCGCCTTCGCGGAAGGTGCCGTCCGCTGCGCCCGAAGGCAGGATCAGGCGGCCGTAGAGATCGCGCAGACCGACGCCGAGGCGGCGCTGGCCGAAGTAATGTTTCGACGGATCGGGCGGGGTAAAGCCGGTGAGGTTCAAAATGCCCTGATCGACCGCCGCGATGGTCGCATGGACCGTCTCGCCAGCAATGCCGCCCTCGACCTTGAGGGTGACCGGCACCGATTGGCGCGGATTGGTTTCGGCGGGCACGGTCAGGCTGGCCTGAAGCTGCCGCTGACCGGGGTCGACGGCGGCATGGGCAATGCCGAGCGCGCGCACCGGCATGCGGTCGCCCGCCTCGATCCCCGAGATCGGACGGATCGCGCTGACCGAGACATAGACGCCCGCGCCCCAGTCATCCGTGACCGGAAGCGCGATGACGTTGTCGCCGGCCTTCAACGGGACGATCTGCTGGCTGACGAGCTTGCTCGACATCACCGAAACGATGCCTTGGCCGTCCGCAATCGCCTCGACCGTGACGTTGGCGGTGTCGCCGCTGCGATAGGCGGGTTTGTCCAGCGCGACCTTGAGGCGGTCGGGCGTATCCGAGCCCGCGCCCGCACTAAAGCCCCAGCCGGCATAGAAGCTGGTCGAGCTGACGGCACCTGCCGCGGTACGCGCCACCAATTCATAGCTGCCCCAGCCGACCGTGCCCGCGATTTCGACCGGCGTTTCGCCGATCTCGGCGCTGCCTTCGGCGACGCGCTGGCGGGTGGTCGTGGTTTCCCACTGCCATTGGCCGCCAAGCGAATACCATTCGTAATGGGTCTCGACGCGGTTGATCTCCCACTGCACGGCGGCCGCGGCAGGCTGCTGGTCGGGGCCGACCGCGATCAGCGCGAAGCGGGCATCGGAGCCGTCGGCGACCGTATCGTCCTCGAAGAGCGGGCGGATGCCGATGATGGGCTGGTCGGGCAGGATAAGCGTCGACTGGCTGCGCTCGACCGGACGGCCCGCGCCTTCACGCACATCGAGCACGACCTTGGCTTCGACGGGGCGCTGGCCGAGGGTCTCGGCATCGGGAAGGGTGACTTCTGTCGAGAAATTGCCGTCCGCATCGGTTTGGCCGCTGGCGATGGATTCCGCGGTGGACTGGCTTTCGTCGTCATAGCGGCCGAAGCGATAGTCTTTGAACGCGGCAAGGGTGGTGCGCGGCGACAGCAACAGCGAGCCGTCGACCGGCAGTTCCGCCGCCGGAGCGCCGAACAGCCAGTTCGCGGTCAACGAGACGGTCAGCGTTTCGCCTGCCTTGATCGGTCCCTCGGGCAGTTTGGGGGTGAAGTCGATGCGCTCGGGCAGGAAGTCCTCGACCATCATGCGGGTGGTGGCGAGCGCGGGGCCGTCGGCCTCGGCGCGGATTTCCAGCCGCCAGGTGCCGCGCGGCGCATTGCCCGGAATGGCCCATGACAGGACATGGCCGCCTGCTCCGGCCTCGGTCGCGATCATGCGGGCCTGCTCGACCCCGTCGGGGCGGATGATGACGGCGGTCAGCGGCAGGGCCGACAGCGCGCGGGTTTCGAGATCGCGGGCCGTCATGGTGGCGTTGACCGTATCGCCCGCGCGATAGGCGCCGCGGTCGGTGGCGACGAAAACATCGATGGCGGGGGCGGGGGCCTGCCCCTCGACGCCGCGATCCGAGAGGTCGAATTCGGCATCGGTCAGCGACATGAAGGCCATGTCCCGGGGCGCGCGCTCCGCACCTTCGCCCGACCATGCGGTGACGGTGATCAGCGCGGGCGCGGCCGGACCCTGACCCAGCGAAAGGCCGGGGGCGAAATGGGCGATGCCCTGATCATCGGTGATCGCGCGGGCCAGAACCTCGTTGGCGCGCGACACCAGCGCGACCTCGACGCCGGATTTGGCCGAAGTATCGGCGAGGCTGCGGACCGCGACGGTCAGCCCGTCGGTGCCCGAATAGCTCGAGATCCCGAAATCCGAGATCACGAACCATTGCGTCGCGACGCCGGTGTCATCGATGTCCTTGCCGTCGATCGAGGCCTGAAGCAGGTAGATGCCGGGGGCGAGATTGCCCGCCTCGGCCGGAATGGCGAGGCGCGAGGTGATTTCGCGGTTGAGCGTTTCCTGACCGCTGGGCTTGGCGGGTTCGGCCTTGCCGCGCCAGACTTCGGTCGCCAGCCCGTCCGAGAAGTAACCGGCCTGCCAGCTATCCAGCGGCGTTGCGAACAGCCCGTCGGACATGGTGCGCAACAGGTTGCGGTCCGAAAGGCGCAGCAGCGTCAAATCCATCAGATCGACGTTCACCGTCGAGACCGACAGCCCCTGATCTCCGCCCGAGGGCAGGACGAAGGCGCGGCTCGGGAAGCGCAACGAAGGATCACGGTCGCGGATATAGCTGCGCAGGGTGATGTCTTTGGGCAGCGTGTCGCCGCCCTTGGCCGGAAGGCCAGCGCGCAGCGTGACCTCGATCTGCTGGCCGAAGGTCAGGCCGGTCAGGCACAGTTCGGACCCGTTGACCGTCACCGCCATATCCGTCGCGGGCAGGCGCATGAAATCGGCGTAGTTCACTGCCGGATCCATCTGGCGCGACATCGCGATGCAAAAACGCGGCACGGCGGCGGCCGTATCGCTGCGGGTATCCGTCACGCGCATGCCGTTGCGGTCGGTCGAGGTCTGGAGATCGTCCAGAATGGCCGGATCATTCGGCAAGAGCTGGTTGGCAAGCTGCAGGGCCGCCAGACCGTCCTGCCCGCGACCCTGCCGCTCGTAGGCAAAGGACAGCCAGCGCAAGGCCAGTGCCGCCGCGGCGTCGTTGCCCGCGCGCAGATAGGCGTTGACCGCCGCCGAGGCGATGACCTGCGACGAGAAACTCCCTGCCCCTTCAGGCGCGTAAAGCATCTGCCGCGCGAAATTCGCCCAGTCCTCGCCGCGATCGAATTGCGCGGTCAGCGTGGCCGAAAGCCGGATTGCGGTCGCCATATCGCCCATTGCTTCGGCACGGGCGGCGGCTCCCGCGGGGTCGGGCTCGGCCGAGGGCGGATACATGGCCGCCATGCCGTTCGCGAGGCTGCGGGCTTCGCGCAGGTCGTAATCGCTCAGAAAGCGCGCGGCGGCGGCACGGGCCTGCGCTTGCGTCAGGCTTTGCGGCTGCAGATCCAGCACGCGCCCCGAAAGCGCATTGGCGAAAGGCACCGGCGCAGTGGCCGAGCCGTCCTTGGGGAAACAGGCACGCGCCGAGGCGTTATAGGTCAGGGCCTCGCATTGCAGCATGTTGAGACAGGCCTGCACGCAAGATTGCAGCGTGGTGTCGAAAATCGGACCAAGATCGCCGCCCGGCATGTCGTGATCGGCCAAAAGCTCGATCCGGCGTTCGGGCAGGGGGCTTGATTGCGGCTGATCGCCTGCGGGAGTTTGCGCGAGGGAGGCTACCGGCCACCCCAAAAGGAAGGCCGTCAAAGCCAAACGCGTCAGCCAGCTGATTTTTCCCGCCATATCTGCCTCGCATCCCGATTTATGTCTGAATTGATGAGGGTTGTGTCATTTCGTCGGCAAGGAGGCAATCGCCTCACTGCCATTCCAATTCGGAAAAGGCACTCGCGGCATTGCGCGCGGTGGTCGCGTCGAAATCGGCCCAACCGGCGGCTTGCGCCTGCATGTCCTTTACGGTTGCGGGCACAGCCTCCGACATGGCTCGGCCCTTGGCGATCAGCGCAGCGACGGTGCTGCGCAGGGCGTCCAGATAGGCTTTTTGCGGCGAGATCGCCTCCTTCCAGTCGTTCTGGATCGCGCCGTGGCCGGGGATGATCAGGCTTGGTGCGGGATCGCGCGGCGGCTCGGCCAGCCAGCTCTCCCATCCCGAAAGCGAGCCGTCGATGACGGGTGTCAGCTCCCGAAAGACCAGATCGCCGGTGAAAAACGCCCCCGAGCGACTGTCGAAAGCGGTCAGATCATTGTCGGTATGGGCGGCGGCGACAGGGGTCAGCGTGACCTTGGTCCGTCCCAGATCCAGCGTGAGCGGGGCCGAGACCAGCTGGTCGACCGGCGCGATCCGCGTCCCGAGCAGGGCCTTCGTGCCGATCTGGGCGGGGATAGACTGGCGCCAGCTTGCGCTGCGCATCGAGACTGCGGGCGGAAGTTTGGCATTGGCGACGATGGTGGCGCCGGCCTCGGAAAAGACCTCTGACCCCAAGATGTGGTCGGGGTGCATGTGGGTCAACACAAGATGGCTGATAGGAAGATCGGTCTCGCGCCGGATCGCGGCATAAAGCGCCTCGCCCTCGGCGCGGCTGCCGCCCGCGTCTATGACCAGAACGCTGTCGCCGATCACGAAGGACAGATTGGCGATGCGGCCGGCGTTTTCGGGCGAGAGCGCCTCGGGGCGCCCGAGATGGACGAAGACCCCATCCCCCGCCTCTTCGACCGCCAGCGCCGGAAGCGCATCGGTCGCGACGCAATCGGGCGGGTTCGGCGCGAAGATCTGCGGATGGCGCGCGAACCAGTCGCGGGCGATCTGCTCGCCGCCCTGGCGGCAATCCTCCTGACGTACGGAATCACCGGCCGGCAACATCCGCAGGTCGCACAGCGACGGGTCGGCATTGAGGCAGGCCATGACGACAAGATGGAACATGCCGACACCATAGCGGAGTTGCCGGTTTCGCGCAAAATAATTGCGCTGCGGCGGAGTTAGCCTTGATCGGAGCGGGGGCTTTTGCACGGGGTGCGCAGGGGAAATGCTGGGAGAAAGCATGCTTCCCGCGCCCCGATTTGTTAGTTGTGCTAACCGCGCCGCATCGCGTGAAAAGCGCTATCTGGCCTTGGCGGAATTGCGACTTATCGGCAGGTCCTCTGGCCGGTTCTTACAACTTTAGTCGGGTTGACGCTGTACCTTGCCCCCGTAAACTGGCATAGTCGCGCGATGCGATAACCGCACACGCATAATTTGCAGAGATGGAGCATCACTATGGCTTGGGCCAAACCGATCCTGAAAGAAGTCGCCTGCGGCATGGAAATCAATATGTACGCACCGGCAGACGACGAGCCGGTTCTGTTCTGATTTATCAGCACGGAAAGCGAAAGTTCCCTGTCCGGCTTTCGGGCGGGGAAAACCAACCGGTACTGATGACATGCGTGTTCTGATCCTTGGCGCGGGGGCCGGTGGTGGCTTGCCGCAGTGGAATTGTGGTTGCCGCAATTGTAACGCTGCCCGCACCGGCGAAATTCCCTCGATGACGCAAAGCAGTATCGCCGTCAGTGCCGATGGCGAGGCTTGGGCTTTGATCAACGCCTCCCCCGATTTGCGCGGCCAGCTGGCCCTTCATGCGCCGCTTTATCCCAAGGGATTGCGCGGCTCCGGCCTGCATTCTGTGCTGGTGACCAATGGCGATATCGACCATGTCGCGGGGCTTTTGACCCTGCGCGAAAGTCAGGCCTTCGATCTTTTCGCGACGCCTGCGATTCATGACGTTCTGGCCGCCAATCCGGTCTTTACCGCCATGAACCCCGAATTCGTGACCCGCAAACGCATCGCGCTCGACCATGAATTCGCGCTGCTGCCCGATCTTTCGGCGCGCCTGTTTGCCGTGCCGGGGAAGGTGCCGCTGTATCTGGAGGGCGAAAGCGTCCGGACAGATCTTCTGGGCGAAAACACCGTGGGGGTCGAACTGACCGCGAACGGGCGGCGCGGCTATTACATTCCGGGCTGTGCCCTTGTGCCCGACTGGCTGCTGGACCGCATCCACGGCGCGGATCTTCTGATGTTCGACGGCACTCTGTGGTCCGACAACGAGATGATCGAGGCGGGTCTGGGCAAAAAGACCGGCCGCCGCATGGGCCATGCACCGGTCTCGGGCGAGGGAGGCAGCCTCAATGCCTTCGACGAGGCGGCGCTTGGCCGCCGCATCTATGTCCATATGAACAATTCGAACCCGCTGACCGATCCGCGCAGCGCCCAGACGGCCCTTGCTGGTGCCTCGGGCTGGGATATCGGCCATGACGGGATGGAGATCACGCTATGAACATCCAGACGCCGGCCTCCGGCAAAGCCCAATCGCGGGCGGATTTCCACGAGCGTCTGCGCCAGATCGGTGCCGACCGCTATCACGACAAACACCCGTTTCACGCGCGCCTTCACGGCGGCGAATGCACCCCGGACGAGGTTCGCGCCTGGGTCATCAACCGCTGGCAATACCAGTCGCGCATCCCGATGAAGGATGCCGCTTTCATGTCGCGCGTGGTCGATCCCGACCTGCGCCGCGCATGGCGGTCGCGGATCGAGGATCACGACGGCGGTGTCGAGGAAGGCGGCGGCATCCGGCGCTGGCTCAAACTGGCCGAGGCGGTCGGGCTTGATCCCGATTACGTCGCAAGCGGCGTGGGCGTCATGGCGGGCACGCGTTTCGCGGTCGATGCCTATGTCCGCTTCGTGCGCGACATGCCGCTTCTGGACGCGATCGCCTCCAGCCTGACCGAGATGTTTGCCCCCAAGATCCACGCCCAACGGATCGAAGGCCTTTTGAAGCACTACGATTTCGCCGACGACAGCAGCCTTTCCTATTTCCAGACCCGCCTCAAAGAGGCGCCGAAGGATGTGGAATTCGGGCTGAACTATGTGCTCGACCATGCCGATACGCTGGAAAAGCAGGATGCGGCGGCGGCGGCTTTGACTTTCAAGACCGATGTGCTTTGGGCCCAGCTCGACGCTTTGTGGTACGGCTATGTCGAGGGCAATATCCCCCCCGGCGCATGGCGTCGGGGCGAGGGTATGGCCAAAGCCGCAGGGGCCGCGTGATGGCCGCACCCGCGCAGGAAAGCCTCGGCGATGATTGCGTGCCCTTTCTTCCGCGCGGCGTTCGCCTTCATGACGACAAGTTGCGCGGCATCCGCGTGCTTTTGGCCCCCGAACGCGCCATCCAGCTTGATATGATCGGCGATGCCATCTTGTCCGAACTCGATCGCAAGCGCAGTCTGGGAGAGATCATCGACCATCTCGCCACGACCTATGCCGCGCCGCGCGACCAGATCGCGCAGGATGTCCGCGAGTTCCTTGGCGGCTTGGTCGAGCGCCGGATGGTTTTCGTTGAGGACCCGTCATGAACCAAGACATCGCCCGCGACATCAAAGGCAATCCGGTCACCTCGGGCCTGCCGATGGCCATGCTGGCCGAGTTGACCCACCGTTGCCCGCTGTCCTGCCCCTATTGCTCGAACCCGCTGGAACTGACGCGTCAGGCGGCCGAGCTTTCGACCGAAGAATGGGCCAGCGCCTTTCGTCAGGCGGCCGAGCTGGGCGTGCTTCAGGTCCATCTGTCGGGCGGAGAGCCCGCCTCGCGCCGCGATCTGGTCGATCTGGTCAAGGCGGCGCGGGATGCGGGGCTTTACGTCAATCTGATCACCTCGGGGATCGGCCTGACCGAGGCGCGTTTGCGCGAATTGGACGAGGCGGGCGTCGATCACGTCCAGCTTTCCCTGCAAGGTGTCAATGCGGAAATGGCCGACTGGATCGGCGGCTATAAGGGCGGCTTCAACCGCAAGATGCAGGTCGCGCAATGGATTGCCGACATCGGCTTTCCGCTGACCGTGAATGCGGTCGTCCACCGCCAGAACGTCGACCGCCTGCCCGAGATGATCGCCATGGCCGAAGATCTGGGCGCGCGCCGGATCGAGGTTGCGACCGTCCAGTTCCACGGCTGGGCCGAACGAAACCGCAAGACCTTGATGCCGACCTACGAGCAATCGCTTGAGGCGCGCCGTATCGTCAACGAAGCGCGCGAGCGTCTGCGCGGCGTCATGGTCATCGACTATGTTCCGCCGGACCATCACGCGAAATTCCCCAAGGCCTGTATGGGCGGCTGGGGCTCGACCGGTCTCAATATCGCGCCGGACGGCAGCGTTCTGCCCTGCCATGCCGCGCAGACCATCACGGGGCTGAAATTCGACAATATCCGCGATCTGCCTTTGGCCGAGATCTGGCATAAAGGCAGCGCCTTCAACGCGTTCCGCGGCACGGCCTGGATGCCTGAACCCTGCCAGAGCTGCGAGCGGCGCGATATTGATTTCGGCGGCTGCCGCTGTCAGGCGATGGCGATGGCGCAGGATCCGACGCTGACCGATCCGGTCTGTTCGCGCTCGCCCTTCCAGGCGCAGCTACACGCAATGGCCGAGGCGGATTCGCAAAGCGGTGATACCGAGCTTGTTTACCGCACCATGCCCAAGGAGGCGCGGCCATGATGCGCGCTCTGCTTTTGACGGTTCTTCTGGGCGTGACTGCCGCGAATGCCCAGGAAGCAGAGAACCCGCTCCAGCCCTCGCCGGCTTGGGAGGATCTGCGCTCGAGCATCATCGGCACCGAGACCGATCCCCCGATCGATCCGCAGGTGCTGCTGCTCGATGCGCCCAAACGCGCCGATAATCCCGCCCTCGTGCCTGTCCGGCTGACCCAGCCCGAAGGCGCGCCGGCCATCGTGTCGCTGGTGCTGGTCGTCGACAACAACCCCGCGCCGGTCGCTGCCGAATTCACCTTCGGCGAGGCGCTGATGCCTCTGGATTTCGAGGTCAGGCTGCGCGTCGATGCTTATGGCGATCTGCGCGCCATCGCGACCTTGGCCGACGGCAGCAAGGTCATGGCGGGGCGATTCGTCAAAGCTTCGGGCGGCTGTGCAGCCCCTGCGGGTAAGAGCATGGAGCAGGTTCGCGCTCTCATGGGGCAGATGAAGTTTCTCTCCGTCCCTGACGAAGAAGAGGGGCAACCCCCACCGGACGGGCGCGAGATCGGTACCTTGATGATCCGACATCCCAATTTCTCGGGCCTTCAGCGCGATCAGGTGACGCTGCTCGATATTCCGGCAGAGTTCATCCAGACCCTGCGTCTGCGGCAGGGCGAAAGCGACCTCTTTACAATGGATGCGGGGATTTCCGTATCGGAGGATCCGGTCTTCCGTTTTGCCTATCGTCCGGGCAAGGGGCCGGTCACGGTACATGCGCAAGATACCGAAGGCCGCGTCTGGCAGCGAGAGTTCTAGGACTTTGCGGCCGCGCGGGGCGCAAAGCCCTTTGATGCGGCAAAATTTAAAATTTTCCGCACAGTGAAGCGCCTTGCACCATCCGGAAAGCGATTTCCGGTCTAGCCCCCTTGCGCGATGGGGCCGGAGCCTTAAGATTGTTGCTCAAGCAAGCTGGCTCGTCCGGCTCGCAATCGTTTTTGGGAGGAAAAACGATGACGACAGTTCAAGCAAACGAAAAGGCCGTGACCCCGCGTCCGTCGGCTGATCGCGTCAGGGAAATCCTGATCGTGGACGATCACCCGCTGATGTGTGACGCTTTGGCTTTGACCCTGAAAATCAGCTTCGGCCTCAAGAATGTGCGCACCGCGCGCAGTCTGACCGCCGCGGTCGAGCAGATCCGCACGATGGGGGCACCGGATGCGGTCATCCTCGACCTGAATTTGCCCGATGCGCGCGGCTCGGAAGGTTTGGTGACCCTGCGCCGCCAGATCCCCGATGTGCCGATCACCATGATTTCGGCCGATCTCGAGGGGGCGATGATCGGTGCGGCAATGGCCGCAGGCGCGCAGGGCTATATCTCGAAATCGCTCGGCCGCGAGGCTCTGGTCGATAGTCTGCGCCGCATGTGGGAAGGCGAACGCGTCACCCCCGAAGGCTACGAGCCCGAGGCGGCAGGCGAGGAGGGCGAGGCCCGCGCCGAGCTGGCGCGCCGTTTCGCCAGCCTGACGCCGCAGCAGATGAAGATCCTGCGCCTGATCTGTCAGGGCAAGGCGAACAAAGAGATCAGCTACGAGCTCTCGATCGCCGAGGCCACGGTCAAGACGCATATCACCGCGATCATGTCCAAGATCAACGCGCGCCGCCGCACGCAGGCCGTTCTGCTGGCCAATACCGTGCGCCTGTTCGAGCCCGCATGAACTATGCTGCCTCTACGCCCGCGCCGGATGCGGCACGGGCGCGGGCGCTTTTGGCGCCGGTCGCGATTTCCGTCGCCCTGAGCGACCCCGACATGGCCGGAAGTCTGCTGCGCGTTCTTTCGCCGGCCGACCCCGATCTGGTTTTGCTTTTCGCATCCCATGCCGAAAATCTGGCCGAATTGTCGCGCAAACTGGCGCGCAAACTGCCCGAGGATTGCAGCATCGTGGGCTGCTCTTCGGCGGGCGAAATCGGTCCGATGGGCTATTGCGCGGGCACGGTCACGGCTTTGGCCTTTCCCAAGGGCAGCTTCCGTTCTGCCGTCTGTGTTTTGCGCGATCAGGAACATATTCCGGTCTCGGAATGGATGCAGGTCCTGCGCAATTTCCGCATGGATTTCAATGTGGACGACCGCCGCTCGGTCTTTGGCGTGTTGCTGGCGGACGGGATGGCGCGGCACGAGGATGTGCTGGTCGCCACCCTCGAGGCAACCATGCCGGGCATGCCGGTCATCGGCGGCTCGGCAGCGGACGGGCTGCGCTTCGGGCGCACTTGTCAGGTCGTGAACGGGGTCGAGCATCCCGGCTCGGCGATCGTGCTGCTGGTCGAGACCGATTTCACCGCCCACGAGGTCAGCTTTTCGCATTTCTCGGCAACCTCGAAACGGGCGGTCGTGACGGCTGCCGATCCGCAGAACCGTACCATTCTCGAACTGAATGCCGAACCCGCCGCCGAAGAATACGCCCGACTTGCGGGGATCCGCGCCGACAATCTCCATCCGCCGGAATTCGCGCGCCATCCGCTGGTGTTACGCACGGGTCGGCGCAACCATATCCGCGCCATTCGCGGTGTAACCCCCGAGGGCGGGCTGGAGCTGATGTCCTCGATCGAGGCGGGCACCATCCTGCGGCTCGGTCGGGTCGAGGATATGACGCAGGGCTTTGCCGATACGCTCAGCGCCCTGCCGCGTCCGCCGGTCATGGTTTTGGGTTTCGACTGCATCCTGCGCCGTCTTGCCATCGAGCGCGCGGGGATGCGCGAGGAAATGTCCGAGATTTTTGCCCGTTTTCGCGTTGCGGGGTTCAATACCTACGGCGAGCAGCATAATGGGATGCATGTGAACCAGACCTTTGTGGGCATGGCCCTGATGCAGCCCGAAACGGCGTGACGATATTCCGATGACCCTGCTCCGCGAAACCGACAGCCCCGAGCGCCGCGTCGAAAAGCTCTCGCGCATTTCCGACGTGCTGATAGACCGCATCGACCGGCTCGAGGAAATGCGCGGCTCGGCATGGTCGATGTTTCAGGCCGCCGTCGCGCTGGAGCAAGAGGTCGAGGCGCGCACCCGCGAGCTGGAACGCGTGCTGGCCGATCTGTCCGAGCGCAACCGCGAGCTGGCCGTGGCGCGCGCCGCTGCCGAAGAGGCGAACCGTTCCAAGACGCGGTTCCTGCGCGCGGCGAGCCATGATCTGTTGCAGCCCTTGTCTGCCGCGCGGCTGTTTCTGACCGCGCTGAGCGATACCGATCTCGACCCGTTCCAGCAGGAGCTGACCGGCCGTCTGGCGGGGGCCTTCGAATCGGTCGAAGAGCTGATGCATGCGGTGCTCGACATCTCGCGGCTCGATAGCCAGCGCATCGAATTCCACCGCAAACCGGTCTATCTGGGCGATCTCTTCCGCCGTCTCGCCATCGAATATGCGCCGATGGCCGAAGTCAAAGGGCTGGCACTGACCTTCGTGCCGACCTCGGCCGTGGTCGACAGCGATCCGGTGTTCCTGCGCCGGATTGCACAAAACCTTGTGTCCAACGCGATCAAATATACCGAAAGCGGGCGGGTTCTGGTCGGAATCCGCCGTCAGGGCGATCAGGTCTGGCTCGAGATCCACGACACCGGCATCGGCATTCCGCCCGCCGACCGCAGCCGGATTTTCGACGAATTCCAGCGCGTCGGCCGCGAAGGCGTCGCGCCGGGCATGGGGCTCGGCCTGTCGATCGTGCGCCGCGCCTGTGCCAAGCTCGGCCATCCGATCACGGTCGACAGCGAGCAGGGCCGCGGCACGGTCTTCCGCGTCGGCCTGCCGATTGTCGCGCCCGACGAGGACGGGCTGATCCGCATCGTCGACAAGACCCCCGCAGCCCTGCGCGGACGGGTGGCGCTGGTGGTGGAAAACGACCCCAACATGCGCCGCGCCTATGAATTGATCCTGAGCGACCAGCTCGGCATGGTGCCGCGTCTGGCGGGCGGCACGGCCGAGGCTTTGGCCACGATGGGCGAAGAGCCCCCCGATGTGATCATCGCCGATTACAACCTCGACAACGGCGACAACGGCCTGACCGCGATCAATGCCCTGCGCGAAGAGGTCAATCTCGAAATTCCCGCGATCATGATCACGGCGCAGCGCTCGTCCGAGATCGCGCGTGCCTGCAACGAGATCAACGTGCCGCTGATGGAAAAGCCTATCCGGCGCGAAGAACTGCAACTGCTGCTCCAGAGGATTTTGTCCTAAGACAAAGGGACCATCCCTCCGGCGCGGCGCTTTCGCCCCGCGCGGCCAAAGCGCAGGCTGACGGCGATGTGGAGGAGACGACCCATGACCATTCTGCCGACCCAACTGCGCAAGTTGGCCCTTGCCGCAAGCCTGGCTTTCGCCTGCGCCCTGCCGGGGCTTGCTGCCGCCGACGAGGCGGGCGATCTGGTGTTCACCGAGCGCGCGCCGTGGTCTTTGCCCGACGGCGGCGAGGTCTGGGCGCTTGATATCGTCGTGCCGCAGGGGGCCGAGGTCCGCGCGTTCAGGGACGGCAAACTGTCCCTCGTCACGACGACCGATCCCAAGGACGGCAAACCCATGCTGCAACTGCTGGAAGACGGCGGCGGGCTCGAGCGCAAGATCGGTCCTTTTCCCAGCGACGGCGGCGATCCGACGGTGGTTTTCTTCCTTGAAACCGTGGCGCGCAATATGGCGGCCTCGTCGGGGGGCAGCCCCTATTACATCCGCAACCGCCTGAAGGATGCGGTGTTTCGCGGCGGCGAGCTGACCTCGGAAGGCGACACCAAGGTCGCGGTCTTCCGGCCCTTCCTCAACGATCCGAACAAGGCACGGATGGGGGTGTTCGAGCAGCTCGAGCTGCGCTTCGTCATCGCCGATCCCAAGGAGCCGATCGCAAGCATGACAGCGACCACCGGCGGCGAGACGCCCGCCTTCCTCGTCTCGATGGTGCAGCCGTGAGGGGGCTGGTTCTGGCGGCGGCGCTGTTTGCGCCCTTGGCCCCGCTGCCGCTCGCGGCGCAGGCGGTCAACGACTACCCGACCAATGCGCGGGCCGATTACGTTTTCGTCTGCATGGCAACCAACGGCCAGACCCGCGACATGCTGGACCGCTGTTCCTGCGCCATCGACGAAATCGCCAGCATCCTGCCCTATGACAAATACGTCAGCGCAGAGACCGTGATGCGCATGCGCCATACCACGGGCGAGCGCTCGGGCATGTTCAAGCAAGGCGGCATGATAGGCGAGATCGTCGCCGAATTCCGCCGCGCGCAGGCCGAGGCCGAGGTGCTCTGCTTCTGATCGCTCGCGCGGAGCAAACGGGGCGCAAGCGGGGTGGACATTGGCCGTCCCAAACCGTCCTATTGCCGCGGATTTCGACAGGAGGATGACGATGGATCTGGGCATCAAGGGCAAACGCGGGCTGGTTTGTGCGGCCTCGAAAGGGCTGGGGCGCGGCTGCGCCGAAGCATTGGCCGCGGCAGGGGTCGATCTGGTGATCAACGCACGCAGCGAAGACGTGCTGACCCGCACCGCCGAAGACATCGCCAGCCGTTTCGGTGTCAAGGTCACGCCGGTTGCCGCCGATATCACCACCGACGAAGGCCGCGCCAAGGTTCTGGCCGCGCTGGTTGGTCAGGCCGATATTCTGGTCACCAATGCCGGCGGCCCGCCCCCCGGCCAATGGACCGACTGGAGCCGCGACGATTTCATCAAAGCTTTGGATGCGAACATGCTTTCGGCGGTTGCGCTGATGCAGGCGCTGGTTCCGGGTATGATGGAGCGCGGCTGGGGCCGTGTCGTCAACATCACTTCGCAATCGGTGCGCACGCCGATCGGCGTTCTGGGCCTGTCGAATGCGGCGCGATCGGGGCTGACGGGTTTTGTCGCAGGCATGTCGCGCGCGGTCGCGCCCTCGGGCGTCGTGGTCAACAACCTGCTGCCCGGCATCCATGCCACCGACCGTGCCGAAAGTCTGGACGGCGGTGTCTCCAAGGCCGAGGGGATCTCTATCGAAGAAGCCCGCAAGCGCCGCGAGGCCACCATCCCGACCCGCAGCTACGGCACGGCCGAGGATTTCGGCGCGACCTGTGCCTTCATGTGCAGCCAGCATGCGCGGTTCATGGTCGGCCAGAACATTCTGCTGGACGGCGGCGCGTCGAACATCTCGATCTGAGGGGTGTCGGGCGCGGGTTCAGCGGTAGCTGTCGATGATCCGCGCCAGACTTTCCTTCAGGCTGGCCATCTGCGCGGCGGGGCAATGGGCCTCGTAATGCAGCGGGCCGACCGAGACGATGTCGCTGCCGTAATCGTTGCACAGCGACCCCTCGCCCAAGCTGCCGGCGGGGATCGGATTGGCCTCGATATGGCGACGGGCGGCAAGATAGGCACCGGCGCGCAATTGCCGGTCCTCGCGCTGTTCGGGCTTGCCGCGCCATCGGGTGATGCTGACCAGCCGGTCGTCCGGCGACAAAAGCTGTTCGGAGCGGTGGCCGAAACCGCCGCCCTCGACGATGCGGATCGCTTCTGATTGCAGGGCGGCTCCGCCTTTGCGCTGTGCAAAGCCCGATTTCTTTTGCGGCATGGCTTGGGTCATGGTTTCGGTTCCGTCCGGGGTTGCGGACCGGCTTGACGGTTGGGCGCAGGCGGCCGGCGCCAAGAGGCAGGCAAGGGACAGGGCGGTCATCGTCACGCGCATCGGGGTCGGCCTTTGATCGTTTGAACGAAGCTTCCGCGCTTTTGACGAAAGGCGCAAGTTCGTGGCGTTTCAAACCCTCTTGCCAGAAATTGTGCCGTCCGCTACGACCTTTGGTGGAAGTCGGGAGACGCTGGCGCAAGTCAGGGCCGAAGGAGCAACCGCCCCGGTAAACTCTCAGGCAAAAAGACCGCCTTCCCCAAAAACTCTGGAGAGAGCCGCGAGCGGCCGCCGAAGGGATAACGATCTCAGGCGCAAAGGACAGAGGGGGCATCTAACCGCAGCCAAAGGCTGCACGCTGTGGACAGTCATGTCCGGGCGGTGGAACCGGGGGATGTCATGGCCGAAACACGGCGCACGAAGCTTTTTGATCTGCATGTCGCCAAAGGCGCGAAGATGGTGCCTTTTGCCGGATGGGATATGCCCGTCCAATATCCGATGGGCGTGCTGAACGAGCATCTCCACACCCGTGCCCGCGCCGGTCTGTTCGACGTCAGCCACATGGGGCAGGTGATTTTGCGTGGCGAGGGTGCTGCCGAGGCGCTCGAGACGCTGATCCCCGCCGATATCGCGGGTTTGAAGGAAGGCCGCCAGCGTTACGGCCTGTTCACCAGCGAGACGGGCGGCGTGCTGGACGATCTGATGATCGCCAACAAGGGCGACCACCTTTACCTCGTGGTGAATGCGGCGAATGCCGAGGCCGATCTTGCGCATCTGCGCCAGCTTGAAGCCAAGGGCGTTTCGGTCGAGCAGGCGGACCGCTCGCTTCTAGCGCTGCAGGGCCCCGAGGCCGAGGCGGTTCTGGAGGCTGTCGTCCCCGGAGTTGCAGCGATGAAGTTCATGGATTCGCACGATTTCGACTGGCAGGGCGCAAGCCTGTGGATCTCGCGCTCGGGCTATACCGGCGAGGACGGTTTCGAGGTGTCGGTCCCGCATGACCGTGTCGAGGCTTTCGCCGATGCGCTTCTGGCGCATGAGGCCGTGGCATGGGTCGGGCTTGGCGCGCGCGACAGCCTGCGTCTCGAGGCGGGCATGCCGCTTTACGGTCACGAGATGGACGAGACGACCTCGCCTGCACGGGCCGGTCTGGGCTGGTCGATCCCGAAGGTCCGCCGCATTGGCGGGGCACGCGAAGGCGGCTTCCCCGGGGCGGATGCTATTTTGGCCGAACTTGCAGCCGGTGCGACCCGCGCCCGCTACGGCATTCGTCCCGAAGGTCGTGCGCCGATCCGCGAGGGCGTCGCGATCTTTGACACCGATCAAGGCGGCGAGGCCATCGGCACGGTAACGTCGGGCGGATTCGGACCCTCGGCCGGTGGCCCGATCGCCATGGCCGAATTGCCCGCAGGGCTGGCCGAAGGTCGCCAGCTTTGGGCCGAATTGCGCGGCAAGCGCCTGCCGGTTGTTATTGCCGCTTTGCCTTTCCATATACCCGCATACAAGCGCTGAGGAGCGATCATGCTGAAATATACCGAAGACCACGAATGGCTGCGCGTCGAAGGTGACGAAGTTGTCGTCGGCATCACCGCCCATGCCAGCGAACAACTGGGCGATGTCGTCTTCATCGAGCTGCCGGAAGTCGGTCGCGATGTTTCGGCCGGCGAAGAGATCGTCGTGATCGAATCGGTCAAGGCGGCATCCGACATCACCGCGCCGGTCGCGGGCGTGATCACCGCCGTCAACGACGCGCTTGCCGACACCCCCGGCGACGTGAACGGCGACGCTTTGGCTGCTTGGTTCTTCAAGATCAAACCGGCCGATGCCGCTGCGGTCGAGGCGTTCATGGATGAAGCCGCTTACAACGCGCTGATCGGCTGAGGCCGGATCAAGGAGGTATTTGGGTGATGAAGAAAGCCGCCGGAGCCGATTGGCGCCGCCGCTTTCGCCCGAAGCCTTTCAAATCGAGAATGTGCGGGATCATCCGCGCATTCCGCATCTCTTTGACACTCTGACGCATCCAAGGATGCAGGGCCCTAGTCATGACGAAATGGAACCCGACCACCTATAATCCCGATGATTTCGCCAACCGGCGCCACATCGGACCCTCGCCGGCAGAGATGGCGGAGATGCTGAAAGCCGTTGGCGCAGCGGATCTGGACGCGCTGATCGGCCAGACCATCCCCGCTTCGATCCGTCAGGAGACGACGCTGGACTGGCCGGCTTTGTCGGAAAAGGCCTTGCTCGAGCGGATGCGCGAAGTTGCGGGCAAGAACCGCGTCATGACCAGCCTGATCGGGCAGGGCTATTACGGCACCGTCACCCCGCCCGCGATCCAGCGCAATATTCTGGAAAATCCGGCGTGGTATACGGCCTACACCCCCTATCAGCCCGAGATCGCGCAGGGCCGCCTCGAGGCGCTGTTGAACTATCAGACGATGGTGTCGGATCTGACCGGCCTGCCGGTGGCGAATGCCTCGCTTCTGGACGAGGCGACGGCTGCGGCCGAGGCCATGACCATGGCGCAGCGTCTGGCCAAGTCGAAAGCCAAAGCCTTCTTCGTTGATCGCGGCCTGCACCCGCAGACGATCTCCGTGATCGAGACCCGCGCCGAGCCTTTGGGTATCGAAGTCGTGGTCGGTGCAGTCGAAGAGCTGGATGCGACCGCCGTTTTCGGTGCGATCTTCCAATATCCGGGCACTTACGGCCATTTGCGCGACTTTACCGCCGAATGTGCGGCCGTTCATGCGGCGGGCGGCGTGGCGATTGTCGCGACCGATCTGCTGGCGCTTTGCCTGATCAAAGAGCCTGCCGCGATGGGCGCCGATATCGCTGTCGGCACATCGCAGCGCTTTGGCGTTCCGATGGGCTACGGCGGTCCGCATGCCGCTTTCATGGCCTGCCGCGACGAGATGAAGCGCGCCATGCCGGGGCGGATTGTCGGCGTCTCGATCGATGCCAAGGGCAATCAGGCCTACCGTCTGTCGCTGCAGACCCGCGAGCAGCATATCCGTCGCGAAAAGGCGACCTCGAACGTTTGCACGGCGCAGGCTTTGCTTGCGGTGATGGCGTCCTTCTATGCGGTTTTCCACGGGCCCGAGGGCCTGCGCGCGATTGCGCAGCGCGTCCATCTGAACGCCGTGACGCTGGCCAATGCCCTCCGCGAAGCCGGTGCCGATGTCGCGCCCGAACATTTCTTCGACACGATCACGGTGCGCGTCGGCGTCGGCCAGCAGGGCATCATGGCAGCTGCGCGCCATCGCGGCATCAACCTGCGCAAGGTCGGCCGTGACCGCGTCGGCATCTCGGTCGACGAGACGACGGATGCAGGCGTCATCGCACGGGTTCTGGACGCTTTCGGCGTGACCGATGCGCCGGTGCAGGCCACCCAGCCCGCGATCCCCGAGGATCTGCTGCGCGACAGCGAGTATCTGACCCATCCGATCTTCCACATGAACCGCGCCGAATCCGAGATGATGCGCTACATGCGCCGCCTCTCGGACCGCGATCTGGCGCTGGACCGCGCGATGATCCCGCTCGGGTCCTGCACGATGAAGCTCAACGCCGCGGCCGAGATGATGCCGATCACCTGGCCGGAATTCGGCGGGCTGCATCCCTACGTCCCCGAAGATCAGGCGGCGGGCTATCACGAGGTCTTTGCCGATCTCTCGGAGAAACTGTGCCAGATCACCGGCTATGACGCTTTCTCGCTTCAGCCGAACTCGGGCGCGCAGGGCGAATATGCGGGTCTTCTGACCATCGCCGCCTATCACAAATCCCGCGGCGAAGAGCGCGACATCTGCCTGATTCCGGTTTCGGCCCACGGCACGAACCCGGCCTCGGCACAAATGGCGGGCATGAAGGTCGTCGTGGTCAAATCCGCGCCGAACGGCGATATCGACCTCGAAGATTTCGCGGCTCAGGCGGAAAAAGCGGGCGACAGGCTGGCGGCGGTGATGATCACCTATCCCTCGACCCATGGCGTCTTTGAGGACACCGTGCGCGAGGTTTGCGACATCGCCCACAAGCACGGCGGTCAGGTCTATATCGACGGCGCCAATATGAACGCGCTGGTCGGTCTGGTGCGTCCGGGCGATGTGGGCGGCGACGTGAGCCACCTCAACATGCACAAGACCTTCGCCATTCCGCATGGCGGCGGCGGTCCGGGCATGGGCCCGATCGGCGTCAAGGCGCATCTGGCACCCTTCCTGCCGTCCGACCCGCAAACGGGTGACGAAGGCGCGGTCTCGGCGGCGAATTGGGGCTCGGCCTCGATCCTGCTGATTTCCTGGGCCTATATCCAGATGATGGGCGGGGCCGGTCTGACGCAGGCGACGCGCGTCGCGATCCTGAACGCCAACTATATCGCAAGCCGCCTGCAGGCCGCTTATCCGATCCTGTTCATGGGCAATCGTGGTCGCGTGGCGCATGAATGCATCCTCGACACCCGCCCCTTCGCGGAATTCGGCGTGACGGTGGATGATGTCGCGAAACGTCTGGTCGACAACGGCTTCCACGCGCCGACCATGAGCTGGCCGGTTGCGGGTACGCTGATGGTCGAGCCGACCGAGTCGGAAACCAAGGCCGAGATCGACCGCTTCATCACCGCGCTTCTCGCGATCCGCGACGAGATCACCGACGTGGCCGAGGGCCGCATCAGCGCCGAGGACAGCCCCCTGCGCCATGCACCCCACACGGTCGAGGATCTGGTTGCGGAATGGGATCGTCCCTATTCGCGCGAACAGGGCTGCTTCCCCGCGGGTGCCTTCCGCGTCGACAAATACTGGCCGCCGGTCGGCCGCGTCGACAACGCCTACGGCGACCGCAACCTGATCTGCACCTGCCCGCCCTTGGAGAGCTATGCCGAGGCGGCCGAGTAAGGCTGCTTGACGGCGCGCGCTTCGGGCGCGCAGATGGAAAATCAAAGGCGCTGCTGGTCAACGGCGGCGCCTTTGGGTTTTGATGCAGGCATCGCCAAGGGCAAGCCCCCGCATCGCAAGCAAAGGGAGAAAGCCATGTCCGGCAAGAAACTGACCTGTCTTGAATGCGGGCAGGTGAACCGCGTTCCGGCCGAGCGTTTCAGCGACAATCCGAAATGCGGCATTTGCGGCGCGGCGCTGTTCTCGCGCAAACCCCGCGCGGTCGATACCGAGACGCTGCTCAAGGCCTCGCGCAATGACGAGGTGCCTTTGGTGGTCGACTTCTGGGCGCCCTGGTGTGGTCCTTGCCGCCAGATGGCACCGGAATTCGAAAAGGCCGCTTCAGCGCTCGGGACCGGTGCGCGCTTGGTGAAGCTCGATACCGAGGCGAACCCGCAAGCCGGCGCGCGCTGGAACATCCGCAGCATTCCGACGCTTGCGCTGTTTCTGAACGGCAAAGAGCAAAGCCGCGCCGCCGGAGCCCGCCCCGCCGCAGCCATCGCCGATTTCGCGCGAGTCAAATCTTCGCGGTGATCGTGGGCTTGTGATCGGGCCGCGTGAAAACACCGTTCGGTCGCGCTTGACAACGCCCCGACATTGCGAAAAAAATTCCGCTAGATGGGGCCGTAGCTCAGTTGGTAGAGCGCGTCGTTCGCAATGACGAGGCCAGGGGTTCGATTCCCCTCGGCTCCACCAGATTTCTCCCGATAGTTGTCTTCCGACATCGAAACACTGACTTTTCGACAAAAGTCGGTATGCGGATTTGCGATGCGGACGGGCGATTTTGCGGGCCGTGAACGGGGCGATTCGTCAGCACCGTCCGAGCCACATAGAGATGCCGTATTCCCGTCCCCAAAAGTGCGGATGCTATGCGCCGGTGTCGATCGAGCATGCGGCACCGTCAAGATTTCATACTACCGGATATGGCGGGGAGGGGTTGCCTTCCCGCCAAATCTTGCGTCTACGGCCAGCCCGCCGCGCTCGCATTGACCGCGAGAATATAGAGGCTGGTGGTCGCGGTGATGAACAGGCGGTTGCCGCGCTCGCCGCCGAAGCAGAGGTTCGAGACAACCTCCGGCACAAGGATTTTGCCCAAAAGCGTGCCGTCGGGCGCGAAGATATGGATCCCGTCGGCGGCCGAGGACCAGAGATTGCCGCGCTCGTCACAGCGGATCCCGTCGGGCAGACCCGCATCGATGCGCGCGAAATCGCGGCCTTGTCCCGAGATCGCACCATCCGCCGTCACATCGAAGACGCGAATGACCGACGGCACGGAAGCATCATGGCTCGATCCCGATTCCGCGACATAAAGCAGGCGCTCGTCCGGCGAGAAACACAGCCCGTTCGGCTGGGTGAAATTTGTGATCACGGGCTGCGGCTCGCCGCCCTCGGGCGGGATGCGGTAGACGAAGCTGCCCGCTTGCTCGGGATCGGCGCGGTAGCCCTCGAGATCGGACAAGATGCCGTAGGTCGGATCGGTAAACCAGATGCTGCCGTCGCTTTTGGCCACGAGATCATTGGGCGAATTGAGCCGTTTGCCGGCATGGTGGCTGGCCAGATTGCTCAGGCGGCCGTCTGCCTCGGTGCGGGTGACGCGGCGGGTGCCGTGGTGGCAAGTGATCAGACGGCCTTCGGGATCGCGGCTGTTGCCGTTGGAGTAATCCGAGTTCTCGCGAAAGATCGAGCAGCCGGTCTGCGCCGTCCAGCGCATCATGCGATGGGCCGGAATATCCGAGAACAGCAGCATTTGCGCGGCTGGAAACCAGACCGGCCCCTCGGCCCATTCAAAACCGGAGCCGATCTGGTGCAGCCGTGCATTGGGGTGGATCAGAGCACGGAAACGCGGGTCCCGCGCATCATAAAGCGGTGCGGTCATGGTCAGACCCTGGCCTTTCTGCCGCTCGCGACGGCGACGATTGCGATGATGATGATACCGGTCGACAGCAGACGCACACCCGCGCCGAGGCCGTATGAATTCAGCATCGAAACAATGAGATACATGAAGAGCGCGCCCGCCCAGATGCCGGGAACGTTGGAATTGCCGCCCGCGATGGACGAGCCGCCGATGACGGTAACGGCGATCGACATCAGCAGAAACTCGGCCCCCATATTGAGCGCGGCCCCGCCCGAAAAGCAGGCGAGCAGAAACCCCGTGAGACCCGCCATCGTGGCGCAGATGACATAGGTCGCGGCGCTGATGCGGGCGACCGGCACGCCGGCAAGGCGGGCGGCGCGGGGGTTTTGACCGATGGCGGACAGCCTGCGGCCAAAGCTCGACCGGTTCAGCAGCACCCAAAAGCCGATGCTGACGGCCAGCGCGACCCAAGCCAGATTGGGCACGCCCAGAAGGGCGCGGCCGGTGGTGAAATCGGCCAAGGCCTGCGGCGGTTTGATGCGCAGCCCGCGGTTCGACCAGATCGCGAGGGATTGGTAGAGAAAGCTCGCCGAGAGCGTCGCGATGATCGGCGGGATGCGCAGCAGTCGGATCAGCGCGAAATTCGTGACGCCCACCGCCGCACCGATCGCGAGCGCCGCAAGAAGCCCCGCCAGAACGGTTATTGCGCTCGGGCCGCCCATTCCGCCCATCAGTTTCAGCGACAGGGTTGCGGCTAGGGTCATGGTCGCGGGGATCGACAGGTCGGTATTGCCTGGCCCCATTGTGATCACAAGCATTTGCCCCAGCCCCGTCATGATCGAGAAACTGCCGAAGGTCAGCGCCGCGACGGCCAGAGCCATGCCGCCTCCGCCACCCGCGCTGATAGACCAGGTGGCGCCAAAGGCCGCGAAGGCCGCGACCCATGCCCAGAACCACGGCGCTTTGTGCAGGGTTGAAATCGCGCTCATTTGCGGGCCTCCGCTTGGCGAATGACCAGACGCGCGGCCAGAACAAGGATGAGGATCGCGCCCTGCGCCCCGATCTGCCAATCGGGCGACAGCCGCAGGAAGGACAGGAAGCTGCCTGCCAGCGTCAGGGTCAGCGCGCCGATCACCGCTCCCACGGGCGAGATGCGCCCGCCGGTGAATTCACCGCCGCCAAGAATGACCCCCGCGATCGACAAAAGCGTATAGCGCAGCGCGATATTGGCATCGCCCGAGGTCGTCAGCCCGACCAGCGCCATCCCCGCGAGCACCGCGAAAACCCCCGCAAGCCCGTAGGCAGAGGCGCGCAGCATGACGGTCGAGCGTCCCGAACGCGCCACCGCACGGGCATTGCCGCCAAGCGCGCGCAATTTGGTGCCGAAGCCCGAGCGCATGATCAGCAGATGCGCCGTGCCCGCGATCAGCACGCTGGCGATGATCGCCATCGGCACAAGCGGCGGCTTGGATTTCATGATCGCCGCCAGCCAGCCGGGCGCGGTTCCGCCGGGCGAGGGCAGGACCAGAACGGCAGCGCCGCTCCAGACAAAGGACATGCCGAGGGTGACGACAATGGCGGGCAGCTGGCGGATCTCGATCAGCGCGCCAAGCGCGGCATAGGCCAGCACGCAGCCCGCCAGCATCGCGACGCCCAAGGCGGGGTTTTCGGGCAGGATCGCGGCGGTGATGCAGGCGATCAGGCTGACGAATGCGCCCATCGACAGGTCGATGTCGTTGACCATGATGATGATCATCTGCGCCACCGTCGCCAAGGCGATCGGCACGGCCAGATTGAACAGAAGGTTGACGCCGGTATAGCTCATGGCACGCGGTTGCAGCCAGAAAACCGCCGCGACCAGAATGAGCAGCGACAGGACCGGCAGCGCGAGGCGGGGAGAAATGTATTTGCTCATGCCGCGTGGTCTCCGAATTCGAAAGATGCGGCGAGGATATTGGCCTCGGTGATCTCGTCGCCTTCCAGTTCGGCCGAAATCGCGCCGTCGCGGAAGACGAAAACGCGGTCGCAGTTGCGGATCTCGTCCATCTCGGTCGAGTACCACAGGAAGGTGCGGCCTTTGGCGGCTTCGAGGCGGATCATCTCGTAGACCTCGGTCTTGGTGCCGATATCGACGCCGCGCATGGGGTCGTCCATGACGATGACCGGCGCGGTGGTCGCCAGCGCGCGCGCGAAGAGCGCCTTTTGCTGGTTGCCGCCCGACAGCGACAGGATCGGATTGCCCATGTCGGGGGTGCGGATGCCGATGCGCTGCTGCCAGTCGGCGGCAATCGCCTCCTCGCTTTGGCGGTCGACCAACCCGCGCCGCGTCAGGCCCGCCAGCGCGGCAAGGGTCAGGTTACGCGCGATCGACCAGATCGGCATGACCCCGTCGCGCCGCCGGTCGCCCGCGACGAAAGCGGCATGGGGATCGCGCGTCACGCGCCAATCCGAGCTTTGCGAGAAATAGAACCGCGCCAAGGCCTCGGCCTGACCGTGGCCCGCAAGACCCGCGATGCCGATGATCTCGCCCTTGCGGGCCTCGATCCCTTCGGGCGTGCGCAGGATCGCCGCCGATTTCGGGCCGAGATCGCGGGACGCCGTTTCGCCCGTCTGTGCGTGATCCTCGGAGGCGATATGGCCCATCGCGTCGACAAGGCTTTGCCGCGTGAATGCTCCGGCCGCGCGGTCGGCGATCACCGCCCCGTCGCGCATGACGGTGATGCGGGTCGCGACCTCGAAAATCTCGCCCATCATGTGGGAAATAAAGATGACCGCGCCGCCCGAGGCGCAGAAGTTGCGGATATGGGCCAGAAGCTGCGCCGCGATTGCCGCATCAAGCGACGAGGTCGGCTCGTCCAGCACCACCAGCCGCGCGGGGCTGCTGCTTTCGGCAAAGCCGATGGCGATTTCGACCATCTGCTGCTCGGCCAAACTCATATCCAGCACCAGATCGGTCGGGCGGATGCGGTGGCCGGGGAAAATCGTGTCGAGCGCGGCTTTGACGCGGTGGCCCGCGCGGCTGCGCCAGCCAGCGCCGGTCAGATCATGCTGCGCGACATGGAGGTTTTCGAGCACGGTGAGGTTGGGGCAGAGCGTCCCCTCCTGCGAGATCGCGCGGATGCCCGCATCCAGCGGCCCCGTGTGATCGGGGTAGGTGACGCGCCCCTCCGAGGCGGACAGAACGCCCGTCACCAGATTGACCAGCGTGGATTTCCCCGCGCCGTTATGGCCGACCAGCCCCAGACATTCGCCGGCACCGATGCTTAACGTGACCGCATCCAGCGCCTTGAGCGACCCGAAGTGTTTCGAGGCTGCCTGAAGCGCGACGACGGTGCCCACAAGCGGCGGGTTGGTCGGGGCGTGCTGCGCCCCGACCGAGGTTTTCGTGGATTGATCCGCCATTACTTCGCCTCGGCGATGACTTTCTTGGCATCATCGAGGGTGTAGTCGACATTCGTGACCCCGCCTTCGGGCGTGTCCTTCAGCGCCTGGTCGAGCGTGTCGGCCGTAACCGACAGGAAGGGCACGGTCAGATCCTTGGGGATTTCCTGCCCGTCGAGGATCTGCTGCGCGATCCAGAACGCCAAAGTGCCGACGCCCGGTGCGATTGAAGTCGAGACGGTCTCGTAGCCGTTGGCGTCACGCTGTTCGCCCCACCATTTCAGCTCGTCCTGACGGTTGCCCATGATGATGATCGGCATCGGACGGCCCGCCGCCGCAAAAGCCTGCGCCGCGCCATAGCCGTCGCCGCCCTGTGTCACGACACCGACAATCTCGGGCAGGGACGGCAGAATGCCCGCCACCGCCTTTTGGGACACGTCTTGCGCCCAATCGCCGTTGACCGAGCCCACGACCTTGAAGGCCGGATTGGCCTTGATGCCTTCCTCGATGCCGGCATGGATCTCGTCATCGACCGAAACGCCGGCGAGGCCGCGGATCTCCAGCAGATTGCCGCCCTCGGGCAGGCGCGAGGCGAGATAGGCGATCTCGTCCTGACCCATCTTCTTGAAGTCCACCGCGACACGCCAAGCGCAGGGCTCGGTCACGATGCCGTCGAAGGAAACGACGGTGATGCCCGCGTCGCAGGCCTCTTTGACGGCGCCGTTCAGCGCGGTCGGCGAGGCGGCGTTGATGACGATGGCGTCATAGCCCTGCAGGATCATGTTCTGGATCTGCGCGGCCTGTTCGGTCGCCTGGTTTTCGGCGGTGGTGAAGGCATCGGCCGAGGCCACGACCCCATCGGCCACGGCCTGATCGGTGACGCGCTTCCAGCTTTCCAGCATGGCCTGACGCCAGCTGTTGCCTGCGTAGTTGTTCGACAAAGCGATCTTCTTGTCCGCCGTATCGGCGAAAGCCCCTGATCCAAGCGAAAGCGCCATGGCGGCAGCGGCAGTCAGCATCAATCCTTTACGGATGGTCATTTGGTTGTCCTCCCTGACTGGATCGGGCTTCTCCCCTCGCCCGTCTCCCGCAAGCAGGATAGGCGGAGCGGGGCCTGTGCATAGAATGGAAACGTGCCGCTTCCTGCATCTGGCCGCGTATCACTTGCGGGTTCCCGCAAGTCGGAGCTATGCCGATAGAAGCGGCGCGGCCGATGTGGCATCGTCGGATCACGCGCCGGAGCCCGACTTCGGCGGCTTGCGGACCGAGGGGAGGCGGGACGGCATGCAGCATTCACCCCGACCGGCACCAGAGGCTGTCGCTGAAGCTGCCGCAAAGCCTGCTTCAGAGCAGGTCGAGCTCGATCCCGGCCCGCTTTTGCCGCATCTTTTCCGGATTTCGCGGGCCTTGGCGGGGCAGCTCGACTTTTTGTCGGCGATCCGCTCCGTCGCGCAGGAGATCGGGCAGTTTCTGCCCTATGACCACCTCGATCTGTGCCTGTTGCGCCATGACGGAACGCTGTCGGCGGCCTACGAGACCGGAATCGAGACCGAATGGGGCCGCCGCGCCACCGATAATGTCGAAACCAGCCCGATCCGCACCCTGCTGCGGGGGCGGGTCGACCATCTGCTGACCGATGATGCGATGCTGGATCCACGTTTCAACTTTCCCGGCGCTTTCGTGGCGCCGATCCTCGACAACAAGCTGCGTTCGCGGGTGCATGTGCCTCTGGTGGTTGCGGACGGGATTATCGGCGCGCTCAGCATCTCGCGGCTGACGCGGGGCAGTTACGGCCCGCGCGATGTCGCGGCGGCGCGCTATGTTGCCGATCTGATCTCGCCCTATGTCTATGCACTGCTCGAAACCGACCGCTCGCGCCATGCCGCGATCATCGAGGCCGAGGCCCGCGCCCGCGAGGACGGCTTGCGCCAAGGCGCGCTGAACCTGACCGAGGCGCTCGAACAGGAGCGCCAGCGTATCGGCATGGATCTCCACGACCAGACCCTGGCCGATCTGAGCCGCCTGATGCGCGAGCTTTCGCGGCCGGGCGGAATGGACGGTGATGCGGTTCTGGCGCAGCTCAATGATTGCGTCGACGATCTGCGGCGCATCATCGACACGGCGGTCCCCTCGATTCTCGACATGTTCGGCTTTTGCCATGCGGTGCGCGTCCATCTCGAGCGGGCGACCCGCGAGAGCGATATCGCGATCCATGTCCATGACGACAGCAATCTGGGCGTGGATGCGCTGGATCCGGTGGTGCGCATCGCGCTGTTCCGCATCGTACAGGAGGCGATCAACAATGCCGGACGCCATGCCGCCCCCTCGCGGATCGATGTGCGGATTGCGGGTAAACCGCGTCTGCGCGTGACGGTGGCCGACGACGGTTGCGGCATTGCCGAAGACATCCGCCGCAGCCGCAAAAAGGGCGGGCTTTCGCATATGCGCACCCGCGCGCAGCTGATCGGAGCACGCCTTTCGGTGCGCAGCGGCAAGACCGGCACCAGCGTCAGTGTCAGCCTGCCTGCCCCGCAAGAGGTTGCGCCATGAAAATCCTTCTGGTCGAAGACGACCCCCTCCATGCCGCTTTCCTGCGCGATGCCGTCGATCAGGCTTTGCCCGAGGTCTCGCATGTCCTGACTGCCGAAAACGGCCGCGAGGGCGAGGCGATGGCGCGCAAGGGCGTCGGCGCGGTGGTGATGGATCTCCAGATGAAAGAGCGCAACGGCATCGATGCCGCCCGCACAATCTGGTCCGAGCGCCCCGAAACGCGCATCCTGTTCTGGTCGAACTACGCGGACGAGGCCTATTTGCGCGGCCTCAGCCGCATCGTTCCGGCGGGATCGCCCTATGGCTATGTGCTGAAAACCGCGCCGGTCCAGCGCCTGCATCTGGCGATGCGCGCCGTTCTGGTCGAGGGGCAGGTGCTGGTCGACCGCGAAATCCACCGCCTGCAACAACGCCAGTCCCGTCCCGCGCAGGGGCTTAGCGAAAGCGAATATTCGGTACTGCTCGACATGGCGCTGGGCCTGCCCGACCGCGAGATCGCGCGCCGTCGCGGCATGTCCGAGCGCACGGTCCAGAACCGGCTGCTGTCGCTTTACGAAAAATTCGCCGTCGACCTGCCCGATAGCGGCACGCCCGCCATGAACAAGCGCGTCCGCGCGGTTGCCTGCGCGCTGACGGGCGGCGTGCTCAATGTCGAGGCTTTGCGCATCGCCGAACGCGAGATGCAGGACTGGCTGCGGCGCAATCCGGCGGGCTAGGCGGGCTCCACGGCTTCGAGATAGGGCAGGGGCTGCGGCGGGACCAGCTCCTGAATGGCTTCGATCCGCAGCATGGCGCGGCGGCGCGAGATGCGCAGATGTGCGGTCAGCGCGGCTTTCGCGGCAGGAAGATCGCCCTCCTCGAGCTTGCGGATGATCTCGAGATGCTCGCCCAGAAAGGGCTCGGTTCCGAACAGTTCGAGCGTCCAGCTATAGAGAAAATGATGCGCGATCAGCAAAGCTTGCGGCAGGCTGATCGCCTGCATCAGTGCGCGATTGCCGCAAAAGCCCAGCAATTCGACATGAAGGCGATGCTCCAGCCGGTCGAGCAGCGCGGAATCGATCACCGCGCCGGGCTGCATCGCGGCTTCGAGCTCGCGGCGCAGCTCTGCAAGATAGCCCGCAGGCAAAAGCGGCGCGGCCTTTTCCATGGCGAGGGGTTCGAGCACCCAGCGCAGCTCGTAAAGCTCGTCGATATTGGTCTGGGTCAGCGCGGGGGCGAACCAGCGGCCGGCATCGTCCTTGACGATGATGCCGCGCGCTTCCAGCCGCACCACGACCTCGCGCGCGACCGTGCGGCTGACGCCGTAATGGCGTGCGATCACCGATTCATTGACGCGCCACGCACCAAGCGAGCTGCGCGAGACGATGGCCAGCTCGACCTCGGGGTAAAGCAGCGCGCCGCTGGTTTGCGGGGTCAGGCGGTCGTTCTCGGGATCAGCCGACGCGCGGGCGGGTGCCGCGCCGGTCTGTTGGCCCTGTGCCACCGCGAACCGGCCCGAGGCGCTGCGCGTCAAAAGCCCGAGATCGGCCAGATCGTCCAATGCCTTGCGCGCCGGTGCGCGGCTGATCCCGAAGCGTAAAGCCACGCCGTTCTGCGTCAGGGCCTCGCCGCCCGTCAGGGTGCCGCTGCGGATGTCGCGGGCGAGCGCCTCGGTCGCAAGCTGATAAAGGCGCGGCGCCAGTCGGGATGGTTCGGGGGACATGCGGCCTGCTCCTTTGGTCGGGGCAGAATGCAGAAAGGGCGGGCGGAAATCAATTGAAGGGCTTCTGAATATCTGTCTAGTGTATCCACTATGCAATTTGCCGGAGGGGACCATGGGTGCAGAGCAGCAAATCAGTTTGGCGGCGTTGGAGCGCTTTTGCCGCGCGGCTTTCGCGGCGATCGGTGCCGACAAGGCGACCGCCGATGGCGCGACCCGTGCCATGCTGCACGGCACCCGACTGGGCGTCGACAGCCACGGCGTCCGGCTTTTGCCGCATTACCTCAAGGCGCTGGAGGGCGGGCGTCTGAACCGCAATCCGCGGATGAAACAGGTTGGCGGTTTCGGCGCGATCGAGGTCTGGGACGCCGATCACGCCCAAGGCGCGGTCGGGACCTATCACGGTATGGCGCGCGCCGTCACGTTGGCCGGCCAGTTCGGTCTGGGTGCGGTCGCAATCCGCAACAGCTCGCATTTCGGACCGGCGGGTGCCTATGCGCTTGCCGCGGCCGAGGCGGGGTATATCGGCATAACATTTTGTAATTCCGATAGTTTTGTGCGTCTCCATGATGGTGCATCGCGTTTCCACGGCACCAATCCGATTGCGGTTTCGGTTCCGGTTGCAGGTCAGCAGCCTTGGCTTCTGGATATGGCGACCAGCGCCATTCCTTATAACCGAGTCGAGCTTTACCGCAGTCTGGGCGTGGAACTGCCCGAAGCGGTGGCCTCGGATGTGACGGGGCGCGATACCCGCGACGCCCATCTGGCCGATATGCTCGCGCCGCTTGGCGGCATGTTCGGCTTCAAGGGCGCGGCTTTGGCGGGCGTGGCCGAGATCTTCAGCGCGGTGCTGAGCGGGATGAAACTCAGCTTCGATATCGACCCGATGGGCGGTCCGGATTTCGCGACGCCGCGCGGAATGGGGGCCTTCGTTCTGGCGCTCAAACCCGAAGCCTTTCTTGACCGCGCCGCTTTCGATGCGGGCATGACGCGCTATCTCGACGTGCTGCGCGGCTCGGCCCTGAGGGAGAATGCGCCGGACGGTGTCTCGGTCATGGCTCCGGGGGATCGCGAATGGAAAGTCGCGGCGGAACGTGGCGAAAACGGCGTGATTCTGGACCCTGTGACGGCCCAAAGCTTCCGCGATTTGTCGCAAAGGCTGGGGATCGACTGGTAGGCGCGGGATGAATGTCCTGTCGGATACAGAGGCCAGTTCGATCTATCCGATTGAGTTTGTTTGATATTGGCGGATGGCAAGCAGGAATAAGGGACCAGAACGATAAGAATTGCTTGAACGGCGCGAGAATCGGCCTGTAACCTGAAATTGGTCAAACCACTTTGGCCATGACCGCAGGGTCGGCACCGCGAGGAGGCGGTGCAGGAGGGAAGAAATGCTCAACGAGCCCGCAACCCGTCGCCATTACCGGCAGGTTGCAGACCAGATCATGGCTTTCGTCGCCGATCAGGGGCTTGCCCCCGGCGAGCGGCTGCCGTCCGAGCGCGATATGGCCGAGCAGTTCAGCCTGTCGCGCCCGTCGCTGCGCGAGGCTTTGATCGCGCTCGAGGTCGAGGGCCATGTCGAGATCCGCATGGGCTCGGGCATTTATCTCAGTCATCAGGCCCCCGGCGAGAGCCGCCCGATCGAAGGCGGCGCCCCGTTCGAGATCCTTCAGGCCCGCTGCATCATCGAAAGCGCCGTGGCCGAAGAGGCCGCGCGTCATGTCTCGGCCAAGCTGATCGAGGGGCTCGACCGCAACCTGACGGAAATGGCCGCCGCCCTTCACGATACGCCGAGCGCGATCCGGCTGGACGGCGCTTTCCATATCGCCATCGCGCAGGGGATCGGCAATTCGGTCCTGACCCATCTGATGGCGGCGAGCTACGAGCAACGGCTTTCGCCGTTTTTCGAGCGCTTTTCGGTCCATTTCGAGGGGCCGCGGACCTGGCGGCTGGCTTTGGCGGAACATGGCGCGATCCGCGATGCGATTGCCGAAGGCGATCCTTCGGCGGCGCGCGAGGCGATGCGCCACCATCTGACGGAATCGCAGCGCCGCTTTTCCGAGAATTTCACGCCCGATCCGAATTAGGGGCGGGCGTGGCACCACAAGAACGACCAAGCAACTGAACCGACGCTACTGGGAGGAATGCATGAAGTTCACGATCAAAGGCCTGATGGGTGCCGCCGCCGTTTTGATGGCCGGCACTTTCGCAGCCCAAGCGCAAACCACGCTGAAATGGGGCCATGTCTACGAAGCATCCGAGCCGTTCCACACGGAATCGGTTTGGGCAGCCGAGGAAATCGCCAAGCGCACCGACGGCCGCTACAAGATCGACGTCTTTCCGGCCTCGCAGCTGGGCAAGGAAACCGACCTGAACCAAGGCCTGAAACTGGGCACGGTCGACATCATCATCTCGGGGTCGAGCTTTGCCTCGCGCGATTACAAGCCGATCGGCGTGACCTATTACCCCTATATCTTCCGCAACCCCTCGCATCTGATCGCCTATACCAAAAGCGACGTCTTCAAGCAGCTCGTCGCGGGCTACGAGGAGGCCAGCGGCAACCACATCACCGCCGTGACCTATTACGGCACGCGCCATACGACCGCGAACAAGGAAATCAAATCCTGCGCCGATATGCAGGGGCTGAAGATCCGCGTTCCCGACGTTCCGGCCTATCTCGCGATGCCGCGCGCTTGCGGGGCGAACACCTCGCCCATCGCTTTCGCCGAAGTCTATCTGGCGCTGCAGAACGGCACGGTCGAGGCGCAGGAGAACCCGCTGACCGCGATCGAGGCCAAGAAGTTCTACGAGGTCCAGAAGAACATCGCGCTGACCGGCCACATCGTCGACCACCTCAATACCGTGGTCTCGGGCCAGCTGTGGAACAAGCTGTCGGATGAAGACAAGCAGATCTTCTCGGAAGTGATGCTGGAAGCGGCCGAGCGCGGCACCAAGATCGTCGAGCAGCGCGAAGGCGAGCTGGTCGAGAAGTTCCGCGGCATGGGCATCAGCGTCAACGAAGTCGACACCACCGATTTCGAGCGCGTCGTTCTCGAGAAAGTGCCCTTCGAGGAATACGGCTACAACAAAGCCGATTGGGAAGCGATCCGCGCGGTCCAGTAAGACCCGCCACTGTCGCAAGCCCCGGGGCCGCATCGCCGGCCCCGGGCATCCTGAACCACCCCATTTCCGGAGCCTTTGATATGGCAGACAAAGACCACACGCCGATCAGCGTGGAAGAAATGGCGCATGCTTTCGAGGAAGAGACCGGCCCCGTCGATCTTTCCCCCTATTCGGTCGAGGACTGGATCACGCTTGCCGTGTTCTGGGGAATGGCCCTTTGCGTGTTCCTGCAATTCTTCACGCGTTACGCGCTGAACAACAGCCTGACCTGGACCGAAGAAGTCGCGATGAACTGCCTTGTCGTCGTGGTCTTTCTGGGCTCGGTCATGTGCGTGCGTATGACGCGCCATATCGTGGTAGACATTCTTTACAACTTTCTGTCGCGCAAGGCGGGCCGCGTGCTCGAATGCATCGTCGACGTCATCACGGTCGGCTTCTTCGTCTACATGACCTGGCTGATGTGGCGCTATGTCGGCGTCGTCGGTTCCGAGCGGATGGTCACGATCGATCTGCCGCGCGGCATCATCTATTACACCGTGCTCGTGTCCTTTGCCCTGATGGGTCTGCGCGCGCTGCAAAATCTGGTCAGCGACATGCGCAGCACCAAAACCGTTCGTGAAAAAGCCGCGGAAAGCGGCGTATCGGGAGTATAAGGGCGATGCTGCTACTGATTGGAGCCTTTCTTGTCCTGCTGCTGATCGGCGTGCCGGTCGCGGTGTCGATGGCGGTGGCCTCGCTGCTTTATCTGGGCATCTACGATGTCGCGCCCGACATTATCGCGGCGCAGCGCATGATCGCGGGGGTGGAGAGCTTTCCGCTGATCGCGGTGCCCTTCTTCATCCTTGCCGGCAACCTGATGAATATCGCGGGTGTGACCGGCCGCATCTACCATTTCGCCCTCTCGCTCGTCGGCTGGATGAAGGGCGGTCTGGCACAGGTCAACATCATCGGTTCGGTGGTGTTCTCGGGCATGTCGGGGACCGCGCTGGCCGATGCCGCCGGTATCGGCACGATCGAGATCAAGGCGATGAAGGATCACGGCTATCCGGTCGAGGCCGCCGTCGGCGTCACCGCCGCATCGGCCACGCTCGGTCCGATCATCCCGCCCTCGCTGCCTTTCGTGATCTACGGCATGATGGCCAATACCTCGATCGGCGCCTTGTTCATGGCGGGGATCATTCCGGGCGTGGTCATGACCAGCCTGATGATGCTGACGGTTTATATCTTCGCGCGCCGCTACGGCTGGGGTTCCGACACGCCGTTCAACCTGCGCCAGCTTTTGGGCGCCGGCGGCGAAGTGCTGATCGTTCTGGGCTTTCCGGTCGCGATCTATGCGCTGGTGATGATGGGCATTTCGGTCAACCTTGCCGTGATCATCGGCCTTGCCGCCCTGATCGCGCTGGATTGGTATTTCGACTGGTACGCGGTCATGGCGCTGATGGCGCCGGTCCTGCTGATCGGCGGCATGACGCTTGGCTGGTTCACCCCGACAGAGGCCGCCGTCGCCGCCGTGCTCTGGTCGATGTTCCTCGGCCTCGTGCGCTACCGCACGATGACGTTCCGCAGCCTCGCGAAAGCCTCGTTCGACACGATCGAGACCACGGCTTCGGTCCTGTTCATCGTGACGGCGGCCTCGATCTTTGCATGGCTTCTGACGGTCAGCCAAGCGGCGCAGCTCTTTGCGGATCTGATGTTCTCGATCACCAACAACTGGTGGACCTTCCTGATCATCGTCAACATCCTGCTGCTGATCGTGGGCGCATTCCTCGATACGATCGCGGCCATCACGATCATCGTGCCGATCCTGATGCCGGTCGCGGCGCGCTATGGGGTGGATCCGGTCCATCTCGGCCTGATCGTCACGCTCAACCTGATGATCGGCCTGCTGACGCCGCCGGTGGGGATGGTGCTCTTCGTGCTGGCGCGGATCTCGAAGCTCTCGGTCGAGAGGACGGCGCTCGCGATCCTGCCGTGGATGATCCCTCTGTTCGTGGCACTGCTGCTGATCACCTTCATTCCGGCGATCAGCCTGTGGCTGCCGACCCAGCTTGGTCTGATCAAGTAAACCGCCTTGCCCGCGCCCCGACCGGCGCGGGCTTTTCATTACGGTGTCGAAAGGGCGTTTCATGCGCACCAGAGTGGCGCGTCTTTACGGCGCGCGCGATTTGCGGGTCGAGGAACAGGAGGTCGCGGACCTAGCCGCGGGCGAGGTCCTGCTGCGGATGGCGGCGGGCGGGATTTGCGGCTCGGATCTGCATTATTATCAGGACGGCGGCTTCGGTCCGGTCCGCGTGCGCGAGCCGATCATCGCGGGCCACGAGGCCGCGGGCCGCGTCGAGGCGGTCGGCGAGGGCGTCTCGCTGCCCCTTGGCACGCTGGTCGCGGTCAATCCCTCGCAGCCCTGCGGCAACTGCGACTATTGTGCGCGGGGCTTGCCGATCCATTGCCTCGACATGCATTTCATCGGCTCGGCCATGCGCTTGCCGCACGAGCAGGGGATGTTTCGCGATCTGTTCACCGTACCGGCCAAACAGGTCCATGCCTTCCCCGAGACAACGACCGAGGCCGAGGCCGCCTGTGCCGAACCCCTCGCGGTCTGCCTTCATGCCGTGGCTCAGGCGCGAGCGTTGCTGGGCGATCTGGCGGGGCGGCGCATCCTGATCAGCGGCGCGGGGCCGATCGGGCTTTTGGTGTTGGCCGCCGCGCGCCATGCGGGGGCCGAGGACGTGATCGTGACCGATCTGACCGATGCGGCGCTGGCGCGGGCGCACCAGATGGGCGCGGGGCAGATCATCAATGTCGCAACTGACCCCGACGCACTTTTGCCGCTGCAGGAGGGCAAGGGCCAGATCGATCTGGTCTTCGATTGCTCGGCCGCCGCGCCCGCGTTGCGCGCGGCTTTTGCCGTGATCCGCCCGCGCGGCGTCATCATTCAGGTCGGCGTGACCGGCGATATGACCATCCCGCTGAACGCTTTGGTCGGCAAGGAGATCACCTGGCGCGGCTCGCAACGCTTCCACGAGGAATTCGCCGAGGCCGTCGCCCTGATCGGCAGCCGCAAGGTCGATCTGCGCGCGATCATCAGCCATAGCCTGCCGCTCGAACGCGCGGTCGAAGCCTTTGAATTGGCGGGAGATCGCAGTCTGGCCTGCAAGGTGCAGCTGACCTTCGCCTGAGCGGCAGCACCCGAAATGAATTTCCCTCTGCGTTTGCACGCAGAGGGAGACCCGTCATTAAAGATTTCAGTTTAGGCTATTTCGCGCGAATGGCGAAGAGCTTGCGGACGGTTTCCTCGGTTTTCCAGATACCGTTGAAGCCCGCCTCGATGTAGAAGGTATCGCCCGCCTGAAAGGTCTTGGGCTCCTCGCCGTCCTGTGTCAGCGTCACCTTGCCTTCGAACATGTGGATATATTCGTCGACGCCGTAGACGACGCGGTAGCTGCCGGGGGTCGCTTCCCAATAGCCGGTCAGGAATTTGCCGTCATCGGTCTGGTTCTCGATCCATGTTTTCATCGAAGGTGTCCCTTCGACCGGCTCCCACCAGTCCAGATCCGTGGTGATCGGTTCGGAGTTCGGGGCCTGATAGGTGCCAAATTTCATCACTGCCATGGTACTATCCTGAAAAACGCAGAGCGGTTCGCTCGATAACATCACGCCGGAGAAGGCGCGCGACCAAGGCTAGCCCCGATCCCCGCGAAGTCATGAGCCGCTTTGGTCCTAGACCTTGGGTCGCCTGTCCTTGTCCATGTTTCAGGGCGGTTGGCGGTCCGTCCGGCTGGCTGTCCGTCCGCGCGTCATGCCGACAAGCGGCGGTATTGGCCGGGCGTCGCGCCGGTCGCCGATTTGAAGGCGCGGCTGAAGTGGCTGTGGCTGTCGAAACCGCAATCCAGCGCGATCTCGAGCAGGGGGCGGCCCGCGCGGATGCGGGATTTCGCGCGTTCGATACGGCGGTGCAGGATCCAGCGATGCGGCGAAATCCCTGCCGTCGCGCGGAAGCTGCGTTGCAGGTGGAACTCGCTGAGCCCCGCGAGCCGCGCCAGATCGCGCAGATGGATCGGCTGGTCGAGATGGGCCTCGATATGCTCGGTCAAAAGCCGCAATTTGCGCGGCGCGAGCCCGCCCGACAAAGGACCCGCCACCGGCGCGCCCAGATGCGAATCCGCGAAAAGGCTGGCCAGCAGCTCGGACATGGCGGTTTCGGCGGCGAAGGGATCGGCTGCCTCTGTCGCGGCCCAAAGCGCGCGGAAAGGCGCGATCATGCGCGGCGCGTCTATATAGGTCAGATCCGCCAGCGCGAGCCCGCGCGCATCACGCCCGCAGATTTCGCTATAGGCGAGGCGCAACTCCTCGTCGGGCAAATGGAGATGGAAAAACTCGAACCGCTCCGAAATCTCCCATTCCGAGACCTGCCCCTGCGGCATCAGGCAGATCGCGCCCTGCCAGCCGCGGTCGACGCCCGCCGCTTTCGCGCCCCGATCGATGCGCCGTGTCCCGCTGCCGCCCCGGGTATAGAGGCTGAGCGTATGGCCCGAGAGCCCCTCGTAGCGAACCTGCGCGTCGCGGTTGCTCCAGACCGTGGTCGAGCGCCCGTAGCCCAGATCAAGCGCCGCCCCCCGTCGCGCATGGGGCGAGGCGGCAAGGAAGGTCGATACGGGCAAAAGCGGGCCGGGCATGGCGTCCATCGCAAAAGCAGGATGCCCCCAGATTAACGCGCGCCACGCCCGCCGCCAGAGGCAAGTCGGACCGCAATCGCCCCGCGACCCGCCCCGCCGCACGATCACCGCAAGATCGTGCAAAACATTTCCGCTGCGCGGGTGTAGGGCGGGGGGAGGCGCCGGCCGATTTGCCGGATTCGCGCGCCGCTTTTGTTTTCAAGACGACTGCCCAAGGTTTGCTCATGAATATCCTCCTCTTCGCCGCCACCGTCCTGATCTGGGGTTCGACATGGATCGCGATCACCTTTCAGGTCGGGCCGGTGCCGGTTCTGGCATCGGTTTTCTACCGTTTCGCGCTGGCGGGGCTGGTCTATCTGGCGGTACTGGCGCTGAGCGGGCGGCTGGTGATCCCCAAGGGGCGCGAGCGGCTGTGGATCCTCGCGCAGGCCTTTTGCCTCTTCAGCCTGAACTTCATCTGTTTCTATACGGCGGCGGGCTATGTGCATTCGGGGCTGATTTCGGTGATCTTCTCGCTCGCGACGCTGTTCAATGCGGTGAATGCGCGGATCTTCTTCAAGGATGCGATTTCGGGGCGCACGGTGCTGGCCTCGGCTTTGGGCGTGGCGGGACTGGTGTTGCTGTTCGGGCCGGAGCTGGCGGTGTCCCATGACGGCGGCGTTCTGACCGGCATCTTTTTTGCCTGTCTGGGCACGATGCTGTTTTCGCTGGGTAACATGGTCTCGCGGCGCAACAGCGCGGCAGGGATTTCGCCGGTAACGGCGACCTCTTGGGGCATGGGTTGCGGCGCGGTGATCCTTTTGGTGCTGATCGCGCTGACCGGCACGCCGCTGGTGGCCCCGCCGGATGCGGCTTATGTCGGTGCGCTGGTCTATCTGGCGGTGATCGGCTCGGTCGTTGGCTTTACCACTTATCTGATGATGGTGGCGCGGATGGGCTCGTCGCGGGCGGCCTATGCGACGGTGCTGTTTCCGGTAGTGGCGCTGGCGCTTTCCACGGTGTTCGAGGGCTATCAATGGCATCCGAGTGCGGTTGCGGGGCTGATCCTCGCGCTTTTGGGCAATGTCGTGATGTTCGCGCCACGCCGCAAAACGGCCGCGCTTGCCGCGTGATCGCGGGCGCGCTTCTTTCCAAAGCGGGCCGCGCGGCCTAGATCAGGGGCAGACCGCCGGATAGAGGACCGCCATGACCACGCTTTACATCGATGCCGACGCCTGCCCCGTCAAATCCGAGGCCGAGCGTGTCGCGACCCGTCTGCGCGTGCCCATGGTTCTGGTCTGCAACGGCGGCATCCGGCCGTCGCAAAATCCGCTGGTGTCGCTGGTGATCGTCAGCGAGGGCATGGATGTGGCCGATATGTGGATCGCCGACCGTAGCGGTCCGGGGGATGTGGTCGTGACGAACGACATTCCTTTGGCCGACCGCTGCCTTAAAGCCGGAGCGCAGGTCGTGCAGAATAACGGCGAGATCCTGACCATGGCCAATATCGGCGGCAGGCTCGCGACCCGCGATCTCATGAGCGACATCCGCTCGGCCAATCCGAATTTTCAGGGCGGCGGGGCGGCCTTTTCCAAGGCCGACCGCTCGCATTTCCTGCAATCTCTGGACAAGGTTTTGACCAAGGCCCTGACGGTCAAAGCCTAAGGCTCAGGCCCCTTTCGCAGACAAAGCGTGAAGGCGGGGGGCCTGATCCGGCGTCAGCCCGCTCCATCCCAGAAAATCGGTGACGCGGTGGCTGATCTTCGAGGCGTGGTTGCCCTCGATATCGGACAGCCGGTGGTCAAGGAAGGGATTGGCGAAGCGGTCCAACGTCACCGCCAGATAGTCGCGCGCCTGATCGCCCATACCGCGCGCCGCAAAACCGGCCAGAACCTCGGCCTGATAGATCGCCAGCAGCTCACCCGCCAAGGGGCCGGACATGGCCTCGCGCACATAGGTTTCGCGCTTGCCCGCCTGCTGCCACAGATCGACCAGCGTGGTATGGCCAAGGTTGAGGACATGCAGCTTCAGCCGCTGGATCGGTTCGAGATCGGGCATGATCTGGATCGCGGGATGGGTCACGGGCATGGAAAGCCCCGGCTGATCCTCGATCGCCCAAAGCGCATAGGGTTCGGCCACGGCACCCGCGGGCTGCAGCTCTTGCGAGACGATGCGGTCGACCAGCGAGTTCACCCAAAGATGCTGCGAAAGCGCGTCGACAAGCGACGCATCCGCGCCCTGTTCGCGGGCGATGTCCATGACGCGGGCGCGCAGGACGTCGCCGTTCCTTGCCACCAGCTCGGTCGGCAGGATGGTCAGCGCGCCGCCGCCTGCCAGATGGCGCGCGGCCAGCAGGTGGTAAAGTTTCGCGGGATAGCTTTGCGCCGGATCGGGGCGGGGCAGGCTGTCGGCGGGCTGGGGATCAAAGCCGCGATCGGCGGTGTTCGAGACAATCCAGCGCGCCTCGGTCGCGACGATCCGTTCAAGTGCGGCGTAATCGGCGGAAAAGGCCAGCCTGCGCTTGACGACCTGCACCTGTTCGGCGCGGTCGACGGTTTCGCCACCCTCGATCCCCTTGATCTCGACGCGGTAGCCTTGGGGGGCTGCCAGCGCCTCCAGCCGGTTGCGCCGCGCGGGATCATCGGTCGTCTGGACCACGGTGACATGCGGCGCCTCGCCCAAGGGACGGCCGGTTTGCAGAAAGCTCAAGGCATGGGCCTGCAGGAAGCGGCTGGTGCCGAACTGGATGATCGGAGTGCGCAAATCGTGGTCCTTTCCAAACAAAATGCCGCCCCCGAGGACCGGAGGCGGCAGCGGGCATCAGCCTTCGATCAGGGTGATCATGCGTTCCAGACGGCGCATCGCAAGCCAGCCGTCGCGGATCAGCGGCGCATTGTCGCTTTCGCCGCGCATGGTTGCCGCGACATCCAAAAGCAGCGCGTGATAGCCCTTGTGATCCTCGTTCGCGGCGGCGGTGAAATTCGGGGTCCAGACCATGCTGTCGCAGGCCGGATCCAGAACCGCCTTGGGATCGTCCGCCTTGAAGGGCGGGTTGCGGTGCCATGCGACATTGATGACGTTTTCGACCTCGACGCGGTTGTGGTCGCCCATCACCTGCACGAATTCCATCGGCGTGCCGCGCGACTGGACCGTGCCCATGACGATATTGCCGATCACCCCGTTTTCGCATTCGAAATTCATGTGGATCAGCATCTTGCCCGCATCGGGGACATTCTTGCGCAGCTTGATGTCGGCGAATTCCGAGCCCGCGAACCACGGGATCAGGTCCATGTAATGGACGCAGTGGTGCAGGTAGAAGCCGGTATAATCGACCTCGCCCGAGAAATAGGTGGGCGCGGTCATATAGCTGCCGTGGATGCCCAGAACCGCGCCGAAATCGCCGCCATCAAGGATGTTCTTGGCGATCTTGTTGCCGGTCGAATAGCGCTTCATGAAGCCGACGGTGACCGGCACTTTCGCGGCCTCGGATGCGCGCATCAGGTCTTCAGCCTGCGCGGCGGTGGCGGCGGGCGGCTTTTCCATGAAGACCGGCAGGCCGCGCTTGATCGCGGCATGGGTTGCGCGGAAATGGACCTCGGGGCCGACCGCCATGCCGACCGCGTCGATATCGGCATTGGCGATCATGTCTTCAAAGTCGGAATAGACCGCTTTTGCGCCGAACTGGCGGGCGGCATTCTGGGCCGCCGCCTGATCGCGGTCGCAGACGGCGGCGATTTCAAAGCCGCTGCGCGCGAGTTGCGGCATCAGCATCCAGGTTGCGTGGCGGCCGCAGCCGATCCAGCCGATCTTGATCGTCATCAGTGGTTCACCTCGGCAAAGTGCAGCGCGGAGCGGATCAGGGCGAGGCCGGCGCGCAGCTTGTCGTCCTCGTTCTCGTGGGGGGCGCGCCAATGGGCGATGGGCAGGCCGACGCGGTCGTCTTCGCGGCGGAAGGGCTCCAGCGAGACCGGACCCTGATAGCCGACCTGATGGAGCGCGCGGGCAATCGCCGCCCAGTCCATATTGCCGGTGCCGGGGAAGCCGCGGTGGTTTTCGTTGGCTTGGAAATGCACCAAACGCTCGCCGGTGGCGCGGATGCAATCCGGGATCGAGCGTTCCTCCATATTCATGTGGAACGTATCGAGCATCACGCCCAGACCTTTCGAGCCGACCGCATCACAGATCTCGATCGCTTGGCTTGTGGTGTTGACGATATCGGTCTCGAAGCGGTTCAGCGCCTCGAGGCCGAAGACCTGCCCCGCAGCCTCGGCCAAGGGCGCGACCTGGGCCAGACCGTCGATGGTGCGTTTCGCGCGCTCGGCGATCTGCGCGGCCGTCCACGGATAGGGGGCGCGGCCCGCGAAGACCAAAGGCTCGCCGTAAAGCGGGCCGCCGATGATTTTGGCACCAACGCGGTCGGCGGCTTCGATGCAGAATTTCAGATAGTCGATGCCGCCTTGGCGGTTCGCGGCATCCTCGCTTGCGATCGAGCGTTGCAGGTTCACCCGCGCGGCCAGAACGATGTCCAACCCCTCGCCCTCGCAGATGCGGCGGACTTCGGCGGGGTCGAGATCATCCTCGGGCTCGGGGACCAGCAACTCGATGAAATCGAAGCCGAGTTCGCGGGTTTTCTTCAGGTAATGCAGCGCGCCGTTGTTGAAGGGGCGGATATATTGCATCGAAATGATGCCGACAGGATTTTTCACGATATGCCTCTGGGGGTCTTTGAATGAAAACTTCGGGATTTCCGGCGCGTCCCGCCTGTGGGCAGGGCGCGCGAAATGGGTGGGATCAGCCTTTGACCGCGCCTTGGGTCAGGCCGCCGACCAGCCGACGCTGGATGATCAGGAAGAGCACGGTTGCCGGCATCGCGCCGACGATGCCGCCCGCCGTCAGCAAACCCCATTGCACCTGATATTCGCCGATCATGGTCTGGACCGCGACGGTGATCGGGCGGACGTTCTGGCCGCCAAGCGTCAGCGCATAAAGGTATTCGTTCCATGCGGTGATGAAGATATAGATGCCGGTCGCGATGATGCCGGGGGTGCACAAAGGCAAGATCACCCGCACCATCGCCTGCAAGCGCGAGCAGCCGTCGGTCATCGCCGCCTCGTCGAGCGATTTCGGGATGCCGTTGATATAGCTCGTCATCATCCAGACCGAGAAGGGGATGGCGATGGTCGAGTTTGCGACAATCAGCGCGAAATGCGTGTCCAGCAGCCCCAATTGGCGCATGAGGACGAACAAAGGCAGGATCAGCAGCACCAGCGGGAACATGTTGATCAGCAGGAATTGCAGCAGCAGGATCTTTTTGCCGCGGAACTCGAAGCGCGAGAAGCTGTAGGCCGCCGTCACCGACAGCGCGAGGCCCACGACCACCGTGCCCGCCGCGATGATGAAGCTGTCGAGCATGTTGCGCGCGAAGCCCACATTGGTGAACAGGCGCTGGTAATTGTCCCAGACCATGGTGAACAGGGACGGGCCTTCGGTGAAGATCTGCTGCTCGCTGGTCAGCGAGGTCAGCAGCATCCACAGATAGGGCCCCAGCGTGAACAAGAGGATCAGCGCCATCGGCAGATCCACCGTCAGCAGGCGTTTGGGCAAGGATTTGCGACCCATGGCCATTATTGCACCGCCTTTGCCGAGCGTTTCAGATACAGGATCACGACACCCAGAAGCAGGATCGTGAAGGTCATCGCCAAAGCCGAGCCGTAGCCGAAGTTGAGGTTCGTGCGCGCCTCGAGGAAGGCGTAAAGCGGCAGGGTATAGGTGGCGTAACCCGGCCCGCCTCCGGTCATGACGAAGATCACATCCATCGAGTTCGCGACCCAGATCGTGCGCAAGAGGATCGCGGTGAACAGCACCCCCGAGATCCCCGGCAAGGTGATGTGCCAGAACTGGCGCAGGCTGCTTGCGCCATCAAGCGAGGCGGCCTCGTAATAGCTGCGCGGGATGGATTGCAGGCCGGCAAGGATCATGATCGCGAAGAAGGGAAAGCCCTGCCATGTCAGCGTCAGGATGATCGCGTAAAGCGCGGTGTCGGGATTGGCGAGCCACGGGATCGAGGTTTCCAGCAGGCCGATCCTCAGCAGCAGGTCGTTCAGCACGCCGTAGTTGGAATCGTAGATCCACGTCCACATCAGCGCGATCACGACCGAAGGCAGCGCCCACGGAATGATCACCAGCGCGCGGGCGATCGGACGCCACGGGAATTCCTGATTGAGCAAAAGCGCCGTCGCCAGACCCAAAGCGGCTTGGGCGGGCACGGTGATCAGGATCCACAGCGCGGTATGGCGCAGCGAGATCCAGAAGACCTCGTCCTGAAAGATCGCGAAGTAATGTTTCAGACCGACGAAATCGAATTTCTTGGGGCGAAACAGCACATAGTCGTGCAGGCTCATCCAGGCGGTCTGGATCATCGGGAAGAAGACGATGGCCAAAGTCACCAGCACGGCGGGCGACAGCAGTGCCAAAGGCAGGATCTGACGCCAAAGCCTGCCGTGCCGGTAGGGCTCGATCGCGAGGTCGGATTGGGTGGTCATAGGCAAACCTCTCTTGGCCCTACCGGCGGCGCCGGCAGGCAAGGCGGAACAGGTCCCGACCAAAGGGGCGTGAGGGCGCTATCCGGTCGGGGTCTCGGGGTTGGGTTCGCGGCGGTCGGCTTGCGGCGACAGCCACGCGGTTTGGTCGAAGGATCAGTTCTCGGCGAAAAGCTTCGCGATCGCCTCGTTCATTTGCTGGGCGGTGATCTCGCCGTTCAGGGCGCGCTGCATATTCGTCGGCCAGACGGTGTTGACGAATTCGGGCGTCGCCGAGGAGGCAGGCAGCAGCTTCGCGAAAGGCAGCGATTCCTGCGTCGCGTCGATAAAGCGCTTCTCGTGGCGGTCCCACGCGGCAGTGTCGGATTTCGTCACCGGAAGCTGGCCGGTCGCGGTGTTGAAAAGCGCGTTGTTGCCGGTGGTGGACAGGAACGAGATCCATTTCCACGCCGCGTCCTTGTCGGACGCATTGGCCAGAACGGCAGTCGATTCGTCGCCAAACGTCGTCCAGCGCCCGCCGCCGCATTCCGGCACGATGGTCGCGGAAACCTTGTCGCCGAGCGCCTCGACCAGATCGTTCGAGGAGCCGATATGGTGGATCGTCATCGCGGTCACGCCGGATTTGAAGGCGCCGATGATTTCCTGAAAACCGTCATTGGGGGCGGAAGGCGGGAAGACCTTGTCGTTGCGGAAGAGATCCACCAAGAATTGCGTACCGGCAACGCCCGCCTCCGAATTCAGGCTGTCGTCCAGCGCGACGCCCGTGCGCGACAGGGTGAAGGGGCCCCAATGTTCATGGCCCGATTTCGCGCCTCGGAAGCCGAAACCATAGGTGTCGATCTTGCCGTCGCCATTGGTATCGCGGGTCAGTTTGACGGCCGCGTCACGCAGGGCCTCGCAGGTCTGGGGCGGCTCGATCCCCGCTTCCTGCAGCATGTCGGCGCGGTAATAGAGATAGAGCGCGACATATTGGATCGGCAGGTAATACTGCTTGCCGTCCTCGGCCTTCGTCAGGTCGAGCAGGTTGTCCAAAAGATCCTCGCGTCCGTCCCAAGCGGCGATGCGCTCGTCCAGCGGCTCGAGCGCCTCCATCTCGGTCAGGCGCGGCAGGGCGTGCATCTTGAGCATGGCGGCATCGGGGGCATTGCCGCCGACGATCGCGGTGTACAGGTTGTCGTAATAGCTGTTCCACGGCACGTTCTGCGCGTCGATCTTGATGCCGGGGTTGGCGGCCTCGAACTTCGAGACGAGATCCGACATCGGGTTGTCGGGATTGTCGAAGTGGTACCAGAATTTCACGGTGCTGTCGGCAGAGGCGGTGAAGGGCGCGAGGCCCAGACCGGCGACCAATGCCAGCATGGCGGTCTTGGTTTTCATTGTTTCCTCCCTTTTTATTGGTCTTCAGGTGATCTTGCGGAACACCTCGCCGGCGCGGCGATAGGCCTCGACGGATTGGGGCAGCCACAGGCTCATCTGCATGAAGCCGTGGACGACACCCGCGACGATCTCGAATTCGTCCTGACGCCCCAGAGCATGAAGGCGCGAGGCAAAGCGTGCGCTATCCGAGCAAAGCGGATCGACCTGCGCCGCGTTCAGATAAAGCGGTGGCAGCTTGGCCAGCATGTCATCGGGCGCATTCGCCGGGGTCAAATATGGATCGGCAGCGCGGCCTGCCTCGGGGGTGTAGAAATCCCAATAGCGGCGCATCTTGTCGCGGGTGAGGCCGGGGCCGTCGGCGACGGCGCGGTAGCTCGGGCTGTTGAAATCGGCGTCATAGACCCCGTAAAACAGCAGGCCCGACGCGGGCAAATCCTGCCCGTCAAGGCGCAGCATCATGGCGACCGCCAGATTGGCACCCGCGCTGTCGCCCGAAACCGACCAGCGCCGGCCGGCCAACACCTCGTGGCGCGCGGCCCAGATCGCAAGGCAATCTTCCAGCCCTGCCGGATAGGGATGTTCCGGCGCGAGGCGGTAGTCGAAGGTCACGACCGCCGCGCCGCATTCGCGTGCAAGCTGGCGCGCCGCGCCGTCATGGGTCGCGCTCGAGCAAAAGGCGAAACCGCCGCCGTGGATGAACAGGACCGCATCCTTGCCCGCATCGTTTTCGGGCAGATAGACATGGGCCGTGATGCCCGCAGAGGTTTCGACCGCCCGCGTTTCCGCCATGGCGGGCGTGCCGTCGTTCCAGCGCTTGTTGCCTTCCTCGGCCAAGGCGCGGCCCTCGGCGGGGGGCAGGGTCGTTGGGTCGGGCTGCGGGCCGCTTTCGGCCGCGAGCCGGTCCAGAACGTCGCGCATTTCGGGGGCAAGCAGATCGGCGGCAGAGCTCATGTCAGGACTTCGCGTTGAGTGGCAGGACATCGGGACCGAAATCCACGATGGTCGAAATGTGATGCGAAAGCGCTGTTTCCAGCGCGGCGGCATCGCCCGATTTCACCGCATCGACGATTGCGACATGGCGGTTCGCGGTTTCCAGCAGCACGCGGCTGTCGGGTTCGGTGTTGAGGATCTTGAAGCGCTGCGAATGGACGAGGCAGCGTTGCAGGACCGGTTCGACCACCGGCATTGCGGCGGCCTCGAACAGGCGCAAATGGAACAGGCAGTCGCTTTCGAGAAGGGCATATTCGTCCTCCTGCAGGGCCGCGAGGCGCATCGCCTGCAAAAGGTCGCCCAGATCGTCGGTCAGCGCCGTATCGCGCGCCGCGATCACGCGCCCTGCGGCGCGGCATTCGATGTCGTGGCGGATGCGCAGCAACTCGCCCGCATCATCGGGGCGGGCGGGGGCGACATGGGTGTCGCGACGGGCGCGCCGCGTCACGAGACCTTCCTCGGAGAGCCGCATCAGGGCCTCGCGCACTGTGCCTTGCGAGCAGTTGAACTGGCTGGCCAGATCCATCTCGCGCAGGACCGCGCCGGGTTCCAGCGTCCCCAGCACGATGCCGCGGCGCAGCGCGGCCTCGACGATTTCGCCGGGGCCTTTTTGCGGGGCGGTCTTGGTCACGCTTCTGGGCGTCACGATGCGCGTTTCCTCCGGCTGGGTGTCATTCGATGCTTGCTTTATCGATAATCGCTACGTTATCGATAATGTCAAGATTATTGATAAACCAAGCGAGCGGCCCGGGACGCCGCGCTTCGGGGGTCTGGGAGGACAAGGGTTCATGGCGCAGATAAGCCTTGAGAAGATCGTCAAACGCTATGGCACCGTCGAGACGATCCACGGCGTCGATCTGGAAATCGGGAACGGCGAATTCGTGGCCTTCGTCGGGCCGTCGGGTTGCGGAAAATCCACGATGTTGCGGATGATCGCGGGTCTCGAGGACATCACCGGCGGGCGCCTCAAGATCGGCGATGCGCTGGTCAATGATGTCGAGCCGCGCGGCCGCGATGTCGCGATGGTCTTTCAGGATTACGCGCTCTATCCGCATATGACGGTCGGCCAGAACATCGGATTCGGCCTGAAAATGCGCGGCGAAAAGCCCGAGGTGATTCGCGAGAAAGTCGCCGAAGCCGCCGGGATCCTGCAACTGACCGATCTTCTCGACCGCCGTCCGGGCCAGCTTTCGGGCGGCCAGCGCCAGCGTGTCGCCATGGGCCGCGCGATCGTGCGCAAGCCGAAGGTTTTCCTTTTCGACGAGCCACTGTCGAATCTCGATGCGAAATTGCGCGTCGAGATGCGCACCCAGATCAAGCGCCTTCACCGCATGCTGCGCACCACGACGATCTATGTGACCCATGATCAGGTCGAGGCGATGACGCTGGCCGACCGTGTCGTCGTGCTGCGCAAGGGCGAAATCGTCCAGCACGGCCGCCCGTTGGAGCTTTACGAGCGGCCGAACTGCCGCTTTGTCGCCGAATTCATCGGCTCGCCGCAGATGAACATCCTGCCGGGCGAGGTCATTGCGGGCGATCGCGGCCCCGCCTTGTCTTTTGCGGGCGGGGTGATCGCGCTGGACCATATCACCGCGGCGCGCGGCACCAAGGTCGATATCGGCCTGCGCCCCGAGCATCTTCTTCTCAGCCTGCCGCATGAGGCCGATTTCTCGGTCGAGGTCGATGTGCTCGAAGAACTCGGCTCGGATACGGTGGCGATCTGCATGCTGGGCGGGCGCGAGATTACCATGCGCATGGGGGCCGGCGATGCGCTGGATCTGCCCAAGGTGATCCACCTGCGCTTCGACCGCAAAAAGCTGCATGTCTTTGACGCGCAAAGCGGCGCGCGGATCGAATTTACCGCCTGATCGCGGGCATTTTCCGCCGGTTTTGCGGCCCGATCCGGCAGAAAACGGCGTGTCGCGGCAGGCTTGCCGCGGGGCGTCCGCGCGTCTCATCTATTTGATTGCTCTGGGCAAGAGTTTGCGCTTCACTCCGCAGGTGACGGCGCGGGGATGGGTGCGCATCGCCCTGCGGAGCGGCCTCGGCACGGACCGGAGCAGCCCCCCGAAAACCGCCGCATATAGGGAGGAGTTCGGAATGAAATCTTTGCTCGCTTCGGCCGCATTCGCGGTCATGGCCCTTGTTGGACCGGCGATGTCCGAAGGCGTGGTCGATGTCGCCAATGTCAACAAAGACCTCATCACAACCAAGGACGACAAGAAATACACCATCGCGACCGTGGTGAAGGTCGACGGCATCGCCTGGTTCGACCGCATGCGCGACGGCGTCGAGCAGTTCAAATCCGACACCGGCAACGACGTCTGGATGGTTGGCCCGAGCCAGGCCGATGCGGCTGCACAGGTCCAGATCATCGAGAACCTGATCGCGCAGGATGTCGATGCGATCGCCGTTGTGCCCTTCTCGGTCGAGGCGCTGGAGCCGGTGCTGAAAAAGGCGCGCGATCGCGGTATTGTCGTCGTCTCGCACGAGGCGTCGAACCTGCAGAACACCGATTTCGACCTCGAGGCCTTCGACAACAAGGCCTATGGTGCCGAGCTGATGGCGCATCTGGGCGAACAGATGGGCGGCAAGGGCAAATATGTCGCGACGGTCGGCTCGCTGACCTCGAAAAGCCAGATGGAATGGATCGACGGCGCGGTCGAATACCAAAAGACGCATTTCCCCGAGATGGAAATGGTCGGCGACCGGCTCGAGACCTATGACGATGCCAATCAGGATTACACCAAGCTGAAAGAGGCGATGACCGCCTATCCCGACATCACCGGCATTCTTGGCGCGCCGATGCCGACTTCGGCGGGTGCGGGGCGTCTGATCGCGGAAAGCGGGCTGAAGGACAAGGTCTTCTTCGCGGGTACGGGCCTTCCGTCGGTTGCGGGCGAATATATCGCGGGCGGCGACGTCAAATACATCCAGTTCTGGGATCCGGCCGTTGCGGGCTATGCGATGAACATGCTCGCCGTGGCCGCGCTCGAGGGCAAGAAAGACGAGATCAAGGCCGGTCTGAACCTTGGTCTTTCGGGCTACGACAACCTGATCGCCCCCGACGATAGCCGTCCGAACCTGCTTTACGGCGCGGGCTGGGTCGGTGTGACCGCCGAGAACATGGACCAATACGACTTCTGATCTTCGTTCTGTATCAATGGTTTGGGGCCGGTTATCGGCCCCGATCCGGCTTATACCTTCGGGAGAGGGCATGTCGGACAATATTCTGGAACTACGGCATATCGGGAAACGCTTCGGCGGGGTTCAGGCACTTGACGATGTGTCGATGACCATCCGCGCGGGCGAGATCCATTGCCTTGCCGGCGAGAACGGCTCGGGCAAATCCACCATCATCAAGGTGATCTCGGGGATCTACACGCCCGATAGCGGCGAAATCTCGATCGGCGGCGAGACGGTCGCGAAGCTTGATCCGATCAAGGCGGTCAATCACGGGATTCAGGTGATCTATCAGGATTTCTCGCTCTTCGGGAATCTGACGGTTGCCGAGAATCTGGCGATGAACACCTTCGTCATGCAGGGGCGCAAGCGCATGGATTGGCGCGCGGCTCGGGCCCTGGCGCAACGCGCGCTCGACCGTTTGGGCGTGAGCATGGATCTCGACGCCGAGGTCGGCAGCCTGCCCACCGCCAACAAGCAGATCGTGGCGATCGCGCGTGCGGTCGTGGCGGATGCGCGGTTGATCATCATGGACGAGCCGACGACCGCATTGACCCGCCACGAGGTCGACGCGCTTTTCGCCATTGTGCGCGATTTGCAGGCGCAGGGGATCGCGGTTCTCTTTGTCAGCCACAAAATGCGGGAAATGCTGGAGATTTCCGAACGTCTGACGGTCTTCCGCAACGGCCGCAAAGTGGCCGAAGGCGCGATGGCCGATTTCGACGAGGCTGCAATCACCCGCGCCATGACCGGCGCGGAGATCGCGACCGACCACTACCACTTCACCGACCGCGGGGCCGAGCCGGTCCTCGAGGTGCGCGGCCTGTCCGTCCCCGCCGCCGTCGACGGCGTCGATCTGACCCTGAAGCCGGGCGAGATCGTGGGCATTTCCGGCCTGATCGGCTCTGGCCGGACCGAGCTTGCCCGCGCCCTTTTCGGCATGGAGCGCGAGATGCGCGGCGAGATGCGTTTGGGCGGCGCGCCCGTGCGCCCGCGCTCTGTGCAAGAAGCAATCGCGCTCGGCATTGCCTATGTCCCCGAGGACCGCCTGACCGAAGGGCTGTTTCTCGGCCAGTCGATCAAACGCAACATGGTGGTCTCGATCCTCGACCGGCTGAAAAAGGGGCTGTTTCTTGATCGCGCCGCGATGGATGCGGAGACCGCGCGCATGTTCTCGGCCATGCAGATCGCCGCGCCCGATGCCGAATTGCCGGTGGGCAATCTGTCGGGCGGGAATGCGCAGCGCGTGATGCTGGGGCGCTGGCTTCTGACCGGCGCGCGGGTCCTGATCCTGAACGGGCCGACGGTCGGCGTCGATGTCGGATCCAAGGCCACGATCCACGCCATCATCCGCGATCTTGCGGTGCGAGAGGGCCTCGCGGTGCTGATGATCTCGGACGACATTCCCGAACTGGTGACCAACTGCAACCGCATCCATGTCATGCATCGCGGTCGTTTCGTCTCGGCGCTTGCGGGCGCGGAGATGACCGAAGAGGCGGTCAACGACTGCCTGAAGCAACTGAATTAAGGCGTAGAAATGGCATTCACGCGCTCCACAGAATTCATTATCGCCTGTGTCCTGATCGCCGCCATGGTGCTGATCGGACTGGTCAATCCGGCCTTTTGGGGCCTCGACAACCTGTTCAGCCTCGCGAAAGCCAATGTCATTATCGGCATCATGGCTCTGGGCGTGCTTCTGGTCATGATCTCGGGCGGGATCGACGTCAGCTTCACCGCGATCGCGGTTGCGGCGATGTATATCACCGTCAAGCTGATGGTTGCCTATCAGGTCGATGCGGTGTTCCTGCCCTTCGTGCTGGCCTGTCTGATCGGGCTGGTGCTGGGCGGTTTCAACGCCTTCATTATCGAGCGGTTCAAGATGATCCCGCTGATCGTGACGCTCGGCACTGCCTCGATCATCCGCGGGCTGGTGCTGGGGCTGATGGGCACATCCATCGTCAATATCAACAAGATGCCCAAAGAGCTGATCGCCTTCGGCAAGACCGATCTGGCGGTGGCGACATCGGCCAATGGCGCGACTTTCGGGCTGACGGCGATGGTGCTGGTCTATCTCGCGCTGGCCTTGGTCATCCATTGGGTGCTGAACCGCACGATGATCGGACGCTCGGTCTATGCCTATGGCGGCGATCCCGAATCCGCCAAACGCGCGGGGTTCAATACGCGCCGCACGATCTGGTTCGTCTATTGCACGGCAGGGATGCTGGCTGGTTTTGCGGGACTTTTGCAGGCCTCGATGATCTGGCAGGCCAATCCGCGCGACTTTCAGGGCTTCGAGCTCGACGTGATCGCGGCCGTCGTGCTGGGCGGCGCGTCGATCTTTGGTGGTCGCGGCTCTGTGCTCGGCACGGTGCTGGGGGTTTTCATGCTGGTCATGGTCAAGAATTCGCTGATCCTGATGAAGGTCGATACCACATGGCAGCGCGTCGTCGTGGGCCTGATCATCATCATCGCGACCGCCATTACCGCATGGCGCGACCGCAAGAAGCTGGGCTGAGGAGGAGGAACCGTCATGACAACCCCGACCCCCGCCCCGACCCCCGCCGCCACCCGCAAGCCGCTGCTCAAACGCCTGCTCGGAGAGGATGCCGGCATCGCGCAGCTGATCGTGATTACAGTGCTGATCTTTGTCGCGATGACCGCGCTCAGCCCCGACAAGTTCCTGCGCTGGTACAATTTCGAGTCGATTTCCTACATCATGCCCGAACTCGGCATCCTCTCGATCGCGATGATGATCGCCATGCTGACGGGGGGGATCGATCTTTCGGTCGTGGGGATCGCCAACCTCGCGGCGATCTGCGCGGGGCTTTACTTCAAGAACCCCGCCGTGGCCGAGGCGATGGCGGCAGGCGGCGCAGGGATGGTCCTGCATACCGTCATCGCCGCGCTGATCGCGCTGGTCGTGGGTCTTGGCGCGGGGGTCGCGAACGGGCTGTTGATCGCAAAGCTGCGCATCATCCCGATCCTTGCCACCCTCGGCACGGGGCAGGTCTTCATGGGCCTTGCGCTGGTGCTGACCGGCGGCCCCGCCATCGTCGGCTTTCCCGAGACATGGAGCTGGCTCGGCAACGGCAAGATTTTTGGAATCGCGACGCCTTTCTGGGTGCTGCTTGCGGTTGCGGGAGGCGTCGCCGTCCTGTTGCAGCGCACCTCGCTCGGCGTGAACCTGATGCTGATCGGGACCAATGCGAAAGCGGCCGTCTTCGCGGGGATCCGCTCGGCGCGGATGGTGATCTACAGCTATATGCTCACGGGATTTCTGGCGGCGATCGCGGGGATTTTGCTCTCGGGGCGCACCAATGCGGCCAAGGCGGATTTCGGCGGGTCCTACCTGTTGCAGGCCGTGCTGATCGCGGTCCTGGGCGGCACCAATCCGGCAGGCGGCAAGGGCAGGGTGCAGGGCGTTTTGCTGGCGCTGGTCGCCTTGATGCTGCTGTCCTCGGGCTTCCAGATGATCCGCGTCTCGAACCACCTCATCGACTTCATCTGGGGCGCGTTTCTGGTCGTGGTCATTGCGATCAACTATCTGCGCCGCGCGAAATAGGGGGCTCAACGCATGTCCGATCTTACCCTGCCGCTCGAACGCCGCGATTTCTCCGCGCAGGAACGCCTTTTGGCCCAGACCGCCGATTTCCGCGTCGTAACTTTCGCCTATCCGTCGGGGGTCGAGGCCCTGCGTCTGGAAAATGCACGCGGGCAGGTCACGCTTTTGCCCTATCTCGGCCAGATGGTCTGGGACGCGGAATTTGACGGGCGGCGGCTGACGATGGGCCATGTCTTTCCCTATCCGCGCAAGGGCGCCTCGATCTTGGATACCTACGGGGCTTTCGCCTATCACGCGGGGATGCTGCGCAACGGCACGCCCGGCCCGACAGATACCCATCCGCTTCATGGCGAGATGCCGGTGGCCGAGATGGACCGCGCATGGCTGCGCTTTGGCGAGGATGCCGGCGGGCCTTGGGTAGAGCTGGGCGGGCAATGTGACTATGTCATGGGGTTCGGCCCCCATTACCGCGCGCAACCCCGCGTGCGGCTGGGCGCGAAAGAGGCGGCTTTCCTGATCGAGATGCAGGTCCGGAACCTGTCTGCCCATCCGATGGAGCTGATGTATATGCTCCATGCGAATTTCGCCTTCGTCGCGGATGCAGAGATCCACCAGCCCGCCGCATGGACGCCCGAGACGACCAAGGTCCGCCGCGCCGTGCCGGGCCATGTGACGCCATCGCCCGAATTCCTCTCTTTGCTCGACGACCTCGCGGTGAACCCCGCACGGATGCGCCGCCTTTCGGAGCCCGCGCTTTATAGCCCCGAGCAGGTTTTCTACGTCACCGGCCTCGGCACCGGCACCGGCGGGCGCACGCGGCAGGTCATGGCCTTGCCCGAGGGCGACGGCTTTTCGCTGTCCCATCGCCCCGCCGATTTTCCCCATTGTGTGCGCTGGATTTTCAACGACGGCGATGCGCAGGTGGCGGCCTTCGCGCTGCCCTCGACCTGCGAACCCGAGGGCTATACCGCCGAAAAGGCCAAGGGCCATATCCGCATCCTCGCCCCGGGCGAGGAGCTGCGCTTTCCCGTGCAGCTGGGTCATCTTTCGCCCGAGGAAATGCCGCAGGTCCTGGCCGAAGTGGCCGCGCTCGATCAGGATTAAGGGCTTTTCATGGACAGAATTGGACGCATCGCCGTTGTCGGCTCGAATATGGTCGATCTGGTGACCTATACCGACCGCATGCCCGCCCCCGGTGAGACGCTGGAGGCCCCGAGTTTCGAGATGGGCAATGGCGGCAAAGGGGCCAATCAGGCGGTCGCGGCAGCGAAACTGGGCGCGAAACTCGTGATGGTGTCCAAGGTCGGCAGCGATATTTTCGGCGAGAATACCATCCGCAACCTGCAGGGCTTCGGCATCGACACGCGGCATGTGAGCGTGGCGCAAGGCATGTCCTCGGGGGTTGCGCTGATCTTTGTCGAGCCCTCGGGCGAGAATGCGATCCTGATCGTGAAAGGCGCGAATGCCGCGCTTTCGCCCGCCGATGTCGATGCCGCCGAAGAGCTTCTGCGCGGCGCCGATCTGATCCTGATGCAGCTCGAAGTGCCGCTCGAGACGGTTTATCACACGGTTGCGCGCGCCGCTGAATGGGGGGTGAGGACGATCCTCAATCCCGCGCCCGCCGCGCGCGATCTCGATGTCGGGCAGCTGGCAAGTTTGGGCTTTCTGGTCCCGAACGAGACCGAGCTGGCCCAGCTTTCGGGACTGCCCACAGGCTCGGACCCCGAGATCGAGGCTGCAGCGCAGGCCCTGATCGCGCGCGGGATCGGCGCGGTGATCGTGACGCTTGGCGCGCGTGGTGTGCGGCTTGTCACCAGCGAGGGCATGGTCGCGGTCCCCGCCGTAGCGGTCGAGGCGGTCGATACCACCGGCGCGGGCGATGCCTTCATCGGCGGTTTCGCGCATTTCCTGACCGCAAGCGGCGATACTTTGGCGGCGCTGCATCAGGCGGCGCGCTATGCGGCCCATTCGGTGACGGGGCGCGGAACACAGAAATCCTATGCGACAGTCGCGGAATTCGCGGAATTTTGCCGTGTTCTCGACGATCGCTAGAGGGCGCGGTTGCGCTTAAGGCTGGGTTAAGCTTGATGCGCGACTTGCGGGGCATGAGATATCCGCCCCAGCTTACGCCACCGCCCCCGAGGCGTCCCCGCCCCTCGGGCGCGGTTTTGGGCCCGCTGCGGCCCGCTTCGGGTGTGCGGCCTACCGGTCCCGCCGCCCCGACCGGAATTTGAAAGGACGAACCATGACGACCACCCCGACCCTGCCGCTGTTCAGCCGCCGTGCCACCCTTGCCGGCGGCATTGTCCTTGGCGCGGGCCTTGCCCTTCCGGCGCTCGCGCAAGAGGACAACCCCATGCCCGCAGAGTTGCGCAAGGCGCTCGAGCGTGATCCCAATGCGCCGGTTCTGGGCAATCCCGACGGCAATATCACCTTGACCGAATTCTTCGACTACAACTGCCCCTATTGCCGCCTGATGGTGCGCGACGTGCACGGGCTGATCCTCGAGGACAAGGAATTGCGCATCGTCTTCCGCGAGTGGGCGGTCTTCGGCGAGGGCTCGATCTTTGCGGCGCAGGCCTCGCTCGCCTCGCTCGATCAGGGCAAATACTGGCAGATGCACAGCGCGCTGATGGCGATCAAGGGCCGCGCCGAAGAGGCTTCGGTGCTGGCGGCGGCGGAAACGGTCGGGCTGGATATGGCGAAACTGCGGCGCGACATGGAATCGGACCGTGTGTTCCAGCATATGAGCACCTCGGGCGAGTTGGCCGACCATATGGCGCTGATGGGCACGCCGACCTTCATCGCGGGCAACGAAGGCCTGTTCGGCAAGCAAAGCCCCAAAGACCTGCGCGATCTGGTTGCGCGCGGGCGTAAGGCTTTGGGATAAGGGCCTGAAATTTGCACGCGGGGGCCGGTTCGGCGTCCCGTGAAAGCCGCAGAAAAGACGAACCGCCGCGCCTGATGGTTGCGGCGGTTTTCTTTTCCGTGCCGTCCGGTTGCGGAAATCCCGCACGTTGAAGTTGTTGAAAAACTTCCTTTTCCCAAGAAATGCGTCATTCAAATCGTACAAATAGATTGATAAAGTACGTTTTGCATTCGAGAGGTCATGAGGGGGCGCAAGCCGATGAACATGCCATTCCTGCAAGCGGGTCGCTTGGGACGCCTGACCACGGTGCTCGGGCCGAACGATCTGGTTATGCTGAGGTTTTTCGGCAGCGACTATATGAATGCGCTGTTCGAATACGAGGTCGAGGCGCTTGCGCCGACCTCGGGTGTCGATTTCGACGCGCTGCTCGGCACCCATGCCACGGTGACGATCGACACGCGCCACGGGCCGCGCCATTTCGACGGGATCGTCGCGCGGACGCGCTATGGCGGGGCGGGCGAGGGCGGGCATCGTTTCGTGCTGACCCTGAAGCCCTGGCTGTGGTTGGCCGACCAGCGCTTCAACCAGAAAATCTTCCACAACAAGACGGTCGACCGCATCATCGCGGAAACCCTGGCACCCTATGCCGATGCGGGCAGCCCCGCGCTCGATATCAAGCTCACGGGCGACTACCCGACGCTGGAATATACCGTGCAGTACCGCGAAAGCGATTTCGCCTTTGTCAGCCGCCTGATGGAGCGGTTCGGGATTTCCTATCATTTCGTCCATTCCGACGGAAACCACATGCTGCTTTTGACGGACAGCGATGCCAGCCATGGCGAGGTTGCGGGAGGTGCGCGCAAGTTCCTGCCGCTCGACGGCCACCACCAGCCCGACGAAGAGCATTTCTGGGATCTCGCGCCCGAGCGCAAAATGAAGACCGGCGCAGTCAGCCTGATCGATTACAACTTCAAGACCCCGCGCGCCGAGATGATGGCCGAAAGGGTCTCGGCGTCGAAATATGCGTTCGGGCAGCTCGAAAGCTACGAGTATCCCGGCACCTATCTGGACCGCGACGAGGGCCGCAAACTGGCGCGAACCCGCAACGACCAGTTTCAGGGAGGCGACCGGCGCAACCGCGCGTCGGGGGATTGCATCTCGCTTGGCGCGGGGATGGTGGTCAATCTCGACGCGAACGGGATCGAGAATGTCGGCGATGCCCGCCAGCTGTGCCTGTTTGCACAGCATAGTTTCGTGTCCGAAGCCTATGGCTCGGGCGAGACGCAATCGGACGGATACTCCTTTAGCGGCAGCTATGTGCTGATGCCGACCTCCGCCCCGCTGGCGCCGCCGCGCCGCACGCCGGTGCCGGTGGTGCAGGGCCCGCAGACCGCGATGGTGGTGGGCGAGGACGAGATCGATTGCGACGAATTCGGCCGCATTCTGGTGCGCTTCCATTGGGACCGCGAGGGAGCGATCTCAATGCGCTGCCGCGTCAGCCAACAATGGGCGGGGGCGGGCCTCGGCCAGGTCGTGATCCCGCGCGTCGGGATGGAGGTGATCGTCGATTTCGTCGATGGCGATCCCGACAAGCCCTTGGTTACAGGCTGCGTCGTCAATGCCTCGAATGCCAATATCTACGGTCTGCCCGCCAACAAGACCCGCAGCGGCTTCAAGTCCAAGACCCATAACGGCGGCGGCAACAACGAGCTGATGTTCGAGGATGCGTCGGGCAAGGAGGAGATCTTCCTTCATGCCGAGAAGGACATGAACCGCGTCATCGAGGATAACGAGGACACCAAGATCAACCGCGGCAACCGCTCGATCACGGTGGGGCTGGGCGACGAGACCAAGACCATCGCCAGCGGCAAGCTGAGCGAGAAGGTTGCTTTGTCGCGCAGTACGACCGCGAATACGATCAATGCCTCTGCCGTGGCCGGATCGGCAGGGCCGGGACACATCACCTATAATGCCGACGACAATATCTCGATGACCGCGAAAAAGATCATCGCGCTGGATGCCACCGAGGACATCACCCAGGTCACCAAGCAAAGCCATCGCACCGAGGCCAAGGTGAATGTGATCACCCATGCCAAAGAGCTGACCCAGATCACCGCGGGCCAGCGGCTGACCCTTGCCGTGGGCGAGAACACCCTGATCGAGATCATCGACGGCCAGATCACGCTCAAATGCGGCTCGACCAGCGTGACCTTGGCAGAGGGGATTCTCGACCAGATCAGCGGTGCGATCCATCTCAACACCAACAAGGACGCCGGCTGAGCATGTATCACTTCAACGAGGGCTCTCTCGATCTTCCCGAGAGCTGGATCGACCAGACGATCAATATCGTGTCCAGCTCGGGATCGCTGGAGCCGGGCCTGACGATCACCATGACCCGCGACGCGATTCCGTGGGGCATGGGGTTTTCGGAATATGTCGAGGACCAGATCGCACAGGTCACCGAGGCGTTGACCGATTTCACCTTGCTCGGGCGCAAGCCGGTGACCGCCGGACGCAGCGCCGCCTACGAGATCGAATGCCGCTGGAAGGCCAAAAGCGGGCCGATGCACCAGATCATCACCACGGTGCAGCTTTCCGATAACCGCGCGCTGGTGCTGACCGCCTCGCATCCCGGCGAGATGACGGCGAACCAGCAAACAGAGGTGCGCCGCATCATCTCGACCCTGAACCTGCAACAACGACGAGGCTGACCCCATGACAGGCCTGACTTCGGCTGCGCAAACCGGCGCTGCGGCTTCCAGCGCGCAGATCGGCGATGATGGTCTTGTGACCCTGCCGGACCAGACCGGCCGCAACGGGATCGAGCAGGGCTGGGACGCGACACTCGATTATGTCGAGGGCGATACTTTCGGCAATGTGGTCATGGCAGGATCGGTGGCGCTGCCTGCGGCGGGTGCGGCCTTCACCTCGCTCGGAACGGCGGGGGCGGTCACGACCGGCACGCTGTCGGCGGCGGGTGGCGCGGCAATGACGGCGGCGCTGCCCGCCGCGGTCGCGGTCGCGGCCGGTTACGCGGGCGGCGTGATCGGCGACAAGCTCGGCAACTGGCTGGGCGATGCGGTGATGGGCTCGGACTTCATGCAGTCGATGGGCTACAACAAGATGGGCGATGCGGAAAACCCCGCCACGATCGACGACCCGATCGCCCATGTCAGCATGTGGGCGACGCTGGGCGCAGTGGCGCTGGGCGCGGTCGCCGCCATCGGGGTCGGTGCGCTGATCTTTTTCACCGCCGGTGCGGCGACGCCCTTCATCGTGGTTGCGGCCAGCGCGGCTTTCGCGGGCGGCGTGGTCGGAGGGATCGGCGCGGGCTTTGCCTCGGCCGCCGGACAATACGGCAAGAACAAGGGCAAGATCGTCCAGGGCTCGCCCGATGTCTTTTTCGAGGGCCTTGCCGTCGCGCGCGTCACCGATCTGGTCGAATGCGAGCAGCACGGCGGCCCGCAGCATGTCGCCGAGGGCGCCGAGACGGTTTTCGCCAACGGCTGGCCGATTGCACGGGTCGGGCATTGCTCGACCTGCAACGGCAAGATCAACGCGGGCAAGGAAACCATCGGGATCGACCTCAAGACCAGCGCGATCCGCATGGACATCGACGGCGGCTGGACCGAGCGTCTCGTGCGCAGTGCGGTCGCGCTTTCTGATTTCCTGCCGATCCCCGGCGAGAACCGGCACAGCCCCAACAACAGCCCGACGCCGCGCCCGAATGGCGACTTCACCCCGACGCGCGGAGGCACGACGACGCCTTCGACCCGTCCCGTGACCCCCGCAAGCAATGTGCACGGCCGCCCCGACGGCGCGGCGACCTGCGCGACCGACCCCGTCGACGTGGCTTCGGGCCAAGTGGTCGAGACCCGCGCCGATATTGCCATTCCCGCGACGATTCCGCTGGTGCTCAAGCGCAGCTACCGGCAGGGCTGCGACGGAATTCAGGGGCGCGGCTGGTCGGGAACATGGGCACAGCATCTTCGCCTTCAGGGCAACGAGATCGTTTATCAGGACCCCGAGGGCGTGCTGATCTCGTTCCACACCCCGCATGAAGAAGTGCAAAGCCTCAACCTGCGTTTCCCGCATCTGCGGCTGGTCGGCGTGCGGGGCGGGGCGATGTTCCTTTACGACCGCCGCCAGCAGCTGTTCTTCATCTTCGACCATCATGTGCGCGGGCGGGTGCTGCTGACGCGGATCGAGGACCGCAACGGCAATACGATCAAGCTGACCTATGACGAGAACGGGTTGAACGAGGTCCGCCACTCGGACGGGTTCAGCCTCTCGGTCGAAAGCCGCAACATGCTGATCCGCCGCGCCGTTCTGAATGCGCCCGGAAGCACCGATTGCGGCTTTGTCTGGAGCTATACTTCGGCGGGCCTGCTCTCCGAGGCCAACTCGGCCCAGACCGGCATCCTGCGCTACAGCTATGACGAACAGGAGCGCATCACCAGCTGGGCCGACAGCCGCCTGACGCGCTCGCATTACGAATATGGCGCGCATGGCCGCGTGATCCGCAACTGGTCGGATTCGGGCCATATGGGCGGTCAGCTTGACTACGACCTTGAAAACAAACGCACCTTCGTCACCGATTCCGGCGGCGCGGTGACGGTCTATGACTGGGACGATCTGGGCCTCGTCTGGCGCATGACCGATGCGGCGGGCGGCGAGTGGCTGACCGAATGGGGCCGCAGCTTCAACATCCTGTCGAGCACCGATCCTCTGGGCCATACCCGCAAGGCCGCTTATGACGCTTACGGCGATGTCGTCGAAATGACCGACGCCGAGGGCAATTCGGAACGCTGGAGCTATTACCTCTCGGGCCGCGTCCAGAGCCATGTCGATATCGCGGGCGCGAAGACCGGCTTCCGCTATGACAACAAGGGCAATCTCGTCACGGTCGAGCTGCCAGACGGTGCCTTCGTGCGCTACCGCCGCGCCGAAAACGGGCAGGTCCTGCGGGTGGATTACCCCGGCGAGCGGCAGGAGCGCTATGCTTACGACATGCTGCAGCGTCCGCGCATGATCACGACGGTCGCGGGCTACGAGCTGCATATGCAGCATGATGCCGAGGGTCGTCTGGTGCGCTCTTCCGACGAGGTCGGGGCGGAGACGCGCTGGGACTATACGCGCGGCCCCGACAATCCGCGCGGCAATATGCGGCAGGTCACGGGACCGGAAGGCGCTGTGGCGAGTGCGCGCTACGACAGCGAAGGTCTGCGCACCAGCATGACCGATGCCGAAGGCACCACCCAGCTTTACCATTACGGCGCGCTGGACATGTTCCTCGGCATGACCGACGCCGAAGGCCACCGCGTCTCGGTCGAGCATGACAGCGAATGCCGGATCGTCGCGCTGGTCAACCAAAAGGGCGAGCGTCACGAATTCACCCGCAACGCGCTGGGTCTGATCACGGCCGAGCGCGACTTCTCGGGGCTGGTGACGCGGTTCGAATATGACGCGGCGGGGCGGATCTCCAAACGTATCCAGCCCGACGGTACGGTCGTGCATCTGCAACGCGACAAGCGTGGTCTGCCGCTGGAGATCACCCATACCCGCGGCGCCGAGATTTCGCGCCAACGCTTCGCCTATGACGCGGTCGGCCGGATGCTGCGCGCCAGCGATGCCGAAAGCCTGATCGAAATGGCCTATGACAAGCTGGGCAACCTCGTCTCGGAAAAGGTCAACGGCCGCGAGATCAAGCACGGCTACTCGGACAAAGGCTTCGGCTCGTTGGAGCGGACGGGCGATGTCATGCCGCTTCGCGCCGCCTTCAACCTCGAGGGGATGATGGCGAGCCTGCAGATCGGCGATCATGCGCCGCTGGAGTTTTCCTATGATCCGCGCGGGCTCGAGATCATGCGCAGCTCGGGCGCGGGCTTCATGCTTGCGCAGGGCCACGACATTGCCGGACGGCTGGTCGAGCAGATCGCGGGTCCGCTGGCCGCGCTGCCGCAAGAGGTCCGCTATGGCGCGTTGACGGCGGACGGCAGCAACGAACATGTCACGCGTCACGGCGCGATGATGCACCGGACCTACCAATGGGATCAGGCTTCGCGCGCGGTTTCGGTCAATGACCGGATTCTGGGCGAGAACCGCTTCGACTATGACCGTCGCGGGCAGGTCGTGGGCGTCGAAAAGACGCTGCGCGGCGACAGTCTGCCGGTTCTGCGCCGCTTCGGCTATGATCCGAACCAGAACCTGACCGAGATCGCCTCGGGCGAGAAACGCGAGCAGGTCGAGAGCAAGGCGGGACGCATCAAACGTCGAGGCTTGGTCTTTTACCGCCATGACGATGCCGGTCGCGTCGTCGAAAAGCGTGTCGAGGAACAAGGTTTCCGGCCGAAAACCTGGCAGATGCAATGGGATGCGCAAAGCCGTCTGGTGCGGCTGACGACGCCCGATGGTGCGGTTTGGCGCTATGTCTACGACGCTCTGGGGCGGCGGATCCAACGGCTCAAGCTCATCGCGGGCGGCAAGGGCGCGGCGGATGCCATCCCCGAGGGCGGCGGGCGCGCCTATCAATGGGAAGGCAGCCAGATCGTGGCCGAGGCCCCGATCCTCGCCGACGGCTCGACCGATTGGGCGGCGGCGGCGCATTGGATCTACGAGCCGGGCTCGTACCGGCCCTTGGCGCGGGCCTCGGGCGACGGGCTCCATTATGTCGTGACCGACCATATCGGCACCCCGCGCGAGCTGTTTTGCGAGGACGGCACGGCGGTCGCCTATCGTCAGGAGCTGTCGCTCTGGGGCGAGGTCGAGCCGATCACGCTGCCGCGCCGCGCCGCCAATGACGATACGGCGCCGGTCGATTGCCCGATCCGTTTTCAGGGTCAGTGGCTCGATGAAGAAAGCGGGCTGCATTACAACTGCATGCGGTATTACGACCCCGAGGCGACACAATACCTGACCCCAGACCCGATCGGCCTGCTGGGCGGGATGCGAACGCAAGCCTATGTCGCCGACCCCAATGGCTGGGTCGATCCGCTGGGGTTGCGTCCTTGCTCGCAGACCCTCAAGCGCAACATGTTGCGAAACGAGGGGCACGATCCCAACCAGAACCTGCCGCACTATCAGGCGCAGCATCTCATTCCCGGCGAGTTCATGGATCCGAGCAAGCCGGATAAAATGCATCCCGCTCTCGTGGCGGCCGGTCTGGATATCAACGCGGCGGCCAACGGGATTTTCCTGAGAAACAATCGAGGAGGTGTGAGCCCCCTGTCGCGTCACCAAGGCAGCCACCCCGCTTATTCGCGAGCCGTTCAGGACGCATTGGACCGGATCGACCTCAACCGGCCGCAGGCCGACATTGCTGCAGATATCGCAAGGCTCCAGAGGGTGCTCTACACAAACCAAATGGCTGGTGTACCCATCCGCAACAAGGATATGGTCGGATCTGCTACGGCACGGTTTTACGGGCTGAGCAGGCAGGAGGCGACCGCTCTCGGCGGGCAGCGCGTATACGATATGTGGGACGGTATCTTGAAGGGGGCGGGATTCTGATGTCCGAGATCGACTTTGTTCTCGAACCTGTGCATTTCTTCGGCTCGCCCCTGCTTTTGTCCGGTGCCCATCCAGAAGCCTTGCCTGCGGATGCGGAAATCGTGACCGACCTCGAGCGCGCGATGATTTTGGAAAACGAGCAGGATCTGCCCGCAGGATACGCGATCTGGCTCGATGCCTATGCTGCTGCAAAAGCGTCCTATTTCAGCACGGACGCGGCCCGCGACGGCGAAAAAATCGCGGCCGAGGCCGCCTTGCGGCAGGTCAGCGATATCGAGCGTCTCGAGGGGGCGGCCCTCGAGACCGAGTTTTACGAATTCTGGGACACGGTCGCGGGCGAGATCATTGACCAGCTCAACTCCATCGCGATCAGCCGCTTCGTTTTGGGCCAAGCGGTTCCGAAATTCTTCGCGGATCTGTTCCAGATCTATCGCGCGGGCTTTTACCCCTGCGGTTTGCGCGAGGACGGAGGGATGGTGGCTTTTGATCCCAAGGCTTTGGGCGGCTTCGATCTCGTTGCAGCCGCGCGCCGTCGACTTTCCCGCTGAGGCGGGCCGCAAGGAGAAAGCATGACCGATCGCGACCACAGATTCCGCCGCCGCATGGCCGTTTTCGTCGGGCTTGTGGCTGCGGCTCTGGCGGCCTATGCGACCTATCTTGCCGTGACCCTGCCGGCGGGGCTGCATTTTCCGGTCGGCTTTTCGCGTCCGGGCCGCCAGCGCGAGATCGAAATGGGGGTCGAGGGGCTATATCTCTTTCCCGCGGTTCTGGCGGTCGGCGCGGGCTACCTCTGGCGCTCGGAGGCCTGGCTTTTGCCGGGGCCGGGCAAAGAGCGCCGCTTTACGCTCGGGCTGATCTGGATGCTGGTCATCGGCGTCGCGGTGGCGCAGCTGGTGATCTGCGCCGAGGCCGTCGGCGCGGCAGGTGCCGCCTGAGACAGCCCACACCAAGGTCTAGGTCCTTGATGCAACGCAGAGGCGAATTCTGCGGCTTTGCGTGAAAACCGCTTTCTCTTGTCGCACTCTTGTGGCCATTGGACCGACAGTGATCACCGCAAGAGAAGGCTGAGGTTAGGATGGGATATTTCCCCAATTGGCGGCTGACCCGCAACGAGGTCGTGCTGCCCGACGAGAGGCTGCCTTGGGCCGAGGCCGCGCCCATGGGCATCCAGCATTTGCTGGCCATGTCCGGCTCGACCATTCTCGCGCCGCTATTGATGGGCTTCGACCCCAATATCGCGGTCTTCTTTTCGGGGATCGGCACTTTGCTGTTCTTCGTCCTGACCGGAGGACGCGTTCCCAGCTATCTCGGCTCGTCCTTTGCCTTCATCGCGGTGGTGATCGCGGCGACGGGCTATGCCGGTTCGGGGCCGAACCCGAATATCGCGCTCGCGCTAGGCGGGATCGTCGCGGCCGGTGCGCTTTATACGCTGATCGGCCTCATCGTCATGGCGGCGGGGACCGGCTGGGTCGAGAAACTGATGCCGCCCGCCGTCACCGGCGCGATCGGCGTGGCGATCGGCCTGAACCTTGCGCCGGTCGCGGTCGGCCAGCTCAAGGGCACCTGGACGCATCTGCTCATCGCGCTGGCGACGGTACTCTGTATGGCGCTGATCTCGACCTACGGGCCGCGGGCAACGCGGCGCGTGGCTGTGCTGGTGGCGATTGCCTTCGGCTATCTGCTGGTGCTGGTGCTCGGCAACGGGCTCGGCATCGTGCCGGGGATTGACTTTGCCGCCGTAAGCAATGCCGCCTGGTTCGGCCTGCCGCAATTCGTGAAGCCGGAATTCACCTGGGCCGCGACCTCGCTGATCGCGCCGGTGGCCATTGTGCTCGTCGCTGAAAACCTTGGCCATATCAAGGCATTGGGCTCTATCACCGGTCGCGACATGGACCCCTATATCGGGCGCGGCTTTGTCGGAGACGGGCTTGCCACCATGCTTTCTGGCGCGAATGGCGGCACGGGGATCACGACCTATGCCGAGAATATCGGCGTCATGGCGATGACCCGCGTTTACTCGACGCTGATCTTTGTCTTTGCGGCCTGTGTCGCGATCCTGCTTGGTCTTTCGCCGAAATTCGGGACGCTGCTGCAAACCATTCCGGCGCCGGTTCTGGCGGGGCTGGCGGTCTCGGTCTTCGGGCTGATCGCCTCGGCGATGGCGCGGATCTGGGTCGAGAACAAGGTCGATTTCTCGCAGCCGCGCAACCTCTTTACGGTCGGCATCACGCTGATTTTCGGCGCGGGCGATTTCACCGTGACCATCGGGCAATTCGCGCTTGGCGGTATCGGGACGGCAACCATCGCGGCTCTGGTGGTCTATCAGCTGCTTGGCCTCAAGCGCGACTGATCACGGCGTGAAAGCCAAACGGAACCCCGATCCGCACATGCTGCGGGTCGGGGTTTTTCGTTCCTTGCCCTGTGCTCACGCCGGTCCGGTCACAGGTATTTCGTCGGAACCGAAGTGGTGAACTTCAGCTCCTCCATCGAGATCGACGAGTTGATCTGCGAGAATTCGAGCTGCTCGATCATGGATTTGTAGACGTGATCGAAGGTCTCGATATCGGGGACCATGACCTTGAGGATGTAATCGACCGAGCCGGTGAGGCGGTAGGCCTCGACGATCTCGGGGATGCCGTCGATCAGGCTGCGGAAGCTGGTGAGCCAGGCCATCTCGTGGCGCGGGGCGGTGACGCCGATGAAGATCGTCAGCGGCACGCCGGCGTTGCGCGGATCGACCAAAGTCACGCGGCCGCGGATCACCCCCGCCTCTTCGAGCTTGCGGATGCGCCGCCAGCACGGGGTCTGCGACAGGCCGATTTCCTCGGCAAGGACCGCCACGGGGCGGTCCCTTTCCTGCAGGAGATCGAGGATCTGGCGGTCGATATCGTCAAAGGCCGAGCCGTCCGGAACCCGCCGCCGCGCTTCGGGAGGCTTCTTCGGGCTTTGGGTCATGGGCCGACGAACTCCATGATCGAGCCGCCGGCATGGGCGGGAGCGACCCAGATCGCGCCTTCGGGGCCGTCATGGACGGCGATGCCGTTGGCGATCAACAGCGCGCGGGTTGCGGCTGGATCGGCGACGCGGATGCGCAGTGCGGCAAGGCCCTTGAGCGGCGTGGCGGCGACGGCATCGGCGCTATAGCGCGCGGCGGCGCCCTCGGGGCTCAGCACCACGATTGCGGCGGAATGCAGGTCTGCCGCATTGCCGGTTGCGACCTCGTGGCCACCCTCGACCGCACGGACGGTTCCGCCGGCGACAAGGCGGGCGAAACCCTCGGCCATGGTCGCGCTATCCTCGCCCACCGCCACAATGGCCGCGATTTCGACCGCGCCGTTGGCATGGGATTTCAGCTCGGGGCGCCAGACCATGTCGCGGGTTTTGTGCTGGCACATGAAGGCAAAGCCGGTCGGTGCCTCGCCTTTGGCGAAATGGGTGACCGCAAAGGCCGCGATACCTTCGGAGCCGTCGGGCAGGGGCAGCGGGCGCGAGAACTCGCCCACCGGCTCGGTCCGGATGCCGAGACCGGCCAGCGCCTCGCGGGCGACATGGGCGTCCTTGATGCGGAAGGCGATGGCGCGCAGCCCCTCGCCGTCGTCCGACAGCATGTCGCGCTGGTGCTGGTTGCCGGAGGTGGGGGTGACGATGCCAAGAAGCTCGACGTAATCATCCTCGAAGATGATCGTGTAATTCGCGGTCCCCTTTTCCGCGCTATGGAGTCCGCGCGGCGAGAGTGTAAAGCCCAGCTTGCGGTAATGGGCTGCGCTTTGGTCGAGGTCCTCGACCAGAAGGAAGACGTGATCGACGCCCGAAACGGGATGGGTCATGGCAGGGTCCTTTCAGTTGGCGGCAGCACGCAGGACCGGTGCCAGCGTGATTTCATGGATGGCGATATTGGGATTGGCTTGGGCGACATGCAGCGCGAGGTCGGCCATGTCTTCGGGTTGTATCATGTATGCCGCGCTCTCGGGATCAAAGCCCGGCCGGCGCAGCAAAAGCGGGGTTGCCACTTCTCCGGGGTGGAGCGCGGTCGAGCGGATCCCGTTCGCGCCTTCTTGCGCGTTCAGGCTGGCGCTGAGGTCGGTCAGCGCATGTTTCGACGCGCCATAGGGCACGCCCGCGACCGGCGCGTGGAATCGGCCCGCCCAGGAGGAGGTATGGATGATGACCCCGTCGCGTTGTGCCCGCATGTAAGGCAGCACCGCCGCAATAACATTGATCGCGCCTTTGATATTGGTATCGAGGATCGCATCCCATTCCGAGAACAGGATATCGTCCCAGCGCCGGTGTGGGGTATTTAATCCCGCATTGTTGCAAAGAACGGCAATTCCGTTCCGCCAACCGGCAATTTCCTGGGCAGTTTTCACTATTCCCTCGCGGTCGAGCACATCCATCGCAAAAGCTTTGGATATACCACCTTTGGCGGAGATACGGTCGCAGATTTCTTGCAGCGCATCGCCCGATCGGGCACTGACTGCGACATTATATCCCGCCTCGGCGAAGCGCATTGCCATGGCCGCGCCGATGCCCGAACCGGCGCCGGTCACCCATACTGTTCTGCTTTCGGTTGAACTTTTGGATGAATTTCCCATCATTTGCTTCCAAAGTAGTATGAATTATTCAACATCGGCAAAATAAGCGGATGAGGACACACAGTAATTGGCTTTATCGTAGAAGTTTATTATTGACTTATCTAGGATTAATGTAAGCAAATCGATCGCAGAAATCCGAGACAGGGGCTAACCCTGTGCGAATGAATCGGTGGGAGAAGTCTCGAATGCTGAATGCAAAAGCTCGGTCCGTGGTGATCGGCGCGATGGTCTCGGCGGTGGCGCTGGCAGCGCCTGCCCTGGCTCAGGAAGAGGTCAAACGCGGAGGAACCGCGCTGATCCACATGAATACCGAGCAGGGCGTTCTCAACCCCGCCTTGCGCGCCTCGACCGGTGTCTACCAGATCACCGGCAAGTTCATGGAACCGCTGATCGACCGCACCTATGACGGCTATGTCGGTGTGCTCGCGACCGAGTGGTCCTCGTCCGAGGACGGCAAGACGATCACCTTCAAGTTGCGCGACGGTGTGCGCTGGCATGACGGCCAGACCTTCAGCTGTGACGATGTCGCCTTTTCGGCGATGGAGCTGTGGAAGCCGATCCTGAACTATTCCTCGACGCTGCAGGCCAATCTGGAATCGGTGGATTGCCCCGATCCGCTGACCGCCGTCTTCAATTACTCCAAGCCGATGCCGCTTGAATTGCTGGTCGCGGCGATGCCCGATCTTGGTCATCCCGTGCCCAAGCATCTTTACGAGGGCACCGATTATCTCAAGAACCCCTATAACCAGGCTCCGGTCGGGACGGGTCCGTTCAAATTCCAGGAATACGAGCGCGGCCAATATATCATCGGCGTGCGCAACGAGGATTACTGGCGCGGGGCTGATTATCCCTATCTCGACCGCGTTGTCTGGCGCTTCATCCCCGATAAGGCGGCGGCTGCCGCGGCATTGGAAGCGGGCGAGCTGCACGAATCCGGTTTCATCGGCATTTCGATGGCGGATATGGAGCGTCTTGGCAAAGAGCCGCAATTCGACATGGGCCCCAAGGGCTTTGAAAGCAACGTCGCCCATTCGACCATCGAGTTCAACCAGCGCAACCCGATCCTTGCCGATCTGCGCGTGCGTCAGGCGATCTATCACGGCCTCGATATCGACTTCGCGATCAAGACCATCATGCGCGGCTATGCCAAGCCGGGCCGCGGTCCGATCCCGAGCGTCGGCGGCGCGAATTACACCGACGACGTCCAGACCTATCCCTACGACATCGAGAAGGCCAAGGCGCTTCTGGACGAGGCGGGCTATCCGGCCGGCCCCGACGGGATCCGTTTCAAACTGCGCCACCGTCCCGCACCTTGGGGTGAATATACCCAGCTCTGGTCGGAATATTTCGCGCAGGCGATGAAAGAGATCGGCATTCAGGTCGAGCTCATCACCAACGATGCGCCGGGCTTCCTGAACGGCGTCTACCGCGACCACGACTTCGACACCGCGAACGGCTGGCACCAGTTCCGTTCGGACCCTGCGGTTTCGACGACCGTCTGGCTGCGTTCGGGCATTCCGGCGGGTTCGGCATGGACCAACCAGTTCGGCTATGAAAGCGCCGAGATGGACAAGCTGATCGACGATGCTGCGGCAGAGCTCGATCCGGCGAAACGTGCCGATCTTTACCACCAGATCCAGAAGCTCGAGATGCAGGAGCTGCCGGTCATCTTCGCGATCGAGCATCCCTTCCTCGGCATCACCAACAAGAAGATGATGAACCACCACAATACGCCGCGGTGGGATTCTTCGAGCTGGTATGATCTCTGGATCAACGAATAAAAACGGTCGCAAGGCATAACGGCGGGGCGGTTTCACGATCGCCCCGACCCAATCAAGAAGAAGCGGAGTCCGAGGCAAGATGAGCCTGCACTTACCCCCGATCCTGACCTTCACCCTGAGACGGGTCATTCAGGCAATCCCCGTCATCTTGCTGATCATGGTCGGCAGCTTCCTTCTGATCAAACTGGCGCCCGGCGATACGGTGGACGCCCTTGTCGGCGATATGGGGGGCGCGGACGCCGCCTATGTCGAAAGGCTGCGGCTGGAATACGGGCTCGACCAGCCCGTCTATGTGCAGCTCTGGTCCTATCTGACCAAGCTCGCGACGCTCGATTTCGGCTGGTCCTATGTCTACGAGCAGCCGGTGCTGACGGTGCTGATGTCGCGGCTCGGCACGACGCTCTTGCTGATGGTCACCTCGCTCAGCGCGGCTTTCGTCTTCGGTGTGGCGCTTGGCGCCTTTGCGGCGCGGCGGGCCTATTCGCTGACAGACAACGTGATCTCCACGTTGGGGCTGGTGTTTTACGCCATGCCGTCCTTCTTCCTCAGCCTGCTGATGATCCTCGTTTTCTCGGTCAAGCTGGGCTGGCTGCCGGTCGGCGGCATCAAGGATGTCGCGGCTTTCCATACCGGCTGGGCCAATGTCGTCGATATCGCGGTCCATCTGATCATGCCGGCGGCGGCGCTGTCGCTGATCTATCTGGCTTTCTACATGCGGTTGATGCGGACCTCGGTGCTCGAGGTCATGGACCTTGATTTCGTGCGTACCGCGCGTGCCAAAGGGGCCAGCGGGCCGCGTCTGATGTTCCACCACATCATGCGCAACGCGCTTTTGCCGGTGGTGACGCTTTTGGGCCTGCAGTTCTCGACCGTGCTCGGCGGTTCGGTGGTGATCGAGACGATCTTCTCGCTGCCGGGCCTTGGCCAGCTTGCCTATACTTCGGTGATCAAGCGCGACCTCAATACGCTGATGGGGATCATCTTCCTGTGTTCGATCCTCGTGGTGATCGTGAACATCCTGACCGATATGGTCTACGCATGGCTGGACCCGAGGATCGAGTTGAAATGAGCCTGACCGATACCAACCAACTGCCGGCGCAGGTCTCGCGCGCAACCGTGATCTGGCGCCGCTTCAGCCGCAACCGAGCGGCGGTGCTGGGGCTGATCCTTTTCATCGCGGTCGTCGTCATGGCCATTCTGGCGGGCGTCATCGCGCCCGGTGATCCGCTGCGCCGCGTCGGCGATCCGCTGACATGGCCGATGGTGGACCCGAACGCGCCTTTGGGCACCGACCAGCTGGGCCGCGACATCCTTGCGGGGATCATGCATGGCGCGCGGATTTCCTTGATGATCGGGGTGGTGGCGACGCTGATCTCGATCACGATCGGCGTGCTGATCGGCGCGGTCGCGGGCTATTTCGGCGGCTGGATCGACGATATCCTGATGCGCGTGACCGAGGCCTTCCAGACCATCCCCAACTTCGTGCTGCTGCTCGCGCTTGTGGCGATCTTCGGCTCGACCATCGAAAACATCGTTATCGCGATCGGGGTGGTGTCCTGGACCGCGCCCGCGCGCATGGTGCGGGCGGAATTCCTGACCCTGCGCCAGCGCGAATTCGTCGATGCGGCGCGCAATCTGGGCGTGGGCACTGGCTCGATCATCTTCCGCGAGATCCTGCCCAACGCCTTGCCGCCGGTCGTGGTCTTCGCCTCCGTCGTCATGGCGACCTCGATCCTGATGGAAAGCGCCTTGGCCTTTCTGGGGCTCGGCGATCCCAACTACGCTAGCTGGGGCAATATGATCGGGCAGGGCCGCGCCGTCCTGCGCACCGATTGGTACTGCTCGGTCATTCCGGGCGTGGCGATCCTGCTGACCGTCCTCTCCTTCAGCCTGATGGGCGAAGGGCTGAACGATGCGCTGAACCCGAGGCAGAAGAAATGACCGACGCACCGAAAAAGCCGCTTCTGGAAATCGAGAACCTGCGCATCTCCCTGCCCAAAGGCGGCGACCGTCCCTTTGCGCTCGAAGGGCTGAACCTGACCGTCAACGAAGGCGAGATCGTCTGCCTTGTCGGCGAGAGCGGCTCGGGGAAATCGCTGGCGGCGGGGGCAGTGATGCGGCTTCTGCCCGAGCCCGCGGTCCATATCTCGCAAGGCTCGATCCGGCTGGACGGGCAGGACATCTATGCGTTGTCCGAGCGCGAGATGCGCGATCTGCGCGGCGACCGGCTGTCGATGATCTTTCAGGAGCCGATGACCGCGCTCAATCCGCAAAAGACCGTGGGCTGGCAGATCGACGAGGTTTTGCGCCTCCACAGCGATCTCGACCGCAAGGCGCGCCGCGCCCGCGTTCTGGAGATTCTGGGCGATGTGCATATCCCCGATCCGGAATCGGCGTATAACGCCTATCCGCACCAGATTTCCGGTGGCCAACGCCAGCGCGTCATGATCGCGATGTCCTTGGTGATGAACCCGCGCCTGATCATCGCCGACGAGCCGACGACCGCGCTGGATGTGACGACGCAAAAGCAAATCCTCAAGCTGATCAAGGATCTGCAAAAGACCAACCGCACCGGCATCCTCTTCATCACCCACGACTTCGGCGTGGTGGCCGAGATCGCCGACCGCATCGCGGTCCTGCGTCTGGGCGAGCTGGTGGAACAAGGCCCGGCCGAGCAGATCCTGAACAACCCTCAGCATCCTTATACCAAGGCGCTGATCGGCGCGGTTCCGGCCCTGACGCCGCCGCCCGAAAAGGCGCTGTCGGATGCGCCGGTGGTCCTTAGGGCCGAACATCTGGTGAAAACCTTCGCGGCGCGCGGCGGTTTGCTTTCGGGCAAGCGCAAGGCAGTCGCGGCGGTCAAGGACCTGAGCTTCGAGCTGCGCCGTGGCGAGACGCTTGGCGTTGTCGGCGAGAGCGGCTCGGGCAAGACCACGGTGTCGCGCATCGTCACGCGCCTGCTGGAAGCCGATAGCGGCAAGGTGCTGATCGACGGGCGCGATCTGATGGCGGCCTCGAAATCCGAGATGCGGGCCTTGCGCAAGGATATCCAGATGGTCTTCCAGGACCCGATGGCATCCCTGAATCCGCGCAAACGGGTGATCGACCTGATCGCCCAAGGCCCGATTGTTCACGGCGTGCCCAAGGCCGAAGCCCATGCCCGCGCCCGCGAGCTTTTGAAGCTGGTCGAGCTGACCCCCGCCGCCGCCGACCGTTTCCCGCATGAATTCTCGGGCGGCCAGCGCCAGCGCATCGGCATCGCCCGCGCCATCGCGATGGAGCCACGTGTGATCGTTGCGGACGAACCTGTCTCGGCGCTGGATGTCTCGGTTCAGGCGCAGGTGCTCAAGCTTCTGGCCGATCTGCGCGACCGCTTGCAGCTGTCCTTGCTGTTCGTGACCCATGACCTGCGCGTTGCGGCCCAGCTGTGCGACAAAGTCATCGTCATGCAGAAGGGCGAAATCGTCGAGGCCGGCCCGACCGCCCGCATTTTTGCCGCGCCCCAACACCCCTATACGCAGGCTTTGCTCTCTTCGATCCCCGGACGGGATTGGGAGCCGCCAAAGCTGACCGCGGCCTGAGCGGCCCGAAGAAGGACGAAGATGATGACCGAGGTGGTCTTTCCGAAATCGATCTGGGCCGCGACCGCGCCCGCCCGCACACCGGCCCCCGCGCTGGATCATGACCGCGAGGCCGATACCGTCGTGATCGGCGGCGGCTTTACCGGCCTGTCTGCCGCGCTCGAACTGGCGCGGGCCGGTCAGGATGTCGTCGTGCTGGAAGGGCAGGCGGTCGGCTGGGGTGCCTCGGGGCGCAACAACGGCCAAGTCATCCCGACCATGACCGCCGCCGAGCCCGAGGCGATCGCCACGCGCTACGGACCGGCGGGCGAGCGTTTCGCCAAGCTGATCGGCAATTCGGCCTCGGTTCTGTTCGACATCATCCGCCGCGAGGATATCGCCGCCGAGGCCGAGCAGAACGGCTGGTTCCAGCCCGCCCATTCGCCGGGCCGCACCGCTTTGTCCAAGCGCCGCGTGGCTGCTTGGCAGAAATTCGGCTTTCCGGCGGAATATCTCGACCGCGAGGCGACCTCGGCGCTGCTCGGCACCGATTTCTGGTATGGTGGGATGCTGAACCCGACCGGCGGTCATATCAACCCGCTGGCCTTGGCGCGGGGGCTGGCGAAAGCCGCCGAAAGCCATGGCGCGACCATCTATGAGACGACGCCCGTCGCCGCTTGGATGCGCGAGGGCGAGCATTGGGTCGTGACCGCGCAGAACGGCCACAAAATCCGCGCGCGCCACATGATCTTGGCCACGAACGCCTATACCGGCGAGCTGGTCCCCGGCCTTGCGCGCCGCCTGTCCCATACGATCGTGCCGGTCCTGTCGTGGCAAATGGCGACGCCGGTTCTGTCCGACGACCTGCGCGCGACCATCCTGCCGGGCCGTCAGGCGGTCTCGGACACGCGCGGCGACCTGCGCTTTTTCCGCTATGACGCGCGCAACCGCCTGATCACGGGCGGCGTGGTGATCGGTAACCATAATGTCGCCGAACGAGTCGCCAAAAAGGCCGCGAACAACCTGATCGAGGCCTATCCCGCGCTGAAAGGCACCGAGATGACGCATGTCTGGTCGGGCTATATCGGCATGACATGGGACCGTTTCCCGCGCGTCCACCAGCTTGGGCCGGACGCATGGACATGGATCGGCTGCAACGGTCGCGGCGTGGCGCTTGGCGTGTCCTTGGGCCGCGAGATGGCGCGCGCCGTCTCGGGCCATGCGCTGGATACGCTGGCGCTGCCGGTCTCGGACCCCAAACCCTTGCCCTTCCATGCGATCGCACGCCGGATCGCGCCGAATTATCTGGCATGGCTGCGCCGCAAGGATCAGGTCGAGATGAAATCCTGACCCCATGCCCGCAGCCCTGAACCACCCTTTGCACAGCCGAAAGCCAATGCGATGACCAACCAGCTTCCCATTCTCGAACGCCGCCGGATCGAGGCGATGATCCTCAAGAACGTCCATCAGGTGATCGAGGAACGTTCCGGCACCGCCGAGGCCGATGCCGTTCTGGGCGAGGCGGTAACGCGCTCGGCCATCGATCAGGGCAAATCCTTTGCCGACGAGCTGGGCCGTACGCCCGATCTTCAGGATTTCGCCGATATTCTGCCCTTGTGGACGCATGGCGGATCGCTTGAAATCGAGACGCTGAACGCCTCGAAAGACCAGCTCGAATTCAACGTCACGCGCTGCCGCTATGCGGAAATGTACCGCGAGATGGGGCTGGGCCGGATCGGGCATCTGCTGTCGTGCAACCGCGACGGCGATTTCTGCATCGGCTATAATCCCGATATGGAACTGACCCGCACCCAGACCATCATGAGCGGCGCGAGCCATTGCGATTTCCGCTACAAGCTGCAGCCCGCGCAAGATGCCGCTGCGGAAGAAAAATAAGAAAAGGACCCGAACCATGCCCGTCGAGAACTGGATTGCCGATCATCTGGACCGTCTGGTGGCGTTCCGCCATGACCTCCACCGCAACCCCGAACTGCTTTACGACTTGCCGCGCACCGCGAACAAAGTGGCCGAGGCCCTGCGCGCGGCGGGTGTCGACGAGGTTCACGAAGGCATCGGCAAGACCGGCGTCGTCGGCGTGATCCGCGGCAAGACCAACACCTCGGGCCGCGCGATCGGGCTGCGCGCCGATATGGATGCGCTGCCGATCATCGAGGCGACGGGCAAGCCCTATGCCTCGGAAATCCCCGGCAAGATGCATGCCTGCGGCCATGACGGCCATACGACCATGCTGCTTGGTGCCGCGATCGGTCTGGCCGAAAGCCGCAACTTCGACGGCACGGTCATCGTGATCTTCCAGCCTGCCGAAGAGGGCGGCGCCGGTGCGCGCGCCATGATCGAGGACGGTCTCTTCAAGCGCTTCCCCGTTCAGGAAGTCTACGGCATGCACAACCGCCCGAACCTTGCGGTCGGCGAATTCACCATCTCGGCCGGTCCGATCATGGGCTCCGTCGACATGTTCGAGATCGAGATCGAAGGCGTCGGCGGCCATGCGGCCTCGCCCCATGCGACCGTCGATCCGATGCCGGTTGCCGCTGCCCTGATCCAGGCGGTGCAGACGATTGTCGCGCGCAATGTCGATCCGCTGGATTCGGCGGCGGTCTCGATTACCACGGTCCACGGCGGCGATGCCTTCAACGTCATCCCCCAGACCCTGCGCATCACCGGCACCGTGCGCACCCTGCGCGAAGAAGTCCGCGATCTGGTCGAGGAACGCCTGACCCGTCTGGTCGAGACCCTGCCCGCCGCTTTCGGCGCGACGGGCCGCATCGACTATGGCCGCCACTATCCGGTGACCGTGAACCATGCCGCAGAGACCGAGCTGGCCGCCTTGGCTGCCGAATCCGTGGCCGGTGTCGGCAAGGTCAGCCGCGACATGCCCGCGACTTTGGGCGGCGAGGATTTTTCCTTCATGCTCAACGAAGTGCCGGGCGCGATGATCAATATCGGCAACGGCCCGAGCGCGGGGCTCCACCATCCCGCCTATGACTTCAACGATGACGTCATCGCTTGGGGCACCTCGTATTGGAGCCAGCTGGTCCGCGACCGTCTGCCCACGACGAACTGAGACCGGCCCGTCCCTGCCGCACGGATAGCGGCGGCACGGCCCATTCTTTCCGCTTCCCGCGTCGCCTTGATGCGGGAAGCGCCATGATTTCAGAAGGCGCGAACATGTCGGATCACAAGATGCAAACCCTTCATGCCGAGGCGAGCCAGCTGCCGCCCCTGCCGGAATGTCGGGAGCGCGAATGGGCGCGCAAGGCGGTGCGGCTGTTGCAGGGCGACGGCTACCGCTCGGCGGATACCCATCTGGTCAAGCCGATGTTCGCGGGGCTTCGCGGGATCTCGGTCTATCTCAAGGATGAAAGCACCCATCCGACCGGCAGCCTCAAGCACCGGCTGGCGCGCTCGCTGTTCCTTTACGGGATCTGCAACGGCAAGATCCGGCAGGGCACCACGTTGATCGAGGCATCCTCGGGTTCGACCGCCGTCTCCGAGGCCTATTTCGCGCGGCTGCTGGATCTGCGTTTCATCGCGGTGATGCCCCATTCGACCAGCCGCCAGAAGATCGAGGCGATCCTGAGTTTCGGTGGCGAGTGCCATTTCGTCGACCACCCCGGCGAGGTCTATTCCGAGGCGGCTCGTCTGGCGTCGGAAACACGCGGCCATTACCTCGACCAGTTCACCAATGCCGAACGCGCAACCGATTGGCGCGGCAACAACAATATCGCCGAAAGCATCTTTGCGCAGATGGCCCACGAAGAAGAGCCCGTCCCCGCATGGCTGGTGATGAGCGCGGGCACCGGCGGGACCTCGGCGACTTTGGGGCGCTATATCCGCTATCGCGGCTTTGCCACGCGGCTTTGCGTCGTCGATGTCGAGAACTCGGCCTTTTACGACGCGTGGCGCTTGGGGGATGCGGGGATTACCGCGAAGGGCTCGCGTATCGAGGGGATCGGGCGGCCGCGGGTCGAGCCCTCCTTTGTGCCGGGCGTGATCGACCATATGCTGCGCATCCCCGATGTCGCTTCGATCGCGGCGATGCATGTGCTGTCGGAACGGCTGTTCCGCCGTGTCGGCGGCTCGACGGGGACGAACTTCTTCGGCCTGTGCTCGGTCGCCGAAGGGATGATGTCGGCAGGGCAGGGCGGGTCGCTGGTCTCGCTGATCTGCGACAGCGGCGACCGTTACGGCGCGACCTATTACAACCCCGAATGGCTGGCGGCGCAGGGGCTGGATATCGAGCCGTGGAAGCGCTCGATCAACGCTTTCCTCGACGGCAAAGGCCCGCTGTTCCCCGCGCTTTAAGGGTCAGGGATAATCCGCGACCGGCGTCCACAGCACCTCGTTGATGCGCGGTGCGCCGGTTGCCAGCATGACCAGCCGGTCAAAGCCGAGCGCGCAGCCCGAGGCGGGCGGCATATGCGCAAGGGCTGCAAGGAAGTCTTCGTCCAAGGGATAGCGCTCGCCGTAGACACGGGCTTTTTCGTCCATCTCCAACCCGAAGCGGCGGCGCTGTTCGACCGGATCGGTCAGCTCGCCAAAGCCGTTCGCCAGCTCGACCCCGCAAGCGTAGAGCTCGAACCGTTCGGCCTCGCGCGGGTCGTCGGCGGCGCGGCGCGCAAGGGCGGCCTCGGGGGCAGGGTAGCGGTCGAGGATTAGCGGACGGGTATGGCCGAGATGGGGTTCGACCTTCTCGACCAAAACGCGCGAGACCATATCCGACCATGTGTCGTCATCGGAAAGCCGGATCCCCTTGGCCTCGATCTGCGCCCGCAAAGCAGGGGCGTCGGTGACGATCCCGTCGGTCGTGGCCAAAAGGTCGATCCCCGCATATTCGGCGAAACCCTCGGCAACCGACATGATTTCGGGCGCGGCATAGGGGTCGCAGGTCGCGCCGCCGGAACGGAAGACCTCGGCCCCCGCCGCTTCGGCCGCCAGCCGCATGAAGGCCGCGCAATCGTCGAACAGCACGCGGTAATCCGCGCCCGCGCGATACCATTCGAGCATGGTGAATTCGGGGCTATGGGTGCGGGTATGTTCGCGGTTGCGCCAGACATGGGCGAAGGTGAAAATCCGCTCCTCGCCCGCCGCCAGCAGCTTTTTCATCGCGAATTCGGGGCTGGTGTGCAGATACATCGCCCGCGCCGATCCGTCATTGCCGATCTGGCGCGTCTCGAAGGCATGAAGATGCGCCTCGTTGCCGGGGCTGATCGCAAGCGCCGCCGGATCGACATCGAGAAAGCCGTCCGCCTCCAGCCAATCGCCGATCGCGCGCCGGATGCGGTTCCTTGCCAGCAGCAGCGGGCGGCGTCCGGCATGGCGGTCGCGGTCCCACCACGGGCTTGCGGTCGGGGCAGGGATCGGCGGGCGGGACATGGCAAACTCTCTTGCGGCTGGCGATTTGACGCGGAATGCGTTAAGGGACGGCACAATCGCCGGCCCAATTGTCGCGCCGGCCACGGTTTATCAAAATTGCAGCCAAGGGAAACACCTTGAAAGTCATCGCTTCAAGCCTCCGCAAGGGCAATGTCGTCGAACTCGACGAAAAGCTCTATGTCGTTCTGACCGCCGCCAGCTTCCACCCCGGCAAGGGCACGCCGACCACGCAGGTCGACATGCGCCGCATCTCGGACGGGGTGAAGGTTTCGGAGCGTTGGAAAACCACCGAACAGGTCGAGCGCGCCCATGTCGACGAGCGTGAATACGACTTCCTTTACGAAGACGACGAAGGCTTCCACTTCATGGAGCCCGCGACCTACGAGCAGCTGGTTGCCCCCAAGGATGTGGTCGGCGACGACAACGTCTTCCTCGGCGAAGGCGTGCGCGTTTATCTGCGCGTCTATAACGGCATTCCGATCGCGATGGAGCTGCCGCAGAAAGTCGTCGTGGAAATCGCCGAGACCGAGCCGGTCGTCAAAGGCCAGACCGCATCGTCGAGCTACAAGCCCGCGCTGGCGACCAATGGCGTGCGCGTCATGGTTCCGCCCCATATCGATGTCGGCACCAAGGTCGTGATCAACACCGAAGATCGTTCCTACGTCGAACGCGCGAAAAGCTGATCGCGGCCCTTCGGGGCAAACCGCATTTTCAGGGCCGTCCGCTTCGTCGGGCGGCCTTTCCTTTTGGCGCGCGGCCTTTCGTGCTATCGCGGGGCAAAGCGGCATGGCGCCGGCATTTCAGACCGAAAGGGCCCCCCTATGGCCAAGATGATCCATTCGATGATCCGCGTCGCGAACGAGGCGCGCTCGCTCGCCTTCTACAAAGCGGCTTTCGGCCTCGACGTTGCCGAGCGGCTGGATTTCGAGAGCTTCACCCTGATCTATTTGTCCAATCCCGAAAGCACGTTCGAGCTGGAATTGACCGTGAACAAGGGGACCGAAAGCTATGATCTCGGCAATGGCTACGGCCATCTCGCGGTTTCGGTCGAGGATGTCGCCGCCGAACATGCCCGCCTGACCGATCTGGGTCTTGCCCCGCGCAAACTGGTCGACTTCGCGCCTGCGGGCGAGGTGATCGCGCGGTTTTTCTTCATCAAGGACCCAGACGGCTACGAGATCGAGGTCTTGCAACGCGGCGGTCGCTATCTCTAGGCGCTCTCGGCTGCGGGCGCTGGGAAGGTCAGCCGGACCCGCAACCCGCGCCCCTCGGCGCCTTCGCTCAGGGACATCTGCGCCTCGAAAAGCGCGGCGATTTCCTGCACGATCGCCAGCCCCAACCCCGTGCCCGGCATCGATGTCTCGCCGCGAGCAAAGCGGTTGATCGCGGCCTCGCGGGCAGGGGCGGGAATGCCGGGGCCGTTATCCTCGACCTCGAGACAGATGCCTTCGGCGCAGCCCAGAGTGCGCACCGTGACGATTGCCCCCGCGCCCGCGTAAAGCAGCGCATTGGTGATCAGGTTGCGCAGCGCCTCGCCCAAAAGCAGAGGTTCGGCGGTGACGGTCAGCGGGTCCTCTCCCTCGAAACCCAGATCGATGCCGCGATCCAGCGCCTCGGGCACGAGATCGGCGGTCAGCGCGCGGGCGAAGGCGCTCAGATCCAGCGGCGCGGTGCGCGGCCCGTCGCCCCCCGTCGCTTCGACCCGCGCCAGAAGCAGAAGCTGGGCGAGGATCTGCTGGGCACGGGCAACGGCCTCGTCGGCCTTGGCGGTGGCGGCACGGGCCTCGGCGGGGTCCTCGGCGCGGCTGGCCAGCGCTAGCTGCATGCGCACCACCGTCATCGGCGTGCGCAGCTGGTGACCGGCATTGCCGCTGAAGTTGCGCAGACCCGCGACCGCCGATTGCAGGCGGCGCATAAAGGAGTTGACGGTCTCGACCAGCCCGCTCACCTCGGTCGGAACCGGCGTCTCGATCGGGCGCAAATCGTTGAAGCTGCGGGCCGAGATCTCTTCGCCCAGACGGTAAAGCGGGCGCAGCGAGACGGTGACGGCGATCCATGCGATCAGCGCCGCCCCCGCGATCATCCCCAAAAGCCTGAGCGCCGAGCGCCACAGGATGGTGCGGGTCAGTTCCTGCCGCGCCTGCGTGGTCTCGGCGAGGGTCACGACAAAGGGCAGCTCGTCGATGCCGGTCGAGGCGGCCCGCGTCAGGCTGGCCACGCGCACGGTTTCGCCCTCGAACAGCCCGTCCGAAAAGGCGGGCGGGCCGTCCAGTACCGCGGCCGCGACCGGCAGCGAGGCATAGCCGGTGATCAACGTGCCGGGCGGGCTGTCGACGCGGTAGAAGACGCGGTCCTGCGCGGCGGAGCTGAGCATTTGCAGCGCGCCATAAGGAATGTCGATCAAAAGCGTGCCGTCGGTATCAAGCGCCGCGCGCTCGGCAATCACGAGGGCCGAGCCCGCCAGCACGCGGTCGGCCAGCGCATTTGCCGTCCGCACCGCCTCGCGCCATGTATCGATCAGCGCCAGCACGCCCAGTACCGCGGTTGCCAGCAAAAGCCACGCCAAAAGCCTGTTGCGGAGCGAGAAGCTGCGGCCCCTCACCTTGCGTCCCGGTCGAGAAAGTAGCCCAGACCCCGTGCCGAGCGGATGGTCAGCCCCAGCGGTGCAAGGCGTTTGCGCAGGCGGCTGGTATATTGCTCGATCGCATTGGCAGAGAGCTCGTCGTCCAGCGAGGTCAGCGATTGCACGATCGCGTCGCGCGTCACCACGCGGCCCGCCTTGACGATCAAAAGCTCCAGCAGATCCCGTTCGCGCGCGGGCAGATCGAGCGGCGCGGTCTGGGTGGAAAAGCTGCGGGTCGTCAGATCGAGCGTCAGCGGGCCGAAGCTCACGCTCGAGGTCTTGAGCCCCGCCTGACGGCGCAAAAGCGAGCGGACGCGGGCCTCGAACTCGCCGATATCGAAGGGTTTGATCAGATAGTCGTCCGCCCCCAGATCCAGCCCTTTGACACGCTCTTCGGGCGCGCCGCGCGCGGTCAGGATCATCACGGCGGCAGCGTTTTTGCGGCTGCGCATGGCGCGCAACACATCAAGGCCGTCCATCTGCGGCAAGTTGAGGTCCAAAATCACCAGATCGAAGCTTTCGGCCGCAGCCAAAGCCTCGGCCGAGGCGCCGTCATGGACCATATCGACCGCATAGCCCGACTGGCGCAAAAGCGCAGCCAGACCATCGGCGAGGGCCAGGTTGTCTTCGACCAGCAGGATGCGCATGGGTCCTCCGTTCGCCTGTATCCTAGCGGTATCGCAAAGACTTGTGCAAATGCTTGTGCGGCGGGCGGGCCTCGGGCAGAGTTTCGCCATGCGCCTGTTTCCGACCCTCTTCGGCCTTGCTCTTTGCTGTCTGGCCCCGCTTGCCGCGCGGGCCGAGCCCAGCCTGTTCGCGGCGCGGGACGCGGGCGGCGAAACCCGTCGGCTGGTGATCTATTCCTCGCTCGATACCGGTCTCGCGCGCCCGCTGATCGAGGCTTTCCAGCAGGGCAATCCCGATGTCGCGGTCGTCTACGAGGATCTGCTGACCGGCACGCTCCATGACCGCATCGTTGCCGAAAGCAGACAGGATGGCGCGACGGGGGGCGTTACCGCGGATTTCGCCTTTTCCTCGGCGATGGATTTGCAGGTGAAACTGGCCAATGACGGCTTTGCCCAAGCGGTCGAGACCCCCGATACCGCCGATTGGCCCGATTGGGCGAACTGGCGCGATACGGCCTATGCGCTGACCTACGAGCCTGCGGTTTTCGCCTATCATATCCCCAGCTTCGCGGGGATCGCGCCGCCCTCGACCCGTGCCGAGCTGGTGGCATGGATTTCGGGCCGTCCCGAACAGGCGGCGGGGCGGATCGGGACTTACGATATCGCGCGCTCGGGGGTGGGCTATCTTTTTCTTGCCCGCGATCAGGAGCTTTTCCCCAAGATCTGGGAGATCGTCGCCGCAATGGGCCAAGCGGGTGTTCAGCAATTCCCGACCTCGGGCGAGCTTCTGGCGCGGATCGGCGACGGGCGGCTGGCCTTGGGCTATAACCTTCTGGGCTCTTACGCCGCCGAGGCCGCACGGCAGAACCCCGATATCGGCCTGATCCTGCCGCGCGATTTTACGGTGGTGGTCTCTCGGGTGGCCGTGGTCCCCAAGGCCGCGCGCTCGCCCGAACTCGGCGGCGCGTTTCTGGCCTTCCTGATGTCGCCCGAGGGCCAAAGCCTTCTGTCGCAAACCCTGCGCCTGCCCGCCGTCAGCCTTGAGGTTGCGGGCCAACCCGGCCCTGCGGGCGGCTTGGGCGATCTGTCGGGGCTGCGCCTCAAGCCGGTGCCGGTCAGTCCGGGGCTTCTGGCCTATCTCGACCAGGCCTCGCGCAAGCGCTTGATCGAGCGCTGGAACCGGACGCTCGCCGCCAAGCCCCGGTAGGCCGCCTGCAAGACCCAAGCAGGACCGGCGCGGGACGGGGTCATTTTCGTTGTGGCCGGAATTCGGGCAGGGGTGCTGAAAATTTATCCCATTATGTCAGGTCTGTGACAGGATTCTATGTGCAAACTTGGACATGGCCCGAGAGGAAGGGTCGATTCCGTCGGCTTTGGGAGAAGCGGCGGGCAGCTCGAAACAAAGGACAGGCAGTCAAATCTGCCGCCCATGGGAGGAAGTTTACGCATGATCCGTATTTCACTGGCAGCGGCAGCGGTTTCGGCGGTTCTCGCCACGCAGGCATTCGCGAATGACTATACGATTACCGCGCCCGCCGCGCCGGGTGGCGGCTGGGACCAGACCGCGCGCACCATGCAGACGGTGCTGCAGCAGGAAGGCATCTCGAAATCCGTGCAGGTTGTGAACGTTCCGGGCGCGGGCGGCACCATCGGTCTGGCGCAATTCGCCGCGCAAAACAGCGGCAACGACAAGGCGCTGATCGTCGGCGGCTATGTCATGGTCGGCGCGATCCTGACCAACGCCTCGCCGGTTTCGCTTAAAGACGTCACGCCGATCGCGCGTCTGACGGGCGAATACGAAGCGGTCGTCGTTCCGGCTGCCTCGGATATCAAAACCATGGCCGATCTGGTCGCGAAGCTGAAAGCCGATCCGGGCGCGGTCAGCTGGGCCGGCGGTTCGGCAGGCGGCACCGACCATATCGCGGCGGGGCTGATCGCAAAAGCGGCCGGCGTCGATCCGACCAAAATCAACTACATCGCCTATTCGGGCGGCGGCGAGGCTCTGGCCGCGATTCTCGGCAGCCAGGTGACGGCTGGTATCTCGGGCTACGGCGAATTCGAGGCACAGGTTCAGGCCGGTGCGCTGCGTCTGCTCGCGATCACCTCGGACGAGCGGGTCGAAGGGATCGACGCGCCGACGCTGAAGGAATCGGGCCTTGATACCTCGATCCAGAACTGGCGCATGGTTGCCGCCGCTCCGGGCATCAGCGCCGAGCAGAAAGCCGCAATCACCGCCGATATCGAGAAAATGGTGAATTCGGCCAGCTGGAAAGAGCAGCTCGCGACCAAAGGCTGGGCGAATACCTATCTGGCAGGCGACGCTTTCGACGCGCAGCTCGATGCCGATATTGCCTCGACCGAGACCATCCTGAAAGACATCGGTCTGGTCAAATGAGCACAAGCCCTGTCTCGCGCCGCCCCGATTGGGCGGCGCTTGGCGTGGCCGTCTTTCTTGCGGCCGTCGCCATTGTCATCTTGATGGACATGACGCGCCTCTCGAGCGCGGCGGGCTATTCGCAGGTCGGTCCCGCGACGGTTCCGCGCTGGATTGCCTATGTGCTTTTGCTGCTGGCGGCCCTGACGGGGTATAATGCCTTCAAAGGCACCGCCCAGGCCGAAAAGATCCAGTCCCCCGCCGCGGTCGGCTGGATCGTTCTGGGGCTGGTCCTGCAGATCGTCTTGCTGAAAACGGCGGGCTTCACCATCGCGACCGGCCTGATGTTCGCCTGTGTCGCACGCGCCTTCGACGAGAAACGCTGGCACCTCTCGCTCCCTGTGGGTTTCGGTCTGTCCTTCTTTGTTTTTGCGGTCTTTTCGCAGCTTCTCAGTCTGACTCTCCCTGCGGGTTGGCTGGAAAACCTGATCTTCTGAGGAGAAGCCGATGGATACATTCTCCTATCTCTTTCATGGTCTCGGCTCGGCGCTCCAGCCGTGGAACCTGCTTTATGCGCTGATCGGCGTGACGCTCGGTACGGCGGTGGGCGTTCTGCCGGGGATCGGTCCGGCGCTGACCGTGGCGCTTTTGCTGCCGGTGACCTACCAGCTCGACCCGACCGGCTCGCTGATCATGTTCGCGGGCATCTATTACGGCGGGATGTACGGCGGCTCGACCACCTCGATCCTGCTCAACACCCCGGGCGAGAGCGCCTCGATCATCACCGCGCTTGAGGGCAACAAGATGGCGCGCAAGGGACGCGGCGGTCCGGCGCTGGCGACGGCGGCCATCGGCTCTTTCGTGGCCGGCCTGATCGCGACGCTTGCCTTGGCCTTCATCGCGCCCTTCATCGTGAAATTCGCGCTCCTGTTTGGTCCGCGCGAGTATTTCGCGCTGATGGTGCTGGCCTTCGTCACGGTTTCCGCCGCATTCGGCGATTCCGCCTTGCGCGGCCTGACCTCGCTTTTCGTCGGACTTGCGCTGGCGATGATCGGGATCGACCAGCTGACCGGTCAGGCACGGCTGAGCTTCGGCCAGCCCATCCTGCTTGACGGGATCGAGGTCACGACCTTGGCCGTCGCCATGTTCGCGGTGGGCGAGGCGCTTTACGTCGCCTCGCGCGGGCCCGCCGGTCAAGAGCATGTCGAGGCCGTCAAAGGTTCGGTCATGATGAACCGCGAGGATTGGAAGCGCTCGTGGAAGCCTTGGCTGCGCGGCACGGCGATCGGCTTCCCGATCGGCGCCATGCCCGCCGGCGGGGCCGAGATCGGCACGTTCCTGTCTTACGCCACCGAAAAGAAGCTGAGCCCCAATCCCGAGGAGTTCGGCCATGGCGCGATCGAAGGTGTCGCCGGTCCCGAGGCCGCCAACAACGCCTCGGCGGCTGGGACTTTGGTGCCGCTCCTGACGCTCGGCCTGCCGACGACCGCGACGGCCGCGATCATGCTGGCGGGTTTCCAGCAGTTCGGCTTGCAGCCGGGTCCGCTTCTGTTCGCGACCAATCCGACGCTGGTCTGGGGGCTGATCGCCTCGCTTTTGGTGGCCAACCTGATGCTGTTGGTCCTGAACCTGCCGATGATCGGGCTTTGGGTGCGTCTTTTGACCATTCCGCGCCCCTGGCTTTATGCGGGCATCCTGCTTTTCGCGACGCTCGGTACGATCGGGGCCAACCCCTCGCTTGGCGAGCTGACGATGCTGCTGGTCTTCGGGATCATGGCCTTTGTCATGCGGCTGATGAACTATCCGATTGCGCCGGTGGTGGTCGGGCTGATCCTTGGCCCGATGGCCGAGCAGCAGTTGCGGCGGGCCTTGTCGATCTCGCAGGGCGATGTCGGCTATCTCTTCGCCAGCCCGATTGCGGCGGTTCTGCTGATCGGCGCGACGCTGGCACTGGTGGTTCCGATGTATCTGCGCTGGCGCGGACGCGGCGACACCCTGTCGGCTTTGGCCGCCAACGAGGATTGAGGACAGCCACAAGGCCGCACCCGCTACTCAGAACAAGAAGAACGAGGGACAGGGTCCGGCAGAAGGAGAAAGCCCCGCGCGCGACGCGGGGCTTTCTTTTGCCGCAAAGGTCGCGATGCCCGCTGCTGGTATGCAGTTTGCGACGGATTGTTGCGCAAATATTTCACCAAAGTTGTAGATATTACAAAAAAGGCCCGAGAACCTGTCATAACCGCGTCAACTGGTGTTGCAATTCCCGGCGCAAATCCCCACAACCTGTTCCGCACGCCAGTCCGAGAGGTTCAGCCCAATGCCCGCATATCGTTCCCGTACCACCACCCATGGCCGCAATATGGCAGGCGCTCGGGGGCTTTGGCGTGCAACCGGCGTCAAGGACAGCGATTTCGGCAAGCCGATCATCGCCATCGTCAACAGCTTCACCCAATTCGTACCCGGCCACGTCCACCTCAAGGATCTGGGCCAGATGGTCGCCCGCGAGGTCGAAGCGCATGGCGGCATCGCCAAGGAATTCAATACGATCGCGGTCGATGACGGCATCGCGATGGGCCATGACGGCATGCTGTATTCGCTGCCCTCGCGCGAGCTGATCGCGGACTCGGTCGAATATATGGTCAATGCCCATTGCGCCGACGCGATGGTCTGCATCTCGAACTGCGACAAGATCACCCCCGGCATGCTGATGGCCGCGATGCGCCTGAACATTCCGGTCATCTTCGTCTCGGGCGGCCCGATGGAAGCGGGCAAAGTCACGCTCGGCGACGGCCGCACGGTTGCGATGGACCTCGTCGATGCGATGGTTGCCGCCGCCGACGACAAAATGAGCGACGAGGATGTGCTCGCGATCGAGCAGAACGCCTGCCCGACCTGCGGCTCGTGCTCGGGGATGTTTACCGCCAACTCGATGAACTGTCTGACCGAGGCGCTCGGCGTCTCGCTGCCGGGCAACGGCTCGACTCTGGCGACGCATGGCGCGCGCAAGGCGCTCTTCCTCGAGGCGGGCCGGCGCATCGTCGGTCTGGCCAAGCGCTATTACGAGGGCGACGACGCCTCTGTCCTGCCGCGCAACATCATGAACAAGGCCGCGTTCAACAACGCGATGGCTTTGGATATCGCGATGGGCGGCTCGACCAATACGGTTCTGCACATTCTGGCTGCGGCGCAGGAAGGCGGCATCGATTTCGACATGGACGATATCGACGCTTTGTCGCGCAAGGTTCCCTGCCTGTGCAAAGTCGCACCGAACAAGGCCGATGTGCATATGGAAGACGTCCACCGCGCCGGCGGCATCATGTCGATCCTGGGCGAGCTGGACCGTGGCGGCCTTTTGGACCGCAACTGCGCGACCGTGCACGCGCCGACACTGGGTGCGGCGATCGACCAATGGGATATCGCGCGCTCGAACGACACCACTGCGCGCGAACTGTTCCTTGCAGCGCCGGGCGGCGTGCCGACGCAGGTCGCTTTCAGCCAGAATTCGCTCTGGCCGAGCCTTGATACCGACCGCGAGAACGGCGTGATCCGTTCGGTCGAACATGCCTTCACCAAGGATGGTGGTCTTGCGGTGCTGAAAGGCAATATCGCGCTGGACGGCTGCGTGGTGAAAACGGCGGGCGTCGACGAGTCGATCCACGTTTTTGCCGGTCGTGCCAAGGTCTACGAGAGCCAGGATGCTGCCGTTTCCGCGATCCTGACCGGCAAGGTCGAGGCGGGCGACGTCGTCGTCATCCGCTACGAGGGGCCGAAAGGCGGGCCGGGCATGCAGGAAATGCTGTACCCGACCTCTTATCTGAAGTCGAAAGGTCTGGGCAAATCCTGTGCGCTGCTGACGGACGGCCGTTTCTCGGGCGGGACTTCGGGTCTTTCGATCGGTCACGTCTCGCCGGAAGCGGCGGCTGGCGGCGCGATCGGTCTGGTACGCGACGGCGACCGGATCGAGATCGACATCCCGAACCGCACCATCCACCTCGCCGTGCCGGATGCCGAAATGGCCGCCCGCCGTGCCGAACAGGATGCGAAAGGCTGGAAACCGGCCGCGCCGCGCCAGCGTCAGGTCACGACCGCGCTCAAGGTCTATGCGCAGTTCGCATCCTCGGCCGACAAGGGCGCGATCCGCGTTCTGCCGGAATAAGCGTCACGGCGATCAGAAAAAGAAAAGGCTGCAGAGAAATCTGCAGCCTTTTCCTTTTGCCTGACAGCAGCATGTGACGAGGCTGCCGAGGCAAGAAAAAGGCGCGCAGCCGTCAGGCCGCGCGCCGTTTTCCCGACATTCGGGAGGATTAGTTGTCGTGGCCGCGACGGCTGTTCAGAGCGCTCAGGCCGAAGTAGTTGGTGGTGCTGTCGTCGGCGACGGCTTCGTTCACGCCACGAGCGCGCTGCTCGAGGATGTAGCGGGCGCGGGCTTGTTGTTTGACCGAACCTTTTTCGCCGACGATGTCGCCGAGCTCGCTGGTGTTGAATTCGTTGACGTCAACGTTCACGAGGCGGGCGATCATGGCGTTGCCCGGGTTGGTGTCGGCGAAAGCCGGAGCGGCAACGGTCAGGGCAAGGGCAGCAACTGCAAGTTTAGCAAACATATCAAATCTCCAGGTTAACAGGCGTTAATGCCGTTTTTGTTTGTTCTGGGTCCTATATGTTCACAAAACTTTCGCGTTAAATTGCCCCGAGCAAACAGTGACTGTGCACGAGTGAGATGAACTATGAGGCTAAACCTCTGGACAGAAATCAGAACAGCCTCTTTGGTGGCCCAACTGGGGCGAGTAAGCGCTGCCGCACAAGCGTTGGGGATGCACCATTCGACGGTTATCCGCCATATCGACGCGCTTGAAGAACGCCTGCATACCAAGCTATTTCAAAGACATGCGCGGGGATATACCCCGACGGAGGCCGGACAGGAGCTGCTGCGGACCTCGAATCTAGTGATCGACCAGCTGACGCAGATGCTCGACCGTATCGAGACCTCGCGCGAAGAGGTGGCGGGTCAACTGATCGTGACCGCAATCCCGATCATGAGCCCCTTGGTTCTTCCGGTCATCAAGACGTTTCAGGATAAATTCCCTTCGGTTCAAGTGCTTTACCACTCGGACGTCCGTACCTTCCATCTGGCTTACGGCGAGGCCCATGTCGCATTCCGCGCAGGAACCGAGCCGACGCATCCCGATAATGTCGTCGTTCCCTTGATGGATTTCCGTGTCGGATTGTTTGCCTCGCGCGAATATATCCGCAAACACGGCCGCCCGAGAACCGTTGCCGACCTTGCCAAGCACCGTTTCGTGGTCTTCGAGGTCGACGACGACCGCGCGCCCTTCCATTTGTGGCTGCTCGAACGCGTGCCCGAGCAGAATGTTGTCCTGCGCACCGCCCAATCAAGCTCGGGCTGGTCTGCGGTGAACAACGGCATGGGGATCGGCTTTTTGCCGCTGGCTTTGGCCTCGGACGATATGGTCGAGCTCTTTCCCGACGAGCATCCGCCCGAATGGGAGGTCAAGATCTGGCTCGTGACCCATGTCGATCTTCACCGCTCGCTGAAGGTGCGCAGCTTCACCAAGATCGTGCAGGAGGCGGCGCGGGGCTGGGTGCGCTAGCCCGTCGCGCGGCACCATCGGGCCGGTCGCGTTGACCGGCGGCGTTGACTGGCCGCATCGGGCCGGTCTTGTCGGGACGATGCGGCCTTTTCCTCGCGCGGGTGCGGGCAAATTTCCCCAGACTAAGGTCTGAGAGGGCCGCTTTTCCATTAGGTTTCAGTCCCCGACCGGCGTGAACCTTGGGCGGGGGGACAAGATGACACATCACGAACGGATTGCCGGACATCCGGTTGCGCAGCTGGTGGCCGATGTCGCAGCGGGGCTGGTCGGGCACGAGCGCATGGCCGAGCGGCTGGTGATCGCGCTTCTGGCGGGCGGGCATGTCCTGCTCGAAGGGCCGCCCGGCATCGCCAAGACCCGCGCGGTCAAACGTCTCGCGGCCCATTTGCCCGGAAAATCGGCGCGGATCCAGTGTACGCCCGACCTTCTGCCCTCGGATCTGACGGGAACGCAGATCTTCCGCGCCGATCAGGGCGGGTTCGACTTCGTGCCGGGGCCGCTTTTCCATTCGCTGGTGCTGGTCGATGAAATCAACCGCGCGCCGCCCAAGGTCCAATCGGCCCTGCTCGAGGCGATGGCCGAACATCAGGTCACCACCGGCGGCGTCACCCGCGCTTTGCCCGATCCGTTCATGGTCGTCGCGACCCAGAACCCGATCGAGCACGAGGGGACCTTTCCGCTGCCCGAGGCTCAGATGGACCGTTTCCTGCTGCATCTCGCGCTGGATCTGCCCGGTGCCGAGGCCGAACGCGCGATCCTCGATCTGGTCGAGGCCGAAAGCCAGACGCCTCCCGCACAAGACGCCCGCATCATTGCCGAGGCGGATATCCATGCTGCCCGAGCGGCCGTGGCTTCGGTCCATCTCGCGCCCGCGCTCAAGGATTACATCGTGCGGTTGGTGATGGCGACGCGCGCGGGCGGGCTGGTGGCCGAATGGGTCGAGCATCCGGTTTCGCCGCGCGGCACACTGGCTTTGGCCTCGGCCGCCAAGGCGCGGGCATGGCTTGCGGGTCGCGACCACGCCTTGCCCGAAGATGTCGAGGCCTTGGCCGAGGACGCGCTGGCCCATCGCATGGTTCCCAATTGGCAGGCGATCAGCGAGGGGCGCACGGGTCGGCGTCTGGTCGCCGAGGTTCTCGCCGGGGTCCGGCCTTGGTAGCACGATGAACGCGCCGGTTTCGTCCAATGCGGGGCTGAAGGGCTCCGCTCTTGATCACGCCGGTCTGCGCCTGACCGCGGCCGAACTGATCGCTTTGCGCCCCGCGCCGCGGCCAGCCCGGCACCGCCCCGCCAGCCGCCGCCCCGGCGCGATCGCCGCGCGGGTAGCGGGGCAGGGGATGGATCTGCGCGAGATCCGTGCCTTTTCCGACGGCGACGATCTGCGCCGCATCGATCCGGCGGCGACGGCGCGTACCGGCCAGCTTCATGTCCGCAGCTTTTTCGAGGACCGCGACGACACCACGCTGCTTATCGCGGATTTCCGCCCCGCGATGCTGTGGGGCACGGGCAACAGCCTGCGTTCGGTCCGTGCGGGCAGGCTTTTGGCGCGGCTCGGCTGGGAGGCGGTGGGGCGCGGCGGCTCTGTCGCGCTTCTCGCGGCGGGTGGCGAGGCGCCGTTTTCGCGCGCGGCGGGCATGGGGGCGGAGCAGATGCAGGCGCTCGCGCTGGTGCTGGCGCAGGCCCATGACGCGGCGCTGTTGCGGCAGATGGCGGCGGGGGCTGGGCCCGTGCAAGCCCATGATCTTTCGGCCATTCTTGCGCAGGGGCAACGCATGGTGCCGCCGGGCGGGCAGATCCATCTCGCGACCGGTCCCGAGGGGCTGGGTTCGGGCGATGCGGCGCTTTCGCGTCTGGCCAAGGGTCGCGCGGTCACCGTCCATCTGCTGCTCGACCGCGCCGAAACCGCCCCGCCGGAACCCGCGCTTTCGGTCAGCGACGGGCGCGCCTCGCGCTTTGGCCGACTTGGCGGATATGATCCCGCGCCCCTTCTGCGCCATCTGCGCAGCCTCGGGGCCGAAGCCGTGATGGTCGAGGCCGATGACGCCGGATGAGCTGATCGCAACCCTGTCGCCCAGCCGCCTGCCGCCCTCGGTTCTGGTGCTGGATTGGCGCGCCGCGCTGGCGCTGGTCGGGCTCGGCCTGCTGGCGGGGCTTGTGCTCTTGTGGCTGGCATCTCCCTTCCTGACGCGGCGGCGCTCGCGCGCGGCGCAACTGCGCGCCCTGTTGCACGACACCAAAGCCCAAGACGGGGAAGAGCGTCTTCTGGCTCTCGCGCGTCTGATCGGCCAGCTCCCCGAGGGACTGCGCCCCGCCGCCTACGGCGCGGCCCCCGTCCCCGACGATGCGGAGATCGTGCGGCAGGCCAAAGCCGCCGGCCGCAGCCGTTCCGCCGCCCTTTCCGCAAGGAAGCGCGGATGAATTTTGCCTTCCCTCTCGCGCTTCTTTTGTTGCCTGCGGTCCTTCTGCTGCGCCTTTTGCCGCCGCTACAGGCGCAGGGCGGCTTGCGCCTGCCCGAACATCTTTTCGCGACTCTGACGCCCGAGCGGCGCGCGGGCGGGCGATTTGCCCTTGCGGCGTTGGCATGGGTGCTTTTGGTCGCGGCGCTGGCCGGTCCGCAGATCAGCCGCCAAAGCGCGATGCTGCCGGCTTCGGGGCGCGATATCGTGCTGGTGATCGACCTGTCCGGCTCGATGCTGAAAGAGGACTTCCAGCTCGACGGTCAGGCGATCTCGCGGCTCGATGCGGTCAAAACGGTGGCGGCGCGCTTTGTCGCGGCGCGGCGGGGCGACCGGATCGGGCTGGTGATTTTTGGTGATCGCGCCTATTTCGCCCAGCCCGTGACCTTCGATGTCGATGCCGTTGCCCGCGCGATCGCCGAGGCCCAGATCGGCATATCCGGTCGCGCAACGGCGATTTCGGACGGGCTCGGCCTCGCGATGAAGCGCCTGAGCGCGAGCGATCAGACCAGCCGCGTCGTGGTGCTCTTGTCGGACGGGGTTGATACCTCGGGCAAGGTTCCCGCCGTCGATGCCGCGCGGCTGGCCGCCGAACACTGGATCCGCATCCATACGATCGCGCTTGGCCCCGAGGATCTGGAGAACCAGCCCAAATCGCGTGATGCGGTCGATGCCAAGACCCTGCGCGAGATCGCCGAGACCAGCGGCGGCGCGACCTTCCGCGTGCGCGGGATGGAGGATCTCATGGCGATGGCGGCAACGCTCGACCAGATCGAGCCGAACCCTTCGACCCGACCGCCGATGATGTATCAGCAACCGCTCTGGATCTGGCCGGCGGGTGCGGCGCTCTTTCTGTTGGGCCTGATCGGCTGGAGGCGGCGATGATCCTGTTGCGGCCCTATTGGCTTTTGGCGCTGCTGGCTTTGGCGGCTCTGGCCGTTCTGCGTTGGCGGCGCGGCCCCGATGCGGGCGGATGGGAGGCCGTCCTGTCGCCCGTGATGCTGGCGGGTCTTGCGGCTTTGGGCCAGCTCGGTACCGGCGGCAAAGGGGCGGCGCGGTTTTTGCCCTATGCCCCGATCGCCGGCGCGGCGGCGCTAGTTGTGGGTCTTGCCGGTCCGGCCGTGCCGCGCGCCGATGCGCCGGTTTTCGCGCAAAGCGATGCCGTGGTGATCGCGATCGACATGTCGCCCTCGGTCGCCGAAGGTCCCGCGCTGGAGGATGCGCAAGCCGCTGCCGCAGGCCTTCTGGGCGCGCTGGCCGGTCGTCCGGTCGGGCTGATCCTTTATGCGGGCGAGGCCTATTCGGTCGCCGCCCCCACCGCCGATCCCGCGACGCTCGAAAGCCAGATCGCGGTCCTCTCGCCCGAGACGATGCCCGATGAAAGCTCGCGGCCTGCCGCGGCGATGGCGATGGCGGGGCAGATGCTTGCGGGGCTCAAACGGGCCGATCTCGTGTTGATTTCGGACGGCGGCGGGATCGACGACGCCGCGCTGGCCGAAGCGGCGCGGCTTCAGGCGGCAGGGGTGCGGATCTCGGCGCTGAGTGTGGCGGGCAATCCGGCCAGCGATCTGTCGCGGCTTGCCTTGGTCGCGGATGGCGCGGTCTCGGGGCACGAGGCGCCCGCGCCGGTGGTGCGCGCTCTGGCCGGTTCGGGACGCGAGCGCGACGCGGCCATGACCGCGCTGCAATATCGCGATCTCGGGCCGTTTTTCGTGCTGTTCGCGCTTTTGGGCCTTCTGCCCCAGCTGCGGAGGCAGGCATGAAGCGCCGTTTGATCCTTTTGCTGGCGCTGGCGGTCTTGTGCCTCGGGGTGGCGGGACCTGCGGCTTTGGGACGGCTCGCGCTGGTTGCGGGCCTGCCTTCACTGGCCGTGCCGCTTCTGGCCAGTCCGCTGGAGCGGGGTGTCGCGCTTTATCGTGCGGGCGACTACGCGGCTGCCGATGCAGCCTTTGCCGAGGCGGGGCGCAGCCAGACCTACAACCGCGGCCTCTCGCTGGCGGCGGTCGGGGAGTACCCGCTTTCGGTCGCCTATTTCGACGCGGTACTGTTCGTCAATCCGGCCGATGCCGAGGCGCGCCGCAACCGCGAGCTGGTCCTGACCATGTATCCGCCCCATCAGGGCGACAGTGTCGTGCCGGGCCGGATCTCCGGTCATGGCGGGCTGGAGGGGGCGGCGGGCACACCGACGGTCATGCTCAATGCCGCGGGCGCGCAAGAGCCCGAATGGCAACGCGCGATCGAGGCGCGCGGGATCGCGGCCAGCGACGACTGGCTGGCGACGATCTCGGACGATCCGGGCGAATTTTTGCAACTTCGGCTCAAGGCGGAATACGACCGCCGCGCCAGTCAGGGCCTGATCCGCCCGCGCGAGGCGGAACCATGGTAAAGCTGCGCCTGCTGATCGTCCTGTTCGTCGCGCTTTTGCCCGCGCTTGTCCGGCCGGTCATGGCCGAAGATACCCTGCGGCTCGTCATCCCCGACATGCGCCCCGTGGTGGGCGAGATGATCCCCGTCACCATCAGGGGCGAATATACCGGCGCAATCTCGCTGTCCTCGATCACCTTTCCCGACTCCCCCGCTTATGACTGGATACAGGTCGCCCGCGACCGTTGGGCGCAAGAGCGGGTCGAGGGGCGTCTGGTCGGCGTCTTCGAGCGCCGCATCGCGGTTTTCCCGCGTGTTTCCGGCAGTTTGACCATCGGCCCCGTCACCCATCACCTGACCAAGGCCGAGGGCATGACCCGCCCGACTTTCGATGTCGTGGCCGGAGCGGTCACGCTGACGGTCGCGCCCTATCCCGGCGCGGGTCGCCCCTTGGCCGCGCGACACTTCACGGTGCAGGACGAGTTCTCCAAGGATCCCGCCGAGTTGCGCGAGGGCGAAACCCTGACGCGGCGCATCACCCTGACCGCCGAGGGCACGATGGCGCATCTGCTGCCCGCGCGCCCCGAGATCCGCGAGCCCTGGCTGATCAGCTTCACCGCCCCCGAGATCCGCGAGACCCGCTTGACCGCCGAAGGCCCCGTCGCCGTCGCGATCTGGGAATGGAGCATGCGCCCCCATACCGGCGAGGTCGGCTCGCTCATGCCGATCCAGTTCCCGTGGTTCAACACGCTGATCCGCGAGATGCGGGGCGCTGTGACCTTGCCGGTCCAGATCGGGCTGGGCGGTTTCGGCGACAATATGGCGGGGGCCGCCGCGCCGCCCGCCCGTTTCGGGCTGAATGCGGGTCTGGCTTTGGCGGGCGGGTTGATCCTCGCGCTGCTGGTCGCCCTTCCGGGCCAAAGGGCGGGCGGTTGGCGTCAGGCTCTACGCGGGCTGAAGGCGCGCTTTCCCAATCCCAATCTGCGCGCGCTCAAGGCTGCGGCGGCGGGCGGCGATCTTGCGGCTTTGCGCCATGCCGCGCGCGATTACGCCGCCCACGAGCGCGCGTTTGGCCGCGCGGTCGACGAAGGGGCCTTGGCCGATCTCGACCGCGCGATCTACGGGCCGCAGGCGGGGGGTACCCAGTTTGCCGGTGCCCAGTCTGCCGGTGCCCAGTCTGCGGGCAACCCCGTGAAGGGCGAAGGCGGCACGGCCTTTGACCGCGCGGCCTTCCTTGGCCGGATCATGGCGCGCGGCGCCTAATGCGGAGCCGCCGCAGGGCTTTGGCGCAAGGCGCTGCCGTTAACGATTGAACCTTCCCTGCACTGGCGCTTTAACCTAGGCGCAAATGGCCGGGTTCGCCCTGCCTGCCAACACGATGCGGGAAGGAAAAGGGCCATGAGCCGTCCGGAATTGGTAATCTCGATCCAAAGTCAGGTGGTCTACGGCCATGTCGGCAATTCGGCGGCGGTTTTTCCGATGCAGGCCGTGGGGATGGAGGTCGCGCCGATCCCGACGGTGATCTTGTCGAATACCCCCAACCATCCGACCCTGCGCGGCCGGGCCATGCCGCCCGATTTCTTTGCCGATCTGCTGCTGGGTGCCGAGGAACGCGGACTGCCCGAACGCGCGAAATATCTGGTCACCGGCTATATCGGATCGCCCGAAGTGGCGCTTCTGACCGCCGATTTCATCGAAAGGGCCAAGGCCGCCAATCCCGCGCTGATCTATCTGTGCGATCCGGTGATGGGCGATACCGGCACCGGCCTTTACGTCCCCGAATCCATCGCCGCGATCTTCCGCGACCGGTTGCTGCCGCTGGCCGATCTCGCGACGCCCAACCAGTTCGAGCTGGCCTATCTCGGCGGGATCGAGGTTGCCGCCCTCGCCGATTTCGAGGGCTTGCGCGAAAGGCTGAACGTGACCGAGGGTGCGCGCATCATCGGCACCGGCTGCGTTCTGGCCGAGACCGAGGCGGGCATGATCGAAAGCGTCATCCTCGGACCCGAGGGCATCAGCCGCCACCCCGCGCGCCATCTGCCGGTGGCCCTGTCGGGGACGGGCGATCTGTTTACCGCGCTGGTCGTGGCCGGCCTTGGTCGCGGCCGCAGCCTCGGGCGGGCGGTGGACGAGGCGCAGGCCCTGACCGGCATGGCGATCGCCGATGCGCAGGCCTTGGGCACGCTCGAAGTCCAGATCGGCGGGCGGTCCTTCCGCGAGGCCCTGCTGCGCGACTGAGCGCGCAACCGGCCGGCCCCCGATCCCGATCCCGACCCCGATCCCGATCCTAGTCCGGAATCGGCGCGCCGCCCTGTTTGAGGCAACGTAAAGCGAAGCTCGACCGCGAATGGCGGATGCCGGGGATGCGGTAGAGCTTGTTGCGCAGGAACTCCTCGTAGCCCTTGGTGCCGTTTACCGCGACCTTGATGAAATAGTCGTATTCGCCGCTGGTCAGATAGACCTCGAGCACCTCGGGCAATTCGGCCATCGCGCGCCCGAGATTGTCGAGCGCGGCCTCGTCATGGCGGTCCATCATGATGTCGATGATCACCGTCTCGGGCGCGCCGAGCTTTTCCTGATCGAGAAGCGCGGTATAGCCACGGATATAGCCCTCGGCCTCGAGCCTGCGGGTACGCTGCCAGCAGGGCGAGGGCGACAGACCGACCTCTTCGGCGAGCTGGTTGTTCGACAGGCGCCCGTCGCGGCGCAACGCGCGGAGAATCTTGCGGTCGATCGCGTCGATGGGCTTGGTTTCTGACGGCACAGGATTTCCAGATTTTGCAGTTTCACAGCAGATATTTTTGCATGAAGGTCAAAAATTCAAAAGAACGAAAAGAAATTTTGTGAAAGCTAGGGCAGGATTGCTGCCATGGTTTCGTGTTTTGGCGGGGCCATGGGGGGAGCAGTCAGTGCATTTCATTCATTTCCGATCCGACATACCATTGGATCATCTTTCTCGTGGGTTGGACGAGTTGCGACGCGTAGGCTTCGGACTTTGTGCAGTATCCGTCTCGGTCGGCGACGCGCCTTTTGACGGGCGGGACGCGCCGGCAGAGACATTGGCCGACATCCGCATCGACTTCCGACCCGAAGGGGCGCTTTCGCCCCGATTGCTGCTTGAACGCATCGCCCGCATGCCGGGTGTGCGCGACATTCGGGACGGTCCGAGCGCCGCCTGACGGGCGCCGCGAGGGCGGTGTCCGGACGATCGCGCCCACAATCACGACGGTGGCGCGGCCCTTGCCGCGTCCAAGCAAGACCACGACCCAGCACGACGACCACGGTAAAGGAGGAGATACCGATGGATGACCGCTCGGAGGGTGAATTCGCACCCCTTAGCCTGAATGTCCCCGAACCCGAGGTGCGCCCGGGCGGGCAGCCGGATTTCTCCAAGGTGCAGATCCCCAAGGCGGGCACGGTGCGCCGCCCGCCGGTCGATGTCGATCCCGAGGAGATCCGCGACCTCGCCTTTACCATCATCCGCGTGCTCAGCCGTGACGGACAGGCGGTCGGGCCTTGGGCCGAGGGGCTGGATCTCGACAATGACACGCTGCTCAAGGGCTTGCGCGACATGATGACCCTGCGCGCCTTCGATGCGCGGATGCTGATGGCGCAGCGCCAGCAAAAGACCTCGTTCTATATGCAGCATCTGGGCGAAGAGGCGGTCTCCTGCGCCTTCCCGCTGGCGCTGCGCAAGGGCGACATGAACTTTCCGACCTACCGTCAGGCGGGGCTTTTGATCGCGGGCGGCTATCCGCTTTCGACCATGATGAACCAGATCTATTCCAACGAGAAAGATCCGGTCAAAGGCCGCCAGATGCCGGTGATGTATGCTTCGCAGGAGTTCGGCTTCTTCTCGATCTCGGGCAATCTGGCCACGCAATATGTGCAGGCGGTGGGCTGGGCGATGGCCTCGGCGATCTCGAGCGACCACAAGATCGCTGCGGGCTGGATCGGCGACGGCTCGACTGCGGAAAGCGATTTCCACGCGGCGCTGGTCTTTGCCTCGACCTACAAGGCGCCGGTGATCCTGAACATCGTGAACAACCAATGGGCAATCTCGACCTTTCAGGGGATCGCACGCGGCGGCGCGGGAACCTTCGCGGCGCGTGGTCTGGGCTTCGGCATTCCGGCGTTGCGGGTGGACGGCAACGATTACCTTGCCGTCTGCGCGGTGGCGCGTTGGGCGGCGGAACGGGCGCGGCGCAATCTCGGCCCGACGCTGATCGAATATGTGACCTATCGCGCGGGCGGGCATTCGACCTCGGACGATCCCTCGGCCTATCGCCCCGCCGAGGAAAGCGCGGCCTGGCCGCTTGGTGATCCGATCCTGCGCTTCAAGAACCACCTGATCGCGCGCGGTATCTGGTCCGAAGACCGCCATGCGCAGGCCGAGGCCGAGATCATGGCCTCTGTCACCGCCACCCAAAAAGAGGCCGAGGCGATCGGCACCCTTCATCACGGACAGCGCCCCAGCCCGCGCGACATGTTCGAGGAAGTCTATGCCGAAATGCCGCCGCACCTTTTGCGTCAACGCCATGAAGCGGGGTTCTGAACCATGCCCAGCATGACCATGATCGAGGCCATCCGCGACGCTTTGGACACCGCCATGGGTGCCGATGACCGCGTCGTCGTCTTTGGCGAGGATGTCGGCTATTTCGGCGGCGTCTTCCGCGTCACCGCCGGCCTGCAACGCAAATACGGCAAGACCCGCTGTTTCGACGCGCCGATCAACGAAAGCGGCATCGTCGGTGCGGGGATCGGCATGGCGGCCTATGGCCTGCGCCCCGTCGTCGAGATCCAGTTCGCCGATTACGTCTACCCCGGCTACGACCAGATCGTCTCGGAGGCGGCGCGTCTGCGCTATCGCTCGGCGGGGGAATTCACCTGCCCGATGGTGATCCGCATGCCGTCGGGCGGGGGGATCTTCGGCGGCCAGACCCATAGCCAGTCCCCCGAGGCGCTTTTCACCCATGTCACGGGGCTGAAAACCGTAGTGCCCTCGAACCCCTATGACGCCAAGGGGCTGCTTTTGTCGGCAATCGCCGACCCCGATCCGGTGATCTTCTTCGAGCCGAAGCGTCTTTATAATGGCCCCTTCGACGGCCATCACGACCGCCCCGTCAGCTCGTGGAAGGGCCACGAGCTGGGCGAGGTCCCCGAGGGGCATTATCAGGTCCCGCTCGGTCGCGCCTTCATCCGCCGTTTCGGCAAGGCCGCGACGATCCTGACCTATGGCACGATGGTCCATGTCGCTTTGGCCGCCGTCGCCGAATCCGGCATCGACGCCGAGGTCATCGATTTGCGCACGCTGGTCCCGCTGGATCTGGAAACCATCGTGACCTCGGTCAAGAAAACCGGCCGCTGTCTGGTTTTGCACGAGGCGACGCAGACCTCGGGTTTCGGTGCGGAACTGGCCGCGCAGGTGCAGGCGGAATGTTTCTTCCAGCTGGAGGCGCCGGTGCGCCGTGTCGCGGGTTGGGACACGCCCTATCCGCATGTCCATGAATGGATCTATTTCCCCGGCCCCGCCCGCGTGGCCGAGGCTTTGCGCGAACTGGTCGAGGAGGTCTGAGATGGGAATCCATTCGATCCGCATGCCCGATATCGGCGAAGGCATCGCCGAAACCGAAATCGCCGAATGGCTGGTCGCGATCGGCCAGACCATCCGCGAAGACGACCCGATGGTCGCGGTCATGACCGACAAGGCGACGGTCGAGATCCCCTCGCCGGTGACCGGAACCGTGTTGTGGCAGGCCGGCGCGCCGGGCGACAAGATCGCGGTCGGCGCCGAGCTGATCCGGCTCGAGGTCGATGGCGCGGGCAATGTCGCGGGTGACGGGACCGCTGCCGCGCCGGTTGCCGCGAAAGCGCCCGAGGCGAAAGCCGAAGCCACTCCCGAGCCCCCAGTGGCGAAGCCCGAACCAATTGCCCCCGCTGCTCCGGCCCCGAAGGCCGAGGCGAAAGCGGCCGCGACCTCTCTGCCGCCGACCGCACCTTTGCGGGCCGAGGGCGAAAGGCCGATCGCCGCACCTTCGGTGCGCGGGCGGGCCCGTGACGGCGGGATCGATCTGCGTCTGGTGCGCGGCTCCGGTCCGGCGGGTCGCATCACCCATGAGGACCTTGACGCTTTCATCGCGACGGGCGGTCTGCCGCAAGCCAGCGGTCCGCGCGCCGACAACCGCATCGAAGAGGTCAAGGTCATCGGCCTGCGCCGCCGCATCGCCGAGCGGATGGAGCAAGCCAACCGGATCCCCTCGATCACCATTGTCGAGGAGGTCGACGCTACCGCGCTCGAGGATCTGCGTGCGCGGATGAATGCCGCCGACAAGAGCCAGAAGCTCACGCTTTTGCCTTTCATCGCCCGCGCGCTGACCCGCGCCTTGCGTGATCATCCGGTAATCAACCAGCATTACCTGCCCGATGAAGGCATCGCGCGGCGCTTTGGCGCGGTCCATCTGGGCATTGCGACCCAGACGCCGAACGGGCTGATGGTGCCGGTCCTGCGCCATGCCGAGGCGCTTTCGGTCCGCGATACCGCCTCGGAAATCGCGCGGCTGGCCCAAGCGGCCCGCGACGGCAGCGCCAAGCGCGAGGAGCTGTCGGGTTCGACCATCACCATCACCTCGCTGGGGCCTTTGGGCGCGATTGCGACGACGCCGATCCTCAACCCGCCCGAGGTCGCCATTCTGGGCATCAACCGTCTGGCGGTGCGGCCCTTCTGGAACGGAACCGCCTTTGAACCGCGAAAAATGATGAACATTTCCAGTAGCTTCGATCACCGCGTCATTGACGGCTGGGATGCGGCCGTCTTTGTCCAGCGTCTGAAAGAGTTGCTGGAAACCCCTGCTTTGATCTTCGTGGAGGCCTGAGATGCGCGAGATTTCCTGCCGCCTTCTGGTGATCGGTGCCGGCCCCGGCGGCTATGTCTGCGCGATCCGCGCGGGCCAGCTCGGGGTCGATACGATCATCGTCGATCCGCAGCCGCCGGGGGGGACCTGCCTCAATATGGGCTGTATCCCGTCGAAGGCGCTGATCCATGCCGCCGATGAATTCCACCGCATCACCACGCTCTCCGCCGCGCCCGAGATGGGGATTTCGGCCAAAGGCGCCTCGGTTGATCTGGGCGCGACGGTCGGCTGGAAAAACGGCATTGTCGAGCGCCTGAACAATGGCGTCTCGACCCTGCTGCGCAAGGCGGGCACGCGGCTGATCACCGGCACGGCGACGCTGCGCGACGGCAAGACCGCGCTGGTCGACACCCCCGAGGGGCCGGTTCTGGTGCGCGCCGAGGCCGTGGTTCTGGCTACCGGCTCCGCGCCGGTCGAGTTGCCGCCGCTGCCCTTCGGCGGGCGGGTGATTTCCTCGACCGAGGCTTTGACTTTGACCGAAGTGCCCAAAACCCTCGCCGTGGTCGGCGGCGGCTATATCGGGCTGGAGCTGGGCACGGCTTTCGCCAAGCTCGGCTCCGAGGTGACGGTGCTTGAGGCCGGACCGCGCATCCTGCCGCAATATGACGCCGAGCTGACCCGTCCCGTGGCGCAGCGCCTGCTGGCTTTGGGGATCAAGGTCATGACCGGCGCGCGCGCGGGCGGTCTGTCGGATCAGGGCGCGCTGCGCGTCGCCGTCACCGATGCCGCCATCGAGATCGCGGCCGAGAAGATCCTGGTCACCGTCGGGCGGCGTCCCCTGTCGCGCGAGGCGGGGATCGAGGCGCTGCAACTGGCGATGAACGGGCCTTACCTTGCGGTCGATGACCATTGCCGGACCTCGATGCGCGGGGTCTTTGCGATCGGCGATGTCACCGGAGAGCCGATGCTTGCCCATCGCGCCATGGCGCAGGGCGAGATGGTCGCGGAAATCGTCGCGGGGCACCGCCGCGCATGGGATCACCGGGCCATTCCGGCGGTCTGTTTCACCGACCCCGAGATCGTCTCGGTCGGGTTGTCGGCCACGGAGGCGCAGGCGGCGGGGCACGAGGTCATCACCGGCCAATTCCCCTTTGCCGCCAACGGCCGTGCCATGACTGCCGCGCGCGAGGATGGTTTCATCCGCGTCGTCGCCCGCAAGGACAACGAGGAAATCCTCGGCATCCAGGCCGTCGGCGCGGGGATTTCCGAATTGGCCGCAGGCTTCGCGCTCGCCTTGGAAATGGGCGCGCGTCTGGGCGATGTCATCGGCACGATCCACGCCCATCCGACCCGCGGCGAGGCCTTGCACGAGGCCTGTCTCAAGGCGCTGGACCGCGGGCTGCATCTGTAGCCGCGACGGCCACGACCGACGAAAGGCGCGCGGGGAGTTTCGACATTCCCGCGCGTCTGCGTTATGGCGGGGCAAACCCACCACCGGAAAGCCGCCATGTCCGCTGCCGAAAGCACCCCCGAATACCGCATCCCCGGCCTTTGCCTGCGTGACCATACCGTCACCGTCCCGCTTGACTGGTCCGCCCCCGGGGGCGCGACGATCCGCGTCTTCGCGCGCGAGGTCGCGGCAGTCGGGCAGAAGGACAAGGATCTGCCGGTTCTGGTCTATCTTCAGGGCGGGCCGGGGGGTAAATCGCCGCGTCCCGCAGGCGGCGCGCCGTCATGGCTGGCGGTCGCGCTCAAACGCTACCGCGTCCTGTTTCTCGACCAGCGCGGCACGGGGCGGTCTTCGCCGGTGCAAGGCCGGATGATCGGCGCGATGGGGGGCGCGGAAGGCGGGCGCTACCTGTCGCATTTCCGTGCCGACAGCATCATCCGCGATGCCGAACATATCCGGAAAACCCTTTTTGGCGGGCGCAAATGGGCGACGTTGGGGCAAAGCTATGGCGGCTTCCTGACGCTGAGCTATCTCTCCCACGCCCCCGAGGCGCTGTCGGCCTGCTATGTCACCGGTGGACTGGCGGGGATCGACGCTTCTGCGGCCGAGATCTACCGCCACACCTATCCCCGCACCCTCGAAAAGAACCGCATCTATCACGCGCGCTATCCGCAGGATCAGGCGATCCTCGACCGGATTGCGGATGTTGTGGCATCGACCGATGTCCGCTTGCCCGACGGTGACCGGCTCAGCCTGCGGCGGTTGCAATACCTTGGCATGGGGCTTGGCATGTCTGACGGGTTCGAGAGCCTGCATTGGCTTCTGGACGAGGCTTTCGCGGCTGACGGCGGGCTTTCGGACGGTTTTCTGGCCTCCGTCCGCGAGGCGACGGGCTTCGAGCAGAACCCGCTGTTCGGCGCGATCCACGAGGCGATTTATGCGCAAGACGGTCAGGCGACCGATTGGGCGGCCGAACGTGTCCTGTCCGAGTTTCCGGCCTTCGACGCGGCGTGTCGTCCGCTGATGCTGACCGGCGAGATGATCTATCCGTGGATGTTCGACGAGATCCGCGCCCTTCGGCCCTTTGCGCAGGCCGCCGAGGCGCTTGCGCGGATGCCTTTGGACGCGCCGCTTTACGACCGCGCGCGTTTGGCCGCGAACGAGGTTCCGGTGGCGGCGGCGGTCTATACCGACGATATGTATGTCGATCAGGGCCTGTCCTTGCGCACTGCCAAGGGCCTCGGGAATGTCCGTCTGTGGCTGACGAACGAGTTCGAGCATAACGGGTTGCGCGCCTCGCCGCGCGTGCTCGAACGGCTGTTCGCGATGGAGGATGATCTGGCCGGAACCAACGCGTTCAGCCGCCTTTAGGCCCCGTTCGCAGAGGCCTTGCGCCCCTCGCGGCCCAAGGCGTTGTCGGCATTGGCGGCGCTCGGGCGGGCGGGAACCGGCGCTTCGCCAAGCGTCAACTGCCCGTCACCCGCGACGGGCGCTGCGGGGGCAGGGCCCTTGTCTCGACCATCCGGCCAATCCTCGGGCCAGGCGGGGGCGGGGATGCCGTTCACCACCTCGCGCTGGCCGAGGCGCGCCTCTTCTTCGAGCATATAGTCTCGGGTGATCGGGACGTCCTCCACCCGATGCGCCAGCTGGAGCTGGAAGATCGAGAGGCCGCCTTCGCGGAAACTGGCTTCGCTTCCTGCAAGGTAGAATTCCCACATCCGGCAGAAGGCCTCGTCGTAAAGCGCGCGGGCCTCGTCGCGGCGTGCCATGAAGGCCTCGCGCCAAGCCTTCAGCGTCTCGGCGTAATGGAGACGCAGGATCTCGACATCGGTGACGATCAGGCCCGATTTCTCGGCGGAATGCATGACCTCGGACAAAGCGGGGATATAGCCGCCGGGGAAGATATATTTGTGGATGAAGGGATTGGTCGCGCCGGGCGGATCGGCGCGCCCGATCGTGTGCAACAGCATGACCCCGCCCGGCCGCAGCATCGCGGCGGCCTTGTGGAAGAAGGTGTCGTAATGGTTGATGCCGACATGTTCGAACATGCCCACCGAGACGATGCGGTCGAATGTTTCCGTGATGTCGCGGTAATCCTGAAGCCGGAAATCGACGCGCTCCGCCAGCGCCTCGGCACGGGCGCGGCGCTCCGCTACGGCGAGCTGTTCGACCGACAGCGTGACGCCGGAGACATCCGCCCCCGCGACGCGCGCGAGATAGAGCCCCATCCCGCCCCAGCCGCAGCCGATATCGAGCACATCCTGCCCCTCGCGCAGCAGCAGCTTGGCCGCGATATGGCGTTTCTTTGCAAGCTGGGCGTCGGCCAGACCCATGTCGGGATTCGAGAAATAGGCGCAGGAATACTGCATGTCGGGATCAAGAAACATGCGGTAGAGATCGGCCGAGAGGTCGTAATGGCGCTGGACATTGCCTTTGGCGCGGATGCGGGTGTTGAGCTGGTGGAACCGCCGCCAGGCGATGCGCAGATGTTCGAGCGCGCGCATCCACGGAGCCGAGACCAGCTGGCGGCCGGCATTGCGGTAGATCAGCATGATCAGGTCGTAGACCGTGCCGGTCTCGAAATCGATCTCGCCCTCCATATAGCACTCGCCCAGCTTCAGCGCGGGATCGAGCGCGACCGCACGTTCGGCGGCAGCGGATTTGAAGCGCAGGGTGATCGGCGCGCCGGTGCCGTCGCCGATGGTGAAGCGGTCGCCTTGGCAGCCCAGCAGCGTCAGATTGCCCGTGGTGACGGTCTTTTCCAGAAACGAGCGCAATATCGTGTTCATCATCACTCCTGCTCGTGGTCGCGGCTCCGGCCCGTGGCAGATCCGCGGGGGCCTGATGCGGCGCGGGTCTTTGCGGTCGCTCCCGAATGCGGGCGGTCGCGATCCATGCCGCGTGCAAGGCCGTGTGGCGCAATGTCGCAGGTAAAAATTCCCCAGCCGCGCCAAAGTTCCCTTTTTCGGGCTTTCACCCGTCTTTCGGGTGACTTGCGGGGCAAGCACGGGCCGATGAGTCCGCCCCCGAGCCGTCCTCCGCGCGCGAGTGCAGCCGGCATGGGCAGGCCAGCCCGCCACCGGCACGGCCCTGCCTTGTGTACGGGCAAAGCGGGCGGCGCCGTCATATCTTTGGCTGAGACGAAAGGCGGGGGCTTGCGGCAGCGGTGCCGCTTCCGTTTCATGGCTTTAGCCGCCACGAGAGAGCCAGAAAATGACATCGTCCAAGATCACGAACGACCCGTTGTTCCAGCCCTATCAGCTCAAGCATCTGACGCTCAAGAACCGCATCATGTCGACCTCGCATGAACCGGCCTACGGCGAAGAGGGCATGCCCAAGGACCGCTACCGGCTTTATCACCGCGAAAAGGCGCGGGGCGGGATCGCCTTGACGATGACGGCGGGCTCGGCCTTGGTCAGCGCGGACAGTCCGTCGGCTTTCGGGAACCTTCACGCCTATGACGATGCGATCATCCCGTGGATGCGCGCGCTGACCGACGACTGCCACGAGATGGGCTGCGCGGTGATGATCCAGCTCACGCATCTGGGGCGGCGCGGCGGTTTCGCCTCGAACCAGTGGCTGCCGGTCCTGTCGGCCAGCGCGGTGCGCGAGGCGGCCCACCGCTCGATTCCCAAGGCGATGGAGGATTGGGATCTCGACCGGATCGCCGCCGATTACGGTACCGCCGCCGCGCGGATGCAGGAGGCGGGGCTCGACGGGATCGAACTCGAGGCTTACGGCCATTTGCTCGACAGTTTCTGGTCGCCCGCGACCAACAAACGCGAGGATGAATGGGGTGGCGATCTGGACAACCGGCTGCGCTTTACATGGCGCGTTCTGGACGAGATCCGCGCCAATTGCGGGCCGGATTTTCTGGTCGGCCTGCGTCTGGTCGCCGACGAGCAGCTTGAACACGGGCTTGACCGCGAGGACGGGCTCGAGATCAGCCGCAGGCTTGCGGGCAGCGGCAAGGTCGATTTCCTGAACCTCATCCGCGGCCATATCGACACCGATGCCGCGCTGACCAATGTGATCCCGATTCAGGGCATGGCCTCGGCGCCGCATCTCGATTTCGCCGGAGAGGTCCGGCAGGCGAGCGGTCTGCCGATGTTCCACGCCGCCCGCATCCCCGATGTCGCGACCGCGCGCCATGCGATTGCGGCGGGCAAGCTGGATATGGTCGGCATGACCCGCGCGCATATTGCCGATCCCCATATCGCGAAAAAGATCCGTTCGGGCGACGAGGACCGCATCCGGCCCTGTGTCGGCGCGACCTATTGCCTCGACCGCATCTATGAGGGCGGCGGCGCTTTGTGCATCCATAACGCCGCGACGGGGCGCGAAGAGACGATGCCCCACGACATCCCCAAAGCCGCCACGCGCAAGAAGGTCATCGTGATCGGCGCGGGTCCGGGCGGGCTCGAGGCCGCGCGCGTCGCCGCCGAACGCGGTCATGACGTTACCGTCTACGAGGCTGCGGACGAGGCCGGCGGTCAGGTCAATCTGCTGACCCGCCTGCCGCGCCGGCGCGAGATGCACGGGATCATCGCCTGGAGGCTGGAAGAGCTGGAGCGTCTGGGCGTCACCATCCACACCAACCATTACGCCGAAGCCGACGAGATCATCGCCGCCCGCCCCGATGCCGTGGTGATCGCGACCGGAGGCATGCCGCCCGATCTGCCGGTCGCGGGTGGCGAGCTTGCGATCTCGAGCTGGGATCTGATCTCGGGCGCGATCAAGCCCTCGGGGCGGGTGGTGATCTGGGATGACGGCGCGGGCCATGCGGGAATGACGGCCGCCGAAATCGCCGCGGATGCCGGTGCCGAGGTCGAGCTGGTCACCCCCGAGCGCAGCCTTGCCCCCGAGATCGGCGGCATGAACCACGTCCCCTATATGCGCGCCTTCCACCGCAACAAGGTGCGCGTGACGATCAACACGCGGCTGGCCGCGATCGAGCGCGCGGGCAACGGGATCGCGGCACATTTCGGCTCGGATTTCCATGCGGAGCACAGCGAAAGCCGCGAGGCCGACCAGATCTTTGCAGAATGCGGGACGCTGCCGCTCGAGGATGTCTATTTCGACCTCAAACCGCAGAGCAGCAATTTGGGTGCGGTCGATTACGGCGCGCTTTTGCAGGGGCGAAATCCCTTCGAGACACGCAACCCCGAAGGCGGCTTTGTCCTTTACCGCATCGGCGATGCTGTGGCGGCGCGCAATATCCATGCCGCGATCTATGATGCTTTGCGTTTCGGCCTGCATATCTGAGGCGCAGGCGATCAAGGCGGATCGGTGGGCAGATCGCCGGACGCGGGGCACGCTCCCGTCGTCCGGCAGTTAACTCATTCCTAACGAATTCATCGCCGTTTCCCGTAAAGCGGGTATATTTGTGTCATTGCTCGCTTTGAATGGGGTCGCCATGCTGATGGTCGGCGGAATTATCTGTCTGTTGTTGGCCGGAATCGCTTTGGACGCGATCGCGCAGGCCGGCGATGACGAGGATCTGCGGGACGGGGATCCCGAGGACGGCGACGGCGAGGGCGACGGCGAGGGTGAGCCCTCCGGTGATGGGGAAGATGGTGATGGCGGCGGCGAATCTGGTGTCGCGGGCGAAACCATCTCGGGCTCGGCTCAGGGCGACTGGCTTGCCGGAAGCGGCGGCAATGACGCGTTGTTCGGCGGTGACGGGCGTGACGACATGTTCGGCGGTCAGGGCAACGACACGCTCGACGGCGGCGCGGGCGACGACTGGATCCATGGCGACGGCGATTACGGCCCGGGCGGGGACGATCTGCTCGACGGTGGCGCGGGCAACGACATGCTGGCCGGAAATGGCGGCAACGACCGGCTGACCGGCGGTGCGGGCGACGATACCCTGTTCGGCGGCGAGGGGGACGACCGCCTCGAAGGGGGGGCGGGCAATGATTATCTGTCGGGCGGCGCCGGAAACGACACGTTGATCGCCGGTCCGGGCGAGGATGATCTGAGCGGCGATGACGGCGACGACCTGCTGATCGGCTCGTCCGATCCGGCGCGGGCATGGCTGCATGGCGGAGCGGGCGAGGATACGCTGCATGCACGCGATGGCGATTTTGCCGAAGGCGGTGCCGGCGACGATCTCTTTGTCCTTCTGGCCGAACCGGGGACCACGGTGCCGGTGATCGGCGATTTCACCCCCGGCGAGGACCGGCTGGAAATCCGCATCGAAGGCCTTGCCGACGGCGCGCGCCCCGAGATCCGTTTCGAGCGCGACGGCGACGGCATGACCCTGATCCGCGTCGACGGGGCGGCAGTCGGTCGTTTGCAGAATGGCGCGATGGTCGATCCGCGTGATGTCATCGTGACGCGGCTGGCGCGCAGCCCATAGGCCCGGTCGGGGGCGATGCTTGATGCTTGCGCATCCTTCTGCCGCTCCGGAGGGCATTGGCATAAAAAGTCTTCCAATTTTTGGCGATTCTGGCTATAGGCCACCATCCGTCGGCACGAATCCGGCGGTTTCTGCGGACCCGTGCTGGACGACATCCCGGCCGGAGCCTGATTTTTCTCTAATCCGAAAGGAGATCCCGATGTCGATCACTCTTGAAGAAAAAGCCCGCGTCATGACCGAATTCGCTACGGCGAAAGGCGATACCGGCTCTCCGGAAGTTCAGGTCGCAATCCTGACCACCCGTATTGTCGCTCTGACCGAGCACTTCAAAACCCACAAAAAAGACAACCACTCGCGTCGTGGTCTGCTGAAGCTGGTTGCAACCCGCCGCAAGCTTCTGGACTACCTCAAGGGCAAAGACGAAGCGCGTTACACCGCGCTGATCGGCAAGCTGGGTCTGCGCCGCTAAGACGCTACGCGCCCCCTTCGCGGGGCGCGTTTCTTTTACGCGTCCGGCAATGGGGCTGGATGCTGCATGACGTGGCAGGGGCCGCGTCGAAAAGGATAACCGATGTTTCATGAAGTGAAAAAATCGATCCAGTGGGGCCAAGAGACCCTGACGCTGGAAACGGGCAAAATCGCCCGTCAGGCGGATGGCTCGGTCATCGCGACGCTGGGTGAAACCAGCGTCATGGCGAACGTGACCTTTGCGAAGGAACCGAAGCCCGGCCAGGACTTCTTCCCGCTCACCGTTCACTACCAAGAAAAATACTATGCCGCCGGCAAGATTCCGGGCGGCTTCTTCAAGCGCGAGGCACGTCCTTCCGAAAAGGAAACGCTGACCGCGCGCCTGATCGACCGTCCGGTCCGTCCGCTGTTCGCTCCGGGCTTCAAAAACGAAGTTCTGGTGATGTGCACCGTGCTGTCGCATGATCTGGTCAACGATCCCGATATCGTCGCCATGATCGCCGCTTCGGCTGCGCTGACCATCTCGGGCGTTCCCTTCATGGGCCCGATCGGTGCGGCACGCGTCGGCTTCGTCGACGGCGCCTATGTGCTGAACCCCGAAGTCCAGGACATGGACCATCTGCGCAACAACCCCGAGCAGCGCCTCGATCTGGTTGTCGCCGGCACCAAAGACGCCGTGATGATGGTCGAATCGGAAGCCTACGAGCTGACCGAAGAGGAAATGCTGGGCGCCGTCAAATTCGGCCACGAGCAGATGCAGCCGGTCATCGACCTGATCATCTCGCTTGCCGAAGACGCCGCGAAAGAGCCCTTCGAGTTCAAATCGCCGGACTATTCCGCGCTTTACACCCGCGTTGCCGCCATCGGTGAAGCCGATATGCGCGCAGCCTACGGCATCCGCGACAAAGCGGCCCGTCACGATGCGGTCGAAGCGGCGAAAGCCAAAGTCAAAGCCGGTCTCTCGGAAGAGGATCTGGCCGATGCGAACCTTGGTTCCGCGCTCAAGAAGCTGGAATCGGGCATCCTGCGCGGCGACATCATCAATGGCGGCGCACGCATCGACGGTCGCGACAACAAGACCGTGCGCTCGATCGTGAGCGAAGTCGGCGTTCTGCCGCGCACCCACGGTTCGTCGCTGTTCACCCGCGGTGAAACGCAGGCGCTGGTCGTGACCACGCTCGGCACCGGCGACGACGAACAGATCATCGACGCGCTGCACGGCAATTCGCGTTCGAACTTCCTGCTGCACTACAACTTCCCGCCCTATTCGGTTGGCGAAGTTGGCCGCGTGGGTTCGCCGGGCCGTCGTGAAATCGGTCACGGCAAGCTGGCATGGCGCGCGCTTCAGGCGGTTCTGCCGGCTGCGACCGACTTCCCCTACACGATCCGCGTCGTCTCCGAGATCACCGAATCGAACGGTTCGTCCTCGATGGCTTCGGTCTGCGGCGGCTCGCTGGCGATGATGGATGCGGGCGTTCCGCTGAAAGCTCCGGTGGCAGGCGTTGCGATGGGTCTGATCCTCGAAGGCGAGAAATGGGCGGTCCTGACCGACATTCTCGGCGACGAAGACCACCTCGGCGACATGGACTTCAAGGTTGCGGGTACGTCGAACGGCATCACCTCGCTGCAGATGGACATCAAGGTTGCAGGCATCACGCCCGCGATCATGGAGCAGGCTTTGGCTCAGGCCAAAGACGGCCGGATGCACATCCTCGGCGAGATGGCCAATGCGCTGACCGAAGGCCGCAACGAATTCTCGGCTCATGCTCCGCGCATCGAGACCATGACCATCCCGACCGACAAGATCCGTGAAGTGATCGGTTCGGGCGGCAAGGTCATCCGCGAAATCGTTGAAGTTTCGGGTGCAAAAGTCGACATCAACGACGACGGCGTCATCAAGATTGCTTCGGCCAATGCCGATTCGATCAAGAAGGCTTACGACATGATCTATTCGATCGTGGCAGAGCCGGAAGAAGGCAAAGTCTACACCGGCAAAGTCGTGAAACTCGTCGATTTCGGCGCTTTCGTGAACTTCTTCGGCAAGCGCGATGGTCTGGTCCACGTCAGCCAGATCGCCAACAAGCGCCTGACCCATCCGAACGAGATCCTCAAAGAGGGTCAGGAAGTCAAAGTCAAACTGCTTGGCTTCGACGACCGCGGCAAAGTCCGTCTCGGCATGAAGATGGTCGATCAGGAAACCGGCGAAGAAATCGCCGAGCCGAAAAAAGAAGACCAGGCCGAGTAATCGCCGACCTTTTGACTGGAAAGGCCCCGCATCGCGGGGCCTTTTTCATAGGAACCCACTCGTCGTCCGAACAGAAGGCGCGTGAGCTTTATTATTCTTGTCTTCTGCAATCTATGGCATAGACGTGATGGTTGAATTCAATCTTGGCGGATTGCCCTGATGCAAGATGATTGGCCAATTTTCATCCTGTCGCTGGCCGGCGACGAGCAGCGCCGCCAGCCTTTGCTGGACCAACTTGCGGAAGCGGGTCTTGAATGGCGCATCATTCTTGGCGTGGACGGGCGGCGTGGCCTGCAAGAGCATTGCCTTGCGCTGATCGACCGCGAAGCTGCCTCGAAACGTCTGGGCTATGCGATGGTCGATGCCGAATTCGCCTGTGCCCTGTCGCATCGCCAGATCTATCAAACCGTGCTGGACGAGGGGCTCTCGGGCGCCGTCGTGCTCGAGGATGATGCGATCCTGACCCCCGATTTCGCGGCTTTCCTGCAAGCGGGCCATCACCGCGTGGCGCGGATCGCTTTGCTGGATTATCGTTTCGGACGCGCGCTCTTGTGGCAAAAGCGCGCTCTGGGCCGCTGGTGCGCTTACCGCGCGGCGCAAAGGGCGACGCTGACTTCGGGCTATTCCATCTCGCGCCACGGGGCCGAGGATCTTCTGGCGGCGGCGACTCCGGTCAGTTTTGTCGCGGATTGGCCGATCGATCTGTACGAGTTCGGGGCGGAACTGATCGTGCCGCGCGTGGTCCTGCACAATCCGCCCGGCGTGGGGCCGTCGCATCTTGATGCGGGCCGCAGCACGGTTTCCAAACGTCTCGGCAAGGATCCGATGCGTTATCTGCGGTCAGAGTATTGGCGCTGCCTGCTGCGGCGCAAGCTGTCGCGGCCGGTCGGGCGTTAAGGCGCTAAAAGGCGCAACGGAAAAGGGCCGTCAATGACGGCCCTTTCGTGTGGATCACCCGTTTTTCGGGTCTTTGGCAAAGCGCAGATAGGGCAGCTTTTTGTCGAGAGCGCCGTATTTCGCCTCGGCCGCCGCGTCGTCGAGCGCCAGCGCCACGATCACGTCCTGACCCGGAACCCAGTTCGCGGGGGTGGCCAGCGGCACGCCGTCGGTCGTCTGGATCGCGTCGAGCGCGCGGATGATTTCCGCGAAGTTGCGGCCGACCGACATCGGATAGGTCATGGTCAGACGAACCTTTTTGTCCGGCCCGATGATGAAAACGGTGCGCACGGTCGCCGAATGGGCAGGGGTGCGGCCTTCGGTCGGGAGGTAGAACTCCGCCGGCAGCATGTCATAGGCCTTGGCGACGGCCAGCGAAGTGTCGTCGATGATCGCGAAATTCGCGGGGGTGCCGGCGACGGTTTCGATGTCGCGCTTCCATTTTGCGTGATCCTCGACGCTGTCGACCGAGACACCGAGAACCTTGGTGTTGCGCTTCTCGAAATCGGGGACGAGCTGGGCAACCGCGCCGAATTCAGTGGTGCAGACCGGCGTGAAATCGCGCGGATGCGAGAACAGGATCGCATAGCTGTCGCCGATCCAGTCGTGCAGACGGATCTCGCCTTCGGTGGAGTTGGCGGTGAAATCGGGCGCGATATCGTTGATGCGCAGGGACATTGGTCCTCTCCTCTGTAGGTCTGGCGTTAACATAAAGATCGGGCGCATGATTGCCAGTCTCTCCTTCGCCGCGAAGCAGCAAGAAAATTCTCTGCTGCTTGCGTTGCGCGGCATTGGGTGCCAACCTGTCGCCGATTGAAAACAGGGGGGCAGCGAATGTCCGGTCTTGCCGACAAGCGCAAATTCTACATCAACGGGCAATGGGTTGATCCGGTCACGCCGAATGATCTGGACGTGATCGATCCCTCGACCGAGGAGCCCGTCGCGGTGATCTCGCTCGGGGATCAGGCCGATACCGATGCCGCAGTCGCCGCCGCGAAAGCCGCTTTTCCCGCATGGTCGGAAACCGCTCCGGCCGAGCGCCTGAAACATGTCGAGAAGATCCTCGAGGTCTACAAGCGCCGCGCGCCCGATATGGCCGAGGCGATCAGCCACGAGATGGGCGCGCCTGCCGATATGTCGCTCAATGACCAGACCGAGGCGGGCACCTACCACATCGAGAACTTCATCGAGGCGTTCAAGAGCTTCGAATTCATCCGCCCGCTGGGTCCGCAATCGCCCAGCTCGATGGTCGCATGGGAGCCGGTCGGCGTCGTCGGCCTGATCACGCCCTGGAACTGGCCGATGAACCAGGTCACGCTCAAGGTCATTCCCGCGCTTCTGGCGGGCGATACGATCGTGATGAAACCCTCGGAAATCGCGCCGCTTTCTTCGATGGTCTGGAGCGAGATCATCGACGAGGCGGGTCTGCCCGCGGGCGTTTACAACATGGTCAACGGTGATGGCGCGGGCGTTGGCACGCAGCTTTCGACCCATCCCGATGTCGATATGATTTCTTTCACCGGCTCGACCCGCGCCGGTATCGCGATCACCAAAGCGGCAGCCGATACCGTGAAGAAGGTCATGCTCGAACTCGGCGGCAAGGGTGCGAACCTCGTCTTCGCCGATGCCGATGAAAAGGCCGTTCTGCGCGGCACGCGGCATGTGTTCTATAACTCGGGCCAGTCGTGTAACGCGCCGACGCGGATGCTGGTCGAGCGTTCCTATTACGACAAAGCCGTCGAGATCGCCAAAAAGGTCGCCGAGGAAACCGCGGTTGCCACGGCGCACCAGCCCGGCCGCCATATCGGCCCCGTTGTCAGCAAGCGCCAGTGGGACCAGATTCAAGGCCTCATTCAGGCGGGCATCGACGAGGGTGCACGTCTGGTTGCAGGCGGCACCGGCCTGCCCGAGGGCGTGAACCGCGGCTATTTCGTGCGTCCGACGGTCTTTGCCGATGTGAACAACGACATGACCATCGCGCGTCAGGAAATCTTCGGCCCCGTCCTGTCGATCATCCCCTTCGACACCGAAGAGGAGGCCGTCGCGATCGCCAACGACACGATCTACGGCCTGACCAACTATGTCCAAAGTCAGGACGGCGCGCGCCGCAACCGTCTGGCGCGCAAACTGCGTGCCGGCATGGTCGAGATGAACGGCGTCAGCCGCGGCCGCGGCTCGGCCTTCGGGGGCGTCAAAGCCTCGGGTCGCGCGCGCGAGGGCGGCGTCTGGGGCATCGAAGAGTTCATGGACAGCAAGCAGATCTCGGGCTGGGATACCGAAGCCTGAGAAGCCGCGAAGACCAACGGGCCGCCAGCACAACTGGCGGCCTTTTTCATTCGACCGCCGCCATGATGGATGCGGCCCCTGTACGAGAGAATGCGATGACTCCCTTTTCGCTCGCGGGCAAAGTGGCGCTGGTGACCGGCGCGAATTCCGGCATCGGTCAGACGATTGCGGTCGCCATGGCGCAGGCGGGAGCGCATGTGATCGCTGCGGGCCGCTCGAGCTGCGCCGAAACCGTGGCCCTGACCAAGGGCGAGGAATTGCGCATCGAAATGTCCGATCCCATGGCCGCACAAGAGGTGTTTGCGGCACGTCGGATCGACATTCTGGTCAATAACGCGGGCACGATCCGGCGGTCGAAGGCGCTGGATGTGACCGAGAAAGACTGGGACGACGTGATGGATCTCAACCTTAAATCGGTGTTTTTCACCGCGCAGGCTTTCGCCAAGGCGGCGCTGCCGCGCGGCTCGGGCAAGATCGTCAATATCGCCTCGCTTTTGTCCTTTCAGGGCGGGGTCGAGGTCGGGGCCTATACGCCCGCGAAACACGGCGTCGCGGGGATCACCAAGCTCTTGGCGAACGAGCTCGCGGCCCACGGCATCAACGTCAATGCGATCGCGCCGGGCTATATCGAGACGCCGAACACCCGCCCGCTCCATCAGGACGCCACCCGCGCCGAGGCGATCCGCGCCCGCATTCCCGCCGGTCGCTGGGGTCGCCCCGAGGATATCGCACAGGCTGCGGTTTTCCTTGCCGCTCCGGCTTCGGATTACGTCAACGGCGCGGTTCTGAATGTCGATGGGGGATGGTTGGCGCGTTAAGCGGCTACCGCGCGATACACGCCGCGCGAGGTCCGGCCCCGCCGCTGTAACGCGGCAGGGCCGAAAGGCATCAATAGGTTGCGCGGCCGCCCGAGATGTCGAAGACCGCGCCGGTCGAGAACGAGCATTCCTCGGACGAGAGCCAAGCGATCATGCCCGCGATTTCCTCGGTTTCAAGGAAGCGGTTCAACGGGATTTTCGACAGCATATAGTCGATGTGCTCTTGGCTCATCTGGTCGAAAATCGGGGTGCGGGCGGCGGCAGGCGTGACGGCATTGGCGATGACGCCGGTGCCCGCCAGTTCTTTGCCGAGCGATTTCGTCAGCGCCATGACCCCCGCCTTCGAGGCCGAGTAATGCGCGGCATTGGGGTTGCCCTCTTTGCCCGCGATCGAGGCGATATTGACGATGCGGCCATATCCGCGCGCGATCATCCCCGGCACCAGCGCGCGGCAGGTCAGAAACGGCGCCTCGAGGTTGACGGCCATGACCTGACGCCAGACGGCCGGATCAAGATCCCAGGTCTTGGCATTGCCGCCGGTGATGCCGGCGTTGTTGACGAGAATATCGACCGTGCCCGCCGCTTTGGCCGCAGCCGAAACCGCCGCTTCGTCGGTCAGATCCAGCGTCACGCCGCTTGCGCCCGCGCCCAGTTCGGCCACGGCTTTCGCCAGCGCATCGCCGTTCACGTCCCACAGGACGACCTCGGCCCCGCTGGCGAGAAAACGGGCGGCGGTGGCGAAGCCGATGCCCTGCGCGCCGCCGGTGATGACGGCATGGCGGCCTTTCAGATCAATCTGGTTCATGCCTTTTTCCCCGCCTGGGTGTCGCGGATATGGGCGCGCACGATGCTTTGGAAATCGGCATCGGCGGTGAAGCCCAGCTCGATCGCGCGGGCGGGGTCGAAATCTTCGGCCCAACCCGAGACGATGGTGCGGATGGTCTCGTCGGGCTGACGCTTGATGCGGGCGACGACCTCGTCACCGGCGACGGCGCGCAGGCCCTCGATCATTTCGCCGACCGAAAGGCAGATCCCCGGCATGTTCAGGCAGCGGCGCGGCCCGACGGGCGCGAGGTCCATCGTCGCCGCATGGAGCAGAAAGCCCACCGCCGCATCGGGCGAGGCCAGCCAGTGACGCACGCTGTCGTCGACCGGCAGAATCGCCTCGAGACCGGCCAGCGGCTCGCGGATGATTCCCGAGAAAAAGCCCGAGGCCGCCTTGTTCGGCTTGCCCGGACGCACGACGATCGTGGGCAGGCGGATGCCGATGCCGTCGAAGAATCCACGGCGCGAATAGTCGTTCAGCAGCAGCTCGCCAATCGCCTTTTGCGTGCCGTAGCTGGTCATCGGCGCGCTGAGGAACGTGTCCGAGATCTTGTCCTCGAAGGGTGCGCCGAAGACCGCGATCGACGAGGTAAAGACCACGCGCGGGCGATAGTCCTTTTGTTGGCGGATGGTTTCGAACAGCAGGCGGGTGCCGTCGAGGTTGATGCGGTAGCCCTTGTCGAAATCGGCCTCTGCCTCGCCCGAGACGATGGCGGCCAGATGGAAGATCACGTCGGGGCGGTCGGCGATCAGGCTTTCGATCGTGGTCGGATCGGCGATGTCGCCCGCGATATCCTCGATGCGGATCGTGTCGCTGTGGATTTCCGACGGGAAGACGTCGAAGGTGGTGATGCGGTTGATCGCGGTGCCGCCAAGCGCGCCGTCGGCGATGAGTTTCTTGGTCAGACGACGCCCGACCATGCCAGCCGCGCCAAGAATGAGGATGTTCATCTTTGCTTCAATCCCTTGTGTTTAACTGCTGTGGCGGGGCGCTTACAAAAGCGCCCGGCTGGCGAGGTTGCGCATCAATGCCGTCGTGCCAAAGCGCCATTCCGGGCATTCCGTCGACAAGGCGACTTCATTGATCAAAGCGCCCAGTTTGGGTTCCGCGATGGTGACGATATCGCCCTGATGATGGGTAAAGCCCTGCCCGGGCTCGCCGCGATCCTGCGTCGGCGCGAACAGCGTCCCGAGGTACAGCAGTGCGCCGTCGGGATATTGGTGGTGGCGCCCGATCATTTGCGACACGAGATCCTCGGGGTCGCGGCTGATTTGCGACATCGAGGAGCGCCCGTCCATAACGAAACCGTCGCGGCCTTCGACGCGCAGGGTCAGCTCGGCCTGCCGCATGTCGTCGAGCGTATAGCCCTCGTCGAACAGGCGGATGAAGGGGCCGATCGCGGCGCTGGCATTGTTGTCCTTGGCCTTGCCGAGCAGCAGCGCCGAGCGCCCCTCGACGTCGCGCAGGTTCACGTCATTGCCCAAAGTCGCGCCACGGATACGGCCCTTGGAGCTGACGGCCAGCACGATTTCCGGCTCGGGATTGTTCCAGCGCGAGACCGGATGCAGCCCGACCTTCGCGCCCCAACCCACCGCGGAAAGCGGCTGGGCCTTGCTGAAGATCTCGGCATCGGGGCCGATTCCGACCTCAAGATACTGCGACCAGAGCCCCTCGGCCTGAAGCGCGGCCTTCACCGCCGCCGCCTGCTCCGAGCCCGGCACGATTCCTTTGAGGCTGGCGCCGATGGTTGCGCCGATGCGGTTACGGATCGCCTCGGCCCGGTCGGGATCGCCGGCGGCCTGTTCCTCGATCACGCGCTCGACCATCGAGGCGGCAAAGGTCACGCCGGCCGCTTTGATCGCTTGGAAATCCGACGGGGCCAGCAGCCGCAAAGCGTCGGGATCGTCCGAGGGGGTCTCGAAATCGGAAAGCGGGCCGATCGGCTCGCCGCTGTGTCGTGCCAGATGGGCGGCGATGTCTTCCAGCTCGAGCAGGTCGCGCATGGTCGGCGCCTCGATCGAGGTGATGTCGTGGACCACGCCGTCGCGCACCACGACCAGCGCGGGGCCGATGCCCGGACGCCAGACGCGGCCGACGAAAGTGCCGTCTTCGGGCAGGGAAAGCGAAAAAGCGGCCATCACTTGCCCCAGTTCAGTGCAACGGGATCAAGCGGGCGCACCAGATCAAGCAGCATCGCGCGGGTCGGATCCGACAGCGGCGCAATCGGATGACGCGAGAAGTCGGAGCGGATGACGCCGCCCTCCATCATCACGGCCTTGGCGGCACGGAAGCCGCATTGGCGGTTTTCGTGGTTCACGGCGGGCAGGATGCGGGCATAGCCTGCGGTCGCGCCGGCGCGGTCGCCTGCCTCCCATGCGGTCAGGATCGGCTTGATCTGGTCGGGAATCATCGCCGAGGTCATCGTCCCCGTCGCGCCCGCGTCAAGATCGGCCAGAAGCGTGATCCCCTCTTCGCCGTCAAAGGGGCCTTCGATCGCATCGCCGCCCTCGGCGATCAGCGCGCGCAGTTTCGCCGCTGCGCCTGCGGATTCCATTTTGAACAGCTTCACCATCTCGATCTCGCGGGCCATTTTGACCAGCAAGGGCACGGTCAGATCGGTGCCCGCCATCGGCGCGTCCTGCACCATGATCGGGATGCCGGCATCGCCCGCGCTGGCGAATTGCTCGAAGATCTGCTCGGGCGTCGCGCGCAAGGTCGCGCCGTGATAGGGGGCCATCATCATGACCATATCCGCACCGAGCGCGCGCGCCAGTTTCGCCCGCTCGACCACGATCGGGGTCGCGAAATGGCTGATCGTCACGATCACCGGCACGCGGCCCGCGACATGGTCAAGGGACAGCCGCGTCAGATGTTCGCGCTCGGCATCCGAGATGAGGAATTGTTCCGAATAGTTGGCGAGAATACAGATCCCGTCGACGCCCTGATCGATCATGCAATCGAGGATGCGGCGCATGCCCTCATCATCGACCCGTCCGTCATCGTGAAACGCGACCGGCGCGACCGGCCAGATTCCCTTGTACTTCGCCATAAGCTCCTCCTCGGATTTGCGCGGATGGTATACCAGATTTTCGCGCATGCAATGGCCGGATTTACGCCCGCGAAAATTATGCGCGCCGGTTTTCCGGGGCAGGGCGACCTTTGGCGGAGGCCCGCTCAGACCTTTGTCGCAAGCCTGCAGCGTCGGTTCTGGCGGCTCCACCTTCGCTCTTCCCAAGTGCCTTTCTTTTGGTATACCAAGTTCAAGCCAGCCGTATCGGCACCGCCAGGAGGAGTGACTGCAATGAGCGATACCCGCGCGAACAAACGGTTCAGATCGCAGGAATGGTTCGACAATCCGAACAATCCGGGGATGACCGCGCTCTATGTCGAGCGTTACCAGAATCAGGAATATACCCGCGAGGAGCTGCAGTCCGAAAAGCCGGTGATCGGCGTGGCGCAGACCGGCAGCGACATTTCGCCCTGCAACAAGATCCACGTTTTCCTGATGGACCGGATCAAGGCGGGCATCCGTGCGGCGGGCGGGATTCCGATGGAATTTCCGGTCCATCCCATTCAGGAAACCGGCAAGCGTCCGACGGCGGCGCTCGACCGCAACCTTGCCTATCTGAGCCTTGTCGAGGTGCTGCACGGCTATCCTCTGGACGGTGTTGTCCTGACCACGGGTTGCGACAAGACCACGCCCGCGATGCTGATGGGTGCGGCGACCGTCGACATTCCGGCGATCGCGCTGAACGGCGGGCCGATGCTGGACGGCTGGTGGCAGGGCAAGCGCGCAGGTTCGGGCACGATCGTCTGGGAAAGCCGCCGCCTGCTGTCGGAAGGCAAGATCGACTACGAGGAATTCATGGAGCGCGTCTGCGCCTCGGCCCCCTCGCTCGGCCATTGCAACACGATGGGCACGGCCTCGACCATGAACGCGATGGCCGAGGCGCTCGGCATGTCGCTGACCGGCAACTCGGCCATTCCCGCGCCCTTCCGCGAGCGTATGGCCATGGCCTACGAGACGGGCAAGCGCATCGTCGAGATGGTCTATGCCGATCTGAAGCCCTCGGACATTCTGACGCGCGAAAGCTTCGAGAATGCGATTGTCGTGAATGCGGCGATCGGCGGTTCGACCAACGCGCCGCCGCATCTTCAGGCGATCGCGCGCCATGCCGGCATCGAACTGGACGTGAAGGACTGGGAAGATATCGGCTTCGAGATCCCGCTTCTGGTGAACATGCAGCCCGCCGGTGAATATCTGGGCGAGGGCTTCTTCCGCGCCGGTGGCGTGCCTGCGGTGATGGGCGAGCTGATGAAGGCGGGCAAGATCCGTCAAGGCGCGATGACCGCGACCGGCAAGACCATGGGCGAGAACCTGACCGGCTGGAACAGCGTCGATCAGGATGTCATCCGCCCCTATGACAACCCGTTGCGGCCGAATTCGGGCTTCCTCGTGCTGTCGGGCAACCTGTTTGACAGCGCGCTGATGAAGACCTCGGTGATCTCCAAGGATTTCCACGACCGCTTCCTGTCGGACAAGGGCAACGAGGGCATCCACGAGGCCCGCGCCATCGTCTTCGAAGGCCCCGAGGATTACCACAACCGCATCAATGACGGCGAATTGCAGATCGACGAGCGCTGTATGCTGTTCATTCGCGGCGTGGGCTGCGTCGGCTACCCCGGCAGCGCCGAGGTGGTGAACATGCAGCCGCCGGATTCGGTCCTGAAACAGGGCATCAAGCACCTGCCGACGGTCGGTGACGGTCGCCAGTCGGGGACGTCGGAAAGCCCCTCGATCCTGAACGCCAGCCCCGAATCGGTGGTCGGTGGCGGTCTTGCCTATCTCCAGACCGGCGATATGGTACGGCTCGATCTCAATGCGGGGACGCTGAACGCGCTGGTCTCGGATGCGGAATGGCAGGCGCGCAAGGATGCCTGGGTTGCGCCGGTGCTGGAAAACCAGACGCCGTGGGAAGAGATCTACCGCTCGACGGTGGGCCAGCTTGCCCAAGGTGGTTGCATCGAGCTTGCGACCAAATATCAACGGGTTGCAAACAAGCTGCCGCGCGATAACCACTAATCGCGCGGAACCACAGGGCAGAGGGGGGAGAGCATGTCCAAGACAATCCTGATCACCGGCGGCGGCAGCGGCATCGGGCGCATCACCGCGCGGCGCTTTCTGGCCGAGGGCTGGCGCGTCGGTCTGATCGGCCGCCGCAAGGATGCGCTGGAGGAGACGGCGCAGGGTCATGCCAATGCGCTGATCCTGCCTTGCGATGTCACCGATGAGGCGGCGGTCGATCAGGCCTTCGCCACGGCGGCCGCCGCATGGGGCCGGTTGGACGTGCTCTTCAACAATGCGGGGGCGGTGCTGATCTCGCAGTTGATCGACGAGATCTCGGTCGCCGAATGGAAGCGCGTGACGGATGTGAACATCACCGGCATGTTCCTGTGCGCCCGCGCCGCCTTCCGCCAGATGCGCAACCAAAGCCCGATGGGCGGGCGCATCATCAACAACGGCTCGGTCTCGGCGAGCGCGCCGCGGCCGGGCTCGGTGCCCTATACCGTGTCGAAGCATGCGGTCTCGGGCCTGACCAAGACGCTGAGCCTTGACGGGCGTCCTTTTGGCATCGCTTGCGGCCAGATCGATATCGGCAATGCGCTGACAGATATGGCGGTGGCGATGACCAAGGGCGTGCCGCAGGCCGACGGCTCGGTCAAGGTCGAGCCGGTGATGGATGCGGCGCAGGTTGCCGATACCGTCTGGTTCATGGCGACCATGCCCGAGGGCACCAATATCCAGACCGTGACCGTCATGGCGACCAATATGCCCTTCGTCGGGCGCGGGTGATGGCGGCTTTCGCGATGTCCCGCTTCGATCTGGGCGGCAAGCGCGCGCTGGTGACCGGTTCCGCACAGGGGATCGGTTTCGCGCTTGCGCAGGGGCTTGCCGCTGCGGGGGCGGCGGTCGTTCTGAACGGCCGCGACCCCGCCAAGCTTGCGCTTGCGGCGGACCGCCTGCGTCAAAGCGGGTTCGATGTCGAGACGCTGCCCTTCGACGTGACCGATCACGACGCCGCCCGCGCCGCAATCGACGGTTTCGAGGCGGGCTCGGGCGCGATCGACATTCTGGTCAACAATGCCGGAATGCAGCATCGCGCGCCGTTGGAGGAGTTTTCCGCGCAGGCCTTTGACCAGCTGCTCCAGACCAATGTCGCCAGCGTTTTCCATGTCTCCCAAGCCGTCGCGCGTCATATGATTGCGCGGGGTGCGGGCAAGATCATCAATATCGCCAGCGTCATGACCAGCCTCGCACGGCCCGGCGTTGCGCCCTATACCGCGACCAAGGGCGCGGTCGGCAATCTGACCAAAGGCATGGCCGCCGATTGGGCGGGCAAGGGCCTGCAATGCAATGCCATCGCGCCGGGTTACTTCCGCACGCCGCTGAACAAGGCGCTGACCGAAAGCGCCGAGTTCAACGACTGGCTGACCCGTCGCACCCCTGCCGGTCGCTGGGGCGAAGTCGACGAATTGGCGGGGGCTTGCGTCTTCCTTGCCTCCGAGGCTTCGTCTTTCGTGAACGGCACCACCATTTACGTCGACGGTGGAATCACCGCGACTGTCTGACCGCTTTGAAAGGCCCCAATTCCATGACCAAGGTTCTCGCCATCGGGCAATATACCGACAACGACAGCGCTGCACTGACGGCAGAATTCGATGCCGTGGCGCTGGCCGGACCCGATGCGATTGCGGCCCTGCCCGAGGAGCAGCGCGCGGGCTTTACCGCTTTGGCCTATAAGGGCCATCCGCCGCTGACCGGCGCGCATATGGACCTGCTGCCCGCCTTGCGCGTGATCGCGAATTTTGGTGTGGGCTATGATGCGATCGAGGTTCCGGCGGCAACCGCGCGCGGGATTGTCGTGACCAATACGCCCGATGTGCTGAACGACGATGTGGCCGATCTCGCCGTCGCCATGCTGATCGCGCAGGCCCGCCAGATGCCGCGCGCGGAAAACTGGCTGCGCGAGGGCAATTGGCTGCACGGCAAGGACCTGCCGCTTGCCCGCAAAATGTCGGGCCGCCGCGTCGGCATTCTCGGCATGGGGCGCATCGGGCGCGAGATCGCCGACCGTCTGGCGGCCTTCAAATGCGAGATCCACTACCAGTCGCGCAGCGAGAAGCAGACCCCCGCCGGCTGGACCTATCACGCCGATCCCGTCAGCCTTGCCCAAGCGGTCGACGATATCGTCATCGCGATTGTCGGCGGGCCGGAAACCGAGGGTTTCGTCTCGGCCGAGGTGATCGCGGCGCTTGGCGCGGACGGGGTGATCGTGAACATCTCTCGCGGTTCGGTCATCGACGAGGATGCGCTGATCCAGGCGCTGGAAAAGGGCGTGATCCGAGGCGCGGCGCTGGATGTTTTCCGCAAGGAACCCGACCTCGACCGCCGCTTCCTTGCGCTGGAGAACGCGCTTTTGCTGCCCCATGTCGGCTCGGCCACGGTCGAGACCCGCGCCGAAATGGGCGCGCTCCAGCGGCGCAATCTTGCGGCGGTTCTGTCGGGCGCGGCTGCCGTGACCCCCGTGAACAAGGTTTGACGACATGGCCCCGCAGGACGATACGCTGGCCGAAAGCATAGCCTACGAGCTTCGCCGCGAGATCCTGCGCGGGAGCTTGCCGCCGGGCGCGCCGATCAAGGAGCGCGACAATGCCGAACGTCAGGGCGTCTCGCGCACGCCCATGCGCGAGGCGATCCGCATTCTCGCCAAAGAGGGGCTGGTGCAGCTGCGGCCGCTGCGCAGTCCGGTGGTGGCCGATCCCTCGCTGGACGAAATCGTGGACCAGATTCGCGTGCTCCATACGCTCGAACTTCTGTCGGGAGAACTTGCCTGCGAAAAGGCAACCGATCAGGATCTGGTGCGGATCTCCGCGCTCAAGGACCGGATCGAGCTGATCTACGGCGAGGCCGATACGCTCGATGTCTTCGAGCTCGACATGCAGTTTCACGCGGCCATCGTCGCCGCCTCGCATAACGGCGCTTTGGCCGAGACCCACGGCGCCTATATGGCGCGGCTGTGGCGCGCGCGGTACCTTTCGGCGCGGCGCAAGAAGTCGCGTGATCGCGTGATCCGCCAGCACGAGGCCATTCTGGACGCCCTGCGCGCCCGCGATCCCGTCCGCGTCAAGGCCGAGATCGACGCCCATCTCGCCGATATGGTGCTCAATATCCGCGACCATTTCCGCGAAGTCGGCGAGATGGGCGTGCCCTCGGACGATGATGCCGCAAACCCGTAAACCGCCACACCAGCAACTTGTGAAGCCAGACCGATGAACGACACGATCCGCCTCGACCCTTCCGACAATGTCGAAACCGCGCTCCGCGCCCTCGAGGCGGGCGAAAGCGGGGCGACCACACCCATCCCGCGCGGCCACAAGCTGGCTGTGCGCGATATCGCCAAAGGCGAGGCGGTGCTGAAATATGCGCAGATCATCGGCTGGGCTTCGCAGGACATTCCGGCGGGGGCACATGTCCACACCGACAACCTCGAATTCCGCAACATCAGCCATGATTACGACTTCGGCACCAATCTGCGCGAGGTTCCCGAACCGGCCCTGCGCGACACGTTCCGCGGTTATCGCCGTGCGAACGGCAAGGTCGGCACGCGCAATTTCATCGCGATCCTGACTTCGGTGAACTGCTCGGCCACCGCCGCGCGCAAGATCGCGGCGTATTTCACCGAGGAAAAGCTGGCCGCCTATCCCAATGTCGACGGCGTGGTGGCTTTTGTCCACGGCACCGGCTGCGGCATGGCCAGCAATGGCGAGGGGTTCGAGACGCTCCAGCGCGTGATGTGGGGCTATGCGCGCAACCCCAATGTCGGCGGCGTGCTGATGGCGGGGCTGGGCTGCGAGGCCAACCAGATCGACTGGCTGATCGAGGCTTTCGGCCTGACCCCCGGCCCGCTGTTCCAGACCATGAATATCCAGGATGTCGGCGGCCTGCGCAAAACCGTCGAGGCGGGTATCGCCAAGGTCGAGGCGATGCTGCCTCTCGTGAACGCTTTCGAGCGCAGCGAATGTCCGGTTTCCGAGCTGATGGTGGGTCTGCAATGCGGCGGCTCGGATGCGTGGTCGGGGATCACCGCGAACCCCGCTTTGGGCTATGCCTCGGACCTTCTGGTCCAGCAGGGCGGCACCAGCGTTCTGGCCGAAACCCCCGAGATCTACGGCGCCGAACATCTGCTGACCCGTCGCGCGATCAACGAGAAAGTCGGCACCAAACTGGTCGATCTGATCAGCTGGTGGGAGGATTACACCGCCCGCAACAACGGCAGCATGGACAACAACCCCAGCCCCGGCAACAAAAAGGGCGGGCTGACGACCATCCTTGAAAAGTCGCTGGGTGCGGCGGCCAAGGGCGGCACCTCGCCGCTGACCGGCGTCTACAAATACGCCGAGCCGGTGACCGCGCGCGGCTTCGTCTTCATGGACAGCCCCGGCTATGATCCGGCCAGCGTCACCGGCCAGATCGCTTCGGGCTGCAACCTGATCGCCTTTACCACGGGGCGCGGCTCTGCCTTTGGCGCCAAACCTTCGCCCTCGATCAAGATCGCGACCAACTCCGAGATGTACGGCCGCCTGACCGAGGACATGGATGTCAACGCTGGCTCGATCCTGACCGAAGGCAAGTCCGTCGAGGATGTCGGCCGCGAGATCTATGAGTTGCTGCTGCGTGTCGCCTCGGGCGAGCAGTCGAAATCCGAGGCGCAGGGCCTTGGCGATTACGAATTCGTGCCGTGGCAAATCGGCGCGGTGATGTAATCAGCTTCAAGAAATCCGCAGGCTGACGAGGCGGGACTTCTGCCCCCATTGATGCCAGATTGACACTATTGATGAGGAGAAACATATGAAATTGCTGCGTTACGGCCCCGTGGGTCAGGAAAAGCCGGGTCTTCTGGACGCCGAGGGCAAAATCCGCGACCTCTCGGCCCATGTCGCCGATATCGCCGATGATGCGCTGACCCCCGCCGGTCTGGCCAAACTCGCCGCGCTTGATCCCGCGAGCCTGCCGGAAGTCACCGGCAATCCGCGTCTGGGCGCCTGCGTCGGCAATGTGCGCAAGTTCATCGCGATCGGGTTGAACTATGCCGACCACGCCGCCGAAAGCGGCATGGCGGTTCCTGCCGAGCCGGTCGTTTTCAACAAATGGACCAGCTGCATCGTCGGCCCGAACGATGATGTGAAGATCCCGCAGGGCTCGACCAAGACCGACTGGGAAGTCGAGCTGGGCGTTGTCATCGGCAAGGGCGGCAGCAACCTGTCCGAAGCCGAGGCGATGGATGCCGTCGCGGGCTATTGCGTCGTCAACGACGTCTCCGAGCGCGAATGGCAGCTGGAGCGCGGCGCGACCTGGGACAAGGGCAAGGGTTTCGACACCTTCGGTCCGATCGGCCCCTGGGTTGTGACCAAGGACGAGATCACCGATCCGGGCAATCTGAAAATGTGGCTCGAGGTGGACGGCAAGCGCTATCAGGACGGCTCGACCAAGACGATGGTGTTCAACGTCGCGACCTTGGTGGCCTATTGCTCCAAGCTGATGACGCTGATGCCGGGTGACGTGATCACCACCGGCACGCCTCCGGGTGTGGGCATGGGCCAGAAGCCCGCGCCTGTTTACCTGAAAGGCGGCGAGGTCATGACGCTCGGGATCGAAGGCCTGGGCGACCAGACCCAGAAGGTCACCCGCGCCTGATGAGCGAGGAAGCGCGCCTGCGCGAGCAGATCTGTCTTTTGGCGCGGTCGATGTTCGACCGCGGCCTGACGGCGGGATCGACGGGGAACATCTCGGCCCGAACGCCGGACGGGGGGCTTCTGGTCTCGCCGACCGGCACCAGTTTCGGGCGGCTGGACCCCGCGCGGCTGGCGCGCTTCGACCCAAGCGGTCGCCAGATTGATGGCGACCGCCCGACCAAGGAAATGCCGCTTCACAGCGCGTTTTACGACACGCGGGCGCGGGCGGGGGCGGTGGTCCATCTCCATTCCTGTCATGCGGTCGCGCTTTCGGTTCTGCCCGATGCGGTGGCCGAAGATTTTCTGCCGCCGATCACGCCCTACGCTTTCATGCAGCTCGGGCGCGTGCGGCTGTTGCCCTATTTCCGCCCCGGCGATCCCGCGATCGGCGATGCGGTGCGCGGCCTTGCGGGCAAACGCTCGGCGGTGATGCTGGCCAATCACGGGCCGGTGGTCGCGGGCCGCGATGTCGAGGCCGCCTGCAACGCCATCGAGGAGCTCGAGGCGACCGCGCGGCTGGCGCTTTTGCTGCGCGGCCAGACGCCCAATATGCTGACGCCCGCTCAGGTCGACGAGCTGGTCAAGATCCACGACATCGCCTGGGGTGACGAATGACGACTTTTTCCGCCAATCTCGGCTTTCTCTGGGCCGATCTGCCGCTTCCCGATGCGATCCGCGCCGCCAAAGCCGCCGGTTTCGACGCGGTCGAATGCCATTGGCCCTATGACACCCCCGCCGAGCATGTCGCAGCCGCTTTGGCCGAGACCGGCCTGACCATGCTGGGCCTGAACACCCTGCGCGGCAAAGCGGGCGAGAACGGCTTGGCAGCCCTTCCCGACCGTGAGCCCGAGGCCCGTGCCGAGATCGACCGCGCTGTCGATTACGCCCGCCGCATCGGCTGCGGTTCGGTCCATGTCATGGCCGGTTTCGCCGAAGGAGATCAGGCGCATCAGACCTTTCTCGGCAATCTCGATTACGCCTGCCGCGCCGCGCGTCCGCACGGGATCACCATCCTGATCGAGCCGCTCAACCGCTATGACGCGCCCGGCTATTTCCTGAGGACCTCGGATCAGGCCGCATCAATCATTGCCGCGATCCCGCACGACAATCTGGCACTGATGTTCGATTGCTACCATCTCCAGATCATGGAGGGCGATCTGTCCCGCCGCCTTGCCGCCCATCGCGAGATCATCGGCCATGTCCAGATCGCCTCGGTCCCCGATCGCGGCACGCCCGATCACGGAGAGCTGGATTACCGCCATATCATGGCCGTGCTGCGCGATCTGGGTTGGGAGCGGCCCTTGGGGGCGGAATACAAACCCCAGCAACCGACGGATCAGACGCTGGGGTGGTTGCCGGTTCTGCGCAGCGTCTAAGCGGGGGGCAATGCCGCCAAAGCGTCGGCGAAAAAGCTTTCCGCGCCGAAATTGCCGGATTTGAGGGCAAGGGCCAGCGCGCCTTGGCTATCCTCGGCATAGGTCCAAGGCACGCCCGGCGCGATTTCCTTGCCGATCATCAGCCGCGTCACGCCAAGGGCGCGCGCGACCGCGCCCGAGGTCTCGCCGCCTGCCACGACAAAGCGCGCTCGCCCCGATGCGCGGGCATCGCGGGCGATTTGGGCCAAGGCTTCCTCGACGATGTCACCGGCGCGAGCGACCCCAAGCTCGGCCTGTGCGCGGCGCACCTCGTCGGGCTCGGCACTGGCATAGATCAGGACCGCCGCATCGGGGTCTTGGGCGGCGAACCAGTCCCGCGCGGCGGCAAAGCCGTCTTTGGCCAAGGCCAGCGGATCAAGCCGGTAATTGGGCGCCAACGGCTTGTAATGCGCGACCTGCGCCCGCGTCATGGCCGAACAGCTTCCCGACAGAACGACCGCGCCCTTCGGCAGGACCGGCGGCTGGAAGCCCGTGGCGGCACCGTCCAAAAGCCCCGCCTCGCGCCAGATCGCGGGCAGGGGACGCGCAAGCGCCGAGCCGCCGGTCAAAAGCGGCAGGTCGCTTGTCGCCCGCGCAATCACCTCGAGATCGGCATCCGAAACCGCATCGGTCACGACATGGCGGACGCCCTGCGCGGAAAGGTCCGCCAAGGCCTCGCGCACCGCATCCGCGCCTTTGGCCACCGTCGGCCAGTCGATCAGCCCGACCGGCGCGCCGCCAAGTTGCGGCGCAAGCAGCCGCGTCAGATCGCTGTCCTGCATCGGCGTCAGCGGGTGGTCCTTCATCGGGCTTTCCGCCAAGGGCTGGCGGCCCACGAAGAGATTGCCCATGAAGACCCGCCGCCCGTTTTCGGGGAATGCGGGGCAATAGATCGTCTGCGCGCCGCCAAGATCGGCCAAAAGCGCCTCGGCGACGGGGCCGATATTGCCGGTCGCGGTGCTGTCGAAGGTCGAGCAGTATTTCCAGTAGAACTGCCGCGCGCCCGAGGCCTGCAGCCAGTCCAGCGCCGCGCGGGTCTCGGTCACGGCGTCATCCACGGGGCTCATGCGCGATTTCAGCGCGACGACCTCGACATCGGCGATCCCGTCCGGCGCGCTTTCGGGCAGGCCGAGCCGCAACGAGACCGAGACGCCGCTCCGCGCCAAAAGTCCCGCCAGATCGGTCGCGCCGGTGAAATCATCCGCGATGCAGCCCAGTATCGTCATTCGCCCCTCCGGTCATGTCGCGGCGGAGGTTAGCTTCCGCCGCGGAATCGGCAAGCAGGTTAACGGCTTAGCTGCGACGGAAGTCGAGCAGGGTTTCCTGATGGTATTCCGTATCGGGCATCAGAAGCGCCGAGGGGAAGTCCGCATGGTTCGGCGCATCCGGCCACAGCTGCGATTCCAGCGCGATCCCCGCATTGGGCCCATAGGCGAAGCCGCCAAGCCCCGTGGCGCGCTCGTGCAGTTTCGCGCCGGCATAGGCCTGAAGACCCGGTTCGGTCGAGCGGATCTCCATCGTGATGCCCCCGCCGGAAAGCCGCGCGGCCAGCACCGGATGGGCGAGGCGGGCATCGGCGATGACGAAATTGTGGTCGAGCGTTTCGAGGACCTCGGGGTCGTCAAGCCGCACCGGATTGCGGAAATCGAAGATCGAGCCTGCCACGGGGGCGGTCTCGCCGGTCGGGATCGCATCCGCATCAACGACGGTATAGCCGCGCGCCAGAATCGTCAGCTCGTGGTTGCGGATATCGCCCGAGCCGTCGAGGTTGAAATAGCTGTGCTGGGCCAGATTGCACAATGTCGGCTTGTCGGTCTTGCCCGCGAAAACCATCTGCAGGCTGGGACCCGCAAGGATGCGGTAGGTCAGCGACAGATCGAGATTGCCGGGAAAGCCCATTTCTCCGTCGGGCAGGGACAGGGTTAGGGTCACGCTGTCGGGCGTGGTCGCCGAGACGGTCCAGTTCTTGGTCGCCGTGCCTTTGGCCCCGCCATGCAGCAGGTGTTTGCCCATGAAATTGCGGTCGAGCTGCACGGTCTCGCCGTTGATCGGGGCACGGCCCTGATTGATGCGGTTGGCAAAACGTCCGGCAATCGCGCCGAAATGCTTGCCCTCGGTCAGATAGGGCTCGAATTCGGGGAAACCCAGCACCAGCGAATGGGGCACGCCGTCAAGGCGCAGATCCTGCACCCGCGCGCCGAAGCTCACGATCGAGGCGGTCAGCCCGTGGCCCGAGATCACGGTTCTGGTGACGGTTTCGCCGTCGGGCATCGTGCCGAAGGTGCTGCTGCTCATCATGCGATCCTTACGCGAGGGGCGGGAAGGCCGCGCAATCCGGCCTGATCCACGGCCCATGTTTTGCCGTTCTCGGGGTTGTTGTCGCCGTGCAGGCCGACGGCGGCGCTGGTGACCATCAGCCGGTCGAGCGCCGCGCCGGTAAAGACGGGGCAGGTCGGTTGTTTGGCGGGCAGGGCGACCGATTGGATGCGCGCGCCGGTCGGGTCGAAACAGACAATCTGCGCCGATCCCCAAAGCGCGCACCACAGGTTTCCGGCGGCGTCAATGACGGCTCCGTCGGGATGAAGGCCTTCGGCAGACAGGTCCGCGAAAACCGCAGCCTCGCCCTTGGGCCATCCCTCGGCGTCAAGCGCTTGGCTCCAGATCAGGTGCCGCGCGGTATCGGCGTAATAGGCAAGGCTGCCGTCGGGCGCGAAACAGATCGCGTTCGGGATCGAGACCTTGTCCACGATTTTGCGCAGCGTGCCGTTGAAATAGCGGTAGATCGCGCCCGCGCCCTCGCTTGCATCCAGCGCCATCGTCCCGATCCAGAACCCGCCCTGCGGATCGGCGCGCCCGTCGTTGGAACGGTTGCCCGCCACATCCGCCTCGAGCGGGAGCAGATCCTGACGCGTGCCGGTCGCGAGATCAAAGACGAACAGCGCGTTTTGCGAGGCGATCAGCAGGCGGTCATGGTCGATCCAGCCCGCAGCCGAGACGAATTCGTTGAACTGCCATGTCCGCGGCTGGTCGCCATCAAGGCTGTGGAGGCGTCGGCCGAGGATGTCGAACCAGAAGGGCTGATTGCGCTCGGGGTGCCAAAAGGCCCCTTCGCCCAAGGTGCAGATCCGTTGATCGAAAACCGAGACCGACGCCGCCATGTTGTTAGCCCTTCAATGCCGCAACCAGCGCCGCCGCGCGTGTGCCGACGGTTTCGGCGCTGTCGCCGGGTTTATAAAGCGCCGAGCCGATGCCGAAACCATCCGCACCCGCCGCGAGCCATTGCCCGAAATTGCCGGCATCCGCGCCGCCGACCGCATAGAACGGCATGTCGCGGGGCAGGACGGCGCGCAGCGCTTTGACCGTGCCCGGACCGGCCTGATCGGCGGGGAAGAGCTTGAGCCCCGTCGCCCCCGCCTTGATCGCGGCAAAGCATTCGGTGGCGGTAAAGACCCCCGGCCAGCTCTCCATGCCGAGGCGGCGGGTTTCGGCGATGACCTCGGGGTCGGCATTGGGCGAGACGATCAGCTTGCCGCCGACCGCATGGACCGCATTCACATCCGCGACTGTCAGCACCGTGCCTGCGCCGATCAGGGCCGCGTCGCCATAGGCCTCGACCATCGCGCGGATGCTGTCGAGCGGTTGCGGCGAGTTCAGCGGCACCTCGATCTTGGTGATGCCGGCCTCGATCAGGGCTTTGGCGACGGGCAGGGCTTCGGGCGGGGTGATGCCGCGAAGAATGGCGATGAGAGGCAGGCTCATTGGGCGTCCTGTAGTTGACGGTAGGCGGAGGTGAGACCGGCAAGGACAAGTGCCCCGCCATCGGTCACGGCAGGCGTGCATCCGGCAAAGCCGAGGGCACGGGCATAAAGCGCGGTCAGCGCGGGGGCGGCGATCAGGGTGACGGGGCCGCTCTCCCAGAATTCGCGCGCGGCGGCGATTTCGGCGCCGATCAGCAGCCCCGAAAGGCGGCCCGCGATCTGTGATCCGGTCGCGCCTTCGAGCAGGGCCGAGGCGCGCAATCCGAACAGGCCTCGCATCGCCAGATGGGGGTCGGCGAGCACGGCTTCGGCGGCGGCGTCGAAAGCCTCGGCCGAGGGCTCGACCGCACCGATCGAGAGGCGCAGCACCGATTGCTGCGACATCAGCGCGAATTGCTCGCCGGTCATGAAGGTCTGGAAAGAAGTCACCGCACCGTCTTTGATGCGGACCCATTTGGAATGGGTGCCGGGCAGGCAAAGCGCGCCCTCATAGCCCGGATTTTCAGCGAGAAAGCCCGCGATCTGGGTTTCCTCGCCGCGCATGACGTCGGGCGGATTGGCTTGGGACAGGCCCGGCAGGATGCGTACCGACAGGCGCGGGTCGCGGACCTTGGGGCGGATGGCGCGATGCGGATCAAGCGGCGGGCAGGGGATGGCGCGGTAATCGGCCTCGATCCAGCCGGTGCGGGCACCGACCATGCCGCAGGCGATGATCTCGATCGCTTCGCTTTCGGGCAGCCAGTCCTCGATCAGGTTGAAGAGCGCGGGCTCGAATTCTTCGGGCGAAAGACCCGCCATGCCGCGATCCGCCGAACGGGCAGCGCGGGCACCCGTGTCGCCCATCGCCCAGACCCGCAGTCTTGTGGTGCCCCAATCGACCGCAATCCAATCGGGGCTCGTTTTTTCGTCAGTCACTATCTTACCATTCGAATGCGTCAGTTTTCCGGTGCCGGCCCAGCATCATCGCATCGGCAACATGGCGGAAGGGCGCAAGATCGACGTCGCTTTCCCCCTTGGCGATCAATTGGGCGAAGCGCGCATAGATGCGGTCGTATTCGCCGGCCAGCGCCCCTTCATCCGACAAAAGCGAGCCGCCTGCAACGATCTTGGCGCCGCCCTGCGACAGTTCCATATCGCCGTCGTCGGTGCGGATCAGCATGTCCCAGGTCTGGACGCCGGTCTCGCGGAAGTCGAAGTCGAGATCGACCGGCGCGCCCTCTTCGGTGAGCATTTTCAGCTGCGCGGCGATCGGCGTTTCGCGGTTTGCGGGAAACTCCAGCGTGCCCTCGGTGGTGTAAAGCGCAACGGGCAGGATCTCGGTCAGGACGGAATAGGCATTGATGCCGGGGTCGAAAACGCCGGTGCCGCCGGGCTGGAAGATCCAGTCCTGACCGGGATGCCAGCGCCGCACATCCTCGCGCCATGTCACGGTGATCGCGGTGACGCGGCGCGTGGACAGCCAGTCCTTCGCGCCCGGAATGCCCGGTGCGAACTGGCTGTGCCATGCGGTGAAGAGTGTGCGGCCTTGCTGGCGCGCGATCCGCTCCAGCGTCATGACCTCGCTGACTGTCGTGCCGGGGGGCTTTTCCAAAAGGACGTGGCGGCCTGCCAAAAGCGCCTCTCGGGCGACGGCGAAACGGACCTGCGGCGGGGTGCAAAGCGCGACCGCGCCGACATCGGGCATCTGGCGCAGGAAGGTGCCGATATCGGTGAAAGCGGGTGTATCCTCGCGCGACGAGACGGGATCCACCGTCGCCGCCAGATGGAAGGCGGGGCTGGCGGCCAGCGCGGGGACATGCTGTTCGCGCGCGATTTTGCCCAGCCCGATGATGGCGAGGCCGGAAGTATCAGTATCGGACATGGTTTCCCCTCAGCCCTTGCTTTTGTTCGAGACGTCGAAGATCACCGCGGCGAGAAGCACGAGACCCTTGATGATCTGCTGGGTGTCGATGCCGATCCCGAGGATCGACATGCCGTTGTTCATCACACCCATGATGAAGGCGCCGACGACCGCACCGATCACGGTACCGATCCCGCCCGCCATCGAGGCGCCGCCGATAAAGACGGCCGCGATCACGTCGAGCTCGAAGCCGACGCCCGCTTTGGGTGTTGCCGCGTTCAGACGCGCGGCGACGACGACACCGGCCAGCGCCGCCAGCATCCCCATGTTCACGAAGGTGAGGAAGACCACGCGCTCGGCGTTGATGCCCGAGAGCTTGGCGGCCTTGGCGTTGCCGCCGATCGCATAGATGCGGCGGCCGATCGTCGTGCGCTCGGAGATGAAGGCATAGACTGCGACCAGAACCGCCATGACGATGAAGACGTTGGGCAGGCCGCGGAAATTGGCCATCGTCCAGGTCATCCACGACAAAGCGAGAAAGATCAGCGCGTTCTTCACCGCGAAAAAGGCGAAGGGCTCGTCGACGGTGCCGGTGGCCTCTTCGCGTTTGCGGTTGCGGATCTGCAAAAGCAGGATCGCGATGGCCGCGCCCCAGCCCAGAACCAGCGACAGCACGTTGGGTTTGCCGACGCCGAAGATATCGGGAATGAAACCCGAAGAGATCAGCTGGAAATCCGCGCCGAGCGGGCTGATGTTCTGGCCCTGCAGCAAAAGCATGGTCAGGCCGCGAAACACCAGCATCCCCGCCAAAGTCACGATGAAGGAGGGGATCTTCCAATAGGCGATCCAATAGCCCTGAAGCCCGCCGATGATCGCGCCCGCCACAAGGCTGAGCAGGATAACCAGCGGGATCGGCAGGCCCATTTTGACCACCATATAGGCGGCAAGTGCTCCGACGAAAGCCGCGACGGAGCCGACCGAAAGGTCGATATGGCCTGCGACAATCACCAGAAGCATGCCGACGGCCATGATGACGATATGGCTGTTTTGCAGGAAAAGGTTGGTCAGGTTGACCGGCCGGAACAGGATGCCGCCGGTCAGGACCTGAAACAGCGCCATGATGATGACAAGCGCGAAGAGGATGCCGTATTCGCGGATATTGCGGCGGATGAAGCCGAATGTGCTGGCGCTTTTCGGGGTGGTGTCAGACATGCGGATTCTCTGCCTTCTGTTCTGCGACGGGCGTCTGGGCGGCCGTGATTGAGGGCGTGCCGGAGGCGGTGTTGGCAGCGCCATTGCCGGCCGAGCGGATGATCATCGCCATGATCTTTTCCTGGCTGGCTTCCTCGGAGGGAAGCTCGCCGACGAGACGGCCTTCGTTCATCACGAGGATGCGGTCGGTGACGCCCAGAAGCTCGGGCATTTCCGACGAGATCACGATCACCGATTTGCCGCTTTCCGCGAGATCGCGGATGATCGTGTAGATTTCGTATTTCGCGCCGACATCAATGCCGCGCGTCGGCTCGTCGAGGATCAGGATCTCGGGATTGGTGAACAGCCATTTCGACAGCACGACCTTTTGCTGGTTGCCGCCCGAAAGGTTCACGGTTTCCTGCTCGATCGAGGAAGAGCGGATGTTCAGCCTCTTGCGGAAATCGCGGCCGATATCGCCTTCCTGATGGCGGTCGATCACGCTGCGTTTGGCAATGCCGTCGAGATTGGCGAGCGGGATGTTGCGCCGGATCGTGTCGATCAGCACGAGGCCGAGCGATTTGCGGTCCTCGGTAACATAGGCCAGACCGGCCTCGATCGCCTTGGGCACGGTCGAGAGATCGCGGCGCTCGCCGTGGATCGTGACCTCGCCCGAGCGGAATTTGCCCATCGAGCGGCCGAAGAGGCTCATGGCAAGCTCGGTCCGGCCCGCGCCCATCAGGCCCGCAATCCCCAGAACCTCGCCCTGACGAAGCTCGAAATTCGCGCCTTTGACCAGCAGGCGCTGGCTGTTGACGGGATCTTCGATGGTCCAGTCGCGCACGGTCATGACCGTGCCGCCGATTTTGGGATCGCGCGGCGGGTAGCGGTCGTCCATCGAACGCCCGACCATATCCTTGATGATCTGCTCTTCGCTGACCAGCCGGTCGTGGTGGGCGACGGTCGCGCCGTCGCGCAGGACGGTGATGCTGTCGGCAACCTGCGAGATCTCGTTGAGTTTGTGCGAGATCAGGATCGCGGTCATGCCGTCTTCGCGGAAACCGGCGAGCAGCTCCAAAAGCGCGGCGCTGTCGTTCTCGTTGAGCGAGGAGGTCGGCTCGTCGAGGATCAGAAGCTCGACCTTCTTCGACAAGGCTTTGGCGATTTCGATCAGCTGCTGCTTGCCCATGCCCAGCTCGCCCACCTTTGTGGCGGGGTTCTCGTTGAGCCCGACCTTGGCCAGAAGCTCGACGGTGCGGCGGTTGGTCTCGCGGCGGTCGATGACGCCGTTTTTCGCGATCTCGTTGCCCAGAAAGATATTCTCGGCGATCGACATCTGGGGCACCAGGGCAAGCTCCTGATGGATGATGACGATGCCCTGCGCTTCGCTGTCGGGGATGCCGCGGAAGGCCATGGGTTTGCCGTGGTAAAGGATCTCGCCCTCGTAGCTGCCGTGGGGATAGACCCCCGACAGAACCTTCATCAGGGTGGATTTGCCTGCGCCGTTTTCGCCGACCAAAGCGCGGATTTCGCCGCGGCGGACCGAAAGATTGACGTTGTTCAGGGCTTTGACACCGGGGAATTCCTTGGTGATCCCCCGCATTTCAAGGATGCTGTCCATCGCTTGCCTCATGCTGTCGCCGGGGCAGGGCCATGCCCCGCCCCGGCCTGATTGGGTTCGCGATTATTTCAGCTGGTCTTCGGTGTAATAGCCCGATTTCACCAGAACATCCTCGATATTGGCGGCGGTGACCGGAACCGGCTGGAGCAGGTAGGACGGCACGACTTTGACACCGTTGTTGTAGGTGGTGGTGTCGTTGACCTCGGGCTCTTTGCCTTCGAGCATGGCGTTGACCATGCCGACGGTGACTTTCGCCAGCTCGCGGGTGTCCTTGAAGACGGTCGAATACTGCTCGCCGCCGCGGATCGATTTCACCGAGGGGATCTCGGCGTCCTGACCGGTCACGACCGGCATTTTCAGATCGCCCGAACCATAGGCCAGACCCTTGAGCGAGGAGATGATCCCGATCGAGAGCCCGTCATAGGGCGAGAGCACGCCGTTGACCTGCTTGTCGGTGTAATTGGCCGACAGAAGGTTATCCATGCGCGCCTGTGCGGTCGCCGGATCCCAGCGCAGCGTGCCGACCTTGTCCATGCCCATCTGGCCCGAGGGGATCACGATCGAGCCGTCGTCGATCAGCGGCTGGATCACCGACATCGCGCCGTCATAGAAGAAATAGGCGTTGTTGTCGTCCGGCGAGCCGCCGAAGAGCTCGACATTCCACGGCTTCACATCGGGGAAATTGGCCTTGAGGCCGTCAACCAGCGTGGTGGCCTGCTCGACGCCGACCTTGAAGTTGTCGAAGGTCGCGTAATAGTCGATATCGGGCGTGTCGCGGATCAGGCGGTCATAGGCGATGACCTTGATGTCGGCGGCTTTGGCATTGGCGAGCGCGCTCGACAGGGTGGTGCCGTCGATGGCCGCGATCACCAGAACGTTCACGCCCTTGGTGATCATGTTTTCGATCTGGGCCAGCTGGTTCGGGATATCGTCATCGGCATATTGCAGATCGGTCTGATAGCCGGCGTCCTGGAACTGCTTGACCATGTTGTTGCCGTCGTCGATCCAGCGCGCCGAGCTTTTCGTCGGCATCGAGATCCCGACAAGACCGTCGGCCGATGCAATGCCGGGCAGCGCGAAAGTCGCGACCGAGGCCAAGGCAATGGCGATTTTCTTGAAGCTTTTCATGTGTTCTCCCTGTCGATACACAAGCAGAGGATCCGGTGCCGCAGGCTTTTTTGCCCGCCCGACCCGTTCCTCTGTCCTCCCCCTTGTTGCAGACGCTTGCGCGTTGCCGGCGGACTGTGCCGCACAGGCGAAAGCTAGACAGGTTGCAACATAACCGTCAATTGTCGTTTTCTCAAAATGGTATGCCATTTTTGATAGAAGACGGAAATTCTATGGCCGAAAGGGATTTTGGACGGATATTCCGGAGGCAGAAACCGTTAGCGTTAGCACCCGCAACCAACTGGCAAAGCTAACGATTTTTTCGCAAAATTCCGGAAAAATCATGCTTCACCAAGGGATTCCGCCGTCGCAGGGTGGGCAGGGTCGGGCGTGAAACAACCGTTTCGGACAGCCCGTTTCGGCCGGTTTGGCGTCTTGCCGCAGCGTCCAGCGACCTCGGGCGCTCCGGCCGGACCAAGCTCTGATTTCGCGACCCCGCCGGAGCTTTTCGGGCGCGTCGCGTCGCCGGTCAAAGGTCTTTGCGCACATCCTCCCATTCGGGATGGCGCGCGAACTGGGCTTGGACATAGGTGCAAAGCGGCAAAATCCGGATCGATTCGTTGTGCGCATCCGAGACGAGTTGATGCACCATCGCCTCGGCGACGCCCTGGCCGCGCATCGTTTCGGGGACGAAAGTATGGTTGGCGGCGATGAGCGAGGGGCCGATGTCGAGCCAGGTCAGCTCTGCGGCCTCCTGATGACCGGGGAGGGTGACGAAATAGCGGCCCCCTTCGTCGTTCTTTTCCCGCTGCACTTTGAACTCGACCATGGCCAACCCTTTCCTGTGACAATGGTTAACGCCGAAAGCCGCGTTTTGGTGCCAAGGTGCCTGCGGCAAGGCGCAAAGCAAAAGGCCCGGAGCGCATCCGGGCCTTTCGATCTGTCGGGTCGGGGCGGGCCGCGATCAGGCGCGCTCGGAATATTCGAAGAGCTCGGTATTCACGACGATCTTTTCGTCGACGCTGACGAAAGGCGGGATCATGACGCGTACGCCGTTGTCGAGAATGGCCGGTTTGAAGCTTTTCGCGGCGGTCTGGCCGTTCAGGACCGGCTCGGTCTCGGCGACGGTGCAGATCACTTTTTGCGGGATGCGGACCAGAAGGGCCTCGTCGCCGTAATACTGGATCGTCGCGGTCATGCCGTCCTGCAGGAAGGGGCGGCGGTCGCCAAGAAGGTCGGCGTCCAGCTCCATCTGCTCGAAGGTCTCGTTGTCCATGAACACCAGTTTCCCGTCGGTTTCGTACAGGAATTGCTGGTCCTTGGTCTCGAGCGTGACGTTCTCGACCTTGTCTTCCGAGCGGAAACGCTCGTTCAGCTTGCGGCCGTCGCGCAGGTTCTTCAGCTCGACCTGGGCGAAAGCGCCGCCTTTGCCCGGTTTGACGTGGTTCACTTTGACGGCAGCCCAAAGCCCGCCGTCATGTTCGAGGACCGCGCCGGGCTTGATTTCATTGCCGTTGATTTTGGGCATGGTGTAAGGCCTTGATGATATTTAATGATTTTGGCCGGTTCAAAAGGTTGAACCCGGATTGCGCGAAGCTATATCTATTATGGTTAATTCTGGCAACCGAAACGCGTTTCGGGCGTTGTCAAGCGCGGGAATGGTTAAAAGACTGTCATAAAACTCTTGTGATAGCCCCATATTGCTTAACTTTGGCTCGGGTTGCGCGGGCTGCATGGCGGTCATGCGGCGGCGGGCGTACCGAATCAGCTCCACAAGGGCTATGCCCCGACTACCGCCTGAAAGGCTTTGATAAATACGGGGCAATTTATGCCCGCATCCGGCGCATGGCCGCCGGCAATGAACAGGATGAAAAAATGCGCGACTTCGTTGATGGTTCGGCTTTCAATTTCGAACAAGGGCAGCGTGCCCGCAAACTGTTTGCCGCCGTGGTGCTGGCAGCTTTGGATGATGCGATCGCCGACGACAAGAAATACGGCAATGGTCCTGACCAGATCGCCCGCTGGGCGCGTTCGCGCGACGGCCGCGAGGTCCTGTCCTGCGCGGGGATCGACCCCAACGAGCGCGTGGTGAAGGGCCTGATGGAATTTGTGGCGAAAGGTGTGCGCACCTCTGTCGCGCTGTCGCGCGAGGAAAGCGAGCGTCGCCACGCAGCTGAAGAGGCCGAGGCCGCATAAGCGACCGCGATCAATGGCGTTGCCGGGCCGTCCTTCGGGGCGGCCTTTTTTGTTGTGTTATCGACGCCTTACTGGAAAAGCCGCAGCACGAGCGGCGCGACGATCGCGGTCAGCACAGCGTTCAGTCCCATGCCCATACCGGCGAATGCGCCTGCGGTCTCGTTGACCTGAAGCGCGCGGGCGGTGCCGATCCCGTGGGCGGCAACGCCGACCGAAAAGCCGCGCGCGCGCCAGTCGCGGATGCGCAGCAGGTTCAAAAGCGGCGTCACCACGATCGCCCCGATGATCCCCGTGAGAATGACCAGAACCGCCGTGATCGTGGGCTCGCCGCCGAGGCTCTCCGAGATCCCGATCGCGACCGGAGCCGTCGTCGATTTCGGCGCGAGCGAGGCCATCATCACCGGCCCGAGATCGAAGAATTTCGCCAGCGCCAGCACCGAAACGATGGCCGTCAGCGATCCGGCGAGCAGCGCCGCAACCAGAGGCAGGACCGCATGTTTGAGCCGGTCGAGGTTGTCGTAAAGCGGCAGTCCAAGGCAGACCGTCGCCGGCCCGAGCATGAAATGGACGAATTGCGCGCCCTCGAAATAGGTTTTGTAGTCGGTCTTCGTCGCGCCAAGCAGCAAGGCGAGGATGGTGACCGCGATCAGAACCGGGTTCGCGACGCTGCGTCGTCCCGATTTGCGGAAGACGAAATCGCCGGTCGCATAGGCAAAAAGCGTCGCGCAGAGCCACAGCAGCGGCTCTTGCGAGAGATAGGTCCAGATTTGAGCGGCGTTGTTCATGCCCCGTCCCCTCCGGTATCGATCTGGTCGACCTCGGACTGGCCGGTCAGCTTGGCGACGCCGACAAAGGCCAGAGCCCCCACCGCGATAGCGAGCACCGTCGAGACGACGAGCGCCACCGAAATCCCCAAAGCGTTTTCGCGAAACTGCGCGAGATGGGTGATGATGCCGACGCCTGCGGGCACGAAAAACAGCGAAAGCTGGCTCAACAAGCCATTCGCGGCCGTGCGCAGGAAAGTGATCAGCTGCGGGCGAATGATCCCCGACAGCACCAGAAGCATCAGGCCGATCACCGGCCCCGGCAAAGGCAGCCCCAACCCGCGCGAGATTGTCTCGCCGATGAGCTGGAAACAAAGAATGGTCGCGAGCGCAAGTATCATGGTGCCATCCTAGCAGTCGGTCCGGACCGAGTTTATCCCTCAAATGTTGTGGAAACCTTAATACACTTCCCCCAGATTTAGCGCTATTGGTTGACGTGCCTGCGGGGGTGAAAGATTATCCGCCGATCATAACCTGATTCTATGGATAAGTTTTTGCGCTTCGACCGGCTGCGTCTCAATGGGTTCAAAAGTTTCGTGGACCCGACCGATCTGGTCATCCGCGAAGGTCTGACCGGTGTGGTCGGGCCGAATGGCTGTGGAAAATCCAACCTGCTCGAGGCCCTGCGCTGGGTCATGGGCGAAAACCGCCCGACCGCGATGCGCGGCGACGGGATGGAGGATGTGATTTTCGCGGGCACCACCCGCCGCGGAGCGCGCGCCCATGCCGAAGTCACGCTGACCATCGACAATAGCGACCACCTCGCGCCGGCGGCGCTCAACGAGGCGTCGACGCTCGATATTTCGCGCCGCATTACCCGCGATGCCGGCTCCGCCTACCGTATCAACGGCAAGGAAGTGCGGGCGCGCGATGTGCAGATGCTGTTCGCGGATGCCTCGACCGGCGCGCATTCGCCTGCGCTGGTGCGTCAGGGCCAGATTGCCGAGCTGATCAATGCCAAGCCGAAGGCTCGCCGCCGCATTCTCGAAGAAGCTGCCGGGATTTCAGGGCTTTACCAGCGCCGTCACGAGGCGGAGCTCAAGCTCAACGGCGCCGAGGCCAATCTGACGCGCGTGGACGATACGCTTGACCAGCTGACCTCGCAGGCGGCCTCTTTGGCGCGTCAGGCGCGTGCTGCCGCGAAATATCGCGAGATCGGCGCGGCTTTGCGCGTGGCCGAAGGCGTGCTGCTTTACCGGCGCTGGTCCGAGGCCGATGCCGCCCGCGCCAGTGCGGCGGGTGCCTTGCAGGAGGCGATCAAAGCGGCCTCTTTGGCGGAAACCGTCGCCCGTATCGCGATTGAAAACCGAGAGACCGCCGAAGCTGCTTTGCCGCCCCTGCGCGAAGAAGAGCAGATCGCGACCGCGATCCTGTCCCGCGCGACGGTCGAGCGCGAGGCCCTCGACGAAGCGGAAAACCGCGCCCGTCAGGCGATCGACACGCTGCTGTCGCGCATCGCCCAGCTTGAGCATGACCTCGAACGCGAAGGCGCGCTCAACCGCGATGCGGGCGAGGTGGTCGAGCGTCTGGTCTGGGAGCGCACCGAGATCGGCAAGGCGGCCGAAGGCCATGACGAGCGTCTCGAGGCGGCGGCGGATACCGCTTCGCAAGCCACCGAGGCCCTGCGCGAGGTCGAGGCGAGCCTTGCCGAATTGACCGACGAATCCGCGCGCCTTGCGGCGCGCTACCAATCGGCGGAACGTCTCGCCGCCGATCTGCGCGCCATGCTGGAACGTGCCGAGAAGGCGGCGACCGCCGCCGCCGAGGCGGTCGAACGCGCCGCTGCTTCCGGTCAGGAGGCCGAGGCCGCTTTGGCTGTGGCCGAAGAAGGTCAGGCGCAAGCGCGCGACGGGGCGGAGGCTGCCGAAGAGGCGTTGATCGACGCCGAGGCTGCCCGCGCCGAACTGGAAATCCGCGAAAGCGCCGCGCGCGCCCTTCGGGCCGAGGCCGAGGGCGAGTCTTCGGCGCTCGCCTCCGAAATGGCGGCGCTGCGCCGTTTGGTCGAACGCGGCGAGACCGGCGGCAAGGCGATCCTTGATGCGGTGCGCGTGGCCAAAGGCTTCGAAGCCGCTTTCGGCGCGGCTTTGGGCGATGATTTGAACGCGGGTCTGGCCGAGGATGGTCGATCGGGCTGGTATCTTCTGACCGGCTACGGTGCGGATGATGCGCTGCCGCAAGGCGCGTCGCCGCTCGCGCCCCATGTCGAGGGCCCCGAGGCTTTGGCGCGGCGGCTCTCGCAGGTCGGTCTGGTGGCCGATGCGCAAACCGGCGCGGCTTTGCAGCCCGCTCTGCGCCCCGGCCAGCGGCTGGTCACGCGCGAGGGCGATCTTTTCCGTTGGGACGGAATGCGGGTCAATGCGGGCGATGCCTCTTCGGCGGCGGCGCTGCATCTGCAAAAGGTCAACCAGCTCTCCGAAGTCTCCGAACAGGCCGAAGCCGCGCGCGAACGGGCCTCGGTTGCCGCCGAAAGCCATGCCGAGGCGCGCGCCGAACTCGATACCGCGACCAACGCCGAAAAGCGTGCGCGTGAATCGCGCCGCGAGGCCGAACGTGCCCTGTCCGAGGCCGTGCGTGCCGCGACCCGCGCCGAATCCGAGCTGGCTTTGGCCAACAGCCGCGCCGAATCCGCGCGCGCCGAACTTGCCCGCCACCGCGCTGATGCGGGTGACGCGGGCTCGCGTCTGGCGCAGGCGGAGCGGACATTGGCCGAGCTGCCCGACCGCGCGGCAGCAGCCGATGCGCTCGATTACGCCCGCACCGGCGTCGAGGCCGCGCGCATTGCCACCATGTCGCGCCGCTCCGCGCTGGAGGAAATCCGCCGCGACGGGTTGGCGCGCACCAAGCGCTTGCAGGAAATCACCAAAGAGGAATCGGGTTGGCGCCTGCGGCTCGAGCAGGCCGATGCCCGCGCCCGCGAACTGGCCGAACGTCGGGACGCCACGATGGAGGATCTCGAGGAGGCGCGCGCCCAGCCCGAGCTTCTCGCCGAGCGTCGCGTGATCCTGACCGAAGCCGAGGCTGCGGCCCGCGACCGTCTGGATCGCGCCCGCGCCGTTCTGACCGAAGCCGATGCCGATCTGCGCGCCAAAAGCGATGCCGAACGCGACAGCGCCCGCGCCGCATCCGATGCGCGCGAGCTCCGCGCCACCCGCGAGGCCCGCTCGGAGGCCGCCCGCGAAGGCGAGGAGGCAGCCCGCGCGCGCATCCTCGAAGAGACGGAAGGGTCGCCCGAGGCCCTGCTGGAAACGCTGGATCTCGATCCCGCCGTCATGGCCGATGCGGCCAAGCTTGAAGCCGAAATCGCGCGTTTGCGTCAGGCCCGCGATTCGCTTGGCGCGGTCAACCTGCGCGCCGATGACGACAAGCAGGCGCTGGAAACCGAACGCGACCGTTTGGCGGGCGAAAAGAACGATCTGACCGAGGCGATCCGCAAGCTGCGCGCCGGTATCGGCAGCCTCAACCGCGAGGGGCGAGAGCGCCTCTTGTCGGCTTTCGATACGGTCAACGCCAATTTCGTGACGCTTTTCACCCATCTTTTCGGTGGCGGAGAGGCGCGACTGGTTCTGGTCGAATCCGATGATCCGCTGGATGCCGGACTGGAGATCATGTGCCAGCCGCCGGGCAAGAAGCTGTCGACGCTCAGCCTTCTGTCGGGCGGCGAGCAGACGCTGACGGCAATGGCGCTGATCTTCGCGGTGTTTTTGGCCAATCCGGCCCCGATTTGCGTGCTCGACGAGGTTGACGCTCCGCTTGACGACGCGAACGTCACGCGGTTCTGCGATCTCATGGACGAGATGACGCGCCGGACGAGTACGCGGTTCCTGGTCATCACCCACCATGCCGTCACCATGGCGCGGATGGACCGGCTGTTCGGCGTCACCATGGTCGAGCAGGGCGTGAGCCAGCTGGTGAGCGTCGATCTCAAACGCGCCGAGGCTCTGGTCGCGTAAAGCGGCGGGCGGCCGGTGGCTGCCTGTCGCGGCCGGTGCGCCGCGGCACAATCGCGCCACTAGACCCCTTGCGCTGGGGCGGGCTGGCGGCGACAATCCCGTGAAATCTTTATCTGAGCCGAGGGACAGGCATGAGCATCGACAGCAAACTCGCAGAATTGGGCATCACGCTTCCGGCAGCGCCGGCACCTGCGGCGAATTATGTGCCCTATGTGCAGACCGGCAACCTGCTGTTCGTGTCGGGCCAGATCAGCTCGGGTCCGGGCGGTCTGATCACCGGCCGTCTGGGCGCGGATATGGCTGCCGAAGCCGGTGCTGAAGCCGCGCGGGCCTGCGGTCTGGCGCTTCTGGCGCAGGCGCGTGCGGCGCTGGGTTCGCTCGACCGCATCACCCGCGTCGTCAAGCTGAACGGCTTTGTGAACTCGACGCCGGAATTCACCGACCAGCCCGAAGTCATCAACGGCTGCTCGGATCTCATGGTCGAAGTCTTTGGCGACAAGGGCCGCCACGCCCGCGCAGCCGTCTCGGCCCCCGCGCTGCCGCGCGGCGTTGCTGTTGAAATCGAAGCGATTTTCGAGGTTGCATGATGGCTGCATTGCCCGCTGACTTCCTGACCATGCCGATCGCCCATCGCGGTTTGCATGGGCCGGGCGTGCCGGAGAACAGCCTCGCCGCTTTCCGTGCCGCGATCGAGGCGGGCTATGCCATCGAATGTGATATCCAGCGGTGCGTCGATGGCGCGCCGGTGGTTTTCCACGATTACGACCTGAGCCGGATGGCCGGCGACGAATCCTTTGTCGCCGATCTGACGCTCGAGGATCTGGCGGATTTCCGTCTGCTCAAGACCAACGAGGGCATCCCGACCCTGGGCGAAATGCTGCGCCTTGTCGCGGGGCAGGTGCCTTTGCTCATCGAGATCAAGGATCAGGACGGGCGTCTGGGCAGCAATATCGGCGATCTGCAAAAGCGCGTCGCCGACGAGCTCAAGACCTATGACGGGCCGGTGGCCGTCATGTCCTTCAACCCCGAAACCGTCGCGGCCTTCCATGCGGAGGCCCCCGAGATCGCGGTCGGGCTGACGACCTGCGCCTATGACGGGGAAGAATGGCCGATGCTGGATGCGGCAGAGCGCGCGCATCTGGGCGCGATTGCCGATTACGAGCGCACCGGCTCGGGCTTCATCTCGCATGACCATGTCGACCTCGCCAATCCGGCGGTGGGCAAGCTCAAAGCGGCGGGCGTGCCGGTCCTGTGCTGGACCATCCGCAACGAGACCGAAGAGGGCGCGGCCCGTCAGGTCGCCGACAACATCACCTTCGAGGATTACCGCGCCGCGAAGTAACCCCGCGCGGGTTGTGTATGCGCGGGATGGTTGGGGCGGGCGGTTCGGCCGCCTTGCCGCGCCAACCCTCAACCGCCCCTTGTGCTTGCGCGAATTCGGCCTAGCTTGCCTGATATGAGCGAATTGACTGTTTCCGTCCTCTCAGCGATTTCCGGTATTTCCGCGGCCGAATGGGACGGCTGCGGCGATGGCGGCAATCCTTTTGTCACCCACCGCTTTCTGGCCGCGCTCGAGGATTCGGGTTCGGTCGGCGAGGCTAACGGCTGGTTCCCGAGCCATCTGGTTGCGCGGCTCGACGGCGTTGTTGTCGGGGTAGCACCTTGTTATCTAAAGAATAACTCTCAGGGCGAATATATCTTCGATCACGGATGGGCCGAAGCCTATATGCGTGCGGGCGGGGATTATTACCCCAAGATGCAATGCGCCGTGCCCTTTACGCCGGTCACCGGCCCTCGTCTGCTCGCGCGCGATCCGCAGGTGCAGGCCGCGCTTTTGCAGGCCATGGCCGAGGTTGCGGGCCGCTCGGGCATGTCGAGCGCCCATGTCACCTTCTGCACCGAGGCCGAGGCGGCACTTGGCGAAAAGGTGGGCTTCTTGCCCCGCGTGACCCAGCAATATCACTGGCTCAACCACGGCTACGGCTCTTTCGAGGATTTTCTGGGCGAACTGTCCTCGCGCAAACGCAAGGCCATCCGCAAGGAGCGCGAGCGGGCGCAGGCTTTCGGCGGCGAGATCCGGCTTCTGACCGGCGAGGATCTGCGCCCCGAACATTGGGATGCCTTCTGGTCTTTTTATCAGGACACCGGCTCGCGCAAATGGGGCAGGCCCTATCTGACGCGGGCGTTTTTCGACCGGCTTCAAGAGACGATGCGCGACGACTGCTTGCTGGTTCTGGCCGAAATCGACGGCGAACCCATTGCGGGCGCGCTGAATTTTCTGGGCGGCGATACGATCTACGGGCGCTATTGGGGTTGCCTCGAGGATCACCGCTTCCTCCATTTCGAGCTGTGCTACCATCAGGCGATCAATTGGGCGATCGACCATGATCTCGCCCGCGTCGAGGCGGGTGCGCAGGGCGAGCACAAGCTTGCGCGCGGCTATCTTCCGGTCGAGACCCATTCACTCCACTGGATCGCCGACCCCGGTTTCCGAAATGCGGTCGCCGATTATCTGCGTCGCGAACGCGATGCGGTCGAAAACGATATCGAGATCCTGACCGAACTCGGCCCCTTCCGGCGCGGCGAGGTCACGGGGCATTAGGCCGGACGGCCAGGAGGCGGCGCATCTACTGGCGCTTGAAGCTGCGGAAGGCCGCAGAGGCCGCCCAGCCCGCGCCGACCGCGATCAGGAGCGACATCATCCCGTAAAGCAGCGGCTGTTCGAGCGAGAGACGATAGAGCCAACGCTCCAGCCCGACCTTCTGGACGATGATCGGCGCGCGATAGGTGTCGATCACCACGCCGTTGCGCAGCAGGAAGATGCGGGTCGAATAGGTGCCTTCGACGATGCTCGAGGGCAGTCGGACATCGGCACGAAACAGGGTTTGCTCGACCAGCCGCACCGCATGTTCGTCGAGGCGGTACTGGTCGCTTTCCTGCCGCAGCCGCACGAAGGCCTCGGTGAAGGGGACGGTATTCTCGACCGTGACCGGCCCTGCGAAAGCGCGGATCGCCTGCGGGATCGAGATGCGGTGGCTCGCATCCTGTTCGGGCAGAAGAATGCGGTCGAGCGGGCCCGTGGTCGCGATGACGTAAAAATCCGGTGCCGAGCCGATGCGCAGGCTTTCGGTGTTCATCCAGACGCCGAGATTGCGCTCTTTCTTGCGGATGGTGACCGATTGCGGCGGTCCCTCGACGGTGACGATCACATCGAGCGGCGGCCCGGGCGGGATTGCGCTTTCGCGTTTGATCGCGCCGTAGATGATGATCTCGGAGCCGTCGAAATTTGTCGTGATATCGACGTCGTTATGCGAAAGCCCCGCCACGACCTGTTCGGCCGGAACATGGGGGAAAGTCGCGACTCCGCGCGGCGGGCTTTGGGGGTCGCCGAAATTGGGATAGGTCGTATCCTGCGCCGTCGCGGCCCATGCGGTCGCGCAAAGCGCCAGAGCGGCCCAGAATCCGCCCCTCATCCGATCAGCCCCGGCGTGATCGAGTAAAGCTCTTCGGGGCGCAGAAAGAGATCGAGCGCCAGCCGCCCGCAGACCGCAAGCACCAAAAGCGCCATGAGGATGCGCAGCTGCTCGGCCCTGAGTTTCGCTCCGAGATTGGCGCCGATCTGTGCGCCGATCACCCCGCCCACGATCAGCAGGATCGCCAGCATGACATCGACGGTATTCGAGAAAACCGCATGCATCAGCGTAGTGTAGGCGGACAGGAAGGTGATCTGGAAAAGCGAGGTCCCGATCACGACTTTCGTCGGCATTCCAAGCAGATAGATCATGGCGGGCACCATGATGAAGCCGCCGCCGACCCCCATGATCGCGCCCAGAACCCCGACTGCGGCCCCGACCATCAGGGGCGGCCAGATGCTGATGTACAGCCCCGAGGCGCGGAATTTCACCTTCCACGGCCAGCGGTGGACCCAGACATGCTGGTTGCGGCGCGCGGGTTTGATCGGTCCGGCCTTGGCGCGGCGCAGCGCTCCGAGGCTTTCCTTGAACATCATCGTCCCGATCAGCCCGAGAAAGACGACGTAGCAAAGCTGCACCACCAGATCGACCTGCCCGAGTCTTTCGAGCATGTTGAAGATGATGACCCCCACGGACGATCCGACAAGCCCGCCTGCAAGTAGCACCCAGCCCATGCGGAAATCGACGGTCTTGCGTTTGAGGTGGGCGAGCACGCCGGAAAAGGACGAGGCCACCACCTGATTGGCGCCGGTCGCCACCGCAATCGCGGGGGGGATGCCGATGAAAAACAGCAGGGGCGTGATCAGGAAACCTCCGCCGACGCCGAACAGCCCGCTCATGACGCCCACGACGCCCCCCAGACCGATCAGGGTCAGCGCGTTGACCACGACCTCTGCGATGGGAAGATAGATCTGCATTTCGGTTCCGCAACAAAGGCCTGCGGCAATAGTGCCTGCGCGGCTCGGTAAGGTCAAATGAACAGGGCGGCATCTTTGTCAATTGGTGCTGGCCTTATCGGCTGCTTGTCGCCGACTCTCGTGACGGTTAATTGTATTGCCAAGCGGCGCAAAGCAGGAAGCGGGACAGAAGATGCGGATTCTCATCACCAATGACGACGGGATCAACGCCCCGGGCCTCGAGGCTTTGACCGAGATCGCTCAGGAGATCGCCGGGCCCTCTGGCGAGGTCTGGACCGTCGCCCCCGCTTTCGAGCAATCGGGCGTTGCCCATTGCATCAGCTATACCCACCCCACGATGATCGCGAAGCTCGGCGAGCGCCGCTATGCCGCCGAAGGCAGCCCCGCCGATTGCGTTCTGGCCGCGATCTCGGACGTGATGAAGGATTGTCCGCCCGATCTGGTGCTCTCGGGCGTGAACCGCGGCAACAACTCCGGCGAGAACGCGATGTACTCCGGCACGATCGGCGGCGCGATGGAGGCGGCGCTCCAGAACCTGCCCGCGATCGCCTTGTCGCAATATCTGGGCGCGGGCACGGCCGGTCTGGCCGACCCCTTCGAGGCGGCGCGCAAACATGCCCCCCGCATCATCCGCCAGCTTCTCGATCACGGAGATTGGCAATCGGATGTCGATTTCCGCCTGTTCTACAACGTGAACTTCCCCGCCTGTCCGGCCGCCGAGGTCAAAGGCACACGCGCCGCGCCGCAAGGCCGCCGCCGGGGCACCCGCTTCGAGGTCGAACCCTATATTTCGCCCACCGGACGGCGTTTTCTGTGGGTGGTCGGAGGGTCGCAAAATGTTGACGCGACGCCGGGCAGTGATGTTGATTTGAACATGGCGGGCTATATTTCGGTGACGCCGATGCGGCCGGATCTGACCTGCTACGACAGCCTGTCGCAATTGCGCGGAGTATTTGACCAGGGATGAGTGACCCCGATGACATCCCGGAACGCAAGATGCGCTTCCTCTTCCAGCTCCGCTCGCGCGGGGTGACGGATCCGCGTGTGCTCGAGGCGATGGAGCGGATCGACCGCGGCCCCTTCGTGCGCGGCCATTTCGAGGATCGCGCCTACGAGGATACGCCGCTGCCGATCCCTTGCGGCCAGACGATCAGCCAGCCCTCGGTTGTCGGGCTGATGACGCAGGCGCTCGAGGTCGGTCCGCGCGACAAGGTGCTCGAGGTCGGGACGGGATCGGGCTATCAGGCCGCGATCCTCGCGCTGCTGTGCCGGCGGGTCTATACCGTCGACCGCCACCGCAGGCTGGTGGTCGAGGCCGAAGAGATCTTCCAGCAATTCGGGCTGACGAATATCACCACCCGCGTGGCCGACGGCTCTTTCGGGTTGCCGGAACAGGCGCCCTTCGACCGCATTATTGTGACCGCCGCGGCCGAAGATCCGCCTGGCCCGCTCTTGGCGCAGTTGAAGATCGGCGGTATCATGGTGGTTCCGGTCGGCCAGTCCGATGCGGTGCAGACGCTGATCCGCGTGCGCCGCTCCGAGACGGGTTTCGACTATGACGAATTGCGGCAGGTGCGTTTCGTGCCGCTGGTCGAGGGGTTGGGACAGACATGACCCCCGACGCAAGCCGAGGCAAATAAGGACGGGCAAATGACGGGTTTCAGACTTTCCGCAGCGGGCGCATTGACCCTGTTGGCCTTGGCGTCATGCGGGCCGAATGGCGAATATACCGGCTTCGATCTCCGGAATTTCGATCCCGATCTGCGGACCGGCGGGCTGAAGACCAGCGATGCCGCCGCTGCCGCGCAACCGCGGCCGCAACCCGACCAGCGCGGCGTGATTTCTTATCCCGGCTATCAGGTCGCGGTTGCCCGCCAGGGCGATACGATCGCCTCGATCGCTTCGCGGTTGGGGCTGAATGCGGGGCAGGTCGCACAATATAACGCGCTTGACGCGAGCAGTGTGCTGAATGCCGGTGCGGTTGTGGCGCTGCCGACCCGCGTGGCGGGAGCCGCGCCGGCAATGGTGACGGTGCCGGTTTCCTCGACCGGTCAGGTCAGCGATCCCTTTGCCGGCCAAGGCGTGCGCAAGCCCAATGTGCCGACGCAAGAGGCGGCAGTCACCTCGAAAACCCTGTCGGGCAGCACCGCGAAAACCGTGCAGCAACCGGCGCCGCAGCCCAAACAGCATGTGGTTGTTTCGGGCGAAACCGGTTGGTCGATTGCCCGCAAATACGGCGTGACGGTCAATGATCTGGCAAGCTGGAACGGCTTGACCCCCGATATGGCGGTGCGTCCGGGCCAACGTCTGCTGATACCGGTGGCGGGTCAGGCTCCGGCGAAAACCGCAGAGGTGGTGAATGCGCCGGGGACCGCGAGCCCGACGCCGCGCCCGCCTTCGGCAGCCGAGCCGCTGCCAAACGAGAAAACCATCCCTGCCGCCACCAAGGTGGCCGCGCCGAACGCGCCCGATCTGGGCAAGACGCGGACGGCGGCCTCGGGTTCGGGCAAGTTCCGGATGCCCGCCAACGGCGCTATCGCGCGGACCTATAAAAAGGGCACGAACGAGGGTATCGACATCTCCGCTGCGCCCGGCTCGGCAGTGACGGCGGCAGGCAGCGGGACGGTCGCGGCGATCACGCGCGATGTCGACAACGTTCCGATCATCGTGGTGCGCCATGACGGCAATCTGATGACCGTTTACGCGGGGCTCGACAATGTCGCGGTGAACAAGGGCGACAAGGTCAGCACCGGCACCACGCTGGGTCGGGCCCGTAATCAGGGTATCGTCCACTTCGAAGTCCGCGACGGCTTTGAAAGCGTCGATCCCGAGAAATACCTCAACTGAGCGACGGGTTCGGCGCGCGCCGGGCCTCCTGCATCACATCTGTCGAGAACGGGGCACCAGCGTGCCCCGTTTTCTTTTGGGCGGTGGTCAGGCGCTTTTGCGGATCCGGCGCAGGGCGAGATCGATTTCCGAACGCACGAGGCGGCGGAGGTTGCGGCTGAACTGGCTGCCGAGCTCGCCCTGAAGCTCTTCGCGCACGGCGTCCCGGATCAGGTTGCGCAAAAGCCGGTCGGTCGTCATCTCGTCTTCGGGGGCGGCGAAAAGGTGCAGCTCCTCTTCGACGGAGGCGGGTGCGGGGGCAGTCTCCTCGACGCTCACGAAGGACAGTCCCTCGTCATCCCGCATGTCCCGATCCGGCTGCGGCAGTGCTGGGGGGGTTGCGGCAAAACCCTCGGGTTCAGGAAGGCGCGTCTCGTCGTACAGGGGCGCGGCTGCCTCGACAGACGCATCATCGCGCGGCGCCGTCGCATCACCAGCGAACCCGGCCATGTCGCCGGTGAGCGCGCGAGGGGCCGCCGGCGCGGTTTGTGCTCCGAGATCGGGCCGCATCTCGCGTTGCTGGAAGGGGCGCGGCTCCGGCATGGTCAGGTGCTCGGGGCGCAGCGTGGCCGGTTGCATCGGGGGCGGCGCGGGAAAGCGCCGCTCGGTCATGCGGTGGGGCGTTGCCGCCTGTTGGCCGTGCGAAAGCGGCGGTGGGGCGGTCGGGCCGCCCTCGGGCGCGATGCGGAGCGGTCGGGATTCATTCGCGGGACGCGGGCGCATCGGCGGCTTCGCATTGCCTTGCGGGGGGACCATATCCGGATCGCCGAGCATCAAGGGTGGCGATTGGGGCGCGTGGCGCGGCGCGGCCTGTGACGCTTGCACGGGCTGGTTCCGCGCGACCTCCGCCTGATCGATCGCGACCTGACGGAGGCGTTGGCCGGGGTCCGTCACGCTGCGGTTGGCCTCGTCCTGCGCGATCAGGCGACGGATCGAGGCAAGAACATCACCAATATTTTCGGAGATTTCGCTGGCGGAGGCGTTTTCACCAAGATCAGCCATGACGGGCACCCCGCCAGGCCGATTTGGCAGAAAGACATCCGGTCGGGTTATTCGCCCCGGCCGATTGCGCGCAGCACGCGGTCAAGGCTTTGGCCCTGGCTGCTGGTCGAAGGCGCGTTGCGCACCGCATTGTAATAGGCTGATGGGTCATAGGTCGGGATCCCGAGCTTCAGGTTTTCTACCGTCAGCAAACCCATAGCAGCCAAAAGTTGATAATGTGCTAACTGGAGATCGGCCTCGGCCGAAATCTTGCTTGCACGCGCCTCGAGGAGGCTTTGTTCGGCATCGAGCACGTCCAGGGTGGTCCGCGCCCCCAAAGTGGCCTCTTCGCGCACGCCGTCATAGGCCTGTTGCGCCGCGACGATCTGCTCGTCGATGGCGCGGATCTGGGCGCGGGCCACGTCGATCCCTGCCCAAGCGGTCCCGACCGCCTGGCTGACCTGACGCGAGGTGCCCAAAAGCTGCGCCCGCGCGGAATCGCGCTGCGCCATGGCCTTGCGGTGCTGCGCCGAGAGGCGGCCGCCCGAGTAAATCGTCTGCGACATCGACAAGGAGGCCGAGCCGGTATCGCGGGTATCGGCGTCGCGAATGCCCAGGGAGTTGCCGCGCTGGCTGGCGATGCCGACGCTGCCGGTGATGGTCGGACGACGTTCCGCCGCGGCAGCGGCCACACCGAGCTCGGATGCGGCTGCGGAATGTTGTGCCTGATGGATGCCCGGATGGGTGCGCTGCGCAATGCCGCGTGCCTGATCCAGCGAGGGGGGCAGCGTCGGCGTCGGCGGCGGGGCCGAAAGGTTGTTGGGCATGCGGCCGGTCACGGCGAGATAGGCTTCGCGCGCGACTTCGAGGCTGCCTTCGGCGGCGGCGTGGTTGGCGCGGGCCGCGGCAAGGGCGGCATCGGCCAGCGACACGTCGGTCAAAGTGATCTCGCCAACCTCGTAGCGGTCGGTTGCCGCCTGCTGTTCCTGCGACAGAACGCGCACCGAGTTTTGTTGGAGGTCAACCTGTTCGAGGGCCGAACGCACGTTCAGATAGGCCTCGACCGCGGACAAAAGCACGTCCTGTTCGACGCCGACCAGCGCCGAGCGCGTGGCAAGAACCGTTTCCTTGGCACCGTCGATGGCGACCTGGCTCCGGCCGAAATCATAGATCGTCATCTGCGCCTGCAGCGACAGGGCGGTCTGGCGGACGTCGAAACCTTCGATGTTTTGGTAGTTCTGCTCGAGGATCCAGCTCACGACCGGACGCAGCGCCGACATTGCCGTGGCGACATCTTCGTCGGCAGCACGCAAAACCGCGCGGTTCTGTTCGAGAAGCGACGAATGACGATAGGCCGCGACCATCGTATCGGCCAAGGTTTCGGCCATCGCGGGCAGGGCCGAGGCCCCTGCGATCAGCGCGGCGAAAAGCGGGCGACGCAGGGCCTTGAATGTACGTCCAATCATTAACGAGCCTTTCTGATGCAGTCAGAGCGCAAAGCTCGAAACACGTTTGAAACCTGGCAGGATCGGGGCAAAAGCGTTGAAGACGTTACGCCAGTTGATCTGGCCGTCGAGTTTGTGGCCCAGACGCACCGTGCCAAGCTGGCCTTCGACAAACAAGGCGACAATGCGGCCGCCCTCGCGAAGTTGATCGGCGATGGCTTGGGGCAGGGCCTCGATCGCGCCGCCGACCAGCATGGCGTCATAGGGCGCCTGACCGGGCCAGCCGGCGGTCAGATCGGCCTGCGTGACGGCGACGTTATAGATGTCTTGCGCGGCAAGGCGGCTTTGCGCCTCGGCAGCCATATCGGGGTTTTCCTCGGTCGCGACGACGGCCTCGGCAATGCGGGCCATCAGGGCGGTGGCATAGCCGTAGCCGCAGCCGACATGCAGCACGAGGTCGGAGGATTGCAGGTCGAGCGCCTCGAGCATGCGGCCGATGGTGCGCGGCTCCAGCTCGACGCGGTTGCGCGCGAGTTCGATGTTCTCGCCGGCATAGGCGACATTGCGCAGGGCGTCGGGGACGAATTGCTCACGCGGAACGGTCAGCATGGCGTCGATGACAGGGTAGCTTGTCACCTCGTTGGGTCGCACCTGAGTGTCGACCATCATGGTGCGGCGTTGCGCGAAATCGGTCATTTCCGGACCCTGCCCTCGGTTGCTTTCGCCATCTAATGCCACGAAAATTGGGCGCGGGCAACGGCGCTGGTTGCGTGAAATTCGTTAGCATAAGGCTAATTTGCCGGAGTTCGCCTATCCCCGCCCCCAACAGGAGACCACTGTGACCGATTATCTCTTCGCGCCGGCCGCGCCCCGATCAATCCCCGTGCTGGCCGAGACCGCCCGCTATCCGGTCAACCGCATCTTTTGCGTGGGGCGCAACTATGCCGCCCATGCCGCCGAAATGGGCAATGAGGTCGACCGCGAGGCGCCCTTCTATTTCACCAAGGCTCCGCATGCCGTGACCCAAAGCGGTGCGGTTCTGCCCTATCCGCCCGGCACCGAGGACTTCCACTACGAAATGGAGCTGGTCATCGCGATCGGTGCGCCCGCTTTCCGCATCGCCCCCGATCAGGTCGAGGGGGTGATCTTCGGCTATGGTTCGGGGCTCGACATGACGCGGCGCGACCTTCAGGCGCGCTCCAAGTCCAAGCGCCAGCCTTGGGACACATCCAAAGACGTCGAGGGCTCGGCGGTTCTCGGCGCGCTGACGCGGCGCGAGGCTTTAGGCGCGGTCGGCGCGCAGCGCATCCACTTGGCGCAGAACGGCACGGTCCGGCAGGATGCGCTGCTGTCCGACATGGTCTGGAGCGTCGCCGAGATCGTCTCGGATCTCTCGCATCTCTATCACCTCTCGCCGGGCGATCTGATCATGACCGGCACGCCTGCGGGCGTGGGCGCGGTGACGGCGGGCGACCGGCTGGAGGGCGGGATCGACGGGCTGGCCGGAGTGGTCCTCGAGGTCGGGCCCGCCGAATAGGCGCGGCAAGCGGGCAGGCGGGCGGAGGCGGGGCGCTTAGCCCCTGCCTTCTTCCCAGACCATGACCAGCTGGGTCTGGGTCACCACCGCCGCCAGTTTGCCGTCGCCGCGCGTGATCGAGGTCTGCCAGACCATCATCGTGCGCCCCTTGTGGAGCGGGATCGAGGTGGCGCGGGCGGTATCGCCGATGCGGATCGGGCGCAGGAAATTCGTCTTGCTTTCCACCGTCGTCGTTGTGGTGCCTTCGGGCAGGTTCATCATGGTCGCGGTGCCGCCGACATTGTCGGCAAAGCTCATGATCGCGCCGCCGTGCAGGACGCCGTTGCGGTTGCTCAGATCAAGGGTGACCGGCATTTCCGCGACCACCTCGTCGGGGCTGACCGAGAGGATCCTGATCCCCAGCAGCACCGAGAAAGGCGGCTGGTCCATGGCGATGTCTTCCATCCGTTCGCGCGCGTCCGTCATGGTCTCTCCTGTGCTCGTTCGGCCAAGAAGTGGCATGGCGCGCTTGCGGGGGCAATCACGCCGCTTGCGCGGGGCGGATGCGCGGGGCAGGATCGGAGCATGAAACCCACAGTCACCTTTCCATCCGGCGACAGCGTTCCGGCCCTCGGGCAGGGAACGTGGAAAATGGCCGAGAGCCCCTCGCTCCGCGCGGCCCAGATTGCGGCGCTGCGGTACGGGATCGAGCTGGGCATGACCCTGATCGACACCGCGGAAATGTATGCCGACGGCGAAGCGGAGACCCTTGTCGGCGAAGCGATATCGGGCCGTCGCGACGGGCTGTTTCTGGTCTCCAAGGCCTATCCGTGGAACGCCTCGGCCAGCGCGTTGCCCCGCGCCTGCGAGGCCAGCCTGCGCCGCCTCGGGACCGACCGGCTTGATCTCTACCTGCTGCATTGGCGCGGCGAGATCCCCTTGGCCGAGACGGTTTCCGCGATGGAGGCGCTTTGCGATCGCGGGCTGATCCGCAATTGGGGCGTGAGCAATTTCGATGCCGAAGACATGGAGGATCTGATCGCGGCGGGCGGTACGCGCTGCGCCACGAACCAGGTCCTCTACAATCTGACGCGGCGCGGTCCCGAATATGATCTGCTGCCGTGGATGGGCGGGCGCGCGATTCCGGCGATGGCCTATAGTCCGGTCGAGCAGGGGCGTTTGGCGGGCGATCGCCGCCTTGCCGGTCTGGCGGCGGGGCTTGGCGTGACGGCGGCGCAGCTGGCGCTGGCCTGGGTTCTCAACCGCGCCGGAACCATCGCCATTCCCAAAGCCGCGACCTTGGATCACGTCGCGCAAAACCATGCCGCCGCCGCGCTGGATCTGGTCGTGCACGAGGATGTCTTGCTCGCGCTCGACCGCATTTTCCCCGCGCCGGACGGGCCGCGCCCGCTCGAGATGATCTAGAACCGCCACCGCCCGCGCGCGTGCCCTTTGCCGCGCGCCGGCAAACAGGATGACGACCCGATGCTGAAACAGATTGATCCGCTGATCTCGCCCTCGCTTCTGCATGTGCTGGCCATGATGGGCCATGGCGACGAATTGGCGATCGTGGATACGAATTTCCCCGCTTATTCCATGGCCGAACACACCAGCTACGGGAGTGTCCTGACCATCGGCGCCAATCTCACGCGCTCGGTTCAGGCGGTGCTGACCTTGCTGCCGCTCGATACATTCGTGACTGCGGCCGCGACCACGATGCAGGTCGTGGGCGATGCCGCCATGATCCCCGATACCGTGGCCGAAATCACGCCGCTGATCGCCGCCGAAGGGGTCGGCCAGGATACGGTCGAGCGGTTCGCCTTTTACGAGCGCGCCCGCAACGCCTTTGCGATCCTGCACTGCCAGGAGGCGCGGATTTACGGCAATGTTCTGTTGCGCAAGGGAATTATCCCCGGCTGAGGCCCGCTTCTATTTCACAGCCAGATCGCGCGACAAAGCCTGAAGCCGCGCCAGAGTCGGGGCGACGGCATCCTCGGGGCCGCCCTCCGGATGGGCGATGAAGGCGCAGGTGATGACGGCAATCGCCTCGTTGAGGGGCGACAGGATCGGCACCGAAATGTCCTGAACCCCGACCAATTGCCGCGAATCGCCGATGCGGTGACCGGCGGCGCGGATGCGTGCCAGCTCGGGGGCCATTGCGGCCAGTCGGGCGTCGCGGGCAGGCTCGTCCCAAAGCGCACGGGTCGCCGCAAGCGATTCCGCGTCGCGAAAGGCCAGAAGCGTGATCCCCGAGCCGGTATCGAGCAAATCGAGCCGCGCACCGACACGCACGCGGAACTCCCATGTCGTGCCGGGGCTTGATTGCGCAGCCACCACCGCGGCCTCGTGGTCGGGCATCACCAGATGCAGCGATTGGCGGGTCTCGCGTGCGAAACGGTCCATCAGCGGCAGGGCCTGATGCACCAGACGGCGCAAAGGCGGATGGGCATTCGCCAGCACGAACAGCTTGAGCGAGAGCATGTAGCGATCGCCCGAGGCCAGCCGCGAGACATAGCCGCGCGCCACCAGACGTTCGAGCATCCGGTAGATTTCCGAGGGGCTGCGTCCCATGTCGCGCTGGATCTCGGCGCGGGTCAGCCCGTCGGGCTGCTTGGCCAGAAGCTCAATGATATCAAGGCCCTTGTCGAGGGCAGGGGCGCGGTAGCGCGCGGCGCCCGCGTCGCTTTCGGGCGGCTGATCGGTGGTTTCGGACATGGCGAAATCTCTGCTTGCCAGAAAAATTCATATGTGAATAGACTGTCCATATATGAACCACACGTCAAGGGAGGGACAGATGGCTCGGACGGGAAGGCTTGCGGGAAAACGGATCCTGATCACCGCCGCGGGGCAGGGGATCGGACGCGCCACGGCGATCGCCTGCGCGGCAGAGGGAGCCCATGTCATCGCAACCGACGTCAATCCCGCGCTGCTGGCCGGTCTGGACGGGATGGAGACGCGCGCTTTCGACGTTACCAGCCAGGAGGCGATCGACGCCCTTGCCGCAGAGGTCGGCGCGCTTGACGGTTTGTTCAACTGCGCGGGCGTGGTCCACAACGGCAATGTGCTCGAAATCGCGGACAAGGATTGGGATTTCGCTTTCGACCTGAACGTCAAGGCGATGATGCGCACCATCCGCGCGCTTTTGCCCGGGATGCTGGAACGCGCCAAGGAAACCGGCGCGGTTTCGGTGGTGAACATGGCCTCGATGGCCTCGTCGATCAAAGGTTTCGCCAACCGCACCGCTTACGGCGCGAGCAAGGCCGCGGTGATCGGCCTGACCAAGGCGATTGCCGCCGATTTCGTGAAACAGGGCCTGCGCTGCAATGCGGTTTGCCCGGGCACCGTCGATACGCCCAGCCTGCGCGGCCGCATCGCCTCGGCCGCCGACCCGGTTCAGGCGGAAAAGGACTTCATCGCGCGCCAGCCTATGGGGCGTCTCGCCACGGTCGAGGATATCGCGCCGATGGTCGTCTATCTGCTGTCCGACGACAGCCGCTTCGTTTCGGGGCAGGCTTTGTCGGTGGATGGCGGCGTCACGATCTGAGGGCGCAAACCGAACGATAAGGGCTGACAAGCGGTTGGGGAGGGCCGCGCGACATGACCGAGATCGACGCTCACTGCCACTTCTGGTCGCTCGCACGCGGCGATTACGGCTGGCTCGAGGGCGAGGGTGGCCCCCTTGCCCCGATCCGCCGCGATTTTGCCCCCTCCGACATGCCGGGGACGGCGCCGGTCATTGCGGTTTCGGCCGCGCCGAGCTCGGCCGAAACCGACTATCTCCTGCGCCTCAAACATCCGCGCCTTGCGGGTGTGGTGGGCTGGGTCGATCTGGCCGCGCCAAGCACCTGCGGCCAGATCTCGGATCTGGCGATCAATCCGCGCTTTCGCGGCATCCGCCCGATGCTGCAGGACATCCCCGAGACGGATTGGCTTTTGACCGCGCCGCGTGCCGATACTTTGGCGACTATGGCGCGGATGAACCTGACCTTCGACGCTTTGGTCACGCCGCGCCATCTGGGCGTGCTTGCGACATTCGCGGCCCAAAACCCCGACCTCGCCATTGTCATCGACCATGCCGCCAAGCCGCGTCTTGCGGTGGGGGGAGAGGACGAGGAATGGCTGGCGGGCATGGCCGCGCTGGCTGCTGATCCGCGCATCCATTGCAAGCTTTCCGGCCTTCTGACCGAGGTGTCGCCCGCCCAGCTTGCCGATCCTCTGGCGGTGTTGGGGCCGGTTGTCGGGCGCTTGCTCGACTGGTTCGGGCCGGAGCGGCTGATCTGGGGCAGCGATTGGCCGGTGCTGAACCTTGCCGGCGATTACGCGCTTTGGCGCAGCCTGACCGACCAGCTTCTCGCCGAGCTGACCGATGACGAGCGCGCCGCAATCATGGGCGGCAATGCCGCGCGATTTTACGGGATATCCCTATGAGCGATCTGGTCCGGATGAAGGCGATTTCGAAGAGCTTCCCGGGCGTCAAGGCGCTGGACGGGGTGTCCTTCGATCTGCACGGCGGCGAGGTTCATGCGCTGATGGGTGAAAACGGCGCGGGGAAATCCACGCTGATGAAGATCCTCTCGGGCGTTTATACCCCCGACAGCGGCACGATCGAGGTGGGCGGCGCGGCCGTGACCATCGACGGGCCGCGTCAGGCGCAGGCTTTGGGCATCGGGATCATCCATCAGGAGCTTGCCCTGATGAACGACCTCACGGCGGCGCAAAACATCATGATCGGCCACGAGCCGCGCCTGTCGTTCGGGCGGATCGACGAAAAGGCGCTGAATGCCCGCGCGGCCGAGCTGTTCAAGCGCATGAATATCGACATCGACCCCAAGGCGCGGGTCGGCGGGTTGACCATCGCGCGCCAGCAGATGATCGAGATCGCCAAGGCGCTGAACCTCAATTCGCGCGTCCTGATCATGGACGAGCCGACCGCCGCGCTCAATGATGCCGAGATTGCCGAGCTGTTCACCATCATCCGCCAGCTTCGTTCAGAAGGCGTGGGCATCGTCTATATCAGCCACAAGATGGACGAGATCCGCCGGATTTCCGACCGCGTGACGGTGATGCGCGACGGCAAGTATGTCGGCACGGTTCAGGCTGCCGAAACCCCGATCGAGACGATCATTTCGATGATGGTCGGGCGCGAACTGGGCGAGGACAGTACCGATTTTCCCGACACCTCCGCCAATCCGGTGATGCTGTCGGTGCGCGGCCTGTCGCGCGGCCGCGAGATCCGCGACGTGTCCTTTGATCTGCGCGCGGGCGAGATTTTGGGCTTTGCCGGTCTCATGGGCGCAGGCCGTACCGAGGTCGCGCGTGCGATCTTTGGCGCCGATCCGCTGGAGGCCGGAGAGATCGCGGTGAAGGGCGCCAAGCTGGCGATCCGCTCGCCCAAAGATGCCGTGCGCGCGGGGATCGGCTATCTGTCCGAGGACCGCAAACATTACGGCCTCGCGCTCGGGATGGATGTGCGTGCCAATATCGCGATGGCAAGCCTTGACGGCCATTCCGACCGGCTGGGCCGCATCGACGAAAAGGCCTTGGGCACCATCGCGCAGGATTACATCAAGCGTCTGGGCATCCGCACGCCGGGCGACCGCCAAGAGGTCCGGCTGCTTTCGGGCGGCAACCAGCAGAAGGTCGTCATCGCGAAATGGCTGCTGCGTGATTGCGACATCCTGATCTTCGACGAGCCGACGCGCGGCATCGACATCGGGGCGAAATCCGAAATCTACGCGCTTTTGAACCGGCTGGCCGCCGCCGGAAAAGCCATCATCGTCATCTCGAGCGAGCTGCCCGAGGTCCTGCGCCTGTCGCACCGCATCGCCGTGATGTGCGAGGGCCGTCTGACCGGCATTCTGCCCGCCCATTCCACCCAAGAGGCGATCATGGCCCTTGCCACCCGCCGCGACAGCATGACCAAAGAGGATGCCGCATGACCAGCAGCCCCCGCGCGTTTTTCACAGGCGGTGCACAGCAAAAGCTGCTGGCCTTCGCCAGCCTGATCGTCCTTCTGGTCGTCTTCAGCCTTGCCTCGCCGCAGTTCCTGCAAGTCACGAACATGATGTCGATCCTGCAGGCGACCTCGGTCAACGGGGTCTTGGCGGTGGCGGCGACCCTGGTGATCATCACAGGCGGCATCGACCTTTCGGTCGGCACTTTGATGACCTTTTGCGCGGTCATGACCGGCGTGGTGCTGACCTGGCTGGGGATGCCTTTGCTGGTCGGTGTTCTGGCCGCGATCCTGACGGGGGCGTTCTGCGGGCTTTGCTCGGGGACGTTCGTGGCCAAGATGAAGATCCCGCCCTTCATCGCGACTTTGGGCATGATGCTGATCCTCAAGGGCCTGTCCTTGGTGATTTCGGGCACGAAACCGATCTATTTCAACGACACGCCGGGCTTCACGCAGATCTCGCAGGGCTCGCTGATCGGAGCCGTCGTTCCGGGCCTGCCGGTCCCCAACGGCGTGCTGATCCTGTTCGTGGTCGCAGGCCTCGCGGCATGGATCCTGTCGCGCACGCTTTTGGGCCGCTACGCTTTCGCGCTGGGTTCCAACGAAGAGGCCGTGCGCCTGTCGGGCGTCAATACCGATGGTTGGAAAATGGCGATCTATGCGCTTGCCGGCGCGATCTGCGGCATCGCGGGTCTGCTGATTTCCAGCCGCCTGAACTCTGCCCAGCCCGCTTTGGGGCAGGGCTACGAGCTCGACGCGATTGCCGCGGTGGTCATCGGGGGAACCTCGCTTGCGGGGGGACGCGGGACGATCCTCGGGACGCTGATCGGGGCGCTGATCATGTCGGTGCTGACCAACGGCCTGCGCATCCTGTCGGTCGCGCCCGAATGGCAGACCGTCGTCACCGGCGCGATCATCATTATCGCCGTTTACGCGGACCAACTGCGACGCGGCAAACTCAAGTGAACCAGACCAGGGAGGCAATGATGTTCACAAAACGCATGCTGATGGGGGCCGCTGCTGCTGCCCTGATGCTCTCGACCGGCTTTGCTGCCGCGCAGGACAAGCCCTATGTGGCGCTGATCTCCAAGGGGTTCCAGCACCAGTTCTGGCAGGCCGTGAAGGCCGGAGCCGACAAGGCGGGCGAAGAATTCGGCGCGACCGTGACCTTCGAGGGGCCGGACAATGAGACACAGGTCGACCGCCAGATCGACATGCTGGCCGCCGCGCTTGCCAAGAAACCGACCGCGATCGGCTTTGCCGCGCTCGATAGCCAAGCGGCGATTCCGCTGCTGAAACAGGCGCAAGAGGCCAATATTCCGGTCGTGGCCTTCGACTCGGGCGTCGACAGCGACATTCCGGTGGCGACCGCCTCGACCGACAACCTCGCGGCCTCGGCGCTTGCGGCCGACAAGATGGCCGAGCTGATCGGCGGTTCGGGCAAGGTCGCGCTGGTCGTTCATGACCAGACCTCGCGCACGGGGATCGACCGTCGTGACGGCTTCCTCAACCAGATGAAGGAAAAGCACCCCGAGATCGAGATCGTCGCCACCGAATACGGCGACGGCGACCAGCTGAAATCGACCGAGATCACCAAAGCGATCCTTCAGGCCAACCCCGACCTCAAGGGGATTTTCGGCGCGAACGAAGGCTCGGCCATCGGTGTCGTCAACGGCGTGCGCGAGATGAACGCGAAAGTCGTCATCGTCGGCTACGATTCGGGCGCGGCGCAGAAACAGGCGATCCGCGACGGCTTGATGGCGGGCGCGATCACCCAGAACCCCGTCGGCATCGGCTATGAAACCGTCAAGGCGGCTCTGGCTGCAGCCAAGGGCGAGGCGGTCGAGAAGAACATCGATACCGGCTTCTTCTGGTACGACAAAACCAACATCGACAGCCCCGAAATCTCGGCTGTTCTCTACGATTGATCCAATCGGGGCCGGGGCGCGTTCGCCTCGGCCCGCTTTTCCTGCGGAGCCCCCCAATGACCACCCGTATTACCGGCCTGCGCACGGTTGATGTGCGATTCCCGACCTCGAAAGCGCTTGATGGGTCGGATGCGATGAACCCCGATCCCGATTACTCGGCGGCCTATGTCATCCTCGAGACCGACGGGCCGCATCAGGGCCACGGGCTGACCTTTACCATCGGGCGCGGCAACGAGATCTGCATCGCGGCGATCGAGGCTTTGCGCAATCTGGTCGTCGGCCTCGAGATGGATTGGGTCGCCGCCGATATGGGCCGCTTCTGGCGCTATGTGACCGGCGACAGCCAGCTGCGCTGGATCGGGCCGGACAAGGGCGCGATGCATCTGGCAGTGGGCGCGGTCGTCAACGCCGTCTGGGATCTTTGGGCCAAGATCGAGGGCAAGCCGGTCTGGCGTCTCGTCGCCGACATGACCCCCGAGGAATTCGTGCGCTGCATCGATTTCCGCTATCTCACCGATGTCATGACGCCCGAATGGGCGCTGGCGCATCTGACCAAGCAGGCCGCCGGCAAGTCCGCGCGGATCGAGACTTTGCTCCGTGAGGGCTATCCCTGCTACACGACCTCGGCCGGTTGGCTGGGCTATGACGACGCGAAACTGCGCCGCCTGTGCCGCGAGGCTGTCGATGCCGGTTTCAAATTCATCAAGATGAAGGTCGGCCGCGATCTGGATGACGACATCCGCCGCCTGACCATCGCCCGCGACGAGGTTGGTCCCGACATCAACCTGATGATCGACGCCAATCAGGTCTGGGAGGTCGATCAGGCGATTGATTGGGTCAAGAAATTGTCCTTCGTGAACCCGTGGTTCATCGAGGAACCGACCTCGCCCGACGATATCGCGGGGCACAAGAAAATCCGCGCGGGCGTCGCGCCGGTGCAGGTTGCGACCGGCGAGATGTGCCAGAACCGGATCATGTGGAAACAGTTCATCGCCGAGGGCGCGATCGACATCGTCCAGATCGACAGCTGCCGCATCGGCGGCGTGAACGAGATCATGGCCGTGCTGCTTCTGGCCGCGAAATACGATCTGAAAGTCTGCCCGCATGCCGGCGGCGTCGGGCTGTGCGAATATGTCCAGCATCTCTCGATGATCGACTACGTTTGTGTAGCGGGTACCCGCGAGGGCCGCGTGATCGAATATGTCGACCACCTGCACGAGCATTTCCTTGACCCCTGCGTGATCGAGAATGCCGCCTATATGCCGCCGACGGCGCCCGGCTATTCGATCCAGATGAAGCCCGAAAGCCTTGAAACCTACCGGATTCCCGACTGATGGACCTGCATCTCAAGGACAAGGTTGTCGTGGTCACGGGCGGAGGCTCGGGGATCGGGGCGGGGATCGTCGAGGTTCTCGCCGAAGAGGGCGCGGTTCCCGTGATCTTCGGCCGCACGCCGCCCGATCCCGACTGGCTGGCGCGCACCGGTGCCGATTTCATTCAGGTCGAACTGAGCAATGACGAGGCCTGCCGCCGCGCGGTCCAGACCCTGCGCGACCGCCATATCGTGGTTCACGGGCTGGTCAACAATGCCGGTGCGAATGACGGGGTCGGGCTGGATGCGGGGCCGGATGCCTTCCGCGCCAGCCTCGACCAGAATCTCGTACATTATTACACGATGGTTCATTTGCTGGCGGATGATCTGCGCGCGAGCCGTGGCGCGATCGTCAATATCAGCTCGAAAACGGCGGTGACGGGGCAGGGGGGAACCTCGGCCTATGTCGCGGCGAAAGCGGCAGAGCTGGGGCTGACGCGCGAATGGGCGGTCGAGTTTCTGCCCGACGGCGTGCGCGTCAATGCCATCGTCGTGGCCGAGGTGATGACGCCGCTTTACCGCCGCTGGCTGGATACGATGCCAGACCCCGAGGGCGCCTTGGCCGAGATCACGCGCCGCATTCCGATGGGCCAGCGCATGACCACGGCCCGAGAGATTGCCGATAGCTGCGCCTTCCTTTTGTCGGACCGCGCGAGCCATACGACGGGGCAATGGATCTTCCCCGACGGCGGTTACACGCATCTTGATCGCTCGATCGGGCGCTGAACGGGCTAGACGCGGGGGATATTGCTGGTCGCGGTTGCTTCCCCCGCCCAGTCCGCCTCGTCCGGAGTGATCGCGGCAGAGCCGAAAGCCTGATCCGCCTCGTCGAAGGGCGAGCGGGTGCTTTGCGCTTTGCGGATGATCTCGTAGACGCGGCGCGCGCCGTCGATGTCGCGAAACTCCGGCAGGCCGTTCACGAAAGCGGTAAAGCTCGGGCGGCCTGTGGCTTGCGATTCATGGCTGAAGCTGATGGTGCCGCTGCCTTTGCCGTCTTCGTCGAGGATCAGCGCAGGCAGGTTTTTCACGTCCAGACTTTTGACCGAGGATCCCATCCCCGTCGCGATCATGACGCGCTGGTTGGTGACGGCGTAACGGGTGCGGGCACGCTGCCGGCTGTCCCACCAAAGACGGCCGACCGTGATATAGGCCGCGATCACCAGAAACGGCAGGCCCCAAAGCCGGAAGAGAAGCGGCGCATCCGCGACCCAGACCCCGACATTCCACAAAACCGCGAATCCGGCCCAGAAGATGCTGAATGGCACGAAAAGCTTGTCTCTTTTGGTCAGGCGGATGCCGGTCGGCGGGCGGCCTTCCCACAAAAGGCGCTCGCCTTTGCCCAAGATGTTGCGGAAGTTGAACATGCGGACCCGATGTAGAGGAAAGGGAGCGGCCCCGCAGCGGGACCGCCGTTCGTGAGTGGCGGGGTCAGGAAACGGTGATGCCTGCCGCGCCTTCGCGGACCTCGCCGATGATCGCAGCCAAAGGATAGCCCGCCTCGCGGATCATTGCCAAGGTCGTTTCGGCGGCATCGGCCGCGACGGAAACCAGCAGACCGCCCGAGGTTTGCGGATCGGTCAGAAGATTGCGCTGCCACAGCGGCAGGCCCTCGGGCAGGGTCACGTCATGGCCGTAAGCCGCCCAGTTGCGCGTCGAGGCCCCCGTCAGCAGCCCGCTTTCGGCAAGCTCCGATGCCCGCGTCAACAGCGGCAGATCGAAGAGGTTCAGATCCAGATGGAGGCCCGCACCGCGTGCAAGCTCCAACCCGTGGCCAAGGATGCCGAAGCCCGTGACATCGGTGATCGCATGGACCTCGGGGCGTTTCGCGAGATCCGTGCCGATCTTGTTCAAAAGCGTGGTCGAGGCGACCATTTCCGCCTGACCCGCCTCATCGAGCAGGCCCTTTTTGATCGCTGCCGAATAGATGCCGACGCCGATCCCCTTGGTCAGGATCAGCTTGTCGCCCGCTTTCGCGCTGGCGTTGCGGCGCAGTTCGGAGGGATGGCACAAGCCGATGACGGCGAGGCCGTAGATCGGTTCCGGCGCGTCGATCGAATGGCCGCCCGCGACGGGAATACCTGCTTCGGCGCAGATCTCGCGGCCGCCGGCCAGAATGGCGCGGATATCGGCGGGGTCCATCTTGTCGATCGGCATGCCCAGAATGGCCAAAGCCATGATCGGCCGTCCGCCCATCGCATAGACGTCGGAGATGGCGTTGGTCGCGGCGATTCGCCCGAAATCGCGCGGATCATCGACCATCGGCATGAAGAAATCCGTGGTCGCGATCACGCAGGTATTGTCGTCGATCTGCCAGACGGCGGCGTCGTCGGCGGTCTCGGTCCCGACCAGAAGCTGCGGAAACATCTGGGCAATCGGTTGATCCGACAGAAGATCGCGCAACACCGAGGGTGCAAGCTTGCAACCGCAACCGCCGCCATGCGCCAGCGAGGTCAAACGCGGAGAGAGGTCGTTCATGCCGTCTTTTCCTTTTTCCTGCGCCACATCGTTACCTGACGGACGACGACATAAAAACCCGGGACCATGAAAATGCCAAGGAATGTCGCGGCGAGCATGCCTCCCATCACCCCGATCCCGATCGAGTTCTGCGCCGCAGCCCCCGCGCCGGTCGCAATCGCCAAAGGCAGAACGCCGAGGATGAAGGCGAGCGAGGTCATCAGGATCGGGCGCAGGCGCAGCTTGGCGGCCTCGATCGCCGAGGTGATCAGGGGCTTGCCGGATTCCTGCTCAAGCTCGCGCGCGAATTCGACGATGAGAATGGCGTTTTTCGCGGCGAGGCCGATTGTCGTCAGCAGCGCCACCTTGAAGTAGACGTCGTTCGACTGGCCGGTAACCAGAGCCGCGATGATCGCGCCCAGAACCCCTACCGGCACGGCCAGCATGACCGAGAAGGGGATCGACCAGCTCTCGTAAAGCGCGGCGAGCGAGAGGAAGACCACCAGCACCGCCAGCGCGTAGAGATAGGGGGCCTGACTGCCCGATTGACGCTCCTGATAGGCAAGGCCGGTCCATGCGGTGCCGTAGCCGCCGGGTACTTCGGCCACCAGCTCCTCCATCGCGATCATGGCGGTGCCGGAGCTCGCGATATCGCTTTCCTGACCCGTGACTTCGATGGCGTTGATGCCGTCGATACGGGCGAGGCTCGGCTCGACCGGCTCCCATTCGGTGGTCATGAAGGCTGTGAAGGGTACCATTTCGCCGGCGGTGTTGCGGGCGTACCATTTGTCGACATCGTCGGGCTGCATGCGGTTCGCGGCACTGCCTTGCACGATGACGGGGCGCAGCTGCGCACCGAGCGCGAAGTCGTTGACCTCGGTCCCCGCGAAGATCGTCGAGAGCATCGAGTTCACATCCGCGACCCTCACCCCGAAGCTTTCGGCCTTTTGCTGGTCGATATCGATGCGCAAGGCGGCCTCGTCATCGGTGCCGCGTCCCTCGACGTTTTGCAGGCGCGGATCGGCGGCCGCCAGCGTTTCCAGCGTATCCGAGGCTTGCCCCAAAGCATCGACGCCCGAGCTGGGCAGGTCGAGCAGATACATGCTGAAGCCCGAAGAGTTGCCCATGCCGGGAATGGCGGGCGGCTGCATGAAGGTGATGCGTCCCGCGCGGTTGTTGCCGAATTTGGCGGTCGCGCGCGAGGCAAGCGCCCGGGCGGTCTGCTCCTCGGTGGTGCGGTCGGCGAAATCGTGCAGGCGCACGAACATCATAGCGCGCGCCTGCGACGTGCCCGAAAAGCCGAAGCCCAGCACCGCGAAGACCGAGGCGACCGTGTCTTTTTCGTCCTCGAGCATGTAGTTTTCGATCTGCTCGACGACGGCGGCGGTCTGCTGCGAGGTGGTGCCCTCCGACAGGCTGATCTGGACCTGCAACACGCCTTGATCCTCGGTCGGAATGAAGCCAGAGGTCATGCGGCCAAGCAGGTCGACCACGCCGTAAGCCATTGCTCCCAGCACGAGCATGACGATGAGAGGGCGGCGCAAAGTGGCGCGGATGGTCGCGCCGTAGCCCTCGGTCATGCGGTCGAAGCAGCGGTTGAACCAGCGCGCGGGGGCAAAGCGGACCGGCCCGTGAGCGGGTTTGAGGATCGTCGCGCACATGGCGGGCGTCAGGATCAGCGCCACCGCCAGCGACAGGACCATCGCCGTGATGATCGTGACCGAGAATTGCCGGTAGATCACCCCGGTCGAGCCGGCCATGAAAGCCATCGGCAGAAACACCGCCGATAGAACGACCACGATGCCGACCAGCGCGCCAGAAATCTGCGACATGCTTTTCTCGGTGGCTTGCAGCGGGTCGAGTTTGTCCTCGACCATGACGCGTTCGACGTTCTCGACCACGACGATGGCGTCGTCGACCAGAAGGCCGATCGCCAGCACCATCGCGAACATCGTCAGCGTGTTGATCGAATAGCCCAGCACCGCGAGCACCCCGAATGTGCCCAGCAAGACGACCGGCACCGCGATGATCGGAATGAGCGTCGCGCGCCAATTCTGCAGGAACAGCAAGATCACGAGGAAGACCAGAACCACGGCCTCGATCAGCGTGTGGTAGACCTTCTCGATCGACATTTCGACGAAAGGCGCGGTGTCGTAGGCGGTGCGGAATTCGATGCCCTGCGGGAGCGCGGATTTGAGGTTTTCCAGCTCGGCGCGCACGGCCTCGGCGGTCGAAACGGCATTGGCGCCATTGGCAAGGTTCACGCCGAAACCGGATGCGCTCATGCGGTTGAACTGCGAATCCGAGCCGTAGCGTTCCTGCCCGATCTCGATATCGGCGACATCGCCAAGCGTGACCGTTGCCCCGTCCGACCCGGTTTTCAGCAAGATGTTGCGGAAATCATCGGTCGAGGTCAGCTGGCTTTGCGCGGTGATCGTCGCGGTGAACTGCTGGCCCGTCATGACCGGCTGCGTACCGAGCGAGCCGACCGAGACGGTCATGTTCTGCGCCCGCACCGCCGAGGTGATGTCCTCTGGCGTCAGCTGGAATTGCGCCAGTCGCAAGGGGTCGAGCCAGACCCGCATCGCATAGCCCGAGCCGAAGATATTGACCCCGCCCACGCCTTCGACGCGGCGGATCGGGCCTTCGACGACCTCTTCGAGCAGGTTGCCGAGCTCGATCCGGCTGGCCTGGTTGGTGGTGTCGACAATCGCGCCGACCATCAGGATCGACGAGGTCGAGCGCGTGACCGTGATCCCCGAGGTCTGCACCGGCGTCGGCATCCGGCTTTCGACCGAACGCACGTTCGATTGCACCTCGTTGAGCGCATCGATCGGGTCGACGGTATCGTCGAAGGTTAGGGTGATCGTCGCGCGTCCGGTCGAGGATGACGAAACGGTATAAAGCAGCCCCTCGATCCCCGTCAGCGCATCCTCGATCGGCGTGGTGACGGAGTTCTGGACGGCCTCGGCGGTGGCGCCGGAGTAGTTGGCGCTAATGCGCACCGTGGTCGGCGCGATATCGGGATATTGCGAGACCGGCAGCGTGAAGATCGAGAAACCGCCGGCAAGCATGGTCACGATTGCCAGAACCCATGCAAATACGGGGCGATGGATGAAGAAATGGGCCATGCGCGGTTACTCCGCCTGACTTGCGGGCGGGGTGGCGGGCGGGGTGGCGGGCGGAGTGGCGGGCTGTGCGGCGGTCGAGGGGCGCGCGGCAGGACGGGTTGCCGGTTCCGTTGTGGTTGCGCTTGTTTCTTCTGTGGGCGTGCCTTCTGCAGGTGCTGCACCGGCTGCGGTTGCGGCGGGGGCAGTTTCGGCTGGTGTCGCCTCGGCGGGAGCTTGGTGCTCTGCGACGGGTGCCGTCGCGGGAGCTTGCGCGGCGCCGCCTGCCGATGCGGCAGGGGTGGCGGCATTCGCGCTTTGATCCGAGGCAGGCAGGTTGCGCACGACGCCATTGGCGTCAAGCTCGACGGGAACCGGCTTGATCTCGGCCCCGGCGCGCAGGTTCTCGAGCCCGTCGAGAATGACCAGCTCGCCCTCGGTAATGCCCTGCGTCACGATCCACGAATTCTTGTAGCTTCCGGCCTCGGCCAAGGTCACCTGCTGGGCGGTGCCGTCACGCGCCACGAAAGCCGTCAGCGTGCCGTCCGAGGCACGCCGCGTCGCGCGTTGCGGGATCAGCACGGCGCGGGTGGTGCCGATGGTCATGTCGACGCGCAGGAACTGGCCCGGAAGGATGAGGCGCTGCGGATTGGGGAACTCCAGACGGATCGGCACGGTGCCGGTCGTCGGCGAGACGGTAACGCCCGGGCTGACCATGCGGCCGGTCCCGTTGAAGGGCTCGCCGGTTTCGAGGATCAGCCGCGCCGAGGTCTCGCCTCCGGCATTGGTCAACAGATTGCCCGCCTCGATTTTCTCGCGGTTGCGCAGGATGCGGGCGCTGGATTCGTTCACGTCGATATAGATCGGGTCGAGCTGCGTGATCGTGGTCATCGCTTCGCTCTGGTTCGCGGTCACCAGATCGCCGATCGAGACGGCGGCAACATCGGGCACGCCGTCGATCGGGCTGAGGATGGTGGTGCGGCGCAGGGCAAGCTCGGCGGTGTCGCGCGCGGCTTCGGCCGCCTTGAGATCGGCCTGCGCCTGCGCCAGAGCCACCTGTGCATCCGACAGATCGACCGAGCTGACGCTGGAGCGCTCCAGCTTGCGGTAGCGCTCGACCATGGCGGTGGCCGATGTCAGGCTGGCTTCGGCGCCCGCAACACCGGCCTCGGCTGCGGCGAGGGCCGCGGCAAGGGTCTCGGGGTCGAGGCGGAACAGCGTGTCGCCGGTTTTGATCGGCTGGCCCGGATTATAGACGATCTCGCGGACCTCGCCGCCGACCTGAGGCCGGATGGCGGTTTCCTGAACCGCGACGGCGCGACCGGGCAGGGTGACGACATAGGGTACGCTTTCCTGCGTGACGGGCATGACCCCGACCTCGCGCGGGCCCTGTGGCTGGCCGCGCCCGCCCGCTGCGCCCTGCGCGATGGTCTGGCCGGCGGAAAGCAGAACGACAAGCGCCGCACCAAGAGCCCAAGAAGTTGATTTGGTGCGTAGCATACTGCCTCGTTCCTCGTGTCTGCCGCCCTTTGGGGACGCGCGCATTTTCAATGCAATGTTCTACCGAGATACCCAATGGCAAGTAAACGAGCGTGACGGGCGCGGTCACGCTTTTGCGAGATTGTCGGGAAAAGCTGAAAAAACCGTTAGCGGGCGGGGCACGCCGCCTGTGTGCGCTGGCGAGGCGCGAGAGAAAGGGCACACGCAGAGAAAAGGCCCGCCGAAGCGGGCCTGTGTCTTGCGGCTTCCCGCCATTTGGCGGCAGCGGCGGCCTTTAGAAATCGACGGCGATTCCGCGGCGCTCGTAATCGCCGAAACGGATCGGTTCCGGCCCGTCGCGGCCGCCCAGCTCGACCGGCAGGTCCAGCGGCTTGGCGTTGCGGCGGCGCTCTTCGGCTTCGGCCAAGGCGCGCTGGGCGGCGGGGGGGATGTCTTTGGGGATCTCGCGGGGGGCGTCAGCGGCCATTTCGGCGGCGATTTCGCTCGCGGCAGCCTCGGGCGATGCCGCCGCCGTCACCTTGTCCGAATCTTCGGGCAGATCGGTTGCGGGCTTTGTATGGTCGGTCATGGCGGTTTCTTCCGCTTGGGGCTAGATACGCCCAATCTAGGCAAGGGGTGCGCTTTGGACAAGCAGCAGAAGGGCGGCGCCGAAGGCGGTCGCAATCAGGGACGTCATCACGCGGGCGGTCGCGGCAAAGGGCCGCGCGGCGGCAATCGCGACAACCGCGACAACCGTGCAGGCAAGCCGGCAGAGAGCCGCCCCGACAACCGGCCCGACCGTGCCCGCCTTGGTGCCTTGCGCCTGCTCGAAGCGGTCGAGGCAGGGGCGACGCTGGACGAGGCCGCCGTCCGGATCGAGCGTCTCGCGCCCGCCGATCGCGCCCGCGCCCGCCGCCTCGCTCTCGAGACGCTGCGCCGCGTGGCCCGCCTCGAGCCCATTCTCGACAAACATCTCGCCCGCCGTCCGCGCCCCGATGTGCTGATGCTCTTGCGGCTCGCCACCGTCGAGCTGCTGGCGTTGGACGAGGCCCCCCACGGTGTCGTCAACGCCGCCGTCGTCCTCTCGCGCAGCCTCGGGCCCAAGGGGGTTGCGGCTGCCGGTATGGTCAATGCGGTCCTGCGCAAGGTCGCGGGCGACCGCGAGGCATGGGAGGCGCTCGCGCCGCAGGAAATGCCCGACTGGCTGCGCGAACCCGTCGTCGCCGCATGGGGCGAAGAGGTCGCCCGCAAGATCGAGGCCGCCCATGAGGCCGGAGCCCCGCTGGATCTGACCGCGAAGCCCGCGCTTGTCGCACCCGGCGAGGCGCTGCCCACCGGCTCTTTCCGCCAGCCTTCCGGCACGCGCGTCACCACTTTGCCCGGCTTTGCCGAGGGCGATTGGTGGGTGCAGGACGCCGCCGCCGCGATTGCCGCCAAGGTGCTCGCGCCGAAAGCGGGCGAACGCATCGCCGATCTTTGCGCCGCGCCGGGGGGCAAGACCATGCAGCTTGCCGCGGCAGGGGCAAAGGTCACGGCGCTCGATATTTCCGAGGCACGTCTGGAGCGGATGGAGGAAAACCTCGCGCGCTGCGGTCTCACAGCCAAGATCGTCGCGGGTGATGCCTTGGCCTTCGCGCCCGACGAAGGCTTCGACGCGATCCTGCTCGACGCCCCCTGTTCGGCGACCGGAACGATCCGCCGCCATCCCGACCTGCCGCTGATCCGCGACGGCAGCGGCCTCGACGAGATCACCGCGCTTCAGGCGGCGATGATCGACCATGCGCTCGGCCTGCTCAAACCCGGCGGGCGGCTGGTTTACGCGACCTGCTCGCTTTTGCCGGCCGAGGGCGAGGAGCAGATTGCCGCGCTTTTGGCACGCAATCCGCGGATCCGCGTCGAGCCTCCGCAGGTCGCGGGGATCGAGGCCGGCTGGATCACCCCCGAGGGCGGTTTGCGTCTGCGGCCCGATTACTGGCCCGAAACCGGCGGGATGGACGGATTTTTCATTGCGTGCTTGCGGAATTCCGCTGACGCGACCTAAGCTTAGCGCATCTTACTCGACCGGGCGGCCATGAGCGAAATGCCTCCGAACCAGACAGCGGCACGCGGTTTTCTGCGCAGGCCGGACCCCAAGGCGATCGGCAATGTCGATCGCGGCGCCCAGATTTTGGGCGGTGAATTGCAGCTGGCCGGCCATGTGCTCAAGGGCGATCCCTTTGCAGGCGGGCCGCAGCCCGATGCGGTTGCGGCCGAGCTGCACGGCTTCGGCTGGCTCGACGATCTGGCTGCGCTCGGGACCCATCCGGCGCGCGGACTGGCGCAAAAGCGCGTCTTCGACTGGATCGCCGATCATCCGCATGCCGATGAAGGTGCGGTCGAATGGGCACCCGAGGTCACCGGCAAGCGGCTTTTGCGCTGGATCTTCCATTCGGGCCAGATCCTGCCCGGTTTGGACCGCGAGGGCAGCGCGCCCTATTTCGCGGCGCTGCAAACCCATGTGAACCACCTTGCCGCGCATTGGCACACCAGCCCCGACGGGCAGGCGCGGCTGGAAACGCTTGTCGGGCTGGCGGTGGCCGCGATGTCCTTGGCGGGGGCCGAGGGGCTGGTGATGCCCTCGCTCATCGCTTTGGCCGAAGAGGCCGAGGCCATGGGAACCGAACTGCTCTCGCGCCCGCGCTCGCCCGAATCGCTGCTGGAATCCTGCGCGCTTCTGGTCTGGACCGTCGAGGTCGCGACCGAGGCGGGGATCGAGGCGCCGCCGCAGCTGATGGCGATCGTCGGCGAGATCGCCCCAATGCTGCGCGCGATGCGTCATGCCGACGGGGCCTTGCCGCAGTTTCACGGTGGCGGCCGCGGCGCGCCGGGGCGGCTCGACCACTGCCTGCGCGCGACACCCGGTCCCGCGACCACCGCGCGCGGCATGGCCTTGGGCTTTGCGCGCATGGTGCGGGGGCGCACGACGGTGATCGTCGATGCCGCGCCGCCGCCCGCGCCCGATGTCGCGCCCGAGGCCGTGGCCAATGCCCATGCCTCGACCTTGGCCTTCGAGATGACGGTGGCACGCCAGCCGCTGATCGTCTCTTGCGGACCGGGGCAGGGCTTCGGGCCGATCTGGGCCCGCGCCAGCCGTGCCACGCCCTGCCATTCGGCGCTTTGCCTTGCAGGGCTGTCGTCTTCGCGGCTTGCACCCGGTGCGGGCGCGCCCGGAGATGCGCCCGATATCCTGACCGAGCGGCCCGAAAATGTCTGGGCCGGCGATTACGACGGCCACGGCCAGCTGGTCGCGCCCGATTTCGGCCTTCCCCATTCCGGCACCACCGCCCATATGCTTGCCGGCCACGACGGCTGGCTGCACAGCCACGGCCTGACCCATCTGCGCGAATTGTGGCTGGATCCCGACGGCTTCACGTTGGACGGCGAGGATTCGCTGGCGGCGCTCGACGAGGGTGCGCAGGACCGTCTGGCCGATGTGATCGGGCCGCCGGACGGGGGCGGGGGGATCGGTTTCGACATCCGCTTCCATCTCCATCCCGATGTTACCCCCTCGGTCGAGGCGGGTCAGGTCACGCTTTCGCTGCCCAATGGCGAGCGCTGGCTTTTCAGCCATGACGGCACTGCCGAGCTGCGAATCGAGCCCTCCTGTTGGCTGGATCCCGCCCAAGCAGGGCCGCTTCCGACGCGTCAGATCGTTTTGACGGCGGTTCTGGGCGGTCGGGCGATACAGATCGGCTGGACCTTGGCGCGTCTGGCGGTTAGGTGAACGCAACACAAATTGGAGGCCTGCCGATGAGTGACCGCGTCCCGATGCGCCGCGCGTTGATTTCCGTTTCTGACAAGACCGGTCTGGTCGAGTTTGCCCGAGACCTTTCGGCGCGGGGGATCGAGATCCTCTCGACCGGCGGCACCGCCAAGGCGCTGCGCGAGGCGGGTCTGACCGTGGTCGATGTCGCCGATGTCACCGGCTTCCCCGAGATGATGGACGGACGCGTCAAGACGCTCCATCCCGTCGTCCACGGCGGCCTTCTGGCCTTGCGCGACAATGACGCGCATATGGCCGCGGCCTCCGAGCATGATATCGGCATGATCGACCTGCTGGTCGTGAACCTCTATCCGTTCGAGGAAACCGTCGCCAAGGGCGCGCCCTATGACGAATGTATCGAAAACATCGATATCGGCGGTCCGGCGATGATCCGTGCCGCGTCCAAGAACCACGCTTTCGTCAGCGTCATCACCGATGTTCAGGACTACGCCGCGCTTCTGGCGGAACTGAATGCCAATGACGGTGCGACCTCTTACCCCTTCCGCCAGAAGCTTGCGCAGAACGCCTATGCCCGCACTGCGGCCTATGATGCGGCGGTCTCGGGCTGGATGGCCAAGGCGATCGGCGAGGAAACCCCGCGCCGCCGCAGCTTTGCCGGCACTTTGGCGCAGAGCCTGCGTTACGGCGAGAACCCGCATCAGGCGGCGGCCTTCTACACCGACGGCACCAACCGTCCGGGCGTGGCCACGGCCAAGCAGTGGCAGGGCAAAGAGCTGTCCTACAACAACATCAACGACACGGATGCCGCCTTTGAACTGGTGGCCGAATTCGGCGCGGACAAAGGTCCGGCGGTTGCGATCATCAAACATGCCAACCCCTGCGGCGTGGCGACCGGTGCCTCGGCCGAGGAAGCCTACCGCCGCGCCTTCGACTGCGACCGCACTTCGGCTTTCGGCGGCATCATCGCGCTGAACACGACGCTGGACGGCCAGACCGCGAAAGCGATCACCGAGATCTTCACCGAAGTCGTCATCGCCCCCGATGCGACCGACGAGGCGCGCGAAATCTTTGCCGCCAAAAAGAACCTCCGCCTTCTCACCACCGGCGGTCTTCCCGATCCGGCGGCTGCGGGCGACACCTTCCGTCAGGTTGCAGGCGGTTTTCTGGTGCAGGGCCGCGATAACGGCGTGATCCTTCCGGCCGATCTCAAGGTCGTGACCAAACGCCAGCCGACCGAGGCCGAGCTGCGCGATCTGCTCTTTGCCTGGACCGTGGCCAAACACGTCAAGTCGAATGCGATCGTTTACGCCAAGGATTTGGCGACCGTCGGTATCGGCGCAGGCCAGATGAGCCGGATCGATTCGACCCGCATCGGTCAGCGCAAGGCGCAGGACATGGCCGACGCTCTGGGTCTCGCCCAGCCGCTGACGACGGGTTCAGTCGTTGCCTCGGATGCGTTCTTCCCCTTCGCCGACGGCGTTCTGGCGCTGGCGGATGCGGGCGCGGTCGCGGTGATCCAGCCGGGCGGCTCGATGCGCGACGACGAGGTGATCGCGGCCGCCGATGAGCGCGGTCTGGCGATGGTCTTCACTGGTCAAAGGCATTTCAGGCACTGAATGAGCGACGAAGAGCCCAAACCCCGCAAGCCGCGTGCGAAAAAGGCCACCCTCCCCGCTGACGGGACGGTGGCCGAGGCCAATTCTGCCGCGACGCCCAAACCGCGCGCCCGCAAGGCGAGCCAAAGCGGTGCTCCGGTCGCGGGGGGCAAGACGCCCGCCGCCGCTGCCGTTGTCGCGGACGGTGCGCCGCGCGATTTGTCGATGCGGCTGGTGGTTTACGTCTCGCTCGCCATCATCTTGCTCGATCAGGCGCTGAAATATGTCGTGGTCCATGTCATGCGGCTCGACCGCGTGCGCGAGATCGACCTTCTCGACCCTTGGCTCAATCTGCGCATGGCGTGGAATCAGGGGGTGAATTTCGGACTGTTCTCCAGCGATGTGAACCTGATGCGTTGGGTGCTGATCGCGGTGGCGGCAGCGGTCTGCATCTGGGTATGGGTCTGGCTGCGCCGCACCGAGCATTCCAAATTCGCGCAGGTCGCTGCGGGTTTCCTGATCGGCGGCGCTTTGGGCAATGTCATTGACCGCATCGCTTACGGCGCGGTCGCCGACTTTCTCAACATGTCGCTGCCGAACTGGCAAAACCCTTATAGTTTCAACGTGGCCGATATCGCGATTTTCATCGGGGCCTTCGGTCTTTTCCTGCAACCGCCCGCCAAAAAAGAGGCGGTGGCAGAGCTTCGCACAGAGCCGGTCCGTCGCAAGAAGCCAAGCGACAAGACCCGTGACGAGGCGAACAAATGACGCTAGAAGGGCTCAAACGGGCGTAAGGGGATGAAAATGCGGCTGCGGGCAACTGTGCTGACAATGACCGTGCTGACGCTGGCTGCGTGCAGCACCGATCCGCATTTGATGAATATCGACAGTGGACAGAGAAGCCCTGACGAATTCGCCATTGTCCCGACCAAGGCGCTGCAGATGCCGCCGGATCTGAACATGCTTCCGACGCCCACACCGGGCGGCAGCAACATCACCGATCCGACGCCGAATGCCGATGCGATCGCCGCGCTTGGCGGCAACCCCGGCCATTTGGCGCAGCAAGGCGTCGGCGCGGCCGATGGCGCGCTGCTGGCCTATACCGCCCGACTGGGCCGCGACGGCAACATCCGTCAGGTCACCGCCAAGGAAGACGTCGAGTGGCGCAGCCGCCACTCGCGCCGCTTCCTCGAGATTCTGGCGGAAACGAACGTCTATTATCGCGCCTACGAGCCGATGACGCTGGACAGCTGGACCGAGGTCGAGCGCTGGCGCGCCACAGGCGCCCAGACGCCGGCCTCGCCGCCGCGCGGCTATAGCCCGACGGGCGTCTACAAACCGTCCAAGGCCAAAGAGCAGCCGGACCGGATGCACAATTAACCACGATTTCGGGCAAAGGGGCGCATCACCGCGCCCCTTTCCTTTTGCCACCGGTTTGTCTGCCGCCGCTTTGGCGTGCTGCACCCTTCGGTTCACGCTTTCATGACAGCCTATCCCCTTGCCCTGCCAGCACGGGCGCGGCAGGGTCGGGGAGCTTGTCCGAACCGGAGCCTCTTCATGCGTTATGCCGCTCTTGCCCTGATGCTCTCTGCCGCGCCCGTGCTGGCCGAGATGCCCAAAGGGATCAGCCACTTCACCCTCTCCAACGGCCTCGAAGCCGTCGTGATCGAGGATCACCGCGCGCCGGTTGTGGTCCAGATGGTGTGGTACAAGGTCGGTTCCGCCGACGAGGCGCCGGGCAAATCGGGGATCGCGCATTACCTCGAACATCTCATGTTCAAGGGCACCGAAAAGATGGCGCCGGGCGAGCTGTCCAAGACCGTCACGGCGAATGGCGGGATGGATAACGCCTTCACCAGCTATGACTACACCGCCTATTTCCAGCGCATCGCCAGCGACCGCCTGCCTTTGGTCATGGAGATGGAGGCCGACCGCATGGAAAACCTGCGCATCGGTCCCGACGACTGGCAGGCCGAGCGTCAGGTCGTTTTGGCCGAGCGCGCGCAGCGCACCGACAGCGACCCCTCGGCGCTCTTCGGCGAAGAGGTCAATGCGACCCAATATTACAACCATCCCTACGGCCGTCCGGTGATCGGCTGGCGTCAGGAGATGGAGGGGCTGACCCGCGACGACGCTTTGGCGTGGTACAGCAGCCATTACGCGCCCAATAACGCGGTTCTGATCGTCGCGGGGGATGTCACCGCCGACAAGGTCCGTCAGCTGGCCGAGAAATACTACGGCCCCATCCCCGCCCGCGAAGGCGCTTTGCGCAAGCCGCGCCCGCAAGAGCCCGAGCAGCATTCGCCGCGCTGGATGGAGCGCAGCGATGCGCGCGTGCCGCAGCCGGTCCTGAGCCGCTCGATCCTCTCGCCCGAACGCAATGCGGGCGAGCAGACCAAGGCCGCCGCGCTGACGGTTCTGGCCGAATTGCTCGGCGGCTCGGCCCAGACCTCGGTTCTCGGCAAAAAGCTCGTGCTGACCAACAAGGCGCTTTACGTCTATGCGGGCTATGACGGGCTTTCGGTCGATGCCACGACCTTCAACCTCTCGCTGATCCCCGCGCCGGGTGTCGCCAACGAGGATGCCGAAGCCGCTTTGGATCAGGCTTTGGCCGAATTCCTGACCGAAGGGCCGGATCCCGCGCAGCTCGAGCGTGTCAAAAGCCAGATCCATGCCGCGACAGTCTATAAACAGGATTCCGCCCATGGCCGGTCCTATGAATATGGGCAGGGGCTCTCGGTCGGGCTGACGGTCGAGGACGTGAACGCCTGGCCCGAGATCCTGTCGGCGGTGACGATCGACGATGTGAAGACCGCCGCCCAAGAGGTGCTGACCAGCAAGGCCAGCGTCACCGGCTGGCTTCTCCCCGAGGCTGCCGCCGCTGCCGCACCCGTGGCCGATCCGGCCGCCGCGACCGCTGAAGGCCTGCCCGAAACCGCACCCGAGGTCGTTCCGGATACGGCTTCCGCACCCGCCGAAGCCGCAACCGAAGCCTCAGAACCTGCTGCGGCGGATGCCAGTGCCGTTGGTGTCGCCGATCCTGCGGCCGAAGAAGGTGTCCTGACCGAATCGCCCCGTCCGCCGGTGGCCCCGAAACCCGCATCCGAAGAGGTCACCCAATGATCCGCCGCGCTTTTGCTTCCGTCGTCTTCGTGCTGCTCGCGGCTTTGCCCGCCCGTGCCATCGATATCCAGCAGATCACTTCACCGGGCGGGATCAATGCCTGGCTGGTCGAGGATCACTCGATCCCCTTCACCGCCGTCACCATGATGTTCAAGGGCGGCGCAAGTCTGGATCTGCCGGGCAAACGCGGCGCGATCAATCTGATGACGGCCACGCTCGAAGAGGGCGCGGGCGAGATGGACCAGACCCAATTCGCCGAGGCGCTCGAATCGCTCGGTGCCGCGCTCAGCTTCGACGTCAGCGATGATGCGCTGGTCGTCTCGACGCGGGCGCTGACCGAGAACCGCGACCAGCTGGCCGATCTGGCCAAGCTTTCCCTGACCGAGCCTCTCTTCCAGCAGGAAGCGCTGGACCGCGTGCGCGCGCAGGTGCTTTCGAACATCCGCGCGGGCGAAAGCGATCCGCAGACCATTGCCTCGAAAGAGATGGCCAAGCTGATGTGGGGGGACCACCCCTACGGCACTTCGACCAGCGGTACGGTCGAATCGGTCACTGCGCTGACGCGCGAGGATATGATCGATGCGAAAAATCTGGTGCTGGCGCGTGACCGCGTCGTGGTTGCCGCCTCTGGCGACATCACGGCGCAGGATCTCGGTCTGTTCCTTGACCGCGTGCTCGGCGATCTGCCCTCGGTGGGCTCCGCCCCGCTACCGCAACCCGCGATCTTCCAGCTGACCGGCGGCGATACCGTCATCGACTGGGACAGCCCGCAAACCGTCGTTTCCTTCGCGCAGGCCGGTCTGCCGATCGACGATCCCGATTTCTTCGCCGCTTTCGTCGCCAACCATATCCTCGGCGGCGGCGGTTTCTCGGCCCGTCTGATGGAGGAAATCCGCGAAAAGCGCGGCCTGACATATGGTGTGGGCACGGGGCTGTCCAACGGGCTTTACGGCGACAGCTGGATCGGCGGGATGGCTTCGGGCAACGACAAGGTTGCCGAAGCCGTGGGCCTCGTGCGCGAGCAATGGGCGCTGATGGCCCAAAGCGGCGTCACCGATCAGGAGCTGGCCAATGCCAAGACCTATCTGACGGGCGAATATCCGCTCCGCTTCGACGGCAACGGCCGCATCGCGAATATCCTCGCGGGGATGCAGCTCGCCGGATTCCCCGCCGATTACGTCAATACCCGCAACGCGAAGATCGAGGCCGTGACCGCGGCGGATGTCAAACGCGTCACCGCGCGGCTGCTTCATCCCGACCAGCTGCGCTTCGTCATGGTCGGCCGCCCCGAGGGGCTGGGGCCGGATGCCGAGACCGTCGCGGCCCCCGAATAAGGCAGGCCGGACCGTCCGGAAATGCAGAACGCCCGCAGGTTTCCTTGCGGGCGTTTTTCGTGATGCTGCAGGGGCTGCGGCTCAGGGCGTGTTCACCCGCACCGCGCCGGTGCCGCCAAGCGCCGCGCCGGCAACCGCGCCGACAGGGCCGGCCACAACCGCGCCCGTTGCCGCGCCGGTCGTGGCGCGGGTCGCGGTGTTGGGGCCGCAAGCGGCCAAAGTCAAAGTGAGACCGCAGATCAATGCGGTGACAGTACGGGCCATGGAATTTCTCCTTGAATAAGAACTGCCTGAAGCCTCAACCGCAAAGCCTCGGACATGGTTTCCCTCTTGGTGAAAATCAGCATGAAATCTTTTCCGCGGGCTGATCGGCTGCTATATCTGGGGGTATGATGACAGATCCCCTCAATATGCGCTCGGCCGGGATGCGTCCCGAGATCCGCCAGCTTGACGAAACCGCCGCCAACCGCATCGCGGCGGGCGAGGTCGTGGAGCGTCCCGCCTCGGCGGTCAAGGAACTGGTCGAGAATGCGCTGGATGCCGGTGCAAGCCGCATCGATGTCGCGATCGCGCAGGGCGGCAAAGCGTTGATCCGTGTCAGCGACGACGGCTGGGGCATGACGGCCCAAGACCTGCCGCTGGCGCTTTCGCGACATGCGACCTCGAAAATCGACGGATCGGATCTGCTCGACATCCGCAGCTTCGGCTTTCGCGGCGAGGCCCTGCCCAGTCTCGGTGCGGTCGGCCGCCTGACCATCACCAGCCGTGCCGAGGGTCACGAGGCCGCCTCGATCACCGTCTCGGCCGGACGCGCATCGCCGGTGAAACCGGCGGCGGGCAATCGCGGCACGGTGGTCGAATTGCGCGACCTGTTCTTCGCCACGCCCGCTCGGCTCAAATTCATGCGCAGCGAGCGCGCCGAGACCCAAGCCGTGGCCGAGGTCATCCGCCGCCTTGCGATGGCCGAGCCCTATGTCGGCTTTACCCTGACCGACGAGGACGAGGGCCGCGTTCTGTTTCGCGCCGATGCCGAACAGGGAGAACTGTTCGGCGCGCTGCAGACCCGTTTGTCGCGGGTGATGGGGCGCGAATTCATCGAGAACACCATCCCGATCGACGCGACCCGCGAGGGGATCACGCTGACCGGCTTTGCCGCGCTCCCGACCTATTCACGCGGAACGGCGGTTGCGCAGCATCTTTTCGTGAACGGCCGTCCGGTGCGCGACAAGCTTCTGACCGGCGCCTTGCGGGCGGGCTATATGGATGTGCTCGCGGGCGGGCGTCATCCGGCGGCGGTCCTGTTCATCACCTGCGATCCGCATCAGGTCGATGTGAACGTCCATCCCGCGAAAGCGGAGGTGCGTTTCCGCGAGCCCGACATCGCGCGCGGGCTGGTGGTCTCGACGTTGCGGCACGCTTTGGCGGGGGCGGGGCATCGTGCCTCGACCACGGGCGGCGCGGCGGTTCTGAATGCCGCGCGGGTCGAGCCTGCCGCATATCAACCGCTTCTGCGCCCCGCCTATCAGGCCGATTACGGCAGCGCGGGCCGGTCATGGACCCGGCCCCCGAGTCCCTCGGCCGAGGCTTTGGGCGCGGCGCATGACTGGCAGTCCCCGCTGGCGGATCCCGCCGGTTTCAGCGAATCCCCCCGCGACATCGGCCCGATGGGCATGACCAGCGCGCGGATCGAGGCCGAGCCCGCGATCCCCGTCCCCGAGGATGCGCCTTTGGGTGCGGCGCGCGCCCAGCTTCACGAGAACTGGATCATCGCCCAGACCAAGGACGGCTTCATCATCGTCGACCAGCATGCCGCGCACGAGCGTCTGGTCTACGAGCGTCTGAAGGCGCAGGCCGAGACCCGCAGCATCGCCTCGCAGGCGCTGCTGATCCCCGAAATCGTCGCGCTTTCCGAAGGCGATGCCGCGAGGCTCATGGCGATTGCCGATGATCTGGCCGCGCTCGGCCTCGTGATCGAGCCTTTCGGCGGCGGCGCGGTTGCCGTGCGCGAAGTGCCCGCGCTTTTGCGCAATGTCGATGCCAAGGGGCTATTGCGCGACATTGTTGACGACCTGAGCGACGAGGGCAGCTCCGACCGGCTCAAATCGCGGGTCGATGCGGTTCTGTCCTCGATGGCCTGCCACGGATCGGTCCGCTCGGGGCGGCGGATGAACGGCGACGAGATGAACGCGCTCTTGCGCGAGATGGAGCGCACACCGCGCTCCGGCCAATGCAACCACGGCCGCCCGACCTGGGTCGAGCTGAAGCTTGCGGATATCGAAAGGCTCTTCGGGCGTTGAGGCCCCGCCGTCACGCCGCTTGACGATTCGCCCCCGTGGCGCATCATATCGGCTGGGGGGATGGCGATGGACGAGATTACGACCGACAAAATTGCCTATGTCATTTTGCTCGCGCGCGAGATGGGGGCGGACCAGCCCTTGCGTTCGGCCCGCAGCGAGCTGCGCGAATTTCTCGAAGGGCTGGACGAGGACGAAAAGGCGGGGCTGATCGCGCTGATGTGGATCGGCCGCGAGACCTTTGCCCCCGAAGAGCTGCCCGAGGCCGTCCGGACGGCCCGCGCCGAACGCGGCGAGCGCCCCGACGATTATCTGATCGCGGAGCCCCAGCTGGCCGATTTCCTCGAAAGCGGGATGGAGGCTTTGGGCTTTTCCCCCGAGGACGAGACCGAGGCGATCCTGCGTCCGGTCTAAGCCGCAAATCCTGTCGCAGGCATGGAAAAACCGGCCCGAGGGGGCCGGTTTTCTTGTTGCGGACAGGCGGATTTACTTGCGCGTGACCTGATACAGGCCGCCGTTGTCTTCATCCGTCAGCAGATAGATCGAGCCGTCCGGCGCGACTTCGAGATCGCGGATCCGGCCGATTTCGTCCTGCAGATAGCGCTGCTCGCCCACGACTTTGTCGCCGTCCAGACGCAGTTGCACCAAGGCTTGACCGCGCAGGCCGCCGATCAGCAAGTCGCCCTTCATCTCGGGGAACATCGCGCCGTCATAGAAGCTCATGCCCGAAGGTGCGATGACCGGATCCCAGTAATAGAGCGGCTGCTCCATGCCGTCCTGCTGGGTCAGCCCTTCGCCGATCGGCGTGCCGGCATATTCCTCGCCATAGGTGATGGTGGGCCAGCCGTAGTTCTTGCCTGCTTCGGGGCGGTTCAGCTCGTCGCCGCCCTGCGGGCCGTGCTCGACCGTCCAGAGCCGGCCCTGCGCGTCAAGCGTCGCGCCCTGCAGGCTGCGATGGCCGTATGACCAGATCTCGGGCTTGGCCTCGACGCCGGTGAAGGTCGGGTTGCCGGGGGCCGCCGCGCCGGTCTGCGGGTCGATGCGAAGAAGTTTCCCCAGATGGGTGGTCAGATCCTGCGCCAGCGGGCGGGCCTCGACCTCCGAGCGCTCGCCGGTCGTCACAAACAGCATGCCGTCGCGGTCGAAGACCAGACGCGAGCCGAAATGCTTGGTCGAATCCCAGCTCGGCTGCTGGCTGAAGATGGTGCGGACGTTTTCGACGGCGCTGTTGTCGGCCGAGAGCGTGCCGGTTGCGACGGCGGTATTGTTGGTGCCGTCGGCCTGGGGTTCGGCAAAGCTCCACCAGATCTGGCGGTCGCTCGCGAAATTCGGGCCGATCGCCACGTCGAGAAGGCCGCCTTGTTCGCGGGCATCGACGGGCGGCAGGCCGGTAATCGGCGCGCCGAGCGTGCCGTCGGTGCCGATCAGGCGCAGCTGGCCGGGGCGTTCGGTGACAAGAACCGCACCATCGGGCAGGATCGCCATGCCCCAGGGGTGGCTCAGCCCGTCGACGCGTTTGGTGGCGGTCAGCTCGAATGCGGCCGGCAGGACCGGCGCGCGGGTCTGCCCTTCAAAAGCGGGTTTCTGCGAAGGCACGTTCGGGGGCGCATCGTTGAAATCGGCAAGGGCGGGCGTGGCAATCAAAGCTGCCAGTGCAAGACCGGTTGCGAGTTTCATCCTTTGATCCTCCTCGGGGAAAATGGGCTGAAAAAGAGAGATGAGCAGATATAACAGACAAAAGCCAGCCGCGATTTCCGAGGCAGATTGTCGCGGCTTGCGCGCCGGGGGCGAAATGCAAAAGACCCGGCGCGAACCGGGTCTTTTCATGATTGGCATCAATGCCTTGTTCTTACGGGAAGGCGGCGTGATCGGTGCGGTCGGGGCGGCGCGCGCCGAGAAAGGGGCCGTCGCCGCCCGCATCGATCCGCGCAATCGCCGTCTCGATATCCTCGATGATGACGCCCATGACGAAGGCCGTCGCATGGATCATCCGCCCGGCATCAAGCGCCATGGCGACGTGGCCCGGCCAGAACAGCAGATCGCCGCGCTGATAGGGGCCCTCGACCACGGGGAAGGTGTCGCGCTGCATGTCGCTGTCGCCGGGGCAGGCGATGCCCGCGCCGATCAGCGAGGCCTGCGCCAGCCCCGAGCAATCAATCCCCCAGCGGCTGTTTCCGCCCCAAAGATAGGGCGTCCCCATCAGGCTTTCGGCCAAAGCGCCAGGATCGCTTGCCGCATGGGTCGCAAGATGCATCGAGGGCACCCAGCCGCCGCTCGCGAGCCGCGAGAATTTGCCCTGCGTTTCCGTGACCGAGACCCGCGCCCCCATCGACAGCGAGCCGATCTCGCGCAGTTTCAGATTCGCTTCGGGGTAGATATGCGTCGCGGGGGTGCTGACGCGGTGGGTGATCGCGGGCAGGTCGCGGCCGAGAAAGCGGGACTCGATCCAGCCGCAATAGCCGTCGAGCGCGGCCTGCACAAAGGACCAGTCGCCACGCTCCTCGATCACGGTCAGATCGGCGCCGAAATTGGTCTGGCGGTCGCGTGCGCCGCCGATTTCGCGGCAAAGATCGGCCACGGCAACGCCCAGTCGTGCGGGCGTGCCCGCAGTATAGGCGGGTCGTTCGAGCAGGCCGCGCAGGCTTTCGAGCGCCACGCGATCTGTCGCGGGGGTCAGGCGGCGGTCGGTGGTGTTCACGGCAGGCGCAGTCATTTCAGCACCTCGGGCAGGGCCTCGAGCAGGGTACGCATCGCTTGGCCGGTGCCGCCTTTGGGACGTGCGGGCGCGCCTGCGGGCTGCCAGCCGTAGATGTCGAAATGCGCGTAATGGCGTGCCTTGCCTGCAAAGCGGCGCAGGAAAAGCGCGGCGGTGATCGCGCCCGCGAAGCCACCCGAAGGCGCATTGTCGAGATCGGCGATCTGCGGCTCGATCAGGTTTTCGTAGGGCTCCCAGAAGGGCATGCGCCACACAGGGTCATAGGCGCGCGCGCCGGCCGCCTGGATCGCGGCGGCAATGGCGTCGTCATCGCAGAAAAACGGCGGAAGATCGGGGCCGAGCGCCACACGCGCCGCGCCCGTCAGCGTTGCCATCGAGACGAGGAAATCGGGCGCCTCCTCTTCGGCGAGGGCGAGCGCATCGGCGAGGATCAGTCGGCCTTCGGCATCGGTATTGTTGATCTCGACCGTGAGGCCCTTGCGGCTGGTCAGGACGTCGCCCGGACGGAAGGCATTGCCGGCAATCGCGTTTTCCACCACCGGCAGCAGCACGCGCAGGCTGATGTTCGCGGTCAGGCCAAGGCGGGCCAGCATCTCGCTTAGTCCCATGGCCGAGGCCGCGCCGCCCATATCCTTCTTCATCAGCAACATCGACGAGGGCGGCTTGATATCCAGCCCGCCGGTGTCGAAACACACGCCCTTGCCGACCAGAGTGACCTTGGGGCCGGTGCCGGGGAAGCGCAGATCGAGCAGGCGCGGCGCTTGCGCACCGGCGCGGCCGACCGCATGGATCATCGGGAAATTCTGCGCCAGCAGATCATCGCCCGCGATGACCGAGATGCTCGCGCCGTGACGCATCGCCAAAGCGCGGGCGGCTGCCTCGAGATCGTCGGGCCCCATATCCGAGGTCGGCGTATTGATGAGATCGCGCGCCAGATATTCGCCGGCGATCATGGCAAGGACGCGCCCGGCATCCACGCCCTCGGGGCAAACGAGACGGGCGCGCGCGGGCGCAGCCGATTTGTAGCGGTCGAAACGATAGGCCGACAAAAGCCATGAAAATGCCGCCAGCGACAGATCGACGCCTTCGGGGGCATCGGCGATATGCCAATCGCCTGCGGGCAGACCATCGGCGGCACGGGCCAGAGGATAGCGTTCGCGCGCGGGGCGGGCCTGATCAATCGGACCAAGGCCGAAAAACGCGCCCTTGATGCTGCCATCCGCCGCAGGAAGAACCAGAATCTGGCCGGCTTTGGCCGTAAACCCGTTGGCTTTGCCCCAGATTGCGGCCTCGGCGGGGGTGGCCTGCGGGTAGAGCGGCCCGTCGCTGTCGCTGTGCACCAGCCAAAGCGGCAGGCTGGACGAAGAGGCGGGGGCAAATTCGGGTGTCATGGCAGACCTCGGTCAGATTTTTTCGAGAGCGACAGGGTAGCGCCACCATATCCGGCTGCAAGGGCAGAGAAGGGGCTGCCCGCGCATGTCCGGTCCCCGCCTGCTGCAAGGGCGGGCCTCAGACAGCCCTTGCGGCACCGGTTTGGCGGCAGCATGCCTTGCGGCCGGACCACTGCGGGACCCGCTCCTCCGCTTGCGCCGTCATGGTTCGAGATCGCTGTCCCATATCTCGGTCAGGGAACGGTTCGCCACGCGTTCGAGCCGCGCCAGAGTTGCCGAAAGTGCCTGCATGTCGCCGCTTTCCGAGCAACGCCCGACATCCACCGCCACCCCCGCCAAGGTCACCAATCCGATCTGCCAGGCGAGTTTGGAGAGCCGGTCGGCATGGGCCGCGATCTGCGCCTTGTCGTTTTGCGCCGCCGCCCGCAAGGCTTGCCGCAGGGCCAGCGAAAGCTGCTCCATCGCGGCGACGATCAGGTTGGATGCGGCCATTTCCCCCAGCTCGGCGACGATCTCTTTGACGCGCTGCTGATCAACCTGGATTTCCTCTTCGACTGCAAGATTTGCCACATGCGTAGTCAACTCATCACCGTTTTTCGTTCGCATTCACGGGCCAGAGATGACAGCAGAGCGTCAAGAAAACGTTATGTCTGCCCCAATAAAAGGCTCGAACTTTATCCATCCGGGGGCTATCAACATGGCAAAAGAAAGCGAGTCTGCCATGAAAGACGCACATCTGCTGCCGCATTACCTTGTCCAGCGCTACCACGGCTGGAAGGCGACCAGCTTCATGGAGAACAAGGCCTGGTTCCGACGTTTGGCAGAAGACGGACAGCGTCCGCGGGCCATGGTGATCGCCTGCTGCGACTCGCGCGTGCATGTGACCTCGATCTTCGGCGCTGAATCGGGCGAGTTTTTCATCCACCGCAATATCGCCAACCTCGTGCCTTCCTATGCGCCCGACGGGCTGCAGCACGGGACCTCGGCTGCGGTGGAATATGCGGTGACGGCGCTGAAGGTTGCGCATCTCGTGATCGTCGGCCACACCAATTGCGGCGGCGTCCAGGGCTGTCACGACATGTGCTCGGGTCGCGCGCCGGAGCTTGAGGAAAAGACCAGCTTCGTCGGCCGCTGGATGGATGTTCTGCGCCCCGGTTACGACCGCGTGGTCGATCTGCCCGAGGAACAGCAGATCCGCGCGCTCGAGCGTCAGGCGGTTCTGATCTCGCTGGAAAACCTGATGACCTTCCCCTTCGTGAAAGCGGCGGTCGAGGCGGGCGAGCTGTCGCTCCACGGCGTCCTGCACGAGATCGGCGATGGCGGTCTGTGGCAATATGACGGCGAAAAGGACGATTTCACCCTCGTCTGAAGGGGGCTGTCAAACAATACCCCAGGCAATCGGGGCCGCGCGGGAAAGCGCGGCCCTTTTGCGTTCAGCCCATCACCGAAAAGCTCGATTCCGTATTGATCGCGCGTTTGCGGCTATAGGTGCCGAGGCTGATCTCGCGGTCGATATGCTCGAGATGGAAGCGGACCGGATCGGCGTCGTGATCGTGGCCCGCCTCGCATTCGCCGATGATCTTGGCCATGATCTTGCCTGCAACCGGCGCGTTCTTGAACTGGTTCCCCGAGGATCCACAGGCCATGTAAAAGCCCGGCAGATCGGATTTGTCGTAGATCGGCAGCCAGTCGTCCGAGACGTCGTACATCGCGACCACACCGCTCGCCTGACCGGGGATGCGCAGTTCGGGAAGACGTTGCGCGGCGCGCATCACGATCGTGGTCCATTCGTCGGTGAAGCGCGTATCGACCTGATCGGGGTCGTCGACCCAGATGCGCTCGTCGCATTGCGGATCGGTCGAGCCGATGCAGATGCCGACGGGATCGGGGCGCAGATAGATCTCGGTATCGGCATCGGCGACGATGATGCCGTCCTTGCGGTAGTCCATATTCACCGGACCGGCGATATAGGCGACCTCCTGGCGGTTGGCGCGGGTATGGACGGTCATGCCTTCGGTGACGCCCGCCATGCGGTTCAGCCCCGCCGACCACGGCCCGCCGACGTTCACCACGACATCGCCCGCCAGAACCGTGCCGTCGTCCAGCCGCAGACCGCTGACGCGGCCGTTCGCGGTCTCGATCGCTTCGACCTTGGTGCGGAAACGGAAGGTTGCGCCATGGGCCTCGGCCGCCCATTGCAGGTTCTGCGCGGCAAGCTTGGGATCGTTGACATAGCCCGCCTGCGCGAAATGCACCGCGCCAGCGATCTCGCCGCCGGTCGGCTCGCAAAAACCGTCGTCTTCGGGGCGTTTGGCGGGGGCGTAGCGCTGGGGATCGGCGCCGGGCAGATAGGTCCCGAGATCGGCGGTCGCGACCTGCGTATAGGCGCAGCCGATCTGGTCCATCATCGCCATGACGTTTTCGAGATAGCCGTTGGAATCTGATTTGATCACCAGATTGCCGGTCTCGTGATAGATCGCGAGCGGGCGGCCCTCGTCGAGTTTGACGTAATCGGCCCAGTTGCTCCAGTAATTCCAGCCCTCATAGGCCAAAGCGCAGGATTCGTAGACCGAATAGTTGATGCGGATCACGGCCGAAGAGTTCGAGGTCGAGCCGTAGCCTGCCTCGGGCGCCTTGTCGACGACGGTGACCTGCCAGCCCGATTTCGCCAATTCATAGGCGGTTGCGCAGCCTATTACGCCCGCGCCGATAATGAGTGCATGTGCCATCAGTTGCTCTGGATAGGAAGGGCCCGGCCCCTTGCGCCGAAGCGTTTGCAGGGCGAACCGGATCGTTTGAATTTGAATATCACTAGACATATTCTCGCGAAGCTTTGCGCCGACGGCAAGCGGAGATTGCGGCCCGCCGCCCGAATTGCGACTGAAGGCTGAGGGCCCTGCGGCCCCTTGTCACAGGGTTTGGCCTGCTTTGCCCCTCAGAGGGCCGCTTCGATCTCGGCGGTGGGGCCCGCCGCGGAGCGGCCGGAGCGGGGCGGCGGGAAAGAGGAACCCGCAGCGGGGCGCGGGGAGGCCGGCGCCTCCGCCAGCATGGCCGAGAGCATGGCCGCCAGCATGGCACGGCATGGCGCGGTCATCGCGGCTTCCGAAAGGGCAAGGGCGGCGGGATTGGTGATTTCGGCCAGACAGTCGTGCGGCAGATCGATCGGGCGCGGCGCGATACGGCGGGTGGCGAACCAGTCTTCGACCGCGCGCCAGATCGCGTGGCGGTCGGCTCTGCGGCGGGGGCTGTCGTAACCCGTTTCGGGCGAGAGGGTCAGCGAGCCCGCGGTTTCGATTTTGGTGAGCAGCGGCTCTTCGATCACCCGCAGGATCTGGCCCGACATCAGCAGGCGGTTCCGCAGGTCACGGTCCTCTTCGACGCTGTCGGCATAGCCGCCCAGCTCGCGAAAGACTGCCGGCGCGAAAAGCCCCGAGTTGATATGGAGCCAATCGCCCGCCGCCGGTTCGGGCTGGGCATTGGGAAAGAGGTCGTCGACCATCGAGATCTCGCGCCGGATGGTACGCCGCGAGCCGTCGGGCAGGATGAGGTCGTGGTGGCAAAAGACCGCGCCGATTTGCAGCTCCGCTCCCGCCGCGCGACCGATCACCCCCCAATTCAGCCCCGCATCGCCGCGCAATCCGCGCAGGGCGAGCACGCGCGACTGGCGCAGCAGCTTGTCGGTGTGGGGGCGGTCGTCGGAATCGTGAAAGCTGATCGCGCGCCGCCCCGCCAAAGCAATCGCCACATTCTTGGCCCGACCTGTTCCGAGATTGCGGGCAAGCCGGATCAGCGCCACGCGGGGATGGGGGGCAAAGCGCCGCATCGCGGCCCAGGTCGCGCCCGCCGCACCGCCTTTTGATCCGTCATCGATGGCGATCACAAGACAATCGGGATGGGATTGCGCCAAGGCGGCCTCGATCGCGGGGCCGATCTGGGCGGGACGGTCGAGCACGGGAATCGCGATTGCGACGGGGGTGTCGTGGCTCATGATCTGTTCCGGATGCGGTGGGGCCGCAAAGGCGTGCCGGTTGCGGATGATGCGGCGTCCTGCCGCAGCAAATCACCGAGGCCCACGGTGGCCCCCGCCGGTTAAGGCATCGTTAACATGCGCAATCCGGTTAAACTGCGGTGAATTTCTCGCGAAATATGTTGCGGAAATGCCGCAGGTGGGGCCGCCTGACAGGGCGTTTGGAACCGGATCCAAGCGGCTGCAACGGCGAGGGAACTGCCCTAAGGCAGGGCGCGCGCTTGACCTTGCGCCTTGATTTGCCGCATGGGCTGGCGCAGTCTTACCCCTGCACCACAAGCGAAAGATCAGCCGTGACTGCTCCTGCTCCCCTCGCCAGCGAACGTTTCCTGATCGAGGGACGTGTGGATTCCGACAGGTTTCCCCCGTGGATTGAACGACATGCGCAGAAATTGGGCCTTTTGTGCCGGATCGAGGCACAGCGGGGCGACCGTCTCGAAGCGGTGATTTCCGGCCCGCCAGAGCTGCTTGACGCGATGGAAATGGCCTGCCTGTTGGGGCCGATTCAGGTCTGGGTCGACCAGATCGACCGCCTGCCGCTCAATAGCCGGCCCGAGGTTTAGGCCCTGTGCGCGCTCCGCTACGGGCGCGGGCGGCGCAAAAGGCCCGCGCCCTTTCTCTCGGGCAGTTTTTTCGGCGGGATGCTGATATACGAAACTGTCATCTTCAAATTCTCGCCCTTTCGACGTAGGGCAGAGCCTGAATAAGCTGGACGGAATTGAAATGCCTTCTACGGTCTGGACGCCCATCGCGCTCGCTTGCGATTTGCCACCTCGACTGGTGATCCCGGTCACCTGCAACGATCAGGATCTCGCCCTTTGGCGCAGTGAATCCGGCAAGGTGCAGGCATGGATCGACCGCTGCCCGCATCGCGGCATGCGCCTGTCGCACGGCTTCGTGCGCGGCGAATTGCTCAGCTGCATCTATCACGGCTGGCGCTATGACGGCGCGGGTATCTGCCGCAAGATCCCCGCCCATCCCGATCTCGAACCGCCTGCGACGATCCGCGCGACCGCCTGGCGCGCCATCGAGCAGGACGGCGTGATCTGGGTCGCGACGCAGGACGATGCCGAAGGCGCGGCCCTGCCGCCGGCTTTGGACGGACTTTCCGCGCTGCGCTCGGTGCCGGTTTCGGCGGCCCCTGCATGGATCGCCACGACCTGCGATCAGCCCGAGGCACAAATCCTGCGCCACAACGATCTGACCCTGCTGGTCCAGCCCGCGAAGGATCTGACCATGATCCACGCGCTGATCGCACAGGGCGCTACGGCCGCAGAGCGCATCCGCGCATCGCGCGATCTGGAAATCCTGCGCCTGCGTATCGAGGCCAATCCCGCAAGGAGTGCCGCATGATCACCGATCCCGTCATCCGCAACGAATGGTATCCGGTCGCGATCGCCGCCATGGTCGAGAAGGGCCAGGAGCGTCTGACGATGCTTCTGGGCGAGGACATCCGCGTTTTTCTTGGCCCCAACGGTTCGGCCGTCGAAAAGACCGACGGCACGGCTTTGGCGGTCAAGATCGCCTACGGCCATGTCTGGGCCTGCCTCGGCACGCCGGGCGAGCTGTTCGCGATTCCCGAGGCGGTTCAGGAAGGCCGTCGTCTGGTCGATGTCGGCTCGGTTCGGGTGAAGTGCTCGCCGCTGCGCGCGGTCGAGAATTTCCTTGATATTGCGCATTTCCCCTTCGTCCATACCGATATTTTGGGGGCCGAGCCCCATACCGAGGTCTATCGCTATCAGGTCGAGATCCGCGAGGATGTCGACGAGGTCTGGGCGACCAAGATCAGCTTCTACCAGCCGCAGGCCGCGAAATCGGCCGAGGGCGGGATCGATACCGATTACCAATACCGTGTGCCCGCGCCGACCTGCGCGGTGCTTTACAAGACCTGCCCGCCGCGTCCTTCCGAGATGGATGTGATCGGGATTTTCGTCCAGCCGCTGACCGAAGAGCTGTGCGACGCATGGCCGTGGATGGCTTTGTTCGACGATGAATCCTCGATGGCGGATATGATCCAGTTCCAGCAGATGATCTTCCTGCAGGACCGCTCGATTCTGGAAAACCAGCTGCCGCGCAAACTGCCGCTGGACCCCGGCCTCGAAATTCCGACCCGCGCCGACATGACCTCGATCGCCTATCGGCGCTGGCTCAAGAAACGCGGCTTTACCTATGGCGCGCAATTGGTGGCGGCATGATCCTTTATGACTACGTCCTGAGCCCGAACTGCTACAAAGCCCACCTGATGGCGGCGCTGAGCGGGCAGAAACTGCAATCGCAAGCGCTGGATATCTATCCGGGCGATGCGCATCGCCAGCCTGCGTTCCTTGCAATCAACCCCGCCGGAACCTTGCCGGTTCTGGTCGATGACGCGCTGACCCTGACCGATTCCGCCGCGATCCTCGTCTATCTCGCGAAACGCGCGGGCGGGGATTGGCTGGGCGACGAGACTGCGGCCGGCGCGGCGCGTCTGCAAAACTGGCTGGCCTTTGCCGCGCGGCTTTCCGAGAGCCTCGGGAAGGCGCGTCTGCACGACATGCTCAACGTGCCCCTCGATATCGAGGCGGCGCGCGCTGCGGGCATCATCTGCCTGCGCGAACTTGAGGCCGCGCTTTACGAGGCACGCCTTGCCGGCCACGCCTTCTTGCTGGGCGACAAGCCGAGCATCGCCGATATCGCCTGCTTCCCGCATGTCGCCCTCGCGGGGGACGGCGGAGTTCTGATCGACGCTTACCCCGCGATCCGGTTGTGGATGCGGGCCGTGCGCGCGCTGCCGGGCTTTGTCGAAATGCCCGGCATCCACCGTCTGCACGACCTGCATGCCGAGCCGGAGCCCAGCCACCACGGCGCGACATGACACGCTCCTGAAGTGATGTCCGGCCCCGCAAACCGCCGGACCGGACATCCCGCAAGGAAACTGCGACCCCATACAAAACCACCCGCTTCCCCCAGCCGAAAGCCGAGGACGGGTCCGACAGGAGAGACCGAAATGAACCTGAACCGCCGCGATTTTCTGGGCGCAGCTTCTGCCGTAGCGGCATTGGCTGGTCTGGGGCTAAGCCGCGCAAGCGCAGCCGAGCCGCTCAATGTCGCGCTGATCACGCCTTCGCCCATCGCCGATGTCGGCTGGTCGCGCTCGCTGGCGGCCTCGCTCGAAGAGCTCAATACCGAGCTGGGCGGGATCATGAAGATCACGATGGTCGACAAGATCAACGAAGGCCCCGATGCCGACCGCATCATGGAAAAGGCGGTCGCGGACGGCAACAAAGTCGTCATCGCGGGTTCGTTCGGCTATATGAACGGGGCGATGCAGCTTGCCCGCCGTCACCCCGATGTTTCGGTCCTGCATGCCTCGGGCTTCAAGACCATGCCGAATTTCTCGAACTTCACGGCGCGCAACTATGAGGGCACCTACCTCATGGGTATGGCTGCGGCGGCTGTCACGAAATCGAAGAAACTGGGCGTCGTCGGCGCTTTCCCGATCCCCGAATTGCTCGCCTCGAACAGCGCCTTCGCGCTGGGTGCGCGCGCGGTCGATCCCTCGATCGAGGTTTCGGTGATCTGGGTGAACTCGTGGTTCGATCCGGCCAAGGAACAAGACAGCGCGAAAGCGCTGATCTCGCAGGGCTGCGACGTGATCTTCTCGAATGCGCAGGACACCCCTTCGGTCGTCGCTTTGTGCGAAAAGGAAGGCGTCTATAGCTGCAACCTGAACTCGACGATGGTCAGCTACGCGCCGACGAAGTATCTGGGCAATGTCGGCACCGACTGGACCCCCTATTTCAAATCCGAGATCGAGGCCCATATCGCAGGCACCTTTACCGGCGCTTCGCATTGGCTGGGCATCAAGGACGGCGTCATCAAATGCTCGGATTGGAGCAAGGACATTCCGGCCGAGGCCATGGACAAGATCAAGGCCGCCGAAGCCGCGATGGCCGACGGCAGCCTCGCGCCTTTCGCGGGTCCGGTGGTCAAGGATGACGGCACCGAGCTGGCCGCCGCCGGCACCAATCTGACCGACGAGCAGATCTGGTCGATGGATTGGCAGGTTCAGGGCATCGTCACGCCGCTGCCGAAGTAATCCGCCATGACCACGCTGCTTCGCCTGCACGGCGTCTCGAAAAGTTACGGGACGGTCGCCGCCAACAAAGCCATCGACCTGACGGTCGGCGAGGCGTCGATCCATGCCGTGCTGGGCGAAAACGGCGCGGGAAAATCGACGCTGATGAAGCTGATCTACGGGGTCGAGCAACCCGATGCGGGGCGGATCGAATGGCAGGGCCAAGAGGTCCGCATCGACAGCCCCGCCGCGGCACGCCGCCTTGGAATCGGCATGGTATTCCAGCATTTCTCGCTGTTCGAGACGCTGAATGTCGTTGAAAACATTGCGCTTGTCGTCCCCGGCAAGCGCAGCGACCTCGCGCGCCGCATCCGTGAATTCGGCGCGCGCTTCGGGCTCGAGGTCGATCCTCTCGCATTGGTCCACTCGCTGTCGATGGGCGAGCGCCAGCGCGTCGAGATCATCCGTTGCCTGATGCTCAATCCCAAGCTTTTGATCCTCGACGAGCCGACCTCGGTCCTGCCGCCGCAAAGCGTGCTGCGCTTGTTCGAGACGCTGAAACTGCTGCGCGACGAGGGGGTCTCGATCCTTTTCATCTCGCATAAACTCGACGAGATCCGCGCGATCTGCGATGCGGCGACGGTGCTGCGTGCCGGACAGGTTGTGGGCGGGATCGACCCGCGCACGGCAAGTTCGGCCGATCTCGCGCGGATGATGATCGGGCGCGACATGATTGCGGCGACGCCCGGCGCGCCGCATGATCTGGGCGAGGAACGTCTGGTCATCGACGCGCTCGACCATGCGCCCGACGATCCTTACGGCGTGACGCTGAAAGGCGTCGGCCTGAACCTGCGTGCGGGCGAAATCCTCGGCATCGCGGGCATTTCCGGCAACGGCCAGAAAGAACTGGTGCGGCTGATTTCCGGCGAGACCCGCCTTTCGGGCACGGCCCGCGACAAGGTCCGCATGATGGGCCGGCCAGTCGGCCATCTCGGCGCGGCGGCGCGGCGGGCCTTGGGCTTTGCCTTCGTCCCCGAGGAACGTCTGGGCCGTGGTGCCGTGTCCGACATGTCCTTGGCCGACAATACGCTGCTGACCGCCCATTCGCGCGGCATGGTCCGCGGCGGGCTGATCAACCGCGCCCGAGAGCGCGACTATACCCGCCGCTGCATCGCGGATTTCGATGTCCGCACCGCCGGTCCCGATGTCGAGGCCGCCAATCTGTCGGGCGGGAACCTGCAGAAATTCATCATGGCGCGCGAGATCCTTTTGGGGCCGAAGCTTCTGGTCTGCTCGCAGCCGACCTGGGGCGTCGATATCGGTGCCGCGCTGGAGATCCGCCGCCGTCTGGTCGCGCTTCGCGATGCGGGGACCGCGATCCTGATCCTCTCGGACGAGCTGTCCGAGCTGTTCGAGATCTGCGACCGCCTTCAGGTGCTTTATCACGGCGAGCTGTCGCCCTCGCTGGAGACGGCGCGCACCAACTCGGCCGAAATCGGTGAATATATGCTGGGCCGCGCGTCCAAAGAGGCAGAGAATGTGGCTTGAACTGATCCGGCGAGAGCGCCCTTCGACGGCGCTGATGCTTTTGGTGCCGGTGATCGCGGTGGCTTTGGCCGCCATCGCCAGTGCGGGGCTTTTCGCGCTGACCGGCAAACCCGTAGGCGCGGCGCTTTACGCGCTGCTGGTCGAGCCCTTCACCTCGCGCTCGGCGATTTCCGAGGTCCTGCTGAAGATGGGCCCGCTGCTTTTGATCGCGCAGGGTCTGGCCATCGGGTTTCGCGCACAGATCTTCAACATCGGGGCAGAGGGGCAGTTCATTCTGGGCGCGATTTTCGCCTCGGCCTTGCCGGTCTACTTCCCCGAGAGCACCTCGATCTGGCTCTGGCCTGCGATGATGGTCATGGGCGCTGTCGGCGGCGGGCTATGGGCGGGGCTTGCGGCCTTCTGGCGCGTGCGCACCAATGCCAATGAAATCCTTGTCACGCTGATGCTCGGTTTCGTTGCGGTGCAGCTTTTGAACTATCTGCTGCTCGGGCCGTGGAAGGACCCGATGGGCTTCAATTTCCCGCAAAGCGTGATGTTCCAATACGAGGCGATGCTGCCGACGCTGATTTCGGGCACGCGGGTCAATGTCTCGTTCCTCTTCGCGATTGCCGCGACGCTGCTGGCTTGGGTCTATGTCAAACGCAGCTTCTCGGGTTATCAGCTGATGGTCGGCGGGCTGGCCCCCGATGCGGCGGGCTATGCCGGTTTCCGCGAGAGCCGCGCGGTCTGGATCTCGCTTGTCGTGGGTGGTCTGGCTGCCGGTCTGGCGGGCGCGGCCGAAGTCGCGGGGCCGGTCGGGCAGCTGCAACGCTCGATCTCGACGGGTTACGGCTTTGCCGCGATCATCGTGGCCTATCTGGGCGCGCTTCATCCGCTTGGCATGGTGTTCTCGGCCTTCCTGCTCGCGGTGATTTATATCGGCGGCGATAACGCCATGGTCTCGGCCGAGTTGCCGGTGGCCTCGGTGCGGGTGTTCCAGGGGTTGGTGCTCATCGCCTATCTCGCGGCGCTGACCTGGATCCGCTACCGCGTCGTCTGGCGCAAACGCGCGAAAGGGGCCAAGGCATGAGCGGCATCGAATTCATCCTGACGGGGATGCTGGCCGCCGCCACACCCTTCCTGCTCGCCGCTTTGGGAGAGCTGGTGGTCGAGAAATCGGGCGTCATGAACCTCGGGATCGAGGGGATCATGTCGCTGGCGGCGGTGGTGTCCTTCATCATCGTCTACCACGGCGCATCGCACGGTCTGGCTTTTGTCGGCGCTGGCTTTGCCGGAGTGGCGATTGCGCTGGTCTTCGGCGTGCTCGCGCTGGAGTTTCGCGCCGATCAGGTCGCGACGGGGCTTGCGATCGGGATCTTCGGGCAGGGATTGGCCGCGCTGATCGGCAAGCCCTACGAAAGCCTGATCACCACCGGCATCGACAAGATCCGCCTGCCTTTCCTGTCCGATCTGCCGATGGTCGGCGGGTTGTTCACCCAGGATATCGTGGTCTGGCTTACGCTGGCGGCGACCCTCGCGATTGCGCTGGTTCTGCGCCATTCGCGGCTGGGTCTGGTCATTCGCGCGGTGGGCGAGAACCCCCATGCCGCGCGCGCCATCGGTTATCCGGTGATCGCGATCCGCTATGGCGCGATTGCCTTTGGCGGCGCGATGGCGGGTTTCGCGGGGGCCTATGCCGCGACGGTCTATACGCCGATGTGGGCCGACGGCATGATCGCCGGTCGCGGCTGGATCGCGCTGGCGCTGGTCGTCTTCGGCACTTGGGTCACGGGTCGCGTTTTCGCGGGCGCGATCCTGTTCGGGGCGCTGTCCTTGGCAGAGCTTGCCGCACAGGCCAAGGGCGTCCATCTGCCCTCGCAGCTTTTGGCGGCGATGCCTTATCTGGTGACGATCATCATCCTCGGGATCATCTCGTCGAACAAGCTGCGGATGAAGCGCAACTCGGTCGCCTCGCTGGCCAAACCCTTCTGAGCAGGCGCGATCAGATGGCTCCGCCCATCCGGTCGCGCATCCACAGATCCACGGCCTCTGCCTCGGCGGCCGAGAGCTTCAGTCCCAGTTTCGAGCGACGCCAGAGCACGTCCTCGCTCGAGCGGGCGAATTCGTGTTCGATCATCCATTCCAGCTCGGCCTCGGTCAGGCCCGCGCCGAATTCGCGGCCCTGCGGTCGCGCGATGATATGGGCGGCATCGGTTCCATAGGCGCGGACGAGACGCAGTGCCCGATCGGTTGCAACGCCGAGTTTGCGTAGCGCCTTGATCTGGGCCTCGACCCCGTCCACCGGAAAGTCCCCGCCCGGCAGCGGCACGCCTGCCGTCCATGCCGCGCGCGCATCGGGAAAGAAGGGCGCGAGCTTTTCCAGCGCGTGTTCGGCCAGACGGCGATAGGTCGTGATCTTGCCGCCGAAGATATTGAGGCAGGGCGCGCCCTTGTCGTCGAGCGAGAGCACATAGTCCCGTGTCGCCGCCGTCGCCGATTTCGCGCCGTCGTCGTAAAGCGGGCGCACGCCGGAATAGGTCCAGACGATCTGCTCGCGCGTTACAGGCTTCGCGAAATAGCGGCTGGCGAAGGTACAGAGGTACTCTTCTTCCTCGGGGGTGCAGACCGGATTGTCGGGCGCTTCCTGATGGTCGATATCGGTGGTGCCCAGCACCGTGAAATCGCGCTGGTAGGGGATCGCGAAGATGATCCGCCCGTCGGGTCCCTGAAAGAAATAGGCCTTGTTGTGGTCGTAGAGCTTGGGCACGACGATATGGCTGCCGCGCACCAGCCGCACCGATTGTTTGGTATCCAGATGGATCACGTCATGGATCAGATGTCCGACCCAAGGCCCCGCCGCATTGACCAGCGCGCGGGCGTGATGGACCGAACCATCGGCCAGCGTCACGCGCCATAGATTTCCTTCCCGCCGTGCCTCGGTCACGGGCGCGCGGGTCATGATCACCGCGCCACGCTCGGCCGCATCGCGTGCGTTCAGCGCCACCAGCCGCGCATCGTCGACCCAGACATCGCTGTATTCATAGGCGCGCGTCAAACGGTTCTGCAACGGCTCGCCCTCGGGGGCGCGGGTCAGATCGAGCGCGCGGGTGCCGGGCAGGATCTTGCGCCCGCCGAGATGGTCGTAAAGAAACAGCCCCGCGCGGATCAGCAAGGCGGGGCGGCGGCCCTTTTCCCAAGGCATCAGCCGCGACAGCATCCGCGAGACCGGCGTGTCGGAATCAAAGCGCATCGCCGGATCGAGCGGCAGCACGAAGCGCATCGGCCGCGCGATATGGGGCATGGCGCGCAACAGGACCTCGCGCTCCTGCAAGGATTCGCGCACCAGCCGGATTTCCAGAAATTCGAGGTAACGCAGCCCGCCATGAAACAGCTTGGTCGATTTCGACGAGGTCGCCTGCGCCAGATCGCCCTGTTCGGCAAGGGTCACGGACAGGCCGCGTCCGACCGCGTCGCGGGCAATGCCGCAGCCGTTGATGCCGCCGCCGATGATGAAGAGATCCGAGGTCACGATCAGAACTTTCCCTATCCGGCAAAGATTTGCACCAGATCAGCACAGCGCGGGGCGAAACAAAACCCCGCCCGGAAGATTTCCGGACGGGGTGTGATTTCGGATCATGCGGCCCAAGCCGCCGAGGGCGCGATCAGACGATGGCCGGATCGGGGTCGGGGATCACGATCGTGGGCTTGTAGCGCCCCTCGGCCTTGATCTTGTCCCAGGCGCGGCGCACGCCCGAGCCGTAATCGGGGTGAACCTTGGTGAATTCCGAGATCGCGCGCTCGCAGATGACTTCGGGCACGGTTTCCCACATGCCTGCGATATTGCCGAACATGCGCTCTTTCTCGTCATCCTCGAGAACGCGGGTGAAGAGCTCGCGCACCTGCGTGTAATCGTCATAGCCGTTGCGGTGGTCATAGCGCGACACATCGCCCGAGACCTTGAGCGGCGGCTCTTGCGCACCCGCATCGGCCAGCGGCCCGCCGAAGGAGTTCGGCTCGTAATAGGCATCGGGATTGCCCGATTGCAGGCCGCCCATGACGTTCATCTGCCCGTCGCGGTGATAGTGGTGCACGGGGCATTTCGGCTGGTTGACGGGGATCTGCTCGTAATGCGTGCCCAGACGGTGGCGATGCGCATCGGCATAGCTGAAGAGGCGCGCCTGCAGCATGCGGTCGGGCGAATAAGAGATCCCCGGCACGATGTTCGAGGGCGAAAAGGCGGCCGTCTCGATCTCGGCAAAGTAGTTGTCGGGGTTCCGGTTCAGCTCGAAATAGCCGACCTCGATCGGCGGATAATCGGCATGCGGCCAGACCTTGGTCAGATCGAACGGGTTGTAGGGCGTCTTTTCGGCGTCCATCTCGGGCATGATCTGGACCTGAACCGTCCAGCGCGGGAAGCGGCCTTCCTCGATCGCGCCGAACAGGGCTTCCTGGAAGCCCTCGCGGGTGCGGGCGATGACCTGATCACCCTCGGCATTGGTGTAATGGGCATGGCCCTGCTGGGTCTTGAAGTGGAACTTGACCCAATAGCGCTCGCCGGCATCGTTCCAGAAGCTATAGGTGTGGCTGCCGTAGCCGTTCATATGCATCGGATCGATCGGCAGGCCGCGGTCGGACATCAGGATCGTGACCTGATGCAGCGACTCGGGCGAGAGCGACCAGAAATCCCACATCGCGGTGGTCGAGCGCATATGCGTGCGCGGGTGGCGCTTTTGCGTATGGATGAAATCGGGGAATTTCAGCGGGTCGCGGACGAAGAACACCGGCGTGTTGTTGCCCACGAGGTCCCAGTTGCCCTCGGAAGTGTAGAATTTCAGCGCGAAGCCGCGCACGTCGCGTTCATGGTCCGCCGCACCCATTTCGCCCGCAACGGTCGAGAAGCGCGCCAGCATCGGGGTCTCGGCACCTTGCTGCAAAGCGGCGGCCTTGGTGTATTTCGACAGATCGCCCGTGATCTTGAGCGAGCCATGCGCGCCCCAGCCTTTGGCGTGGACGGTGCGCTCGGGGATGCGCTCGCGGTTCTGGTGGGCGAGCTTTTCAAGCAGCTGGTAGTCCTGCAGCAGGACGGGGCCGCGCGGGCCGACGGTGACGCTGTCCTGATTGTTCGGCCAGGGGGCGCCTGCGGTGGTAGTCAGTTTCGGCCGGTCAGTCATATTCGGATCCTTCTGGGAAATTCCTGGAAGCTGTGCAGCAAGACTGGCCCTTAATTTTCCAAATGAAAAGTTGTTATTTATTCATGGGGTGATAAGTAGATGTTATGAGCTTTACCCTGCGCCAGATCACCTACTTCCTTGCCGTGAGCCGTTTCGGCAATTTCCGCCTTGCCGCCGAAAGCGTGAATGTCTCGCAGCCGGGCCTGTCGAGCCAGATCGCCCAGCTCGAGGACCGTTTGGGCGGGCAGCTGTTCCTGCGCTCGGCCGGAGCGGGCGGGGTGGTGCTGACCCAGCTCGGCCGCCAGCTTTTGCCCTTGGCGCAAGAGCTGATGGCTGCGGCGGGGCGGCTTGATCAGGCCGCGCGTGCGCCGCGCCTGCCGCTTTCGGGGCCGATCCGCCTCGGGATCATCCCGACCGTCGCGCCCTATCTGATTCCCGCCTTGATCCCCGCCTTGCGCCGCGCCCATCCCGATGCCGCGCTGGAGCTGCACGAGGCCACGACCGATGCGCTCATCGACGAGATCGAGATGCGCAGGCTGGATGCCGGTATCGTGGCCCTGCCGGTCGCGGCCCCCTGGCTGCGCGCCGAGCCGGTCCTGCGCGACGCTTTCCTGATTGCTCTGGCCGAGGACGACACGACCTATCTGGCCGGCCCCGCCCAGCCCGATGCGATCGAGGTCGAGCGGCTATTGCTGCTCGCCGACGGCCATTGCCTGCGCGATCAGGCGCTGGCGGTCTGCGGTCGCGGCGAGGCGCGGCGCAAGTTGAACCTCGAGGCGACCTCGATGGCGACCTTGATGCGGATGGTGGCGGCCGGCATGGGGATGACGCTGATCCCCAAGCTGGCGCTGGCCGATGAAAACCGCGACGGACGGCTGCGCATCGTGCCCTTTGCCGCGCCCGCGCCCGCCCGTGATCTGGCGATCATCTGGCGCAAGGACGGGGCTTCGGGCGCGGATGCGCAGGCCTTGGCGCGGATCCTGCGCGGCCTTGCCGATGTGCTGGGCGTCGAGGCTTTGGGCCCCGATGCCCGCGTCGTCGACGGCATTGCGGATGGCGTCGAGGTCGCGGCGGTTTCGCCGGATTGAGGCCGCGACTTAGCGCGAGGCCCTAGTCCTGTGCCCCCGTGACCTGATGCGCGGCGCGGCTGTCGGGCGGGGCCTGATCGCGGTCGGTCTTGCCGTAATCGCGCGCGACCTCGGCGATGCGCAGGCGGTAATCGGCAAAGACATGATCGCGCCCCGCCGCCTGCACGCGGCGATGTTCGGGCAGGTTGCGCCAAGCGGCAACCGCCGCCTCGTCGCGCCAGAACGACAGCGACAGGACCTTGCCAGGCTCCGAGAGGCTCTGGAACCGCTCGATCGAAAGGAAGCCGTCGATCTGCGCAAGCAGCGGCCGCAGCTCTGCCGCAAAGTCGAGATAATCGGCCTGCGCCTCGCCGGGGACCCAGGCCTCGAAAATGACCGCGATCATGCCCGTCCTCCGGAAAGTGTCGATGCCGGTTTGACGACGTGCCGGCTTGTGTTGCGGATCAATGCGCCGCTTCGGGCGGGGGTGCTGGTTTCAAGGCGGTCGCGCCGGTTCGGGGCGGTGTTTGGGGTTGTCACGCAGGTCCTCGTCGTCTTGGGCTTTTCCTCTGCCCGAAAGACTACATGATTGGAGGAGGCTTATGGTTCGGTTAGGATCGAACCATGACAGAGGGTCCGGACATCGCCCGCGTGGCCGCGCTTGTGGCCGATCCGGCGCGCAGCATGATGCTGATCGCGCTGATGGACGGGCGCGCCCTGACCGCGACCGAGCTGGCCGGAGCGGGCGGGATCACCAGACAAACCGCGAGCACGCATCTGGCCAAGCTGGTCGATGGCGGCATTCTGTCGCTCGAGGCGCAGGGGCGTCACCGCTATTTCCGTTTGGCGGGCAGCCATGTCGCGGGCCTGCTCGAGGCGATGATGGTCTTTTCCGCCGGTGCGGCGCCCGACCTGCGCGGGCGGCCAGGTCTGCGGACGGGGCCGCGCGATCCGGCTTTGCGCAAGGCGCGCATCTGCTACGACCATCTGGCCGGTGAAATGGGGGTCGCCCTTTTCGAGCGGATGCAGGCCGGCCAATGGCTGACCGAGGATCTGAGCGTCTCGGATCACGGCAAAGGCAAGCTTGCCGAGATCGGCCTGAGCCTCGACGCCTTGCCGCCCAGCAACCGCCCGCTGTGCCGTGCCTGCCTTGACTGGAGCCAGCGCCGCCAGCATCTCGCCGGTCGTCTGGGAAAAGCCGTGCTGGAGCGGGTTCTGGCGCAGAACTGGGCGCGGCGGATGCCCGATTCCCGCGTCATCAGCTTCACCCCCGAAGGCGAGCGGCGCTTCGAGATCTGGTTGGACTGAACCGTCGTTCGGGCCTTCGCACCGCTTGGACGGACTCAGGTCAGGTTCAGGCCGCCATCCGACAAAAGCACCTCGCCGGTGATGTAATCCGAGGCCAAAAGCGCCATGACCGCTTGCGCGATATCCTCGGGGCGCGCACCGCGTCTCATGGGCGATTGCGTTTGCCACAGGGCCTGCGCCTCGGTCCAATCCGCGGTGAGTGGCGTGTCGACAAGGCCGGGCGCTACCGCATTCACGCGGATCTCGGGGCCGAGCGTGCGGGCCAGCAGGCGGGTGACATGGTTCAGCGCGGCCTTGGTCGCCGCATAGGGGATCGAGCCGCCCTTGGGACGCACGCCGGCATGCGAGCTGATATTGATCACGCAAGCCCGCCCGCCGCGACCGGCCGAGGCGCGCAGGGCCTCTTCGGCCAAGCCGACAAGCTGGAAGGGGGCGATGACATTGACCTCGTAGAGGCTGCGCCAGATCTCGGGACTTGCCGCAGCAAGATCGCCGTGGGGGATCAGCCCGCTGATGCCGGCATTGTTGACCAGAACGTCCAGTCTGCCGGTCAGTGCCAGCGCATCGGCGATTAGCCGGAGCCGGTCGGCCTCGCAGGAAAGATCGGCCTGAAGATAGGCGGCATGGCCCAGCTTTTCCGCAAGCGCCGCACCGTCTTCCGTCGAGCCGCGCGAATGGAGGATCACGAAATAGCCCTCGTCGGCCAAACGGTGCGCGATTGCGGCCCCGATCCCCGAGGTCGATCCCGTCACCAAAGCAACCTCGCGTCCGGTCGCGGCATGGGTGTGCGGATGTGTCATGAGCCCTCCCGTCAGGCGGACAGCCAAACCCAAGCGCCCCGCCTTGTCAAACGGCGGCTTGGCTGGCGGCGCAGAAGAAAGCCGCCTTGCGCGGGGCAGGGCGGCTTCGTTCGTGTGTTCGGGTATGCGGCCGCTTAGTTGATCAGGACCGGCAGCACCAAGGTCTGCGACGTACCGGACGGGTGGGCCGGAAGGCGCGGCATCCGTCCGGCCTGCCGGTCGATCGCGCTGTCCATCGCGGGATTGCCGGTCGAGCTGGTCACGCGCATCCCCGTCACCTGTCCGCCGCCCGAGATGGTGAATTGCAGCGTGGCCTGAATCGCGCCGTGGCGGCCGTTCGGCAGGCGCGTGCGTTTCATGTGGCGCGCGACCGCGCCATTGACCTTGCTTTGCCAGCTCGCGACCTGACGCGGGCTGCTGGGCGAGCCCTGCTGCGCCCGAGGCGCGGCGGTCCGCTGGCCCTGCTGCGCATCCAGACGCGTGGTCCGGTTCGAGGCGGCAGCCGAAGCGGCGGGCTTCTTGCGCTCTTTGGGCTCTTCCTTTTTCGGCTCTTCGCGCTTGGCGATTTCGCGCTCGGGCTGCTTTTCCTTGACCTCGGGGCGTTCCGGCGGGCGCTCGGAGCGGTTGAGCACGACCGCGTCGTTCACGGCGACATTGGTGCTCAAATCGGGCAGCGGCTCGAGTTGGGGCAGCTCGGGCAGGGGAATCTCGGCCAACTCTTCAGGCTCGGATTCCGGCTCCGGCTCCGGCTCGGCTGCGGCCCCCGAAGCTTCCTTCTGGTCGATGGCCTCTTCTTCGGCCAGCGGGGCCGCGGCCTCGGGCATGGGGGCGAGTTCGACATAAACCGGATCGGGCAGCCCCGAAATCTGCGAGGCCTCCGCTTTCTGCATCAACCAGACGGCGCCGGTGACATGGGCCGCCAGAACCACGGCTCCTGCCGTGCCCCAGGCGAAGCTGTCGCGCAGCCAGCCGGCTTTGACGGTTGCGCTCTGCAGTCCAGCGGATTTCAGGCTCATGGCGTGGTTCCCTGTGCTGTTGGTGCGGCTACCGGCGCTGCTGCGGGAGCATCGGCGGGGGCGGCAGCGGCGGCAGCCGATTCAAGGCCGATCAGCGCGATCTTGAGATAGCCCGCGCGGCGCAGTTCGTTCATGGTTTCCATCAGGTCGCCGTAAGCCACGACCTTGTCGGCGCGTAGGAAGATGCGCTGCTCGCGGTCGCCGCCGGTCTGGGCATCAAGCGCCTGCTGCAACTGGTCGCGCGCGACCGGATCATTGCCGAGATTGACGGTCAGATCGGGCTGGATCGTCAGATAGATCGGCTGGTCGGGCCGCTGCACCGGCGTCGCATTCGAGACCGGCAGATCGACATTCACATCCACCGTGGCCAGCGGCGCGGCCACCATGAAGATGATGAGCAGGACCAGCATGACGTCGATGAAGGGCGTGACGTTGATCTCGTGGTTCTCGACCAGATCGTCGCCGCCGCTGCCATGCGATTCGCGGATGCCGCCAGCCATGTTCAGGCCTCCTTGCGGAAGTCGAGGTCGCGGCTCACCAGCCGCTGGACGCCGGCCGAAGCATTGGCGAGGCGCAGGCGGTAGCCGGTGATGGCGCGGGCGAAGACGTTGTAGATCACCACCGCGGGAATGGCCGCGACAAGGCCGATCGCAGTTGCTAGCAGCGCCTCGGCGATGCCCGGCGCCACGACCGCAAGGTTCGTCGTCTGCGATTCCGAGATCGAGATGAAGCTGTTCATGATGCCCCAGACCGTGCCGAACAGGCCGACGAAAGGCGCGGTCGAGCCGATGGTCGCCAGAACGCCGGTGCCGCGGCTGATGTTGCGGCTGGCATTGGCCTCGATCTGCGACAGCAGAGAGCCGACGCGGTCCTTGGTGCCCTCGTCTCCGGCGCGGTCGAGCGCGGGGGTCGAGCGCTCGACCTCGGCCATCGCCGATTTGATCATGCGCGACGCGGGATCGTTGCGCCGTCCGGTGGCTTCGACGGCTGCGGCGAGCGAGGCGGCATTTTCGATGCGGCGCGCGGCGGAACGGGCATTGCCCGAGGCGCGGCCGAGTTCGAGAAGCTTCATCACCAGCACCGTCCATGTCACGACCGAGGCGATCGCAAGGCCGATCATTACGGCTTTGACCACGATATCGGCGGCCATGAACATGCCGACGGGCGAGAGATCATGGGGCAGGTTCGGATCGCGCTGCCCGCTTTCCAGAACCGGCGCGATCATGCGCTGGATCGATTCGGGCAGCATGGAATCTGCATCGGGCTCGAAGGGAACCGGGGCGGGTGCTGGTTCGGTCGCGGAGACCTCGGCGGGCGTACCGTTCGCGGGTGCGGCGGGGGCTTGTGCGGTGTTCGGTGCAGGTGCCGGCGTGTCGGTCGAGGCTGCTGCCGGCGCTGCCGCTGCCGGCGCGGTGCCGTTTACGGCTTCTGCGGGGGCAGGCGCTTGCGTTGCAGGCGCGGTTTGTGCATCGCTGGCGGAGGGGGCTGCTGCCGCGGGGGCGGTCTCTGCCGGAGTTGCAGGGGCCGTTGCCGCCGGAGCCGTCGTTCCCGCAGCGGGTGCGGCAGGAGCATCCACGACAGGCGCATCCACGACTGGGGCAGGCGTCGCGGGAACAGGCGTAGCGGGGGCAGGGGTCGCCGGTGCAGTCTCTTGCGTTTCGATTTGGGCAGGGGCCGGAGTTTGCGTCGTGCTATCCTGGGCGAATGCCGGCGACATCATCAGACAGGCCAGGCTGAGGCTCGCAAGAGTCGGTGCGAGAACCTTGGCGCGTACAGGTGATTTCGGCAGGTCAGGCATGGTCTTCCTTTTCCTTGTGGCAGTCCCGAGACCCGAAAGCCCGGTGTCACCCCATTTTTCTGCAACGGGATTCGACCCGCGAAGGCGGCTTTTTGGTTCTATCGGCTGTCAGTGTAAAATTGTCAACTATTCTGGGTGACGGTTTTAGTCTGGAATTATTATCCCGTGGAAGATGGTGCTTTTCGGGCAATCAGCCGCCGGTCCGGTCGTCTCCGGTCGCGAGGGCGGCGGATCGAGGGCTCGGGTTGGCGCTCTGGTCGGGGCGGGAAACGCGGCCGCCACTGCGGCGGGCAGGGCGTTCGGCAGGGCTGTGGGGATCGCTCCAATAGGCCGAAAGATGCGTGGCCTTGCTGTCGATCCCCAACTCGTCGAGCAAGAGCCCGCGCAGCTGCGAGACCGCACCGCGCTCGGCCGCCATCCAGAAGAAACTGTCGTCGAACGGCCCTTGCGTCGCGGCGATAAGGCGCAGTGCCTGCAGCAAGGCGGGTGTGTCTTGCGGCAGGTGGCTCGTGGTGATTCCCTCGGCCTGCGGCATCGGATAATCGGCGCTTTTGCCCAATAGCCACAGATGGCCGCGCGCATCGGGGCGGGCCTCGATCATGCGGGCAAGGGCGGGGTAGGCGGTCTCGTCTCCGGCGAGAAAGAGGCGCGTGGCCTCGGGGATGCCGCTGCCGCCGGGTCCGGCTAGGCCGATGCGCTCGCCCGCTTTGGCGGCCAGAACCCAGTCGGTGATCCGTCCGCCTTCATGGAGGAAAATATCCGTATCGACCCAACCCGCCGCGAGATCGACCGCACGGGTCGTATAGGGCGGACGGTGGAGCGCCTGCCCGCCCGAGGGCCATTGCGTCTGCCCGTTCTCACCGATGCTGGGCCAGACGGGTTCGCTGGTGCCCGAAGGTTGCAGCACGAGCCGGAAATGGATCGAATCGTCGTGGGAGAGCCGCTCCAGCCCTTCGCTTTCCAGCCGTAGCCGGACGAAACTCTCGCCGATCCGCGTGACCGAATGCACGCGTGCCAGACTGAAGTTGGGCGGAAAGCGCCCCGCATCCAAACCCGAGGACCAAGCGGGCGCTTCTGCGCTCAGGGCCGCGATTTCGGATTGAAGCGCAGCCAGATCCTGCGCTCGATGGGCGCGGGCAAAAAGAAGCGTTCCCTCGCCGCGCTTTTTCGCGCCGAATTCGCCGACCGGCAGTTCGCACCAGATCGAGCGGCCATGACCTTCGTGCAGATCGAGCCCGCGCCGCGCCGCGAGATCGCGCAAGGCGGCCTCGATCGGGGGGAAAGGCGTGTCGGTCAGGGTGGCCTCGGCCTGGAATTCGGGTAGGGGGCTGGTGCGCATGGTCGGCTCCGCTGGAACAGGGGCTGTGCGGATGGTCCTGGAAAACGCGGCCGGTTCGGCGAAGGCGCCGTGGGCCGGTTCGGGTTCCAGAATAAATCCGCGCGTCCGGAAAAGAAAAGCGGGTAGCGGTGCGGATGCGGCTGCCGGATGAAAAGACCGCCCCGATGACGGGGCGGCCCGTGGATGGCAAGGGTGCCTCAGAAGTTGCGCGAGAGCGCCAGCTTGAAGTTGCGCCCCGGTGCCGGACCGGTCACCCAGGTCGCGGGCACATATTCGCGGTTCGTGACGTTATCGACGCCGAAATGCACCTCGATGCCTTTGGCGAAGCCCTCTTGCGGGGCGTAGGTCGCGAAGATGTCGTGGGTGCCGTAGCCGCCGCGACGCGATCCGTTGAGCTTGTCGCGGCCGACGGCCAGCGTCGAGCGGACGCCCAGTTTGAGCTCGTCCGTGGCGCGCCAGTTGGCCGACAGCGTGGCGCGGTTGTTGGGCAGCGAATCGAGGATGACGCCGTCCTGATCCTCGCCGTTCACCACCGAGAAGGCCGCGCCGAGTTCCCAAGCGCCGATCAGGTAATTGGCCTCGAGCTCGCCGCCGCGCAGATAGGCGCGGGCGATATTGATGAAGGGATCGTTCGGACCGCCGCCCGAGCGCGTGATCATGTCGTCGATATGGTTGCGGAAATAGGTGACCTTCGCGACTAGTTCGTCGCCATCCGCAATCAGCGATTCCGCGCGGTACGAGGCGCCGAATTCGACGTTCTTGCCCTTCTCGCTCTTGAGGTTCGGGTTGGCCGCACCGGCCATCGAACCGTCATAAAGCTCGTCGGCCGAAGGCATGCGGCTCACGAAGGCGACCGAACCGAAGACGGCCCATTGGTCGTTGAGGCGGTAGATCGCGGCAACCTGGGGCTCGGTCGCCTCGAAGCGGCGCTCGTTGGTCTGGAAGCCGAGCGAGTCCTTGGGCTGGCTGCGCTGCTTTTCGTAACGCAGGCCAGAATTGACCGTCAGGTTGCCCCAGGTGACTTCGGAAAGCGCATAGGCCGACCACGAGCGGGTCTTGGCTTCGGGATGCGAGGCCGAGGGGGCGGTCGAGGTGCGGTCCTGCTCGAAGACTTCGATGCCGGCGGTCAGGAAGTGGTCGTAACCCTCGCCCGACAGATCGGCGACGTTGTTGACCTTGAATTTCCACATGCCGTAGTCGCGCTTGCCCAAAAGCGAGGTCATGATCGGCTCGGACGGATCGTCGCCCTGACGGATGTCCTTGATGGTATTGGTATAAGACAGGGTCGCGGTCAGGTCGATGTAGCGGTTGTCGGCCGGCTTCCAGCCCCAGACCAGACGCGCGGTCTGGTCGCGCGTGGTGATGTCGCCGACGCCCCAGCCCGGGAAGCCCGGATAGAAGACGCCGACTTGCGCGCCCTCGATCTGGTTGAAGTCCTGATCGTCGCCCTTGGCTTCGAGATGCTGGTACGAGAAAGCGACATATTGGTCGCCAAAGGTCTTTTTCGCCTTGAGCAGCAGGTTCGGCGTATCGGTGTTCGAGCGCACGATGACATCGCCGTCGGCATCCTTGCTGTCACCAAGTTTGCGATAGGCGAAAGCGGCGAGGGCCTCGAAATCATCGGTCGGACGCCAGCCGTAGGCGATGCTGCCGAAAAGCGATTTCGCATTCGAGGCATAGCCGAGCTTCACCCGCCCGCCCGAGGTCGCGCCATCGGCCAGCAGGTCGTCGACTTCGATCGTCTCCATCGCGATCACGCCGCCGAGCGCGCCAGAGCCGTAAAGCGTGGACGAGCCGGGGCCGCGCAGGACTTCGACCTGACGCAGGAAGTCGGGTTCGACGAAAAGCGAGCCCTGACGGTAGGATTCGTAGTATTTCTTTTCGCCGTCGATCAGTTGGACAATGCCCGCTTCCGCACCGGCGGTCCCTGCGGCGGAAGCGCCGAAGCCGCGGATGTTGAAGCCCTGACCGAAGAAACTGCCCGAACCCGAGCCGGCAACGCCGGGCACCGTGGCCAGCACTTCGCCGATATGGGTCGGGTCGATGTCGTCGAGCTGTTCGCCGCCCACGACCGTGACCGATTGCGGCACATCCGAGGCGACTTTGGGTTTGCCCGCGCGGATCACGACCGGATCGAGGACGAAGGCGCCATGCGGCGCGGCCGGCGATGCAGTCTGTGGCGCGGTCTGATTGGCTGGGTCGAGAGCGTCTTGCGCAAGGGCGGGGCTCAGCGCCATGCCCGCAACGCTGGCCAGCAATGCCGTGCGTATCGTGGTGTGAATCATCATTCCCTGCTTGGCGAAAATTCGTGTTTCTGGCTGGCAAGGATGCTGGCGATCTTGCGTCGCATAAGAAACCTTAGTAAATCTGTCAAGCACAGCGCATCAGCCACAATCCCAGCCAGCGCCTGAAAAATGCCAATTGAGGGAATGACATGACGCGATATTCTGCAGCCGAACTTCGCCAGCTAAAAGCAGAAGACACTGGCCGCCCGTTTGATTTGGCGGGGAAACTTGATGTGCCCGAGGCGGCACTCGTTGCGGCCGAAGTGGGTCATGGCACCATCCGAATCGAGGCGGCTCCGGGGCGTTTGATCCCCGCGGTCCAGGCGCTTGGCGAAGTCATGGCACTGACGCGCAACCGTTCCTGCGTCATCGAAAAAGTCGGCACCTACAACAATTTCCACGACGGCGATCATGCCGCGATGACGCTGGATCCCGAAATCGACCTGCGCTTTTTCCCGAGCCAGATGGTCCATGCTTTCGCGGTCGAAGTGGCCGGCGACAAAGGCGTGCGCCGCTCGGTTCAGGTTTTCGACGCGGCGGGCGATGCCGTCCACAAGATCCACCTGCGCGAGACCTCCGATCTCGGCGCATGGGAGGCTCTCAAGCGTGATCTGGCGCTTGCCGATCAGGGCGACGAGATCGAATTTGCGGCCCGCAAGCCGGTCGAACCCGCGAAAGCCGCAGCCGACCAGGCCGCTGCCCTGCGCGAGGAATGGGCTGCGATGACCGATACGCACCAGTTCAACGGGTTGATGCGCCGCCTCAAGATGAACCGCCTCGGCGCATACCGCATTGCGGGCGCGCCCTGGGCCCAGCCTCTGGCCGTCGAGGCCGTTCCGCAGCTGTTCGAGCGCCTTCTGGCCGAGGGCGTGCAGGTCATGTTCTTCGTCGGCAATATGGGCTGCATCGAGATCCATTCCGGCCCGATCCATTCGGTCAAGCCGATGGGACCGTGGATCAACGTCATGGACCCGCGCTTCAACCTGCATCTGCGCGGTGACCACGTCGCCGAAGTCTGGCTGGTCGAAAAGCCCACCAAACGCGGCGCGGCCCTCTCGGTCGAGGCTTTCGACGCCGAAGGCATGCTGATCTTCCAATGCTTCGGCATGCGCGAGGAAAAAGGCGGCGATGCGGCGGCATGGGACGCGCTGGCGCGCAGCCTGCCGCAGTTGGTCGAGGTCGCGGCATGATCCGCGCGGCGCTCGCGGCCATGCTCATGGCCGCGCCCGCCGCGGTCATGGCTGAAAGCTATCCCGATGCGGGCAAAGTCCTGTCGATCGGCGGCTCGATCACCGAGATCATCTATGCTCTCGGCGAAGAGGGCCGTCTGGTCGGTCGCGACACCACCTCGAGCTTTCCGCCCGAGGCGACGGCTCTGCCCGATGTCGGCTATGTCCGCGCCCTCTCCCCCGAAGGCGTGCTTTCGGTCGGCCCCGATCTGATCATCGCCGACGAAGGCGCCGGACCGCCCGAGGCGATCTCGGTGCTGCAAGGCGCGAAGATCCCCTTCGTCGAGGTCCCCGAAGCCTATACCGCCGAAGGGATCGCAACCAAGATCACCACCGTCGCCGAAGCGCTTGGCGTGGCGGAAAAAGGGGCCGCGCTCTCCGAGAAGGTCAAGGCCGATCTCGCCGAAGTTTCGGGCTTTTCCGCCGGGGTCGAGACCCCCAAGAAAGTCCTGTTCATCCTGTCGCTGCAGGGCGGCCGGATCATGGCGGGCGGCGCGGGCACCTCGGCCGATGCGATCATCACGCTTGCCGGCGGCCAGAACGCGGTTTCCGGGATCGAGGGCTACAAACCCGTCACCGACGAGGCGATCATTGCCGCCCAGCCCGATGTCATCTTGATGATGGACCGCGGCGAGGCCTCGGCCGATGCGACCGCCAACGGCAGCGCCGATCACGGTGCCGCCAAAGAGGGCGCGCTGGCGATGCCGGTCATCCAGACCACGCCCGCAGGCAAGAACGGCGCGATCGTCTTTATGGACGGCCTGCTGCTTCTGGGCTTCGGCCCGCGCACGGGCGAGGCCGCCCGCCAGCTGCATGACGCGCTTTATGCGGTGAACTGATGGTGGCCATCAGTCCGGAGACGATCACGCGCCTCGAGGGCGACCGCACGCATCGCGCGCGGCTCGTCTGTTTCGTGCTGGTCGCGGTGCTTTGCGCTTCTTCGCTCCTTTCGCTCGGCTGGGGCGCGGCGGGGACATCGCTGTCGCGCTTTCTCGGCGATCTTCTGGCTGGGCGAGAGATTGCCCTGCAGGACCGGATCGTCATCCTCGATATCCGCCTGCCGCGGCTGATCATGGGCATTCTGGTCGGGGCTGCGCTCGCGGTGTCGGGCGCGGTGATGCAGGGGCTTTTCCGCAACCCGCTGGCCGATCCCGGTCTGGTGGGGGTCAGCGCGGGAGCTTCGCTCGGGGCGATCTCGGCGATCGTTCTGGCGGGGATGCTGCCTGCGGCGGTCTCGGGGTTTTTCGGCTGGTATCTGGTGCCGGTCGCGGCCTTTGTCGGCGGCTGGGTCTCGATGATGGTGCTTTACCGGATCGCGACGCGCAGCGGGCGGACCTCGATTGCGACCATGCTTCTGGCGGGGATCGTGCTCGGCGCGCTGACCGGCGCGATTTCGGGCGTGCTCGTTTATATCGCCGACGACAGCCAATTGCGCGATCTGACCTTCTGGGGTCTGGGCTCGCTGGCGGGGTCGAACTGGCTCAAGGTCATGGCGGCCGCGCCGGTGATCTGCGCGGCTTTGGCCTTTGCGCCGCTGCTGGCGCGCGGGCTCAACGGTCTGGCTTTGGGCGAGGCTGCCGCGGGCCATATCGGCATCCGCGTCCAGAAGGTCAAAAACCTGTCGATCCTGACGGTTGCCGCCTCGACGGGGGCGGCGGTTGCGGCCTCGGGCGGGATCGGTTTCGTGGGCATCGTCGTGCCGCATCTTCTGCGGCTTGCAACGGGGCCGGATCACCGCTGGCTGCTGATCAACTCGGGCCTTCTGGGCGCGACCATGCTGATCCTTGCCGATATCGTCAGCCGCACGATCATCGCGCCGGCCGAACTGCCGATCGGGATCATCACCGCGATTCTGGGCGGGCCGGTCTTCTTGTGGATCCTTCTGCACAACCGCGGGATTGTCGACCTATGAGCCTGATCGCCCAAACCATCCACCTCAGCCTCGGGCGCAAGGAAATCCTGCACGGTGCCGATTTCCGCGCCGAGGCGGGCCAGTTCACCGCCATCGTCGGGCCGAACGGCTCGGGCAAGACCACCTTGATGCGCGCGCTGACCGGCGAGCTGCCCTGCCGCGGCGAGGTCACGCTGAACGGCCACAAGATCGCCAAGACCCCGCCCGAAACCCTCGCGCGGATCAGGGGCGTTCTGCCGCAGGCGACGGCTTTGTCTTTTCCCTTCACCGTGGCCGAGGTCGTGCGTCTGGGCTCGCAGGCGCGCGGTCCCGAGGCGGATACGCTGATCCTTCGCGCGCTGGAGCGGGTCGATCTAGGCGGTTTCGCCGGTCGCTATTACCAGCAGCTTTCGGGCGGAGAGCAGCAGCGCGTCCAGCTTGCCCGCGTTCTGGTGCAGGTCTGGCAGCCTCTGGGCGAAGAGGGGCCGCGCTGGCTGTTTCTCGACGAGCCGGTCAGCAGCCTCGATATCGCGCATCAGCTTACGGTGATGCGGCTGGCCGCCGATTACGCCAGACGCGGCGGCGGGGTGGTCGCGGTCATGCATGACCTGAACCTGACCGCCATGTTTGCCGACCGTATCGCTTTGGTCACAGCGGGGCTGGTCGTAGCTCAGGGCACTCCCGCCGAAGTGCTGACCAACCAGCGCCTTTCCGAGGCCTACGGCTGCGCGCTGGCGGTCAATACCGTGCCGGCCGAGGGGATCTGGATCCTGCCCCACGCCGCCGCCTGAAGGCTTTGCTTCACGTGAAAACCGCAACGGGTCGCACCGCAAGGCGCGACCCGTCCGCATTTGCTTAATCGGCGAATGGGCTCAGGCGCGTTCGGCGATGACCCGCGCCGCGGCCTCGATCGCGCCCGCGCCATGCGGGATGGCAAGCGCGGTCATGCCCGCCTCCATCACGGCCAGCGTGCCGAGGATCTGGTGGGCGTTGGCATGGCCCATATGGGCGACGCGCAGCGCATTGGCGGCATCCTCCGCGCCCAGACCGAGGCCCAGCACCAGCCCCGCCTTCTGGTCGCACCATGCCCGTAGCTCATCGGCGCGCGGCAGGGTCGCCGCCGTGACCGAACGCGCCCGCTCGGACGGTTCCGCCACGGTCAAAGTGATCCCCGATCCGTCCTTGCCCCATGCCTCGAAAGCGGCCCAGACCGCGCGGGCGAGGCCCTCGTGGCGCGCCCAGACGGCGGGGAGGCTTTCCTCGTCGAGGATCATCGTCAGCGCCTCGTTCGCGGCATAGATCATCTGGACCGGCGCGGTGCCGTCCCAGAATTGCCACAACTCGGTCGCTTCGGCGCGGGCGTGCCAGTTCCAGTAAGGCGTGGCCATATCGCTTGGACCCATGGCTTTCGCGCGTTCCGAGAACCACACGAATGCCGCGCCGGGCGGAGACATCAGCCCTTTCTGGCTGGCCGAGACCAGCACATCGATTCCCCAATCATCCATACAGAGCTCTGCACATCCGAGCGAGGCGATCGCATCCACCGCAAACAGCGCGGGATGATCCCCGATCGCGGCTTTCAGCGCCATCAGATCGGCCTGAACCGAGGTTGCCGTGTCGATATGGCAGACCAGCACGGCCTTGATGAGATGGTCCTTGTCGGCAGCCAGCCTTTCCGCCAGTTGCGCGGGATCGGCGGCGCGGGCGGCGAAATCCATGATCTCGACCTCGACCCCCATCGCCTGCGCCGCGCGCGCCCAACCGTGGCCGAAATGGCCCGAGGTCAGGACCAGCGCTCGTTCGCCGCGGTGGAAGAGATTGGCAATCGCGGCCTCCCATCCGGCATGGCCGTTGCCGATATAGGCGGCGAGATGCGCCCGCGTGCCCGCCAAACGCTTGAGCCCCGCCATGAGCCGGAGGTTGAGCGCGGGCAATTCGCCCGAATAGATATCGGGCGAGGGCCGCGCCATCGCGCGCAAAACGCGGTCGGGCAGGGGCGAGGGGCCGGGAATGGCAAGCGTGGTTCGGCCGTTGGCAAAGGTCATCTGGGAGTCCCGAAGCGGAAAGGAGACAGGCGCGTGATCTCTGCGCCGCCCATCGATAGGGCGGCCCGAAAGCAGGGTCAATTCCCGCCTTCGGGTCGGCCCCCTTCGGGTTTGTTCTCGGCCTAGCCCTCCGGCCCTCTCTGCGGTCAGCTTTCGCGGTTTTGCGGCGCGGTCTCTTCGTCGGGCCAACGCTCGTGCAGGATGAGATCGTCCAGAACGCGGCGTTCGGCCCAGCCGCGCGCCTGCAACTCGGGCTGCTCGTACAACTCGGCGACATGGCCGAGGCAGAGATAGGCCACCGGCACGACATGGTGAGGCAGGTTCAGGATGCGGCGCAGATCGGCATCGTGAAAGATGCTGACCCAGCCGACGCCGATCCCCTCGGCCCGCGCTGCCAGCCACAGATTCTGGACCGCGCAGACCGTCGAATAAAGATCGGTGTCGCGGTTGTGGGTGCGCCCGAGAACGACCTTGCCGCCGCGATCGCGGTCGCAGGTGATGCACAGATTGACTGGCGCATCGGTGATGCCTTGCAGTTTCAGCTCGGAATAAAGCTGCCGTTTCCGGCCGTCGAACATGTCTTCGGCTTCGTGATTGGCGGTCTCGAAAGCGGCGCGGATCTGCTGGCGGACGGCGGTGCTTTCGATGATGAGGAAGTTCCACGGCTGCATCAGCCCGACCGAGGGCGCGGCATGGGCGGCTTCGAGCAGGCGGCGCAGGACCTCGGGGGCGATGGGGTCGGGCAGAAACTGGCTGCGCACGTCGCGCCGCTCGTTGATGGCGCGGTAGATCGCCGCGCGCTCGGCCTGCGAAAAGGGCCGCGCGGGTTCGGGATGGTCCGACGGGCTATGTGCCGTTTGGTCGGAATTCGCCGTGTTGTGACCCGAAGGGGGGCGGTTTGGTTGCATGACGTCCCTCGTCTGACAGACCTGCGAGCGCGCCATCGTCCGCATGGCGCAGTCTATGCCGTCTGGCCGGTCTTCTGACTTGGTTTCATCCGGTCGCGGCGCCTTCCCGGCTTGCGCCAGTGACCATGCCGCCCGTCCACCTTACAGCGTTGGGCACGTTGCGGATGTTCGCCGCATTCCCGATTCTCCCGGCCGATCGCGCGGGCACCAGACCCGCGAAACATAGCCCGAACGGCGCCTTTGGGTAAATCCCTTGCGCGGCCTCAGGAGAGGGGGCGTTGCCAATCGCGCGAGGGCGGGTTGCGGATGGCCGCCTGATGGGCCGGCTGCCAAACTGGCGTCATGGCCTTGTCCTGAGCGTAGTAATCGCGAAACCAGCCGACATAACGCGCCGCACCCTCGCGGATATCGGTGCGGTTCACCGTGCCGGTCAGATGCCCGAGCAAGGTGGTGTCGGCCCATGTCGCCTCGACGTCGCCGGGCTGCATCGGCAGCATCTCGAACAGGGCCTCGCGCCCCGAGGCCGCCTCGAGCGCGCGCACAAAGCCCATCAGCGGGACGGGCTGGCCGTTGCCGATATTGACCACGCGCCAGGGCGCGCAGGGCGAGAGGCTGTCGAATTCCGCGGCAGGCCCGCGGCTGGCCGCATTCGGCGCAGGCGGGACCGCATCCATCAGCGCGCGGATCGAGGCAACCAGATCGTCGACGAAGGTGAAATCGCGCATCATGTGACCGTGGTTGAACAGCTTGATCGCGCGCCCCTCGAACAGCGCCGAGGTAAAGAGATGCGGCGCCATATCCGGCCGCCCCCAAGGGCCGTAAACCGTGAAGAAGCGGAACATCGTGATCGGCAGCGCAAAGAGGCCGGCGTAGGAATGCGCCATCATCTCGTTGGACTTCTTGGTCGCGGCATAGAAGGACAGGGGCAGATCGGTCTTGTCGGTCTCGCGGTAGGGCATTTGGGCATTGCCGCCATAGACCGAGCTGCTTGATGCCATCAGCATATGGCGCGGGGGATGGGCGCGGGCCGCTTCAAGCAGCTCGTAGCTGCCTTGCAGGTTCGAGGCGAGATAGGTCTCGGGATGGGTGATCGAATGGCGCACGCCGGCCTGAGCCGCGAGATGGACGACCACATCGGGCTTGTTGGCCGCGAAAAGGTCGCGCAGCAGGCCGGGGGTTTCGATCTTGGCGCGGATCGAGAGATAATTCGGGCTGGCCAGAAGCTGCGCCTCGCGCGCGGCCTTGAGGGCGGGGTCGTAATAGGCGTTGTGATCGTCGACCCCGACCACTTCGCAGCCCTCGCGCAGCAAAAGCCGTGCGAGCGTCGCGCCGATGAAACCTGCCGCTCCGGTGATCAGAACTCTCACAGCGCGGCCTCCACGGTTGTGGATTGCCCGAAGGCGGGGTTGTGGCCGCTGGAGGCGGTGCTGCGCGCCGGCGCGTCTAGCCCCGCGGACATCGGCAGATCGCGCACGACCGGCAAGCGGCGGCGGCGCATCAGCCATGCCACGCCCAAAAGATCGACCGCACCCACCCGCGCGCGCTGGAAATTGTTGTAGTTCGAGCGCCCCGAGGCCCGTTCGGCATGGGTGACGGGTACGGTCACGACCGTCCACCCCTCGCGTTTGATCATGGCGGGCATGAAGCGGTGGATATGGTCGAAGAAGGCGAGATTCAGATAGACCTCGCGCGGGAATGCCTTGAGCCCGCAGCCGCTGTCGCTGACCCCGTCGCCCAAAAGCCCGCCGCGAATGCGGTTCGCGAGCTTCGAGGCCCATCGTTTCGAACGTGTATCCTTGCGCCCGACCCGCTGGCCCTGCACAAGCCCGATACGGTCGCCCGCGGGGGCATCGAGCAGGGGGCGCAGCAGGTCCGGCAGGTTCTCGGGCGGGTTTTGTCCGTCGGCATCCAAGGTTGCGATGATGCGGCCTTTGGCGGCCAGAATGCCGCTGCGGATCGCCGCCGATTGCCCGCAGGAGCTTTGGTGGCAGACCACCCGTAGCTGCGGCATCCGCCGTCTGAGCCGCGCAAGAACATCACGGGTCTGGTCGGTCGATGCATCATCCACGACGATGATTTCGTGATCGGCATCGGCCATGACGCGCGAGATGTCGAGAAGCAGGGCCTCGATATTGCCGGCCTCGTTTTTGGCGGGCAGGACGATGGAGATGTCGAAAGTCATGGTGTGACCTCGTTGGGTTGGAAGAGGGTGTAGGTGTCGCTGCGGTAGGGAAGGCGCGCGACCGGATGCAGGCCCGCGATCTGTGCGCCCGAAAGGTCGAGCAGGACGCCGCCGGGGTGGCTCGCGGCCCAGTCGGCGACGGCCTCGGGCGTGGTCGGACGGGCGACGGGATGGTCGAGCCGCGCGGCGAAGTTGAGCTGGGCGTGATAGGTGCCGTCGGTGATGGCGATGCCTGCATCACGGTAGGGCGCAAGCGCTGCGCCGAGCGGGGTCAGGTCGTAGCGCGCAAAGAGCAACGGGCTGGCCGCGAGATGCAGCGCGATCACGAAAGAAAGCGCCAATGCCCCCAGCCCGATCAGCCCAGAGCGCAGGCGCAAAAAGCCCCAGATGCCCGCTCCGAGGCACAAGAGCCCCAAGGCGGCCGCCCAGAGCGGCTGGCGGAAATCGAGCGCCTCGAGCGCAGGCACCAGACGCAGGCCCGCCGCCACCAGCCCGAGGGCAAGGCCCGCAAGCGGCAGTGCCAGCCACAGATCGCGGCTTGTCCATTGTCTTTGGGCGGGGCCGCGCGCGAGCAGCAGGGCCAGAGCGGGTATTTCGGGCAGCAGGTAATGGGTTTGTTTGCCGCTGATTGCCGAAAAGGCGATGAGCGCGCCGAGAAACCAGATGGTCAGGAAACGGGTCTCGGGTCGGGCGGCAAGGGCGCGCGGCGCCAGTGCGCCCAGCCCCGAGCGGGTCCAGCCGAAGGGCCAGATCAGCATCGGCAGCAAGGCCAGATAGAACCAGACCGGCCGTTGATGCGCAAAGCTCGACGCCATGCGCCCCGCACTTTGCCGCCAGAGGACCTCGATCTGGTAGGGCTCGCCGCCGATGACCAGCGCCGGAAGAAGCCACAGCGCGACCAGCACGATCGCCACGCCAAGGGCGAGCGCCAGCCCGCGAAACCATTTGCTCACAGGCGCTCTCGGCGCGGGGGCCCAAAGCGGCATGGTCAGCGCGACAGGCAGCACATGGAGAAAGATCACCGGCCCCTTGCCGTAGACGCCCAAAGCGATCGCCGCCCCCAGAAGCAGCCAGCTCCGGCGGCCCGACGCCGTGCCGCCCGCGAGGTCGGGCTCTTGCGCCGCTTGCCATAGCGCCAGCATCGCAAGCAGGGTCGAGACCGCCAGAATGGTGTCGAACATCGTGGTCGAGCCGAAGAACAAAAACACCGGCGAGCAGGCGAGGATCAGTGCCGCAATGCCCGCGCGCTCCGGCTCGCCCGGCCAGAGCCTGCGCGCCAGCAGCCCTGTCAGGGCGACGCCGCCGACGGCGAAAGCGGGCGCGACAAGGCGTGCGGCCAGACCGCTCGGGCCGGTGAAAAGCCAGACCAGATTGATCAGCCAGAACAGCAGGGGCGGTTTGTGCCCGTAAAGCTCGCCGTTGAGATGGGGCACGAAAAGCGAGCCGCCCTGATGCATCTCCCATGCGGCGGCGACATAGCGGGTCTCGTCGATGGGCATCAGCGGGCGCAGCAGCACCAGAACCAGCAGGCCGAGCGCGAACAGCAGCGTGGCGGAAAGAACGGACAGCCTCATGCGGCGCTTCCGTCGCCTGCCGCAAGCGCAGTGGTGCGGCCGGTTTGGCGGATCAGCATCAGATTGCGGATATAGACGAGCAGCCCGCTTGCTTGCCCGATGATGAAGACCGGATCGCGCCGCCAGACCGCATAGGCCAGAAGCGTCGCGCCACCCGCCAGCGACAGCCACCAGAAGGCGGTCGGCACAATGCTTTGGCGCACCCGTTCGCTGGCCAGCCATTGCACCAGAAAGCGGGCGCTGAACAGGGTCTGGCCCAAAAGGCCGATGCTGAGCCAGAAGGTCTGGTCGGACATGGGTGAACTTCCCTCGATCGGTGTCGTTGCCCCCCTCTTGATCACCCGATTCTTTCGCTAACCTTACAAAGGCCTTGTCCGCGTCACGCCGATGCCTCCGGCGCGTCCGCTACGGCGAAGGCCAGCCGGTAACGCCACAGTTGTCTCCGCCGGCCGGTGCGTGCATGAAGGAGGCGGACCAAACGGAGCCGAGCCATGCGCGTTCTGGTGATCGAGGACGAGGCCGATATTGCGGATGCGGTGCAGCGTTTCCTGCAGGCGCAGGGTCATGCGGTCGATCTCGCGCCGACTTTGGCCGATGCCGATGCCATCCTTGCCGTTGCCGAATTCGATGCGGTTCTGCTCGATCTCGCTTTGCCCGACGGGCTGGGGCTCGAGCTTTTGCGGCGCGAGCGGCGGCGCGGCAATCGCGTACCGGTGATCATCGCCACGGCGCGCGACCAGATCGCCGACCGTATCGCGGGGCTGGATGCGGGGGCCGATGACTACGTCGTCAAACCCTTTGATCTGGGCGAGCTCGAGGCCCGTCTGCGCGCTCACGGCCGCCGCGCGGGCGGCGATCCTTCGGCCGAGACCACTTTGGGCGAGTTGCGCATCGACCGCGCCGGCGCGCGGCTGTTTCGCGAGGATGCGGAGATCCGGCTGACCTCGCGCGAATGGGCGGTTTTCGATGCGCTTCTGGCGGCGCGGGGGCGGGTTTTGTCGCGACGCGTTCTCGAGGAACGGCTCTATGCTTTCGAGGATGAAATCGCGGGGAATGCGGTCGAGGTCTATATCTCGCGCCTGCGCGGAAAGCTGGGCGCGGATGTCATCCAGACCCGCCGCGGCTTGGGCTATCTCGTCGAATGAGCAGCACCTGGTCCCTGCGCAAACGTCTGCTGCGGCGCGTGCTTTTGGGGATCGCCCTGAGCTGGGCGATCGGGCTGGGGCTCGCGATCGGCGCGCTCAACCATGAAATGGGCGAGCTGGTCGATGAAAGCCTCAAGGGCTCGGCTCAGTTCGTTTTGTCGGCCTATCGCGAGAGCGGCGGGCTGAACCTGCCCGCGGAACTGGGCGATGTCCGCATCCGCATCATTGCGGACGGGCAGGAGGTTCTGCCCGCCGTCTGGCCCGTGCAAAGCACGAACGGCGGCCATGATCTGGCCGGATGGCGGGTGTATCGCCTTTCCGATCCGGACGGCTCGCTTAGCGTCGAGGTCGGTCAAAGCGATAAGTGGCGGCGCGAAGAGCTGGCCGAAAGCGTGGCATGGCTGGTCGCGATCATGCTGCCGGTGCTGCTGGTCGCGCTGTGGTCGGTAAGCCGCGTGGTCACCGCAACCCTGCGGCCTGCAAACCGCTTTGCGCAGGATCTGCAAAAGCGCAAGGCCAGCGATCTCAGCCCAAGCGGGCAGATGGATCTGCCGCAGGAACTTGCCCCTATCCGGGATGCGATGAATTTCTATCTCGAGCGCATCCGCGCCCATATCGAGGCCGAGGGCCAATTCGCCGTGCAGGCCGCCCACGAGCTGCGCACGCCGGTCGCGGCGGCCTCGGCGCAGGCGCAGGCGTTGATGGCGGGGGTGGCCGATCCCGCCGCGCCGCAACGGATTGCCGATTCCCTGCTGCGTCTGGGCGCGCTGGTCGACCGGCTCCTGCATCTGTCGCGCGCCGATGCGGCGGGGGCGGCGGGCGCGCAAAGCGATCTGGTGCAGGTCACGCGCATGGTGATCGCCGAGATGCGTGGCGATATCGTCTTTGACGACGGCGATGTCGAAAGCGCCTTTGTCGCGATCCATCCCGAGGCTTTGGCCCTGATCCTTGAAAACCTGCTCCGCAACGCGCGCGATCACGGCACCGGACGGGTGCGGGTCCTCCTCGAGGCGGGTCCCGTCCTGAGCATCCTCAACCCCGTCGCCGAGGGCGCCGCGTTCCGCCACGGCACATTCGAAAAATCGGCCCGCAGCGCAGGGACGGGACTGGGCCTCGGCATCGTGCAGAAAATCACGGGCAAAGAGGGAATCGGCCTGAGCTTCTCGATGGAAAACGGTTTGGCCAAGGTGGTGATGACCTTCACGGCCTGAGCGGCGATCTGCGCGCAAACGGCCGTATGCGGGGCAGGCGGTCCGCACAATCCGCCATCTTCAGGCAGGCGAAAATCCAGGTCCGAAGCAGGGCGAAAGCGCCTGTCGGTCTCGTCTTGCGTCAGTGTATTTGATTGTTTTTGCTGATTTTTCAGCGTTTGCTTGCAATCTGCCAAGCGGATAAAGATGGTGAGCCCAACAGGATTCGAACCTGTGACCCACTGATTAAAAGTCAGTTGCTCTACCAACTGAGCTATGGGCCCACATCTTGTGGCGGTGATTAGGTTTAGCGGCGGGCAGGGTCAAGCGCAAAACGACACTCTGGCGGAATCTTTTTCGCGGGATTATATCGCGGACATGGAAAACACGGAAAAAACGCGCCTCCCCTTCATGAAAATGCACGGGCTTGGCAATGATTTTGTGGTCATCGACCTGCGCGACGGGGGCGAGATGCCGTCGGCCGAGGTGGTGACGCGCATTGCCGACCGTCATCGCGGTGTCGGATTCGACCAGTTGGCGGTGATCCGCAAGGACGGCAATGCCGATGCGCGGCTGACCTTTTTCAACGCAGACGGCTCGCTTTCGGCGGCTTGCGGCAATGCCACGCGCTGCATCGCGCGCTATCTGATGGACGAGTCGGGCGCGACCGAGTTGCGGCTGGAAACCGATCATGCCGTGCTTTTGGCCGAGGATGCGGGGGGCGGGCTCACGCGGGTCAATATGGGACATCCGGTGCTCGATTGGCGCGCGATCCCGATTGCCGAGGATCTCGACACGCTGCACCTGCCGGTCGAGGGCGATCCGGTCGCGACCGGCATGGGCAATCCGCATATCACTTTCTTCGTGGACGACGCCGATGCCGTCGATCTCGAGAGCTTCGGTCCCCGTTTCGAACATCACCCGCTTTACCCGCAGCGCACCAATGTCGAGGTCGTGCAGGTTCTCTCGGACAGCGAGATCAAGCTGCGGATCTGGGAACGCGGGACGGGGCCGACCTTGGCTTCGGGCTCGTGCTCTTGTGCGGCGGCGGTGGCTGCGGCGCGGCGCGGTCTGACCGGACGGCGCGTCAAGGTGAACGTCCCCGAGGGCGGCTTTTTGGAAATCGACTGGCGCGAGGACGGGGTCTGGATGACCGGCCCGACCGCCCATGTCTTTGACGGAGTGTGGCGCGGATGAGCGCAAATCCCCCCATATTCGCGACGCTTGGCTGCCGGCTGAACGCCTATGAGACCGAAGCCATGCGCGAAATGGCGGAAGCGGCCGGCCTGCAAGGGGCGGTCGTGGTGAACACCTGCGCCGTTACGGCCGAGGCCGTGCGGAAAGCGCGGCAGGAAATCCGGCGTCTGGCACGGGAAAACCCCGGCGCTCCGGTGATCGTCACGGGTTGCGCGGCCCAAACCGAGCCCGAGACCTTCGCGGCCATGCCCGAAGTGACGAAAGTCATCGGCAATCACGAGAAAATGCAGCCCGCCATGTGGGAGCAGCTTCGCGCCCCGAACATGGCCCCCGACCTGATCGGCGAGACCGAGAAAATCCGCGTCGACGACATCATGTCGGTCAAGGAAACCGCCGGCCATCTGATCGACGGTTTTGGCCGTCACCGTGCCTATGTGCAGGTCCAGAACGGCTGTGACCACCGCTGCACCTTCTGCATCATCCCCTTTGGTCGCGGCAATTCGCGCTCGGTTCCGGCGGGCGTCGTGGTCGAGCAGATCAAGCGCCTGCGCGATCGCGGCTTCAACGAGGTCGTGCTGACCGGCGTCGATCTGACCTCCTGGGGGGCCGATCTGCCGGGCACGCCGCGTCTGGGCGATCTGGTCATGCGCATCCTGCGCCTGATCCCCGACCTGCCGCGCCTGCGCATCAGCTCGATCGATTCGATTGAGGCCGACGACAACCTGATGCTGGCGATTGCGACCGAGCCGCGCCTGATGCCGCATTTGCATCTGAGCTTGCAGGCGGGCGACGACATGATCCTCAAGCGGATGAAGCGCCGCCATCTGCGCGATGATGCGATCCGCTTTTGCGAAGATGCGCGCAAGCTGCGCCCCGATCTGGTTTTCGGTGCCGATATCATTGCCGGTTTCCCGACCGAGACCGAAGAGATGTTCGAAAACAGCCTCAAGCTGGTCGATGATTGCGGCCTGACCTTCCTGCATGTCTTCCCCTATTCCGCGCGCAAGGGCACGCCCGCCGCACGGATGCCCAAAGTGCAGGGCGCGGCGATCAAGGACCGCGCCGCGCGTCTGCGCGCCAAGGGCGATGCCGCGCTTCTGGCGCATCTGCAAAGCCAGACCGGCCGGACCCGCCTGATCCTGACCGAAGGCCCGCGCCTTGGCCGGACCGAGCAATTCACCGAGGTCTCCTTTGATCGCGACATGCCCGAGGGCACGCTGATGGAAGTCACCATCACAGGCCATGACGGGCACCGCCTGACCGCCTGACCGGCCCGTTGAGGGGCATTACCCTCAGCCCATCTGCGCGCTTGCCCAAAGGCGATCCGCCGGCCTAGCCTTTCGCGGCATATGGGCGGGCGGCTTGCCCTGCTTTGGGGCAAGGAGGGATGGGTGATGGGTGCATTCGTTGCGACGGGCTTTGGTCAAGGGGGCGGGCGATGACGCTGCTTTACACCCATGCTTCCGCCTTCGACCATGTCACCCCTGCGGGCCATCCCGAACAGATCGCGCGGATGAAAGCGGTGCTTGATGCGCTCGACGGCGTGCCGGTCACGCGGCTGACCGCGCCCGCCGCGACCGACGGCGATCTGTTGCGCTGTCATCCGCAAGCCTATCTCGACCGCATCCGTGCCGCGCTCCCCGATGAAGGCATCACCATGCTCGACGGCGATACCTATAGCTCGCATGGCGGTTTCGCGGCGGCCTCGCATGCGGTCGGCGGGGTCTGTGCGGCGGTCGATGCGGTGCTGGCGGGGCGGGCGCCCAATGCTTTCGTCGCCATGCGGCCCCCCGGCCATCATGCCGAACGCGAGACGCCGATGGGTTTTTGCATCCTCGGCTCTGTCGCGATTGCCGCGAAACGCGCGCTTGACCATCACGGGCTCGACCGTGTGGCGGTGCTCGATTTCGATGTCCATCACGGCAACGGCACGCAGGATCTCTTGTGGGACGACAAACGTGCCTTTTTCGCCTCGACCCAGCAGATGCCGCTGTTTCCGGGAACGGGGAAGGCGTCGGAAACGGGGGCGTTCGGGCAGGTGACGAACCTGCCGCTTGCGCCGCAAACCGGCGGGGTGGAGGCACGCGCGGCATGGCAAGCGATCTGCGCGCGTCTGGAAAACTGGCGTCCGCAACTGGTGATCGTATCGGCCGGTTTCGATTCCCATCGCGCCGACCCTCTGGCCAGTCTGGCTTGGGACGAAAGCGATTTTACCGCGATCACGCGGATGATTTGCGACACGGCGGCGGCCTGTTCGGCTCCGGTGGTATCCGCGCTCGAAGGCGGCTATGATCTGGACGCGCTGGGGCGCTCGGTACGCGCCCATGTCGATGTCCTGACCGAGGTAGCCTGATGACCGAAATCGAAACCATGTCCTTCGAAGAAGCGATGAAAGAGCTGGAGGCGACCGTGGGCAAGCTGGAACACGGCGATGCCACGCTCGAGGATTCGATCAAGCTTTACGAACGCGGCGCGAAGCTGCGGGCGCATTGCGAAAAGCGTCTGCGCGAGGCCGAGGAGCGGGTCGAAAAGATCACCCTCGCGGCCAACGGCCAGCCCGACGGTACGGTTCCGGTCGAGGGTCTCTGAATGCAACAGCGGATCGATGCGGTGAAGGCGCAGGTCGCGACTGCGCTGGACGGGGCTATCGCTGCCCATCCCGCCGGAGAGCTGCGCGACGCCATGCATTACGCCTGCAACGGCGGCAAGCGGCTGCGCGCCTATCTGGTGATGGAAAGCGCGCGGCTGCATGGCGTCGACGAAAGCGCCGCCCTGCCGGTCGCCTGCGCGGTCGAGGCGCTCCATGCCTATAGCCTCGTTCATGACGATCTGCCCGCGATGGACGACGACGATCTGCGCCGCGGCCAGCCCACGACCCATATCCGCTTCAACGAGGCCACCGCGATTCTTGCCGGTGACGCGCTGCAGAGCATGGCCTTCGGGCTGCTCTCCGATGCGGCGATCGGCTCTCCAGAGGTGCGCGTTTCTTTGATCGCGGCCTTTGCCGATGCGGTCGGTGCGCGCGGCATGGTCTATGGGCAGATGCTTGATATTGCTGCGGAAAGTGCGGATGTTCCGCTGACTTTGGCCGAAATCACCCGGCTGCAGGAGGGCAAGACCGGCGCGCTGATCGAGTTTTCCGCCAAGGCGGGCGCGATCCTTGCCAGGGCCGATACCGCGCCGATGGCGGATTATGCGCGCAATCTGGGTCTTGCCTTCCAGATCGCAGACGACATTCTGGATGTGACCGGCGACGAGGCCGAAACCGGCAAGCGCGTCGGCAAGGATGATGCGGCGGGCAAGGCGACCTTCGTGTCGCTTTTGGGTCTCGATGGTGCGCGCGCCATGACCCGCGAGCTTGTCGCCGCCAGCGATGCGGCGCTGACACGCTATGGTGATCGCGCGGGAAACTTGCGGGACCTTGCGCGTTTCGTTATCGAACGACACGCCTGAGCGGCGCCTCGACGCGCCAGATTTGCCACCCGGATGGGGAAGCCAATGACTGACGAAAGCCATCAGGACCGGCCCAAGACGCCGCTTCTTGACCGGGTGAACCTGCCCTCGGACCTCAAAGGGCTCGGCGATGCGCAATTGCGCCAGCTCGCCGACGAGCTGCGCGCCGAGACCATCAGCGCCGTCTCGGTAACGGGCGGCCATCTGGGCGCGGGGCTTGGCGTGGTCGAACTGACGGTGGCGCTGCATGCCGTGTTCGACACGCCGCGCGACAAGGTGATCTGGGACGTCGGCCACCAGTGCTATCCCCACAAGATCCTGACCGGCCGCCGCGACCGCATCCGCACCCTGCGGATGGAGGACGGGCTGTCGGGCTTCACCAAACGGTCGGAAAGCCCGTTCGACCCCTTCGGCGCGGGCCATAGCTCGACCTCGATCAGCGCGGGCATGGGCTTTGCCATGGCGCGCGAGCTGGGCGGGGATGCCGGCGATGCGGTGGCGGTGATCGGCGACGGCGCGATGTCGGCCGGCATGGCCTTCGAGGCGCTCAACCATGCGGGCGGCGTCGGGAAACGGCTGTTCGTGGTCCTCAACGACAACGAGATGTCGATTGCCCCGCCGGTCGGTGCATTGTCGCGCCATCTCACCAAACTTTACGCCGACGGGCCTTTTCACGAGCTGAAATCGGTCGCCAAGGGCGCGGTGGGCTTGCTGCCCTCGCCGCTGCAGGAGGGTGCGCGCCGTGCCAAGGAAATGCTCAAGGGCATGGCTGTCGGCGGGACCTTGTTCGAGGCTTTGGGCTTTTCCTATATCGGGCCGGTCGACGGCCATGATCTCGACCAGCTTCTGCCGCTGCTGCGCACGCTCAAGGCGCGCGCGACGGGGCCGGTGCTGATCCATGTCGTGACGAAAAAGGGCAAGGGCTACGCGCCTGCCGAAACCGCCGCCGACCGTGGCCATGCGACCGCGCGTTTCAACGTGCTGACCGGCGCGCAGGCCAAGGCGAAATCCAATGCGCCCAGCTATACGGCGGTTTTCGCGAAGGCACTGGTCGACGAGGCGAGCCGAGACGACAAGATCGTGGCCGTGACCGCCGCCATGCCCGACGGCACCGGCCTGAACCTTTTCGCCGAGCGTTTCCCGCGCCGCACCTTTGATGTCGGCATTGCCGAACAGCATGCCGTGACCTTCGCGGCGGGCATGGCTGCGGGCGGGATGCGGCCCTTCTGCGCGCTTTATTCGACCTTCCTGCAGCGCGGCTACGACCAGATCGTCCATGATGTCGCGATCCAGCGCCTGCCGGTCCGCTTCGCCATCGACCGCGCCGGTCTGGTCGGTGCCGACGGGGCTACCCATGCGGGCGCCTTCGACATCGCCTTCATGGCGAACCTTCCCGGCATGGTCGTCATGGCCGCCGCCGACGAGGCCGATCTGGTCCATATGGTCGCAACCGCTGCCGCCCATGACGACGGCCCGATCGCTTTCCGCTATCCGCGCGGCGAGGGCACGGGCGTCGACCTGCCCGAGCGCGGCATCCCGCTGGAAATCGGCAAGGGCCGCATGATCGCGCAAGGCGCACGCGTCGCGATCCTGTCCTTCGGCACCCGCCTCTCCGAGGTGATGAAGGCCCGCGAGGCGCTGATCGCCCGCGGGATCGAGCCGACGGTTGCCGATGCGCGTTTCGCCAAGCCTTTGGACCGCGACCTGATCCTGCGCCTCGCCCGCGACCACGAGGCTTTGATCACCATCGAAGAAGGCGCATTGGGCGGTTTCGGCAGCCATGTCGCGAACCTTCTGCTGGAGGAGGGTGCCTTGGACGGCGGCCTCAAATTCCGCCAGATGGTCCTGCCCGACACGTTCATCGACCATGCCGATGCCAAGGCGATGTACCGCGACGCCGGCATGAACGCCGCCGATATCGAGACCAAGGTTCTCGAGGTTCTCGGCGTGGCGCGGATCGGGGAAAAGCGGGCGTGAGCGGGGCGGATTTGCCCAGCTATCAAGATATGATGCTGCCGATCCTGACGTTGACTGCGGAGGGGAACACGACGATTGCGGACTGTTTGCCCGGACTGCAGCGGTACTTCTCGTTGAGCGAGGAGCAGATGGATCGCTTAGTGCCAAGCGGATCGAAAACCTACATCGCCAATCGTGCTCACTGGGCTCGAAGCTATATGAAGCATGCCGGGTTGGTTGCGTCGTTTGCGCGTGGCCGTTACAGGGTAACGGAGTTGGGGCAGGCTCTACTCCACAGGAAACCGGAGCGGATCAACAAGCATTTGCTCGAGACCTATCCTCTCTATCAAGCATGGCGATCCTTGGAAGCGCGCGAGACCTCCGTCGAGATTGACGGGGGGAGGGCGATGGTCGAGGTCGAAACTCCCGAGGAGCGGATCGAAACCGCGTATATGCAGCTCGATGGCGAGTTGGCCGATGATCTCCTCGAACTTATCCTTTCGCTCACCCCTGCTCGTTTCGAACAGCTCATCGTCGAGCTGCTGCTGGCGATGGGCTATGGCGACGGCCGCTCTGAGATGGGGCAGGCGATCGGCAAGTCGGGTGATGGCGGCATTGATGGGGTCGTGAACGAGGATAAGCTCGGGTTGGATGCGGTTTACATTCAGGCCAAGCGTTATGCCTTGGACAACACGGTTGGCCGTCCCGCGCTTCAGGCGTTTATCGGCTCCATGACTGGAGAAAGCGCCACTAAGGGCGTTTTCGTAACGACCTCGACCTTTTCGAAGGAGGCGCGCGAATACATCCGCCGCGTCCAACAGCGCGTTGTCCTGATCGACGGGAAGCGTCTTGCACGGCTGATGATTGATCACGGGGTCGGGGTAAAGGCCGACAAGACCTATGTGCTGCGTTCGATCGACGCGAACTTCTTCGACGTGGTTTAACTCCATGACCTTCACCCATCCCGAAGCCCATCCCCATGACCCCCATTACGTCAGCCGCTCGGGGTGGCTTCGGGCTGCGGTTTTGGGGGCGAATGACGGGATCGTTTCGGTCGGCTCTCTAATCGTCGGGGTGGCTTCGGTCGCGGCGGACCCCGAGGCGGTGCTGATGGCGGGGGTTGCGGGGCTGGTTGCCGGCGCGATGTCGATGGCGGCGGGGGAATATGTCTCGGTCAGTTCGCAGGCCGATATCGAACATGCCGACATCCGGCGCGAGCGACGTGCGCTCCATGCCGATCCCGAGATCGAACTGCAGGAGCTGACCGAAATCTATCTCGCGCGAGGGCTTGCCCCGGAAACCGCGCGGATCGTCGCGGTCGAACTGACCGAGCACGACGCTTTGGGCGCGCATCTGCGCGACGAGCTGGGCCTCTCGGAGATCCATTCGGTCAATCCCGTGGCGGCGGCGCTGGCCTCGGGCGTGACCTTTTCGGTCGCGGGGGCCGTGCCGTTGCTGGGCGCGGTGTTCGCGCCCGCCCAGCATGTCATTCCGGTCGTGCTGGTCATGACGCTTCTGGCTTTGGCGGCGCTTGGCGCGACCGGCGCGAAGGCCGGCGGTGCGCCGGTACGGCGCGCGCTGGTTCGTGTTCTCTTTTGGGGCGTGGCGGCCATGGCCATCACCGCTTTCATCAGCCGGATTTTCGGCGTTTCTGTCTGACAGGATTGGAGTTTCCATGTTGCGTTCCCTGCTCGTCGCTTCGGCGCTTATGATCGCCGCTCCGGCTTTTGCCACGCCCGAGGCGCTGCTGCCCGGCCTTGCCGATGTCGTGGATGTCGCGGCCAACGACACGCTGAACGTGCGCGCCGAGCCCAATGCCTCGGCCGCGGTCCGCGGCACTTTGGCCCCCGATGCCAAGGGGATCGAGATCATCGGTTTCGACAAGACCGGCGCTTGGGCAGAGATCAGCCGTGGCGAGACGACCGGCTGGGCCTCGGGGAAATTCCTGCGTTTGCGCAGCGATACCTGGAAAGCGGGCGAGCTGCCGGCGACGGTTTCGTGCTATGGCACCGAGCCGTTCTGGAACCTCAAGCGCACCCCCGAGGGGATGGAGTTTTCGACCCCCGACGGCGCGCCGCGCAAGCTGGAGCTGCGCCGCGTCATGGATCGCGGCCTGTCCGAGGATGCGACCCGCGCGCTGATCGCGGGCGACGGGGCGGGCCGCGTGACGGCGGTGATCCAGCCCGAGATCTGCTCGGACGGGATGTCGGACCGCAGCTTCGGCCTTTCGACGATCGTCATTCTGGACGGCGCGAACAGCCCGTCGCGGATGCTGTCGGGCTGCTGCTCGGTCGCGCAGCGATAAGGCCGGTTCGGGAGGCTGCTAAAGGCGTCCCTCGGCGCGGGCCAAGGCTTCCAGGCCCGCGCGATAGTCGCGATAGCGCAGGTTCACGCCCAGCTCCCCGTGCAGCCGCGCATTCGAGACACGCTTGCTTTCGGCATAGAAGGACCGCGCCATCGGCGTCATCTCGGCAGTGGCGAAATCCTCGGCCGGAGGCAGCTCCAGACCGAGAAGTCCGGCGGCATAGCCGATGACATCCTCGGGGGGCGCGGGCTCGTCGTCGCACAGATTATAGACCGCATGGGCGCGCGGGGCCTTGATCGATGCCAGCAACACCTGTGCGATATCCTCGACATGGATGCGCGAAAAGATCTGGTCCGGCTTGATGATGCGGCGGGCTGTCCCGTTGGCGAGCTTCGCGAACGGGCCGCGATCGGGTCCGTAGATCCCCGCCAGACGGAAGATGTGGAGCGGCAGGTCATGGGCGCGGGCCAAAGCCTGCCAATCGGCCTCTGCCTTGACGCGTTCGCGCCCGCGCTTGGTGCTGGGTACGAGCGTGCTGTCCTCGTCGACCCATCCGCCGCCGCGATCGCCGTAAACGCCGGTGGTCGAGAGATAGCCGATCCAGCGCGCTTTGGATGCCGCGATCCGATCGGCGAAAGCCGCAAGAACCGGATCGCCTTCGGCATCGGGCGCGGCCGAGATCAGGATCGCATCGGCCTGCGCGATGGCTGAGGCGAGGGCGTCATCCTCGCCCGGCCACAACAGCGCAATCGCGCCCGCCGCCGCGACCCGCCCGCGATCCGAACGGGTGGTCCCGATGACCTGCCAGCCCTCGGCCAGCAGGAGCGGGGTCAGATAACCCGCCGAATAGCCGTGGCCAAAGACCAGCATCCGGCCTTTGGGCGCGGCGGCCGGGGCCGCGCTCATGCCAGATCCTTCACGATTTCCGCGGCCATTTCAAACGAGCGGATGCGGGCCTCGGGGTCGTGGATGTTGCCGACAAGGATCAGCTCGTCGGGCTCGTAGATCTGGACGAGCTCGGCGAGTTTCTCGCGCACGCTGTCGCGCGAACCGATGGCGCTGACCGAGAGCGCCTGATCGACATTGCGCATGATCTGGGGCGGGATTTCGGTCGAAGCATCGGCGACCGGACGCGGCAGCAGGCCGGGATTGCCCAGACGGAGCCGCGCGAATTGCAGCTGTTGGCTGGTGCGCAGGTGATGGGCCTCGGCATCGGTCTCGGCAGCGATGACATTGACCGCAAGCATGAATTTCGGCTTGCTGCCGAATTCGGTCGGCTGGAAGCGCATGCGGTAGATGCGGATCGCCTCGTTCAGATCGCCCGGCGCGAAATGGCTTGCGAAGGAGTAGGGCAGACCAAGTGCCGCTGCGAGGCTCGCGCCGTAAAGCGAGGATCCGAGGATCCAGACGTCGATCTCGCTGCCTTGGCCGGGCCAGGCATTGACCGCGGCGCCGACGCGTTCGGGGCCGAAATAATGCAGCAGCTCGACCACATCATCGGGGAAGCTGTCGTTGCGGGCCATGCCGCGGCGGAGGGCCTGCATCACCGCGCCGTCACCGCCCGGCGCACGGCCCAGCCCGAGATCGATCCTCGGGCCGTGGATTGCGTAAAGCGTGCCGAATTGCTCGGCAATCGCCAAAGGCGCGTGGTTGGGCAGCATGATGCCGCCCGCGCCGACGCGGATCGATTTGGTCTGCGAGGCGACATGGCCGATCATCACCGAGGTCGCCGCCGAGGCGATGCCGCACATGTTGTGATGCTCGGCAAGCCAGTAGCGGTGGTATCCTGCGGCCTCGGCGGCCTGCGCCAGCCTGACGGCATTGCCCATCGCCTGACGGACATCGGAGCCCTCGCCGACGGGGGCGAGATCGAGAAGCGAAAATTTCATCTGTCACTTTCCTGTCTTTGACCAACAGATAAGGTGCGTGACCCCGGCTTGCCAGTTCCCCGAGCGGCTGGCACTGTCCGTGGAAAGCGAAGGAGCGAAAAATGCCCAATGATAGCCGTGTCCTGCCGATTGTGACACCCGAGCCCGCCAAGCGCGAGCTGTTCCATGATCCCGTTGCGGCCGTCGACCGTTTGACCGCGCTTTACGATCTCTCGACGAATTTCCTGCTCGACAATTTCATGGCCACGCTCAAGGGCGGCCGGCCGGTGGCGCGCTACCGCGCCTTCTACCCCGAGCTGCGCCTGACCACGACGCGCCACTCGGTCACGGATTCGCGCCTCGCTTTCGGCCATGTCGCGCTTCCGGGCAGCTATTCGACCTCGATCACGCGGCCCGACCTGTTTCGCGATTACCTGATCGAGCAGATCGGCCTTTTGATCAAGAACCACGGCGGCCCTGTCGCAGTCGAATTCAGCGACACGCCGATGCCGGTGCATTTCGCGGTGGCGATGAAGAGCGATCTGAATGTGCCGCAAGAAGGCGTGCTCGATTATTCGCTGCGCGATGTCTTCGACGTGCCGGACCTTGCCACGACCAATGACGATATCGTCAACGGCACGGCGACGACCTATCCCGACGGCAGCCATCCTCTGGCGCCCTTCACGGCGCAGCGCATCGACTATTCGCTGGCGCGGCTGTCGCATTACACCGCGACGCTGCCCGAGCATTTCCAGAATTTCGTGCTGTTCACGAACTACCAGTTCTATGTCGATGAATTCGAGGCCTTCGCGCGCAAGGCGCTGGCCGATCCGGATTCGGGCTATACCGCCTTTGTCGCGCCGGGCAACCAGGTGCTGGAACGTCCCGAGGATCTGATCGCGACCGGTGCCAAGACCCCGCAAATGCCGGCCTATCACCTCAAGCGGGCCGACCGCGGCGGGATCACCTTGGTCAATATCGGGGTGGGGCCGTCGAATGCCAAAACCGCGACCGACCATATCGCGGTGCTGCGTCCCCATTCCTGGCTGATGGTCGGCCATTGCGCGGGTCTGCGCAACAGCCAGCAACTCGGCGATTTCGTTCTCGCCCATGCCTATCTGCGCGAAGACCATGTTCTCGACGACGACCTGCCGGTCTGGGTCCCGATCCCGCCGCTGGCCGAAGTTCAGGTCGCGCTGCAGGAGGCCGTTGCCGAAGTCACCAAGCTCGAGGGCTACGAGCTCAAGCGCATCATGCGTACCGGCACCGTCGCCACGATCGACAACCGCAACTGGGAGTTGCGCGACAACTCCGGCCCCGTCCAACGGTTGTCGCAATCGCGTGCCGTCGCGCTGGATATGGAAAGCGCCACGATCGCCGCGAACGGCTTCCGCTTCCGCGTGCCTTACGGGACTTTGCTCTGTGTTTCGGACAAGCCGCTCCATGGCGAGCTGAAGCTTCCCGGCATGGCGACGGAGTTCTACCGCACCCAGGTTTCCAACCACTTGATGATCGGAATCAGGGCAATGGAGAAGCTGCGCGAGATGCCTTTAGACCGGATTCACTCGCGCAAGCTCCGTTCTTTCAACGAAACGGCATTCTTGTGAACATATCCGTGCGGGAAGCAGCGTAAAACCGCGCTTTTGCGCGCAATTCACTTGAAAAACCATTTAAAAACTTGTGTAGCGATAGGAGTGCCGCCAAGGTGGCGCCCGGAATTTCCCAACAGGGAACAACGAGGAGACAGAGAATGGCTCAGGCCACTACGAAACCGATGACGAAAACTCAGCTCGTCGCCACTCTGGCCGAGGAAATGGGTAGCGACAAGAAAACCGCGACCGCAGCTCTGGATGCGATTTCGGCCGTTGTTGCGCGCGTTGTCGCTGAAGGCGGTGCCGTGACCCTGCCGGGGATCGGTAAAGTTGCTTGCCGCGCACGCCCCGAGCGTCAGGTCCGCAACCCGCAGACCCAGGAAATGATGACGAAACCGGCAGATAAAGTCGTGAAAGTCACCATCGCGAAAGCGCTCAAAGACAGCGTCAACGCCTGATCGTTTCGTTTCGAGATGCGTGAGGGGCCGTGCAGCGATGCGCGGCCCTTTCGTTTTTGTCGCTTCCGCGCGGCGCTTCACGCCTTGACCTTTCCGCCCCGTGACGCGACCACATGTCGCACAAGAGACATTGGGGGAGTGACCGGATGGATATCCGCGCGATCGGTATGGGCGTGGCTTTCGCCTTTCTTTGGGCATCGGCCTTCACCACCACGCGGATGATCGTGACCGTCTCGCCGCCCTTGACGGCTTTGGTGATCCGCTTCGCCCTCTCCGCCGTAATCGCCATTCCGATCGCGCTGGCGCTTGGCCAGAGCTTCCGGCTGAGCCGCGCCGAATGGCGTACGGTGATCCTGTTCGGGATCTGCCAGAACGCGCTCTACCTCGGGTTGAACTGGATCGCGATGCAATGGGTCGAGGCTTCTGCCGCCGCGATCATCGCCTCGATGATGCCGCTGATCGTGGCCGTGATGGGCTGGGCCTTTCTCGGCGACCGGCTGAGGCCGATGGCCATTGTCGGGCTGGTCACGGGGATCGTAGGCGTCGCGATCATCATGGGCGTGCGGCTTCAGCACGGGCTCAACATTCCCGGTACGGTCCTGTGCCTGATCGCTGCCGTGGCGCTTGCCGCCGCGACGCTGAGCGCGCGCGGGGCGGGGGGAAGTTCGAACATGTTCATGATTGTCGGCCTGCAAATGGCGGTGGGGGCGGTCACGCTTCTGCCGGTCGCGCTGTTTCTCGAATGGGGCCAGCCGATCCATCTGAGCGGCAAGCTGGCCTTTGCCTTCATCTATACGGTGATCGCGCCGGGGATTCTCGCAACCTGGCTGTGGTTCATGCTGGTCCACCGCATCGGCGCGGTGCGTGCCGCGACCTATCACTTCCTGTCGCCCTTCTTTGGTGTGGCCATCGCCGCGATCATTCTGGGCGAGCGTTTCGGCGTGACCGATGTCGCAGGCGCGCTGATCGTCGCGGCAGGGATCCTGATGGTCCAGCGCAGCAAGCTGCCGGCCAGCGGAGCGTAAGGAGGGCCGAGGAGGGGCTTTGGCTGTCCCGCCCTGAGGCCATAGCGGGCAGAGGGCGGTTTGACGGCTGTGACGCGACCGTGCGGTGCGGCTCACGCGCTGGCGGCCAATGTCGCGGACTTTGCGCGTTCGCGGCGGGATCTTGCGGCAATCGTCTCGGCGAAACGGCGTTCGGCCAAAAGAAAAGGGCCGCCCCAAGGGCGGCCCGATTGTCGTCAACGCAGTCGCGATCAGAAGCGGAAGTTCAGACCGACTTTGACGTTGTTGTATTTCGCGGTTGCTTCGGTATCGAGACCGGTCGAGCTGGTCAGGGTCTCTTTGCCGAAGTTGGCATATTCGTACTGGCCGGTCAGCGAGACGCGGTCGGTCAGCTTTTTCTCGACGCCGAGACCGACGATATAGCCGGTACGGTTGAAGGTGTCTTCGATATCCGACGGGCCGTTGGCGCCGTCACCGGTGACCGAGTATTCGACTTTGCCGCGTGCAACACCGGCAACACCGTAAACCAGCATGTCGGGGCGAACCGAGTAACCGGTCACGAAGCGCAGAGCGACAACGTCTTTGATTTTCGAATGCGATTCGTAGCCGCCTTCGCTGACCGAATCTTCGATGTTGCCGGCTTCATAGCCGAGCTCGGGACCGAAGACCCATTTGTCTTTCTGCCAGCGGTAGCCGACGCGGACGCCTGCATTCGCGCCGCTCAGGTCGAGCTTGCCGTAGTTGTGCTGGTCGCCCGCAATGGTCGGGTTTTCCAGGCCGACGCGGTCTTCGCCGCTGAAGGCATAGCCCAGGGTCACACCGGCATAAGCACCAGCCCAATCACCGGCAGGGGTCACTTCGACGATCGGAGCAACCTCTGCTTCGACGATCGGTGCGATATAGCCACCTGCATTCGCAGCAAAGCCGCCAGCCAGCGCCAGCGGAGCCGAGAGAGCGAGCGTTTTGAGAATTTGGCCACGATTGGACATCGGTTGCCTCCGTTATTTCTGTTGAAGCATAAATAGGAGGGGTGCGGAAACGCATCAAGTTTTTCCGCACCCCGAACCGCTTTATACCGAACGGTCGCGGCATATGGGCAACATTACACCGCGAAACCATCACAATGCGGCGAGAAAGCGCCGCAGACAAAACGATTAAATATCGAGATTTTCGACACTTAGCGCGTTCTGCTGGATGAACTCGCGCCGCGGTTCAACGACATCGCCCATAAGTTTAGTAAAGATGTCGTCGGCATCGCTGAGGTCCTCGATCCGGACCTGAAGCAGGGTGCGCGCCTCGGGGTCGAGCGTGGTTTCCCACAGCTGTTCGGGGTTCATTTCGCCCAGACCCTTGTAGCGCTGGAGCGACAGACCCTTTTCCCCTTCGAGGAAAATCGCCTGCAACAGGCCGAGCGGGCCGTTGATCACCACATCGCGGTCCTTGCGGATGAGATGGGCGGTCTTGCCGTAAACCTCGAGCAGCTGCTCGGACATGGCACCAAGGCGGCGGCTTTCGCCGCTGCGCAGCATCGGCCCGTCGAGCAGGCGCGATTCCTCGACGCCGCGCAACATGCGGGTCAGCCGGATGCCGCCGTCCTGCGTCGGACGACCCTGCCAGCCGCGCTCGAATTCCTCGGCGATCATGTCGAGGCGAGCGGAGACGGCATCGGCCACGCCCTGCGCGTCGGCATCGACGCGACCCGGCAGAAGCGCTTGTGCGATGGCGGCCTGTTCGGTGATGCTGATCGGGTAGTTCGTCGGATAGGCGCGCAGGATGCGCCGCGCCAGACGGGCTTCGTCGACCACGCGGGCCAGATCGGCACCGCTGATTTCCTCGCCCGAGCCAAGGCGCAGGGTCGCGCCTTCGGTACCCTGCTGGATCAGGTAATCCTCGAGGGCGGCCTCGTCCTTGAGATAGACCTCGGAGCGGCCGCGCGCGACTTTGTACAGCGGCGGCTGGGCGATATAGAGATGTCCCGCCTCGATCAGCTGCGGCATTTGACGGAAGAAGAAGGTCAAAAGCAGCGTCCGGATATGGGCGCCGTCGACGTCCGCATCGGTCATGATGATGATCTTGTGGTAACGCAGCTTGTCGAGGTTGAACTCGTCGCGACCAATGCCGGTGCCAAGCGCGGTGATCAGCGTGCCGATCATTTCCGAGCTGAGCATCCGGTCGAAACGCGCGCGCTCGACGTTGAGGATTTTACCGCGAAGCGGCAGAACCGCTTGGTTCTTGCGCGAACGACCCTGTTTGGCCGAACCACCTGCGGAGTCACCCTCGACGATGAAGAGTTCGGAGAGCGCGGGGTCTTTTTCCTGACAATCGGCCAGTTTGCCCGGCAGCGAGGCGATATCCATCGCGGTCTTGCGGCGGGTCAGTTCGCGCGCTTTGCGGGCGGCTTCGCGGGCCAGAGCGGCCTCGATGATCTTGCCGACGATCTGCTTGGCCTGGCTCGGGTTTTCCTCGAACCATTCCGACAGCTTTTCGTTGACCAGCCCCTCGACCGCCGGACGCACCTCGGAGGAGACCAGCTTGTCCTTGGTCTGCGACGAGAACTTCGGGTCCGGCACCTTGACCGACAGCACGCAGGTCAGGCCTTCGCGGGCGTCGTCACCGGTAAATTCGACCTTTTCCTTCTTCGCGATCCCCGAGCTTTGCGCATAGGCGTTGATCACGCGCGTCAGCGCCCCTCGGAAACCCGCAAGGTGCGTGCCGCCGTCGCGCTGGGGGATGTTGTTGGTGAAGGGCAGGACGGTTTCGTGGTAGCTGTCGTTCCACCACAGGGCCACTTCGACGGTGATCCCGCCTTTTTCGCCGATGATGAAGATCGGATCGGCCATGACCGGCGTTTTCGAGCGGTCGATATAGCGCACGAATTCGCGCACGCCGCCGTCGTAATGCAGCTCGGTGCGCAGAGGCTCTGCGGGGCGTTCGTCCTCGAGGTAGATGCGCACGCCCGAGTTCAGGAAAGCGAGTTCGCGCAGGCGGTTTTCGAGGGTCTTGAAGACGTAGTCGCGGTTCGAGAAGGTCCCCTCGGCGCCGTCTTCCTTGCTGGAGGCAAGAAAGCGCACTTCGGTGCCGGTCTCGCCCTCGGGGGCGTCGCCGACCACGCGCAGGTGCTCGACCGTGTCGCCGTGTTCGAAGCGGACGTAATGCTCTTTGCCGTTGCGCCAGATGCGCAGCTCGAGCCAGTCGGAAAGCGCGTTCACGACCGAAACGCCGACGCCGTGCAGGCCGCCGGAAACCTTGTAGCTGTTCTGGTCGAATTTGCCGCCGGCATGGAGCTGGGTCATGATGACCTCGGCCGCCGAAACGCCTTCGCTGGCATGGATGTCGACCGGAATGCCGCGGCCGTTGTCGCGGACCGAAACACTGCCGTCGGCGTGGATTTTGACCTTCACATAATCCGCATGGCCGGCCAGAACCTCGTCGATGCCGTTATCAACGACCTCGTAGACCATGTGATGCAGGCCCGAGCCGTCATCGGTATCACCGATATACATGCCGGGCCGTTTGCGGACCGCCTCTAGGCCTTTGAGAACCTTGATGGAATCGGCGCCGTATTCGTTCGGCTGCTGCTCGTCTGCGCTCATGCGTATATCATCCTGTCTTGGACCCTCATCTTATAGGGGCTCGGGGCGGGAATGTCACGGGAAAGACCCAAGATATGGGGATTTAGCCCAGAAAATTCAATGTGTCGGCGGGGGGCGGGGGCGGTCGTGAAAGACGTCCTGCAAGGCGTCCCGAAAGAGGTTTCGAAGGGGGTGCCGAAAGCCGCGCCGAAACATGCGGAAGGTGGGGGCCAAACGCGGGCGGAGGGCGCCGCAAAGCGGCTAGGCCAGCCCCTCTTGGTCCAGAAGCGTGCGGCCCTCGCGGCTCTCGATCTCGATCACCCAGAGGTCGGGGTCATAGCCCGCCTGCTTTCGGATTGCCGCGTCGATTTCGGCCTCGGGACCGCTCTGCTGCAAAACCCAGGGGCGGCTGTCGCTGTCGAAATCCCATTCGCGCGACCAGAGTGCGGCCTGCCCGTCCAGGGTCGCACATTTGACCATGACAGCACCGGCGGTGGCGTCACCGCGCCGCGCGATATAGGCGGGGATATTGGCCAGCCCGAGGCGGGCGAGATAGGCCGAAACCCAGATCCCCGAGGCCAGACGCGCCTCGGTCAAGGCCGCGCCCGCTCGGTTCGGGGAAAGGGGGAGCGGCAGAGGTGCATGCCGCCTGCGTCAGGCATTGCCGTCTTTGAAGTCGAGGCCCATTTCGTTGTAGCGCTCGGCCTCGTCCTGCCAGTTCTCGCGGACCTTGACGGTCAGGAACAGATGCACGGGGCGACCCATGAATTCGGTCAGCTCCTGACGCGCGGCCTGACCCACGGCTTTGATCGTCTCGCCGCCTTTGCCCAGAACGATGCCTTTGTGACCGTCACGCGAGACATAGACGATCTGGTCGACGCGGGCCGAGCCGTCCTTTTTCTCTTCCCATTTCTCGGTCTCGACCGTGAGCTGGTAGGGGATTTCCTCGTGCAGGCGCAGCGTCAGCTTTTCACGGGTAATTTCGGCGGCGATCATGCGCATCGGCAGATCGGCGACCTGATCCTCGGGGTAAAGCCATTCGCTCTCGGGCAGGCTTTCGGCGAGCCAGCCCAGAAGATCGTCGCAGCCATAGCCCTTCTCGGCCGAGATCAGGAAGGTTCGCACGAAGGGGAAGGCTTCGTTCATCTTTTGCGTCAGCGCGAGCAGGGTCTCGGCCTTCACGCGGTCGATCTTGTTGATCGCCAGCGCGACCGGACGGCCGTCGCTGCGTTCCTTCAGCGCGTCGAGAATGGCCTGAGCGCCCTCGGTCAGGCCGCGATGGGCCTCGATCAGCATGACGACGATATCGGCATCGGCGGCCCCGCCCCAGGCGGCTGCGACCATCGAGCGGTCAAGGCGGCGGCGCGGGCGGAAAATGCCGGGCGTGTCGACGAAGACGATCTGGCTTTGATCCTTCATCGCGATGCCGCGGATGCGGGCGCGGGTCGTCTGGACCTTATGCGTCACGATCGAGACTTTCGCCCCGACCATCTGGTTCAGAAGCGTCGATTTGCCGGCATTCGGCTCGCCGATCAGGGCGACGAAACCGGCGCGTGTGGTGGTTTCTTCGGTCATGCTTTCGCCTCGATCTGTTCCAGCAAAGCCGCTGCGGCGGCCTGTTCGATGCTGCGTTTGGTTCCGGCGCCCTGCGCCTTGGCGGTGCGGCCGTCATCCAGCCGGACCGTGATTTCGAATTGCGGCGCGTGGTCGGGACCCGAGCGGCCGGTCTGAATGTATTGCGGCGGCTTCATGCCATGGGCCTGCGCCCATTCCTGAAGCGCGGTTTTGGCATCGCGGCTGTCGGCATCGACCGAGGCCAGACGGCTGGCCCAAAGGCGCAGGATCACGGCGCGGGCGGTCTCGAAACCGGCATCAAGGTAAACGGCGGCCAGCACGGCCTCCATCGCGTCGGCGAGAAGCGCCTCTTTGCGGCGACCGCCCGAAAGCATCTCCGACCGCCCGAGTTTGAGCACCGCGCCCAGCCCGATTTCCCGCGCGACATCGGCGCAGGTTTCGCCGCGCACCAGCGCGTTGTAGCGCGGCGCAAGCTGGCCTTCCGAGGCCTCGCGATCGGCGAAAACCAGTGCCTCGGCCACGGTCAGGCCAAGCACGCGGTCGCCCAGAAATTCCAGCCGCTGGTTGTCGGGCCGCGTCGGGCTGCCGACCGAACCATGGGTCAATGCACGAATGAGAAGCTCGGGCCGTGAAAAATCATGCCCGAGCTTGGCCGAGAAAGCGCGAATGTCTTCAGAGAGCTTCAATGTACCGCCTTGAGGAAGCGATCAGGCCGCCAGGTCCAGAAATAGAGCAGCGATTTGCCTGCCGCAGAGAACATGATCAGATCCGCGCGCCCGATGAGGTTCTCGGCGGGGACAAAGCCCAGACCGCCGGTTGCGGGCGAGAAACGCGAATCCTCGGAATTGTCGCGGTTGTCGCCCATGAAGAAATACTGTCCTTCGGGCACCGTGAATTCGGGGGTGTTGTCGACGATCCAGCCATCGGTGAGGTTGAGCACATCATGGCTGCGACCGTTGGGGAGGGTCTCGGTATAACGGTCGACGAGGCAATCGCCGCCCGGCGCAACCGGATCGTTCGAGCAGGTCGGCACAAGACCCTGCGGGCCCTGCGGTTCCTTTTTCTCGACGAATTGCGGCGCGGGCTGCTGGGGTGCCTCGACGCCGTTGATCCACAGAATGCCTTCCTTCATCTGGATGCGGTCACCCGGCAGGCCGATCAGCCGCTTGATGAAATCCACATCCTTGCTGGGGTGGCGAAAGACCACGACATCGCCGCGCTCGGGGTCGGAACCCAGAATGCGGCCCGAGATCGGGCAGGCCGAGAAGGGGCAGGAGACTGCGGAATAGCCATAGGCCATTTTGTTGACGAAGAGGAAGTCGCCGATCAGCAGCGTGTCCTTCATCGACCCCGACGGGATCCAGAAGGGCTGGAAAAACAGCGTGCGGAAAATTCCGGCAATGAGCAGCGCCCAGAAGATCGTCTTGACGGTTTCCCAGATCCCGCCTTCTTTGCGCGCTGTCTTGTCGGCCATGTTCCGCCATTCCTGTGTCGGGGTTGCTGGCTGTTCATGGTCCCCCGCGGGGGAAAAAGTCAAGCGCGGCGCAGCCTGCGCAAGAAGGCGTTACCGCGAAAGCGCAGGCGGGCCGGCCTCCGGCAGGGCCTCGATCACCACGAAAGCCTGTGCCCAGGGGTGGTCGTCGGTCAAAGTGACATGGACCACCGCGCGGTGACCTTCGGGGGTCATTTCGGCCAGACGCTCTGCCGCCCAGCCGGTCAGACCCATGGTCGGCTGGCCGCTGCGCAGGTTTGTTACCGCCATATCCTTCCACGAGATGCCCATGGCAAGGCCTGTGCCGAGCGCCTTGGAGCAGGCCTCCTTTGCGGCCCAACGCTTGGCGAGCGTGCCCGCCTCGTCCTTGCGCCGCGCGGCTTTGGCAAGTTCCGTCGGAGTGAAAACGCGGTTGCGGAAGCGGTCGCCGTGGCGTTCGAGAACGCCGGCGATCCGCTCGATATTGCAAAGATCGGTCCCGATCCCGAGGATCATTCCACAAGGCCCCGCGCGATATCCATGCGGCGGCGCATTTCGGCAATCGCATCGCCGAGCCCGAGGAAAAGCGCCTCGGAGATCAGGAAATGCCCGATGTTGAGCTCGGCAATTTGCGGCATCATCGCGATCGGGCCGACGGTGTCGAAGGTCAGGCCGTGACCGGCATGGACTTCGAGGCCCAGCTCGTGCGCCAGTTCCGCCCCGCGTTGGAGACCGACAAGCTCGGCGTCGCGTTCCTGAATGCGGCCTTCGGTGTCGAAGTCGCAATAGGCGCCGGTGTGCAACTCGACCACCGCGGCACCGATGCGGGCCGAGGCCTCGATTTGGCGCGGCTCGTGGCCGATGAACATGGAAACGCGGCAACCCGCTTCGCGCAAGGGCACGATGAAATCGGCCAGACGCGCTTCGTCGCGGGCGACATCAAGACCGCCCTCGGTCGTGCGCTCCTCGCGCTTTTCGGGGACGATGCAGACGGCATGCGGACGGTGGCGCAGCGCGATCGCCTGCATTTCGGCCGTCGCGGCCATCTCGAAATTGAGCGGTTTGCGCAAAGTTGCCATCAGCGCCTCGATATCGGCATCCGAGATGTGGCGGCGGTCTTCGCGCAGATGGGCGGTGATCCCGTCCGCGCCGGCATCCTCGGCGATTTTCGCGGCGCGCAGCGGGTCGGGCCAAGGCGTGCCCCGCGCGTTGCGGACGGTTGCGACGTGATCGATATTGACGCCAAGGCGAAGCATGATTTCCTCCGGAGATGTAAAGGACAGGCTAGCCCAAGGGGCGCGCGGGGGCGAGTCCCGACGCCACCACCCACCACTGCGGTCGGGCAAGGGCTTGTGCAGCCGCGCGGGCCGCTGCGGGATCCGCGAAAATCCCGAAGCAGGTCGCGCCCGAGCCCGACATCCGCGCCAAAAGCGCGCCGCTGTCGCGCAGCGCGTCAAGGCAGGTCGCGATCTCGGGCAGGAGCGAGATTGCGGGCGCCTCGAGATCGTTGCGGCAGGTTTGCAGGAAATCGACCAACGCCGCGGTATCGCGAAATTCGGGCAGATCCGGCATCGCGGGATTGTCGCGCCTGGTCATGGCACGAAAAACCGCGGGCGTCGAAAGCCCTTTGCCCGGATTGACCAGCACCAGCGCCAAGGGCGGCAGGGTCGGGACGGGATCGAGGATCTCGCCAAGACCGCGCATCCGCACCGGCCGGCCCGCGAGGCAGACCGGCACATCGGCCCCAAGGCTTTCGGGACGGGCGGGATTGGCTCCCAAGGCCCGCAAAACCGCGGCCGCATCGGCAGAGCCTCCGCCGATCCCCGAGGCGACGGGCAGGTTCTTTTCCAGCGCAATCGCGACCTCGACCCCCGCGAGACGGGCGGCGCGCAGGCACAAATTGTCCGCATCGGCCGCGAGGCCGGCCGCGAAAGGCCCGCTGATCGACAGCGACAGGGGGCCTTCGGAGAGGTGGACGACATCGCCCACATCGGCAAAAACCACCAGAGAATCAAGGAGGTGATAGCCGTCGTCGCGCCGTCCGGTCACATGGAGCGTCAGGTTGATCTTGGCGGGCGCGGCTTGGGTGACGGGCAGGGCTTTGCCCGTCGCCTGCAGCAGGTCGTCAGTCGGCATCGGTGTCGGCACCGGCTCCGTTATCGGCGGGGGCCGAGGGCGCGGGTGCGGGCGTGGCACCGGGCGTGGCACCGGGCGCAATGCCGCGCGCAGCCTCGTCGGTCAGAACCGCATCAAGGCCGCGTTCCAGCTTGGCACGGATGCGGGTCTCTTCTTCTGGGGTTTCCGGATCGAGGCTCAGCGCGCGGTTCCACTGGATTTCCGCTTCGCGATGGCGTCCGACCATCCAGTAAATGTCGCCCATATGGTCATTGACCAGCGGATCGTCCGACATCGAGGCGATCGAGCGTTCCATCGGCGCGACGGCCTCGTTGTAGCGGCCAAGGCGGTAATAGGCCCAAGCCAGCGAATCGAGGATGTAGCCGTCGTCGGGGCTCAGCTCGACCGCGCGCTGGATCATCTTGAGCGCCTCGTCGAGCTGGATGTTGCGGTCGACCAGCGAATAGCCGAGGTAGTTCAGCACAGGCGCGGAATCGGGCTGGATCTCCAGCGCGGCGCGCATATCGGCCTCGGCCTTGTCGAACTGGCCCGAGCGTTCCAGCGCAATGCCGCGTGCGTAAAGCGGGAACCAGCGGGCGCGGCCCGCGCCGTCGAGCAGGCTGAGCGCCTTGTCGTAAGCAGGCACGGCCTGCGCGAATTTCTCCTGTTGGCGCAGAAGGTCACCCAAGGCGATCCAGCTTTGCGCCAGTTCGGGATGGGCCGAGGTCAGCGCGAGCGCCGCCTTTTCGGCATCATCGAGACGTTCCGCACGGGCCAGTGCATCGATACGGGCAAGCTCGGCGATCGGGCGCATCTCGCCTTGCTCGCGCAGGGCGTCGAATTCCTGTTCTGCCAGATCGAATTGCCCGACCGATTGCAAAAGCTGCGCGGTCAGAAGACGCGCCTCGCCGAGATCGGGCGCGAGATATTCCGCGAAACGGGCCTGAATGAGCGAGAGCGGATCGGGCTCTTCGGTCGAGGCAAGGGCGGTGGCGAAGGTCAGGAAAACCTGCGCGATCCCGTCTGCCGAGGTCTTGATGGAATCGAAGGGCAGGGTCTCGCCGGCCGCCAGCCTGTCGCGCAGCGCCAGAAGCGTCGGCTCGTCGGCCAAACGCGGCAGCGCGTCGAGCATGGCCACGGCCTCGTCATTGCGTTCGAGCTGCGAGAGAACCTGCGCGCGGGCGATGATCCCGAGGATATGCCCGCCCGCCGCATCATCGGCGAGCAGGGTATTGGCGGCCTCGAAATCGCCGACCTTCGCTTTGGCCAGCGCGAGGTGATATTGTACGATCCCCTGCGCACCGGGAATGCGCGCGAGACGCTCGAATGCGGCGATCGCATCGCCGGCCTTGCCCGCGCCGAGCAGCGCCCAGGCGTGGATCATCCCGTCGAGAAGACGGCCCTCGCCGGTCGCATCGTCGTTGGGGCTGCCCTGCATCGCGGCTTCGCTGCGCGCCAGAAGGCCGTCCCAATCGCCGGTCCTTGCCATTTCGACTCGCAAAACCAGCTGCGACAGCTCGGTGCCGGTATCGGGATTTCCGTCCACGGTCGCCTGCTGCGCCAGATGGACCGCCTTGGCGATCTCGCCCGCCGAAATCATAGAGACAAGCGTGCTGTCGAGCAGGTAGGGATCGGTGCCGTTCTGGCCCAAAGCCAGCGCATAATAGCGCGAGGCCGCGACGAAATCGCTGTCCAGCGCCGCCTGACGCGCCGCGAGATAGGGGCCGGCATTGCTGAGGGTCAGCTCCACCTCGGGGTGATTCGCATCGGCTTCGGCCGTGGCTTCCGCCCCGCCGGTGCCGCTTTCGGGCACGTCGGGCTTGGGCGCAGGCGGTTCCTGCGCGTTCAGCGGCGAGGCAGCAAGCAGCGCCATCAGCGCCAGCGGGATCAGTCTTTTGGTCACGAAATCCAGCCCGATCAATCATGTCATTGCGCCGACCCTAACGAGCAGGCGGGTAATCGGCAACGGCGGGCGGCCGATCAGCCGCCCCTCCAAGTGCATAAAGTCGTGATCACATATTCGGGTAGTTCGGCCCGTCACCACCCTGCGGCGTCGTCCAGTTGATGTTCTGCGAGGGATCCTTGATGTCGCAGGTCTTGCAGTGGACGCAGTTCTGGAAGTTGATCTGGAAGCGCGGACCCTCGGGACCGTCGAGCACCTCGTAGACGCCGGCGGGGCAGTAACGCTGTGCCGGTTCGTCATATTCGGGCAGGTTGACCGCGATCGGGATGCTTGCATCCTTCAGCTTCAGGTGGCTCGGCTGGCTTTCCTCGTGGTTGGTAAAGGAAAACGCGACGTTGGTGAGCCGGTCGAAGGACAGTTTGCCGTCGGGGCGCGGATAGTCGATTTTCTTGTAATCCTTGGCCTTGCCGGTCGCTGCCGCATCGGTTTTGCCGTGTTTCCACGTCCCGAGCGGGTTCCAGCCGGTGATATTGGCCACCCACATGTCGAACCCGCCCAGCACGAGGCTGGAGGTCAGGCCGAGCTTGGACCAAAGCGGTTTGACGTTGCGCACCGGCTTGAGGTCGCGCGCGATCGGGCCCGAGCGGACCTCGGCCTCGTAGCTCACTAGCTCGTCGCCCTTGCGGCCTGCGGCGATTGCTTCGGCTGCGGCTTCGGCTGCGGCAATACCCGAAAGCATGGCGTTATGGTTGCCCTTGATGCGCGGCACGTTCACCAGTCCCGCCGAACAGCCCAGAAGCGCGCCGCCGGGGAAGGTCATTTTCGGGATCGACTGCCAGCCGCCCTCGGAAATCGCGCGCGCGCCGTAAGCGACGCGTTTGCCGCCTTCCAGCAGTTCGGCGACCAGCGGGTGATGCTTGAAACGCTGGAATTCCATATAGGGATAAAGATGCGGGTTGGCGTAGTTGAGGTGGACGACGAAGCCCACCAGCACCTGATTGCCCTCGAGGTGATAGACGAAAGAGCCGCCGCCCGCATTCTTGCCCAAGGGCCAGCCCATCGTATGGGTCACGGTGCCGGGTTTGGCTTTGGCGGGGTCGATCTCCCAGATCTCTTTCATGCCGAGGCCGAATTTTTGCGGCTCGTGCCCTTTGGAAAGGTCGTATTTCGCGATGACTTCTTTCGACAGCGATCCGCGTACGCCTTCGGCCAGCAGGACATATTTGCCGCGCAGCTCCATGCCGGGTTCGTATTGCGGACCCGGCGTTCCGTCGGCATTCAGGCCCATCTCGCCCGCGATGACGCCCGCAACGCGGTCGCCGTCCATGACGAGCGCCGAGCAGGACATGCCGGGGAAGATCTCGACCTCAAGCGCCTCGGCCTGTTCGGCCATCCAGCGGCAGACATTGCCCATCGAGACGATATACTTGCCGTGGTTCGACATCAGCGGCGGCATCGGCCAGTTCGGGACGCGGATCTGGCCTGCGGGGCCGAGCAGGTAGAAGTTGTCCTCGATCACCGGCGTATGGATCGGCGCGCCCTTGTCCTTCCAGTCGGGGATCAGCTGATCGAGACCCGAGGTGTCCAGCACCGCGCCCGACAGGATATGCGCCCCGATTTCGGAGCCCTTTTCCAGCACGACGACCGAAAGCTCGGGATTGATCTGTTTGAGGCGAATCGCGGCGGAAAGACCCGCAGGACCCCCGCCGACGATCACGACGTCATATTCCATCGACTCGCGGCTCACTTGATCCATGCTTGGTATCCCCCCTGGCGAATGTTTCGTGCGCGTGACTTTCGCGACAACACCTAGCGCGTATTATTATTGCTCGCAATCTTCACGCAGCGCAGCAATGCAACTGCGGCGTTGCGTTTCTTTCATCGGCCCTATGATCCGCCCTGCACGGGGTTCGGCCGCGCTATCGGGGGCGTCAATCCATCGGCAATGAAGCGCGCGGACAGGGCTTTGTCCTGCCATGCAGTCTTGCATGCGGCCTCAGAACGAGCCACGATACTGCTTGGTTTTACAGAGCGCCCCCAGCCTTCCGGTCGGGGGCGTTCGAATAGTATTCGCGCAAGGGCCGCGGAAAGGACTGGAATGGAGAAGATTCTGATTACCCGTGCGGGTTTCGATCAACTCGATGAAGAGTTGCGCGTGCTCCGCACCCAAGACCGCCCTGCCGTTATCCGCGAGATTGCGGAAGCCCGCGAACATGGCGACCTGTCCGAAAACGCCGAATACCACGCCGCCCGCGAAAAGCAGAGCCTTCTGGAGGGCCGCATCAAGGAACTCGAAGGCCTGATCTCGCGCGCCGATGTCATCGATTGCGCCAAGCTTTCCGGAAGCATCAAATTTGGTGCGACCGTGAAACTCGTGGACGAGGACACCGAGGAAGAGCGTACCTTCCAGATCGTCGGCGAGGCCGAAGCCGATCTCGAGCGCGGTCTTCTCAATATCCGCTCGCCGCTTGCCCGTGCCCTGATCGGCAAGGACGAAGGTGACAGCGTCGAAGTTGTGACCCCCGGCGGCGGCAAATCCTACGAGATCCTCTCGGTCGTATTCCAATAACTACCCCAATAAAAACAACAACGAGCCCGGGTCACATGAACGACATCCGCGAAAACCTTCGCCGCATCGCAGCCGAGCAATCTCGTGACCGGCTGGTGCTGATAGGGGGCGCGGCGACGGTCGTCTGGCTCGTGCTCGTTGTGCTGCTCAAGCTGTTCGGCGCGAGTGGCGATGCCGATGTCGAAACCAGCGCCGTCAGCAAATTGCTGTCTTTCGCGGGCCTCGTCACGCCGCTGGCGCTGATCTGGCTTGCGGTCGGGTTGGGCCGCGCGATCGCGGGCCTTCAGGCCGAAGCGATCGAACTGCGCGCCAGCCTTGCGCTGATCGGGCGCGATGACGTGCCGCAGGCCCCTGCGATCCGTCATGTCCCTGCAGCGCCCGCCCCGCGCGCGCAGGCGCAGGGCGCGCAAGCAGCCTCAGGGCAGGCGGGGGCACAGGCCGGGCAACAGGCCGCGCCCGAGGATGAAGGCGCGTTGGCGCTCGACGAATACGAGCTGATCGCCGCGATCAACTTTCCCGACGGGCCGGACGATCAGGAGGCGATCTCGGCTTTGCGCAAGGCCCTTGCCGATCCCGAGCTGGCCCGGCTGATCCGCGCCGCACAGGATGTGGTCACGCTTTTGTCCAAGCGCGGCGTCTATATGGAAGAGCTCTACACCCGCGAGCCCGATGCCGCCGGCTGGCGGCGCTTTGCCGAAGGGACGCGCGGGGCCTCGCTGCAGGGGCTGACGCTCGATGTGGATGCACAGTTTCTTGATACCGCATCCGACATGATGCGCTTCGACGAGGTTTTCCGCGACGTTGCCCAGCATTTTCTGCGCCGCTACGACAAGCTGATCGGCCGCGCCGCGCCCGAGCTGGACGACCGCCTGCTTTTGGCGATGACCTATACCCGTTCGGGCCGCGCCTTTACCTTGCTGGCGCAGGCGACGGGGATGATCGGGAACTACCAGCCGCAGGGCGAGCAAAACGCATGATCTCGGCCGGCCCGCTCCAGGGCCAGCCGATGCGCGCGCGGCCGACCGGCGCGAAGCCGAGCATCTTGTAAAGCGCGCGCGCCGCCTCGTTCGTGGCCGACAGCTCGACCCGCAAACCGGCATAGCCGCGCTCTTGCGCAAGCTCTGCCGCCGCTGCGACCAATGCCTGACCATAGCCGCGCCCGCGCAGTTCCGGCCGCACGATCAGCCCGTCGAGCACCATGTCGCTGGTGGCCGGCCCGCTGCGGTGGAGCCGGTTCGCCCAGAGCGCCATACGCCCGCGCAAAGGCCCGCAATGTTGGATCACTGCGGCGCGATCGGGCGCGAGAAAACCGCCCCCCGCATCGCGGATCCCCGCCATCGCCGCCAGCCCGCCATCGGGCGACAGCGCGACCAGCGCCATCGCGGGGCGCAGGCTGGCCGCGACCAGCGCCGCGCCGCGTGCATCGTCCAGTGCAAAGGGCAGGATCTCGCGGCCGAAGCCCTGCCAGTAAAGCCGCGCGGCCTCGGGGCGGTGTTCGGGGCGAAGCCCCAGCCCGACGGCGAAACGGGGCTGGAATGAGCCAGTCGTCAACATGGGGCGATCCCTTGTCTTGCCCGAGCGAAAGCGTCAAGCTGGGACATATCCCCCAGCCGAAAAGACCTTTCCCGCCTTGTCCCCGATTTCCCCCCTCTCTGCAAATGGTGCAGAGCCCGCCTTGACGCCTGCACAAGCGCGCGCGCTGGCCCGCACACCGGCGCAATGTTTCTGGCATGCGGTGGTGCAGTCGCTGCCCTTTCTGCTGGTTCTGGTGCCTTTCGGCCTGCTGTTCGGTGTCGTCTCGGTCGAGGCGGGTCTGGATCTGGTGCAGGTCGCGGGCTTTTCGGTCTTCGTGCTGGCGGGGGCTTCGCAATTCACCGCGGTGCAGCTGATGCTGGATCAGGCACCGATGATCGTGATCATCATCTCGGCTTTGGCGGTCAATCTGCGGCTCGCGATGTATTCCGCGGCGCTGGTGCCTTGGCTCGGAGGGGCCTCGGCGCGGCAAAGGGGCTGGATCGCCTATCTGCTGGTCGACCAGACCTACGGGCTTGCGGTCCAGCATTACGAGCGCAATCCGCGGCTGAGGCTGGACCAGAGGCTCGGCTATTTCCTCGGGGCATCGGTGGCGATGGGCGCGCCCTGGGTCGTGGTCAGCCTGATCGGCGCGCGGATCGGCAAGGCCATTCCCGAAAGCTGGGCGCTGGATTTCGCGGTGCCGATCACCTTTCTGGCGATGATCGCCCCGATGCTGCGCACGCCCGCCCATATTGCTGCGGTGCTGGTCTCGATCCTTGCCTCTCTGGTCTTTTCCTTCCTGCCCTCGGGGCTGGGACTGCTGATCGCCGCGCCTTTGGCGATGGCGACCGGCGCTTGGGTCGAGGTTTTGACCGAACGGCGCCGCGCGCGCCTTGGCGGAGTGTGAGCCATGGCGGATTGGCAGATCTGGACGATCATTCTGGCTTTGGGTCTGGGCACCTATGCCCTGCGCTGGTCGTTTCTGGGCGCGATCGGAGACCGTCCGATTCCGGTCTGGGCCGAGCGGCTCCTGCGCTACACCGCCGTGGGCGTCCTGCCCGCGCTGGTCGCGCCGATGGTCGCATGGCCGCCCGCGACCGGCGGTCAGACCGATCCGGCGCGGCTGACGGCAGCGATCGCAACGCTTGCGGTCGGGCTTTTGACCCGCAACACCCTCGCCGCGATTCTGGCCGGCGGTTTCACCATGTTCGGGATGCTCCAGATCCTCGGCTAGGGCGGCGCAAAGCGAAACGGCCCCGAACCAAGGTCCGGAGCCGTTTGCGGTCTTGTAATGTCCATGACGCCTTTGGCGCGCTTACTGGGCGTTCGCGTGAAGCTGGCCGTCCTTGCCGTAACCCGCGACGACGCCGTTCTTCTGGCGCAGCAGCACGTCATGGTTGTTGGCCGGATCGCCGTCCATATGCTTTCTCGAGGTCACGCCCGGCAGGGTGACGAACCAGTTGCGCAGCTTGAGCGGCGAGAAGCCCGAGGGGGCGCCTTCGAAACCGGGAATGCGACGCAGCACCTGTCCGGTCGAGACCGCGCAGAAGCTCTTGTTGGTCGCACCCTGCTGCTCGGCCGAGCGGATCGCGAGATCGGCGATTTCACGCGACACGAGCTTGGTGTCATCGGCGACCCAATAGGTCTCGCGCGCGTGGTAGTCGATGTAGAAGTTCTTGAAGTTCGGCGTGATCCCGTAAAGCACGTCGTGGCGCTCGGGGATCGAGGGATGTTCCCAGCTGCCGGCGGGGTCGAAGATGACGCGCTGGCTGCCGTTGATCATCAGGGCCGAATGCGCACCCTCGCCGCGCGGGATCCCCATCACGGTCAGAAGGGTGATCGCAGTCGGCTCGTTGGGATCGGAGTAACGCACGCGGCGCAGGCTCTCGTCGCTGGCCCATTTGTTATCGGCTCCACAAGCCGCCAGCACGGCCGGCAGCGTCAGCGCAAGAAAGGTCCGCCGTTGCATCAATCAGATCCCCCGCAGGTCGGCTCAGGCGTTGGTCAGCGCCATGAAAACAAGCGTGGCGATCGACAGGCCGCTGACCCAGATCGCGCCGCGGATGAAGCCCGCAAAGGTCTTTTCCTGCTCGCGGATATCCATTTTGCCCACAACATAGGGGGTGTTATCGTTCTGGTTGGCCATGTCCTGTCCCTCGGCGGTAGAGAATTTCAGCCCAAGCGTTACCCTATGACGGCGGGGCTGTCACGCCCCCCAAAGCACCGCGCCGGACCCTGTTGTGCCCACAGGCCACACTTTTGCGGCTTGCGAGAGGTGATTGATGTGGCCGACAGCCTCGGCGAGGGCCAGCCCGTAATTGCCGGCATCGATCTTGCGCCGGTAGAGAATGTCGAAACATCCCGCGACGGTGCGCGGCTCTTGCTGCAGGGCCGCGACGATTCGCCTCAGCGCGGACTGGTGGTTCTCGATCAGCTGGCCGAGCCGGTCGGGCAGGCCGGTGAAGGGCATGTTGTGGCCCGGCAGCACGAGCTGGTCGTCATGCGCATGAACCCGCATCGCGGCGCAGCTGTCGATCCAGTCGCCGACCGTATCGGCGAGGGGCTCGGTCGGATAGACCCCGAGATTGGGCGAGATCGAGGGCAAAAGCTGGTCGCCCCCGATCACGAGGTGGTCGTCTTGCGACCACAGGGTGACATGTTCGGGGGCATGGCCGTTGCCCATGCGGGCCGTCCAGTTGCGCCCGCCCGCGCGGATCACCGCGCCTTCGCTGATGCGGGTGAAACCCGGCGGCAGGGGATGGCACATGTCGGCCATGTTGAAGGGTCGCTCGGCCTCGCGCTGCCGGTAGGTTTCGGCGTCCATGCCCGCCTTGCGCCAGAAGGCCAGAGCCTCGGGGGTGGGGCGTTCCTGCACGTCCAAAAGCTGCATCCGCGCCATGAGCCAGGCGGTGCGGCTGGTCCAGAGCGCAGCGCCTCTGGACTGGAACCATCCCGCAAGCCCGATATGGTCGGCGTGGTGGTGGGTGGCGATGATGCGGCCGACGGGCTTTGCGGCCAGCGGGCCCTCCAGCAGCTCCTGCCAATGGGCGCGGCTTTTGCGGCTGTCGAAACCCGTGTCGACCACGGTCCAGCTGTCGCCTTCGTCGAGGATATAGACATTGACGTGGTCAAGCTTCATCGGCAGCGGCATGCGCGCCCAGAAAATCCCCTCGGCCACGGGCAGAACCGCCCCGGGTAGGGGCGGCTCCGGGTAGGGATATTCGATCATCAGGCGAAATGGCCCGAGAAGGCGGCATCGCCAAGCTGGGCCAGATCGGCGAAACCGGCCTGCGCCTCGGCCAGATCGGCGGCGAAATGCGGCAGGACACGCGTGATGTAGATGCGCGCCAAAGTGACCTGATCGGCCCCGCCCGCCATTGCGGCGCGCAGATGGTAATGCGCGCCCAGAACGCGGGCAAAAGCCGCAAGGAAGGGGACGGCGCCGGCAAAACGGTCGGTCATCTCCTGGGCCAGCACCTCGTGGAGCGCCTCGCGCAGGGTCTCGGCGGCCTGCCAGACCTGATTGGCGAGCTCGGCATGGGCCGCCTGCGCGGCTTTGGCATTGTCGAGGATCTCGTCGAGCAGCACCACGGCAACCGCGCCGTCATCGGCCATTTTGCGGCCGACGAGGTCCATCGCCTGAATGCCGTTGGTGCCTTCGTAGATGGGCGTGATGCGGACATCGCGCAGATATTGCGCCGCGCCGGTTTCCTCGATGAAGCCCATGCCGCCGTGGATCTGGACACCCGCATCGGCGACGCGGCAGCCGACATCGGTGCCGTGCGCTTTGGCGATGGGCGTCAGGAACGCGCCGCGCGCGGCCCAATCGGCGCTGCCGGTGGCGCGTGCCAGATCAAGCGCCGTGCTGCAGGCCAGACAGATCGCGCGGGCGGCAAAGATCTCGGCGCGGCTGGTGGCGAGCATGCGGCGCACGTCGGGGTGGTTGATGATTGCGCCCATCTGGTTGCGCTCCGCGGCATAGGCCGCCGCCTGCTGAAGCGCGGCCTCGGCAATGCCGACGCCCTGTGCGCCGACTGCAAGGCGGGCGCTGTTCATCATGGTGAACATCGCCGCCATGCCTTTATGCTCGGTGCCGACCAGCCAGCCCTTGGCCCCCTCGAAGCTCATGACGCAGGTCGGGCTGCCGTGGATGCCGAGCTTGTGCTCGAGGCTCACGACGCGCAGGCTGTTGGCCTCGCCAAGGTTGCCATCGGCATCGGGCAGGTATTTCGGCACCATGAAAAGGCTGATGCCGCGCGTTCCCGCACCGCCGTCGGGCAAGCGTGCCAGCACCAGATGGCAGACGTTTTGCGTGACGTCGCTGTCGCCCCAGGTGATGAAGATCTTCTGGCCGGTGATGCGGTAGGTGCCGTCCTCGGCGCGCTCCGCCCGCGAGGTCAGCGCGCCGACATCGGAGCCGGCCTGCGGTTCGGTCAGGTTCATCGTGCCCGACCATTCGCCGGAATTGAGCTTGGGCAGGTAGAGCGCCTTGATCGCGTCGCTGGCGTGATGCTCGAGCGCATCGATTTGGCCCTGCGTCAAAAGCGAGTTGAGCTGAAGCGCGAGGCAACCCGCAGACAGCATCTCGTTCACGGCGATATTGAGCGTGATCGGCAAGCCCATCCCGCCGTATTCGGGATCCGAGGCCAGACCGATCCAGCCGCCCTCAGCCAAGGCCGTGAACCCTTCGCCATAACCGGGCGAGGAGCGCAGGACGCCGTTCTCGAGCCGCGCGGGCTGAAGGTCGCCACCGCGGTTCAGGGGGGCATAGACCTCGGCGGCGATGCGCCCGCCCTCGGTCAGGACGGCGTTCACGGTCTCTTCGGTGGCCTCGGAGAAAAGCTCGGTGCGGCCGACTTCGGCAAAGTCCACGACCTCGTTCAGAATGAAACGGATCTGTTCGACCGGGGACTGATATGCCATAGTAGCTCTCTTTCTCTGGGTCACCGCCCGAAATAGGGCGGTCTGGGGAGTGAATTAGCAAAGTTTATCCGCATTCTGCAGAGCAGCAACACAGACCCGACGTCAAGAATGGATACGCAAATTCTGTCCGCAGATGCCGCCGGCATCAAGACCGCATGTGACTGGCTCGCGCAGGGCATGCCCGTCGCAGTGCCGACCGAAACCGTCTATGGCCTTGCCGCCGACGCGCGCAACAGCAAAGCGGTGGCGCGCATCTACGAAGCCAAGGGTCGGCCCTCCTTCAATCCGCTGATCGTCCACCTGCCCGATCTGGCCGAAGTCGCGAAGATCGCGACGCTCGGGCCGCAGGCGCGCGCATTGGCCGAGGCGTTCTGGCCGGGTCCGCTGACGATGGTTCTGCCGTTGCGCGCGCAATCGGGGATCGCCTCGATCACCACGGCGGGGCTGGATACGGTCGGGATCCGCGTGCCATCCCATGCGGGGATGCAACGGCTGATGCGGGCCTTCGGCGGGCCGCTGGCCGCGCCTTCGGCCAATCCGTCGGGGCGTGTGAGCGCGACTTCGGCCCAGCATGTCGCCGATATCGAAAGCGGGCTTGGCGGCCGCATTCCCGCCGTGCTCGACGACGGGGCCTCGCCGGTCGGGGTCGAATCGACGATCATCGGCTGGAGCGACGACGGCCAGCCCGCGCTGTTGCGTCCGGGCGGTCTGCCTGCCGAGGCGATCGAGGCGCTTTTGGGTGTCCGGCTTTTGCATCCCGAGAGCAATCACGATGCGCCGACCTCTCCGGGGCAATTGCTGAGCCATTACGCGCCAAGTGTCGGGCTGCGGATGGAGGTGCGCGATCCCGCGCCCCACGAGACCTATCTGGCCTTCGGGCCGAGCGATCATTCCCATGCGCTCAATCTGAGCGAAAGCGGGGATCTGACCGAGGCGGCGGCGCAGCTCTTCGATCTTTTGCGCCGCGCCGATCTGTTGGGTCGCGCGATTGCGGTCGCGCCGATCCCCGAGACGGGTCTGGGTGCCGCGATCAACGACCGGCTGCGCCGCGCCGCCGCGCCCCGTTAGGGCGGGGCGGCTTCGGCCCGCGCCTCCGGTCGTCCTCGCCTTGGTCCGACGATCTCAGGCGTGGCCCGCAGAGGGCGAAAGCAGCAGCGGATCGACCCCCATGCCGCGCAGGGCCGCGACCCATTTCTTGTCGTTGTCGGTGCCGAAGATGATCTCGTCGCGCGGCGCGGTCGAGCGGTCGGAGGTCAGCCAGCCATTGGCCAGAATTTCGTTGTCGAGCTGCCCCGGCCCCCAGCCGGCATAGCCCAGTGCCAGCATTGCGGGGCGCGGACCGCGGCCCATCGCGAAATCTTCAAGAATGTCGCGCGTGGTGGTCATCGCCAGATCCTCGCCGATCCGCATCGAGCCCTCGGCCGCGCTTTCGCCCTGCGCGACATGGTGGAGCACGAAGCCGCGGCCGGGCTCTACGGGACCGCCGAAACGCACCGGAATCTCGGTGGTGTCGAAATCGGTATCGATGCCGAGTTGGTTCAGCAATTGCCCGAAATCCACCTCGGGCAGGGCGCGGTTGACCACCAGCCCCATCGCCCCGTCATCGGAATGGGCACAGACCAGAATCACCGTGCGCTCGAAGCGGTGATCCTGCATGCCGGGCATAGCGATCAGGAATTTGCCCGTAAGGTTGCTGGACGGCTCCATGCTGCTCTCCTTTTTCTTCCCTTGAAGATCGACACTTTCACGAAGTTCCGCAAGGGATTGGCGAATTTTTGATTTCCCGCGAGCCGGAGAAGGGGGGTAGGAGGGGGTATGAAAAATCTTGTCCCCCTGTTTGCGATCTGCACCCTTGCCCTGCCTGCCTTCGCGCATGGCGAAACCCCGTTGCCGAGCGGCCTTTCCGCCGTCTCGGGGGCAATGTCCGGCAGCGCGGCCCCCTCAACCGAGCCCCCCTCACCCGAGACCCCGTCACCTGCGGCGCGCTTTTCGCTGGGCATCGGGGCCGAGCATCAGCCTGCGCTGGCCGGTGCCCTGCCGCCCGGTGTGGTGTCGGCGCGGTTGCTGGCGGGGTGGGAGCTGCCGAACGGCAGCCGGATGACGGCGCTCGATCTCGAATTGCAGCCCGGCTGGAAGACCTATTGGCGCAATCCCGGCGACGGCGGCATTCCGGCCGATTTCGACTGGGAGGGCTCGGAAAACCTTGAGGCGGTCCAGATCCATTGGCCCATGCCCGAGGTGATCGATTCCGGCGGGTTGCGCAGTCTGGGCTATCACGAGCGGCTGGTCCTGCCGCTGGAAATCACGCCACATGATCCCGATGCGCCGATCGCGGTGAATTTGCGCATGGATCTGGGCCTGTGCGAGACGATCTGCGTGCCCGGCCATCTGGTCCTGAGCGCGCCGCCGATCGGACAGGAGCCCGATCCGCTGATCGAGGCCGCGCTGGCTGCCGCGCCGCTCCCGGAAGGCGCGATCGGCGAATGCCGCGTCGACGAGATCCGCGACGGTTTGCGCCTGAGCGCGCAGGTGCCGGTCGCAAGCGAGCAGGAGGCCAGCGCCGCCGCTCTGGAATTCGACGGCGGCGGGGACAGCGGGGGGATCTGGGTCTCGGAGCCGGTCGTCCAGGTCGAGGGAGGCCGCCTGACCGCCTCGGCCGATTTCATCGACGAAAGCGGCAAGCCCTTCGCGCTGGACATGTCGCGCGTGCGGCTGACCCTGATCGGGACCAGCGAGGCATGGGAATTCGAGGGCTGTCCCTGACCGGCGGCAGGGGAGGTCCGGCGGGGCGCGGGTCCGAAGGGCGCGCGGGTTATGCCCCCGCTTTCGCCGCCATCCGCGCCTGAAGGGACAGAAGATCCGCCCAAGCCTCGCGCTTGGCCAGGGGCGTGCGCAGCAAATAGGCGGGATGGGTCATCGGCAGGGCGGGCTTGCCGAAGGCGGTTTGCCATTGGCCCCGCAGCCGCATGATGCCGGGGACCGCGCCGTCGCCCTGATCCAGAGCCGCCTGACTGGGCGTATTGCCCATCAGCACGATGAAATCGGGATCGACCAGCTCGACATGACGCTCGAGGAAGGGGCGCATCATGGCGATTTCCTCGGGCTGGGGCGTGCGGTTGCCGGTCGGATGCCACGGCAGCACATTGGTGATATAGATCGATTTTTCCGCATCGGGCGCGCTGCGCGTCAGCCCGATCGCTGCAAACATCTGGTCAAGCAGCTGGCCCGCGCGCCCGACAAAGGGTGTGCCCGCCAGATCTTCTTCATGGCCGGGCGCCTCGCCGATCACCATGACCCGTGCCTTGGGATTGCCGTCCGCAAAGCAGAAATTGCGCGCGCCCTTTTTCAGATCCATCCCGTCGAAGGCCTGCAATGCCTCGGAAAGATCGGCGAGCGATTGCGCGCCATGCGCGGCGCGGGCGGCGATTTCGGTGTAATCGGGGCCGGAGGGCGCGGCCGCAGGGCGCGGCGCGGTCGAGGTTGCGCCGGGAAAGCCGCCGGCCGCGCCGATATTGGCCTTGTTGGCCTTTTGCGCCTCGGCCAGCATCTGCGCGCGTGCGGCCTGTTCGGCGGCGCGGTTGGCGGCCTCGGCAATCGCTTCTTCGCAGCGGTCGATGGGATCGTCGAGACATGCCTCGTCCGCGCCCATCTCCGCTTGCCATTGCAGCAGAGCCAGCGCCGTTTCCGCGTCGAGCGCGAATCCCCGATAGCTAAGGTCGTTCATTCCCGCAAGCTAAGGCCGCGCAGGGTTGCGGGCAAGGCCGCGCGTTGCCCGAGGGCGGACATCGGGCGCTATTGCGACTGGGTCAAAGGCGTGGTGCCGCCGCCCATGCCCACCAGCTTTTCAATCAACGGCTTGGCTTTGGGGCCGACCCTGTCGCAGGCCTCGGGATCGTCGAGCAGCTTGAAGGCCGGCCCGTAATAGTTGCGGTCATAGGCCGAGGGATCAAGCTGCAGCCGGTCGGCCAGCCGGTCTCCGGTGCCGGTCAGTAGCGTCCATTCGCCGTTCGAGATCTCGTAGCCCGGACAATTGGCGGTGATGACATTGACCTCGGCCAGATCGGCGATCAGGGCTTTGGCCTCGTCTTCCGAGAGGCCCGCGACATCGGGCAGTTTCACGGTCATGCCGCCATCGGCTGCGGCCAGTCCTGCAATCACGCTTATGGCGAATGCGCCTGTTGCGACCCTCCAGCTTTGCATTCCGGGGCTCCTTCAATTTCGGCTGTGGCCCCCAAACGGCCTCATGGGCGGCACGGAAGCAACCAAAATAGCCGTGAGAAGGAGTGAGCGAGAAGTGAGCGGGCGCGCGTCAGGTCCCGATTTCCGTACCGGAATCATCGGCTTGTCGGGGTCTGCCTGCCGGCGGGCGCGCTTTGCCGCGTGACCCCCGTGCATGGCGCATATGCGAATTTGCGGCAGAAGGTGCGCGACCAATTGAACAAATGGGTGCGGCATGTCACCAAGCGCGAACATAATGATTTATTGAAAGAGGGATTAATCATGCGGGAATTCTTCATCCTCTGGATGGAACGCGCGGTGAACGTGATCATCGTATTGGGTGCGGTTGCGGTGCTTGCCGGTGCGGTCGTCATGCTGTTTGCGCCTCAGGGCGGGCTGCTTGCCGCGATAGGCGTGCTGCTCTTCGGCGCGCTCTATCTCGTGCTGCTGGGCGGTTCGATCTATCTCGGCCTCGGCATCTACAACAACACGCGGCGCACCGCGGAAGCGGTCGAGCAGCTGGCGCGCCGCTGATCCCCGCCCTTTTGCATCATGCGTGAAGCCCCGCCGCTTTGGGCGGGGTTTGACCCGATATGCCTGCCGCCCGCGCAGCTCTGCGGCCCCGTCGGGATGCAGGAAAAGCGCGGTTTCCTTTCCGATTTGAGAGCATGGTATGCCAGATAGGGGGCTCCACTTGACGATGCCGGATCGCGGCGATACGCGGGTTGCGACATATGCATGCGGAGGAAAATTGCGATGACGACCTATTCCTTGCTGATCCTGCCGGGCGACGGTATTGGCCCCGAGGTCATGACCGAGGTCCGCAAAGTCATCGGCTGGTTCGAGGCCAACAAGGGCCTGAAATTCGACGTCAGCGAAGATCTGGTCGGCGGTGCGGCCTATGACGTCCACGGCATCCCGCTGTCGGATGCGACCATGCAGAAGGCGCAAGAAGTCGATGCCGTCCTTCTCGGCGCGGTCGGCGGCCCGAAATACGACAATCTCGATTTCAGCGTGAAGCCCGAGCGCGGCCTGCTGCGTCTGCGCAAAGAGATGGACCTGTTCGCCAACCTGCGCCCCGCGCAGTGCTTTGACGCTTTGGCCGATTTCAGCTCGCTCAAGCGCGATGTGGTCGCGGGCCTTGATATCCTGATCGTGCGCGAGCTGACCTCGGGCGTTTACTTCGGCCAGCCGCGCGGCATTTCCGAAGACAACACCCCCGGCAACGAAGGTGGCCGCGTCGGCGTCAACACCCAGCGCTACACCAGCGGCGAGATCCGCCGCGTCGCGCGCGCCGCGTTCGAGCTGGCCCGCAAGCGCAACAACCGCGTCTGCTCGATGGAAAAAGCCAACGTTATGGAATCGGGCATTCTGTGGCGCGAGGAAGTCCAGTGGGTCCACGACAATGAATATGCCGATGTCGAGCTGACCCATATGTATGCCGATAACGGCGCGATGCAGCTGGTGCGCAACCCGCGCCAGTTCGACGTGATCGTGACCGACAACCTCTTCGGCGACATCCTGTCGGATGCGGCGGCGATGCTGACCGGCTCGCTCGGGATGCTGCCCTCGGCCAGCCTTGGCGCGCCGATGGCGAACGGCCGTCCGAAAGCCATGTACGAGCCCGTCCACGGTTCGGCTCCCGATATCGCGGGGCAGGGCAAGGCGAACCCGATCGCCTGTATCCTCAGCTTCGCGATGGCTCTGCGCTATTCCTACAACGAGGGCGACAATGCCGCCCTTTTGGAAAGCGCGATCGAGAAAGTGCTCGCCGACGGCGTGCGCACCGGCGACCTGATGGGCCCCGAAGGCGGCGTGCCGGTTTCGACCTCGGGCATGGGCGATGCGATCGTCGCGGCCCTCGCGGCGCTGAAATAAGCCATGCGGCAGGGCGGCAACCTTCGCGGAGCGTTGGTCGCCCTGGCCTCCATGGGCATTTATGCGACCCATGACGTGATCATCAAAATTCTGGGGGCGGATTATCCCGCCCTTCAGATCCTCTTCTTCTCCTCGCTTTTGTCCTTCCCCTTCATCGCCGCGCTTTTGCTGCGCGATCCGACGCACGGGACATTGAGACCCGCCAATCCGTTCTGGGTCGGCTTCCGCTCCGCCGCGATCGTGATCTCGGGCATGTGCGGCTTTTACGCCTTTTCCGTACTGCCGCTGGCGCAGGTCTATGCGATCCTCTTTGCCGCGCCTTTGTTCATCACCGTGCTCTCGATCCCCTTTCTGGGCGAAAAGGTCGGGCGGCATCGCTGGCTGGCCGTTCTGGTCGGGCTGGCGGGCGTGCTTGTCGTCCTGCGCCCCGGCCAGACCGAGCTCGCGCTTGGCCATCTCGCCGCGCTTGGCGGTGCGGTCTGTAGCGCGCTTGCGGCGATCTCCGTGCGCAAACTGGGCCGGTCCGAGCGCACGGTCATCCTGATCCTCTGGCCGATGCTGGGGAATTTCGTGCTGACGGGGGCCTCTCTGGGGCTCGACTACCAGCCGATGGCGCTGGGTGATCTGGCGTTGGCGGGGGTGATCGCCGTGCTGGGCCTTCTGGGCGGTTTTTTGTTGATCGTCGCCTATCAGACCGGCGAAGCGGCGGTCGTTGCACCGATGCAGTATTCCCAGATGCTTTGGGCCACCGCCTATGGCTGGTTTCTCTTTGGCGAAAAGCTGGATCTGGCGATGGGACTGGGTTCGGCTCTGATCATCGGCTCGGGACTTTACATTCTCGCACGCGAACGGCGCGGCCCTTCGGTCAACCAACCCGCCTCCGAGGCGCGTCTGCGTGCCGAAAGCGTGACGGCGCCGCGCTCGATCCTCTTGCGGCGCCTGCTGCGCGGCAAGGGCTGAAGACCGCGACGGCGGTCCCGGCCTCGATCAAGATCCAGCCAATGAAAATGCCCCCCACCGGCAAACCAATGGGGGGCGATCCTTTGAGTCATCGAGGACCGGCGATAAACAACCGGTCATATCGTTTCTGCTTCCTTGTCCGCGCGGATGGCGCAGCGGGCAAGATCTTACGCTTGATATCGGGCCGAAGCGCGCACCTGTCCAAAGCGTAACAGCCAGACACCGTAGATTTGGTTTGAACCTCCGGTCGGGAATGTTCCGGAGCTTCGAAATCTTGCAAAATTACTTAACGTGTGCCGAACCAGTTCCGGAACCAGATGCTCCGGCGGATCGGAAAAAATTCCTCACGCGCCGGCACATCCGAACCCGAAGGGCAAAGCCCTTACTCATTAACCCAAAGGAACAACCGCCGCCCGTCCCCAGGTAAAAGCCGGACGGTAGTTGGTAACATCTTGTTAACGGGTTATTTCACAAATGTTCTCATCGGTAAATTCGCAGCATTGCCTAGGCAGTTTTACCTATGCCCTGCGCTCAATCCGCCACATCCCTGCGGCAGAGCTGCAACAGCCCGTGCGATCTCACAGAAATTGCTGTGTCTTCCGCCCCAAGCTGTGTAAGGAGGCGTCGCAATCAACTGCCCCTTAAGAATGATGTCGTATCGTTGCGCCGGCGCATGCCGTGTGTCGCAACCGGAGAACGAACAGGATGAAGAAGTCGCTCGGCGTACTCCTGGCCTTCGGCCTTGCCGGACTGCAATTCGTTGCGGTTCTGGCGGTCGTGTTCTCGTCCTATGTCACCTCCGAACGTGCCTTGATCGAACATGCGCGCGACCTTTTGCGCGATGTCGGCATCAATACGATCGAGCATTCCAAAGGCTTCCTGAGCCCCGCGCAGGGCGCGGCGGAGCTGGCGGCGCGGCTCGCGCAGAACGAGGTCATCTCGAGCGACGATTCACAGCTGCTTGAAAAGCTTCTGTTCCAGCAGCTCCAGATCACGCCGCAATTCGCCGGCGTCTATTACGGCAACGAGGCCGGCAATTTCGTCATGGTGATGCGCAACATCGACGGCATCGCGAAGTTCCGCACCAAGATCATCACCAACGACGGTCTGGGCCGCACCACCGAGCTGATCTGGCGCAACGACGATTTCTCGGTCGCCAAACATGTCTTCGATCCCGCCGACAGCTACGATCCGCGCAACCGGCCGTGGTATCTCAAGGCCAAGGCCGAGCTGACGACGATCTGGACCGACCCCTATATCTTCTACTCCTCGAAGCAGCCGGGAATCACGCTTTCGGCGCCTGTCGCCAGCGGCGCCGACGGCTTTCGCGGCGCGGTCGGGGTGGATATCGAGATCAGCATGATCTCGGATTTCCTGTCGCGCCTCAATATCGGGGCGAACGGCAAGGCGCTGATCATCCACAGCAACGGCGACGTGATCGCGCACCCCAATGCCGCGCTGATCAAGACCCAAAGCGACGACGGCACCTTGCGCTTTGCCAATATCCGCGAGATCGACGATCCGATCGCGCGCGTGGCCTTTGGCGAGCTCGGCTACGAGGGCAAAGAGCGGATCACCAAGGAAACCCCTTCGGACTTCATCCATGCCGGTTCGCGCTATGTCTCGACCGTGATGCCGGTCATCAGCGAGCAGTTGCCCTGGACGATCGCAGTCTACGCCCCCGAGGATGACTTCACCGCGGTGATCAAGCGCAACCGCACCATGAACATCTGGCTGGCGGCTTTGGTGGCAATGGCGACCGGCGCGGTCGGGCTGGCTTTGGCCGATTACATCTACCGCCCCGTGCGCGCCTTTGCCGTGCGGACCGCGCTGGTCTCTCAGGGCGAACTTGATCCCGACGAGCCTCTGCCCAAAACCTATAAAGAGCTCGAAAGGGCCAATGCCGCGCTGGTCCAGCAGATCGTCGCTCGCCGCGAGGCCGAACACGAATACGGCCAGACCTTCAACATGGCCTCGCGCGGCATGGCCCAGACCTCGGCCGATACCGGCCTGATCATCCGCGCCAATGCCCGTTTCCGCGAGATCGCGGGCTATGACGCGGCGGATCTCGAGGGCAAGACCTTTGCGGATCTGCTCTGCCCCGAAGATGTGGCGCTGTGGCACAAGACCAGCGCGCCCGATTCCAGCGATTTCGGGCGCGTGCAGGAGCTGCGTCTGGTGCGCAAGGACGGGGTGATTCTCTGGATCAACGTCAACGCCTTCGTCATCCGCGATTCCCGCGGCAAGCCGCTCCATGCGGTGCTGACGGTCGACGACATCACCCAAAGCAAAAGCAGCGAAAGCCAGATCGAGCGTCTCAACAAGGACCTTTCGCATCTCGCGCGCGGCAATACGATGGGCCAGATGGCGGCGGGGCTTGCCCACGAGCTGAACCAGCCGCTGACCGCCATTGCCCAGAATGCCGATACCGCGCTTCTGGTGCTGGACCAGAACGCCCAGGACGACCGCGAATTGCGCGACATTCTGGCCGAGATCGAGCAGCAATCCCTGCGCGCCGGCGGGATCATCCGCGCCCTGCGCAGCTTTATCAAAAAGGACGAAGGCGCGCGTGTCGCCTTTGATTTCCCCGTGCTCCTGTCGCAGACCCTCCAGCTCTTGCAGGCCGAGGCGACCGATGCCCGCGTGACCATCGAAACCGAGATCGCGGGCGAGATTCCGAAGGTTCTGGGCAACCGCGTCCAGATCGCGCAGGTCATCGTCAATCTCTTGCGCAATGCCATCGAGGCGATTGCCGGTGCCGAGGCCGAAGAGCGCGATATCCGCATCCTCGTCCGTCGCGAGGGCGACAAGCTGCGCGTCTCGGTCGAGGATACCGGCCCGGGCGTCGATCCTTCGATCAACCTCTTTTCGCAATTCGAGACAACCAAACCGGCGGGCATGGGTCTCGGCCTTTCGATCTGCCGTTCGATCATCGAGGCCAATGGCGGCGAGCTCGGGAACGAGCCTCCGCAGGGCCGCGGCGCGGTCTTTTGGTTCACCCTTCCTGTTTACCAGTTTGCATGAGGTGGGGAACAAGATGACGTTTCGCGCACTTATTTGCGACAGCTTCGTTCCTGCGCACCGATGCAACCCGTGACCGTGACCTGCCAAATTGTTGAAGCAAGCCTGATGCCCAATTCACCGACAGATCCCTCCCTGACCGTTTTCGTGGTCGATGATGATGCCGATATCCGCACATCGCTCGTCCGCGGATTGAGCAAGAGGGGATATCTCGTCGAGGCATACGAATCCGCTACCGCCTTCCTCGCGGCCTATAGCGCCGAAAGGCTGGGGTGTCTGGTTCTGGATTACGGCATGCCGGATATGAACGGGCTCGAGCTCCAGCGCCATCTCAACGCCGAGAACCTTCCGATCCCGATCATCTTCATCACCGGCCACGGCGGGGTGCGGGAATCGGTGCAGGCGATCAAGGGCGGCGCGATCGACTTTCTCGAAAAGCCCTTCCGCCAGGCCGATCTGATCGAGCGGATCGAGATCGCCTTTGAAATGGCGCGGGCCCGCAATTCGCTCGATGCGCGATCCCAGCAGCAGCGCGCGCGTTTCGACCGTCTGACCGCGCGCGAACAAGAAATCGTCAACCGCATCATCGCGGCCCCCTCGGCCAGCTCCAGCAAGGAAATCGCGGCCTTTCTGGGGATCAGCCACCGCACGGTCGACCACCACCGCGCGCGCATCCTCGAAAAGCTCGGGGTCAAATCTCTGGCCGAACTGATCGCTCTCGCCAACGGCTGAGGGCGGGAGGAGAGACTCAGCCGCAGGCCGCGTGCATCGGCGGGCGGGCGGAAGGGAAGCGGCGTCAAGGTCACGCGGCGAGCGGTTGTCGTGGGGGCACGCAGGCTTGGCGGCTCTGGTTCCCCGCCTTACGCAGGATCCACACACTGCCGCAGCCTTTGCGGGAACACCTTGCCAAGGGAGGCCATCGTCGTGGTTGCGCCTGGGTTGCAAAGAATTTCCGCATCATCCCGAAGATTACCAAGTTTCACCACTTTTCCCCCTTGCATTCCCCCCCTCGCAAGCGGTATCTGCCCCTCACGGTCGGAGCGTAGCGCAGCCTGGTAGCGCACCTGCTTCGGGAGCAGGGGGTCGGAGGTTCGAATCCTCTCGCTCCGACCAATTTCCCGATGTGGCGTTTCAGAGAGTCTTGCCTTTTGTGTCAAAAGGCGACCCTCTGGTGAGGTCAAGAGCTTCGCGGCTGAGTTCGCCTGCCCGGCCCGCTTGCATGCAACTTTGCCGTGTAACCCCAGAGCCGATCGTCGGTCACGACCCATAGCCGACGTTCGCCTAGCTGGCCGCGCTGCGGCGCAGCTCCCCCTTTCCGGACATTCACCAGGCTGGCCATCGGTGCTCGCGTTTCCCAAGCAAGTCATCCGTAGCTTTGTGCTGCGATATAACCGAGCTGTTACCTCGGAACCCCGAGATGAATGTCTCAGAACAGCTGGGCGACAAGGCGGCTCAGCTATAGAATCTTCTGAAAATCCATAACATTACTGTTGCAACAAGGCCCTATATGCCTCGGAGTTTAGAGAAGCGTGCATGGGCCCTTGCCTCAAACAGCATTTCTCCCATTAATCGCACAGTTAGAGCAAAGGAGCATGGGGTTTACGCTTGACGATCTTAAGTGTTAGCGCATCGGAATATCTCGGAAGGACTGAGACCGGCAGGTCGCATCCGATGAAATGCATGTGCGAATGCGAAGACGGAAGCGAGAAGGAGGTCTATGTCAAATACAAGGACTTTCACGAAGACCTCGTCTTCGACCACCTTGTGGGCGAACTGGTCGCAAATCAGTTCGCACTAGATCTGGGCCTACCCGCAGCCACGCCTTGTCTCGTGTGCGTCGATCAAGATTTTCTGGCTGCTCTTCCACGTGACGAGGAGGGCGACGCACTCCGAGCAGCGTTCGACGCAATCGGCGGCATCGCGTTCGGCTCAGTAGCCTTTAGCGCGAACAGAAGATGGGCCCCCACCAACATCGTCCATAGGGGGCAGCTTCGCCAAGCGACCCAGCTCTACCTGTTCGATACCATCGTTGAGAACTCGGACAGGGGCGTTGGGAATACGAACCTTCTAGCCTTGGGCCACGATTTCAAGGTGATAGACTTCGGACACAGCTTTCAGCGCTGCCACGGTGGTTCGGACTACAATGCTGGGGCATTCCCCTGGCAGCATGGAGGTATCTTCAACCACTTCCCCGGAAACATGCAGCACGTGCTGCTGAGTGGCCTTAAAGATGTGACCGAGGAGATGATAGACGACTTCACGACGAACCTGTCAGGGCTGTCAGACAACGTTATCGAGGACTATGTTACCATAGTGCCTCCTGCGTGGGGGGATGAATGCGCGTGCAAGATCGTGGACTATCTGTTAGACGCGCGCGACAACGCGGATGGATTCTCAACTCGAGCGAAGGAGGTGCTACTGTGAAACGTAATTTCAAGTTCGACTACTGCCTCCTGCAGTACGAACATAACCCGTGGCTTAAGGAACGCCTCAATATCGGCGTGCTACTGTATAGCGAAGCAGCTAACTTTCTTCAGCTTGAAACTCGAAGCTGGGACGGTCGCATCCTGCAGTCCTACCCAAATATTGAAAAGGCGTCTTTCACAGAAGACCTTAATCAGATTGCGCGGAGCATTAAGATATTTCTGCGCACAGATTTCAAGCAGCCAAGTCTGCTCCCAAGCCTCAAGTCACTACCTTCAATCGATCAGAGCGAATATGGCGCATTGCGGATAGCTCAACTGCTGTCTCCCGATATGGATACTAGCTACCGATGGGAGGCTGGTGGAGTTGGAGTTTGCAGTTCGCCCTCAGAGAAGCTTGATCAGCTTTTCCATCGTTTCGTCACTTCTTATGACAAGCCTAGGAATGATACGAATCGCAGTGATAGCCAAGTCTGGTCAACTTTCAGCTCCAAATTATCAGAGCGCAAGTTGGATCGATTTATTGAAGTGGACAAGACCGTTACCACAGATCTAGGTCCTGTAAAGTTTCACGCGGGATATAGGAACGGAGCACTTCACGTTATTCAGCCCCTTTCCTTTGACCTTAAAGATGAGGAACAAATTGGATCAAAGGCTGCTAGGTGGGCAGGTTACGCACAAGCGGTGAAGAGCTACAGCCAAGGCAGCGTGCAATCTCATTTTGTACTTGGGCATCCCCGCAAACCTAATCTTGAAGATTCGTTCGATAGGGCGAAGAAATATTTGGAGAAGATCACCGGGGCCAGAAACGTTGTAACTGAAGAGAATTCGAGCGACTTTGCCGATATTATTGAAGGTCAGATGCAGGGGCACTGACCCATCTCACTGCAAGTCTTGCGCTTCATTGCCAAGCCATGCTCAGGATCCTCCCTGCCAAGAATCTTGCGAACGAAGGTCCGTTTCTGCGCGTGATAAAGACTGCCCATTTAGGTCCCGTCCCACCGTGCAGCTGCTTGGCGTGATGCTGCGGCGGGCACGGAGGTCAGCCTGGAAAACGTCTCTACCATTTCAGGCGCAGTTAGCAGATATCGCACGTTTCGCTTTATTCGAGGGACGCTACCGCCTCTCGGCGCTTGAGCTCCATATTATTTATAGCGGCTTCGAGGTCCGGCGATATAGGATTCTCTGGTCCTGGCAGCGGCAGGTCGGCCAGGAACCGCCAGCGGCGATCGAGCGCAGCAAGCGATACCTCATCGGTATGACCGCGCCGCGTTTGCCGATGGAATAAGCTTCTCAGCTCATTTGACACGGGCTTACCCTCGCGCATCCTCTTCGCTGTCCAAAGCGTAATATCGACAAGCTCGAGCCCAGCACTTTCATCGCCAGGTTTGTATTCAGGTGGAATTTCCGGGAGCTTCGAATAATCATACTCGGGCATGCCAGGTCCGAGACAAGAGTCATGGCCGCGAAGCTTCTGGTAAATTTCTGCCAACTCGGCTTGTGCTTTATTGAACTCAGTCTGACGGTCGACAGTAATTTTATGAACCTTCTGCCCCATGGCCGTTGCCTGCGTTCCGATTCCGTAAAGCACCGATTGGAAGCCGACCAAATTTGGAGAGATCTGCAACGAGGTATCGTAGTTGCCCACGCCGTAGCTTATCTCGTCGGGATTTGCACCTGCCCAGCGGATAGCACCATCAATGAGTTCCCGAGAACGGACATCAGGCAGCCTGTCGATGTTGGCAAGTAGCCGCCCGTGGACATCCTGGAGCATCTTGGCGCAGCGTGCAGGGTTTTTCTCCAGCCTCGCCTTCCACGCAGCTTTGGCGATGTCCTCATCGAAAAGGTGCGCAACTTTGAACAGCAAGGGGTAACGCAGTGGAGTCCAGTAATGATTCCACGCGACTGCGTCATTCAAGCCCGCATCGAAGACTTGGTCGAAATAGCTAATGATCGCATGATCTCTCTTGTCGACCGTGAAAATCGAAAACCGAAGGTCGTTTTTCTTGCTAAACTTCTCGATCCGCTCAGCTATTGTCGTCAACTTTGCAACGCCAAGCTCATTGGCGTGAATTCGCTTCACACCAAGCTCTTTTCAAGCGTCCGTAATAGTGGAGCGGAAATCACGTCCAGATTGGCGCGGGCTCCGAGAACCCCATAATAGAGTAGTGGTTGGGCAGGGTCGAATAGATGCAGCCCTGTGTTTCCGCTTTCATCGACATAATAATACATAATTTCCCCCGGCGAACCGAACACACTATGTGCCGGAGCATCTCACCGTCAACGCCCCGACAGCTGAGACCACATTGCACCCTTTGTGTAGATCACGCACGGCTCGACGGGATGATCCTTGCGGAATGTCCGCTTCGGTGGTGTGGAAAAGTTGCGTTAGCACGCGCCGCGAACTGCAGCTTTCCGCCCCTTACGTCATAGTTGGTCGAATGACCTCGAACTGCTCTGTTAGGAAATCCACTGTCGCTTCATCCCGTAGCTTGCAGACAATGTTCTGGTTCGCAAATGCTCCTTTGAAGCGCTTGGCCTGGGCAGGATCAACCGTTTTGCGCCATTCGATGCCGACGGCGTGCTCTGCGTTTTCTTGCGGTTCGCCAAGGCGCTTCATTCGGGGTTCGGACAGCGGTTGCTCGAAGAGTGGACCGTCAGGCGTCATAAACTCGGCCGCAGGACGGGCCTCGGCTGTCACGATACCATAACCGATGTAGCCGTTGCCCTTGTCATAGACGAAAACCTCATCACCCACGCTCAGTTGATATAGCCGTTTCGAGTAGAATTCGCCGCCTCCAGCCGAGATGAACCCATATCGCTTCATGTCTGCCCAGGAACGATGCTCGCCCAGACCCGCATTGACGAAGTAATACCCCGACCACGGCGCGCGGACCTTGCGTTCCGACCGCTCTTCCACCGCTTCCTGGTCCAGCAGAAAGTCGGTCGTCAGCCATTCTTGGCCATCGACCTCGAAGACGTTGAAGAAGACGGTATTGATCGCGACGCCATGTTCTTCAGACAGGTACTCAACGATCCGGCGAGAGGCTGGGTCGAGTTCGCTGGCGACGATCAGCATGGAGTGACTGGCGTTAAGCCGTTCGGGGATCGCCTCGCCAAAACGGTCTAGGAAAGCAGTGGCCAGGCGTGTTCCCAGGTATTTCTCGGCCCGGTCATAGATTTCGGGCGTCGTCAGGGTTCTGACCCATGAGGCGTAATCAAGCACCTGCGCGACGATTTCGCGCGGAGTTCGGTCTTTCTTCAACTCGATAATGACCAGCCCGCCGGTAGCGTCCATGGCCAGAAGGTCGATGAACTTGCCGTGGTCGGTCGGCACCTGTCGACCAATGATCATGGCGTCGATGCCGACAAGGCCAGGATTCGCGGCGACCCAGCCCTCGATCATCTCTTCCTTCGACAGCGCGCGGCGAATGGCGGGGCGCAATTGCCCATCGCGGATTTGATACAGTGAGGTCATGTGCGGGCCTTTCTGCCGCGTTTGGGTTTGGGCGTGGCGGCACGAGCTTCGCGGATGCGGGCGAGGAGGGCTTCGGCGGGTTCGTCGGTGGGGTCCTGCGGAACAAGCTCGCCTGCGAAGGCTTTCGCCAGAATGCGCTGGTCGAGGTGGCCGAGCAGTTTCAGGGCCTTTGCGGCTTCGGCGGCGAGGCGGTCGATCTTGGCGAAGGCGGTTTCGATTCGGTGGACGATTTCGCGTTGTTCGTCGACTGCGGGCAGTGGAAGCTCGATCTCTTTTAACTGGGTGGAGTTAACGTTGTTTACGCCGCTGGTCGATTTGGATGCCGCTTCGATGATGGCCCGCACTTCATCGCTTTCGAAGCAAAGGCGAACATACTCGGGCAGCGCCTCGGTTGCGGACAGGCGCAGCCGGATAAGGTATCCTGCGAAAAGGCAATCTGTCTCGTGCTCTGTCACAAGCGCGACGCGGCCAACGAGATCAGGACTGCCGTTTGATCGGATTACCAGTATGTCGCCAGCCCTCAATGCAAGTTGCTCGATTTCTTTCTTAGCGAAATGCGCGGTCTTAAGGTCAGACCGATCGATCCTCCGTGACTGAATGTTAGGAATGCGTAGAACCGGTGTGCCGGTTGGGTCATAACTACATTTGGCCGCTGTCCCATATCGGATGTCCGTCAGCACGTCCCTGAGCCGCTTCACCGGCATTTCATTTCGGAAAAGAGTTCGAGAAAGGACGGCCAGCTTGTACCGCTGCACCAGTTTTTCGATGGCGGTAAGGTGGGTGCGGGCGGTGGTGCTGCGGGCGCTGAGGGTGTCGAACTTGCGCACGATCCGCCGCTGTTCGGGGAGTGGCGGAAGGGGGATTTCGGCACCACTCATTCCGGCTTGCGTAAGCTTCAGGCGGGTCGATCCGGAAACGTACTGCATCCAATCGAGGCTGTTCAGCCACGATTTCAGAAAACTTGTTTCAATATCCCCACGCCCTGAAAGAATATGGGCGTGGTTGTTCACCCAGAACTGACCTTTTGCCTCATAAGCTACGCCGCGTGCTGGGTTGTCAAAGAAGCCGCCATCCTCGGCCAACAGAACGAATTCACCGTCGAACAGATAGTCATCAACGCTGTCCACCTGTCCATTGGCCCCGTAGTAAGGGTAAGGGCCCTTGCGCGACGCTCGTTCGGTTGCATTAAGAGGAATCCTGCGCGCGTCGTGCAACTCGATGATATCCATGAGTGGTGCCCTGACCCACCCCTGCGGCAGCCCCGTCATTCCGCCGCCTCGACCATCGGCGCTGCGTCCAATTCCTCGGCCAGCCCCTCGATCTCCTCCAGCGCGGCGCGCAGGTGTCCGATGATCGCGGCGGCGATCTCGTCCGGCTCGGTCATCTGGTCCTCGGGGTCACCGCTTTCATCGCGCAGCCAGGTCCAGTCAAGGTTGTCACCGCGCGCGGCGATCTGCTCGCGCGTCAACTTGTGCCAGCGGTTGGTCTCGCCACCCTCTTCCCGCGCGGAACCGCCAAGGGGATCGGGGCCGAACAGCGCATCGAACTCCTTGAAATGCGCGGCGGTCAGGGCGTTGGTCTTGCCGAAGGACGGCATGTTGGTGCGCAGGTCGTAGAACCAAACCGCCTCGGTCGCCTGTGTCGCGTGATCGGGCGGATAGATGCGGTCGGTGACACGGGTGAAGAACAGCACGTTGGTCTTGACACCCTGAGCATAGAAGATGCCGGTCGGCAGGCGCAGGATGGTATGCAGGTTGCAGTTCACCATCAGGAAGCGGCGCAGCGCGGTGCCGCTGCCGTCGCCGAACAGGATGTTGTCGGGCATGACGATCGCGCAGCGCCCGCCCGGCTTCAGCATACGGATCGCGTGTTCCAGGAAGGGCATCGGGCCGACCCGCTCACCCGCTGTCAGCGTGAAGTCCGGACGGTTGACGTTCGATGGCATCTTGTTGAAGGGCGGGTTTGTCAGGATCACATCAGCTCGGCCAAGGGCCTCACCCGCAGGTGCGCAGCTATCCTCGCAGCCGACAAGGCTTTCGATGCCGTGCAGCAGCATGTTCATCACGCAAAGGCGGTGGGTGTCGGGCACCCATTCGTGCCCCCGGAAAGCCTGCCGACGCTGAAAGTTGCCCTGGTCTTCGGAAAGCGTGAACAGGTCGTCGGTCGCGTCCTTGATGTAGCGGTCGGCGGCGATCAGGAAGCCGGCGGTGCCGGCGGCAGGGTCCTGGACGATCTCGCCCGGCTGTGGCTGGATCAGGCGGATGATGCTGTCGATCAGGGCACGCGGCGTGAAATACTGGCCCGCCTTGGACTTGCTGTCCGACATGACCTTTTGCATCAGGCCTTCATACATGTCGCCAAGGCCGTCCTCGCGCGCGCTGAACCAGTCGATCTTGTCGATATTGGTGGTCAGCGTTTTGAGGTCCTTGGGTTCACGTAGATGGGTGACGGCATCGGTGAAGATCGCCAGAACCATCACATTGTGGACAATTTCGGGGTCACCAAGATCAAGCAGCAGCTTCTTGTAATAACGAAGCTGGTCGCCACCCTCGGCCTTTGACAGCTCGGACCAGCTATAGGCGGCGGGGATGAGCGTGGTTTGCCCGGTTTCCTCCAGCATCTTGAGGAAGAGAAGGTAGGTCAGTTCGTTGACATAGTGCAGGATCGAGATGCCCGCGCCTTGCAGCGTCTTGGCCTCGCGCCATAGCTTGGCGACGATGTCATTGGTGTTCGGGCTCATGCGACTTTCCAGAGTTCTTCGTTGAAATCGTGCAAGATGGATTCCAACTGACCGTTAAAGACCTTGTTGAGGCGATTGAAGCCCCCATGGGCGGCGAAGTTGCCCTGGTCGATGCTGTCGCGATCAAGCACTATTTCCCGCGTGATCTGCTCAGCGATCCGGCGCAGCCACTGCTTTTGCGGTTCCGTCCATTTGCCCTTGGCAAGGATCGCGCGGGTCGCGGTCTGGACGCGGGTTTCGAACGGGATCAGCGGGTCGCCAAGTGCGGCCTGCCGGACATAGCCGATGATCGAGGCGGCAATGTCCTCATTCGAGGCGTCATTCCAAGCCCGGCGTAGGCTGGTTTCCGAAAAGCCCATCCTGTCGAGTTCGAGGCGCAAGCTGCGCAACTCGGCGCGCGTCAGATCGCGCGGGCGCTGAACGACGACCGAGAGCGCGGCAATCCGGTTCTGGTTGTTCTTCACGAAGGAGGTGAAGGTATCGAGGAAATCTTCGGGCTTCTCGTATTCGCCATAGCCCGTGGTAACGGCGTGCATGCTGTCTTCGTGATGCGATATCGGAATCCATATCGGCCCTTTGCCATCCGGGTTCCAGTCGAGAACCTTGCCAAGTTCGGGGAACTTCCGGACATGGGCGGCGGCCTCTGCCGGGGAGCCTTGCTTGAGGCGGTCGCGGAGGTGCTCGACCGTCTCGCCGGTCAGATCCTCGACGGCCTGTGCGACTTTGCTGGGCAACTTTCGCAGCCTGCGGTGCAGTTTGGCCAGCGCCTGATCGCGAACAAGTTCGCGCTGGTCATCCTCAGTTACGGTCGCCAACTCGTCGAAAAGCTGTTCGAAGGTCAGTTTCGGATTGCTGGCGACAGGTTTCATCTGCGTCAGGTCCTGCAACGTGGCATAAAGATCCACCGCGTCGAAGATCCGGAATACCTCCTTGCCGATCTCATCGCAGAGGCGCGTCGCCCGGCCCAGCATCTGTTCGTAGAGGATGCGACTGTTCACGCGGCGAATGAACACGAGATTTGTGATCTTGGGCACGTCGATGCCCGTGGTCAGCAGGTCAACTGTCACGGCAATCTGCGGAAAGGCATCGTTGCGAAACGACCGGATTAGTGTGCCGACCTTGTCCACGCTGCCGGTAATTTTGCGGATTGCGGCATCCTCGATTGAGCCATATTGCGCGGCAAACGCCTTCTTCAGTTCGTTCACGATGATATCGGCATGGGCATCCGTTGCCGCAAAGACCAGCGTCTTGCCTTCGAGACTCGGGTCAATATGCTTTGCCAGCTCTTCGGCGACGACCTGGTTGAAAGGCTGGGTAATCACCTTTCGATTGAAATCCTCTACCTTGAAGTTCAATTCGTCAGGGGCAACTGTATTCTGTACCTCGCCCGTATGGCTGTCCAACACCTCGACAGTATCGCCTACGTCGAAGGTGATTCCGGCCTTGGACAGCGCGGTTTGGAAGCGGATCGGTGGCTCGTGATCAATCAGCCAGCCGTCCACCACTGCCTCACGGTAGGTATAGGTATAGATCGGGTCACCAAAAATCTGCGCGGTATGCAACGCGGGCGTGGCCGTCAAGCCGATCTTGACCGCGTCGAAATACTCCAGAACCCGGCGGTATTTGGAGATATAGTCATCTTGCCCCCGAAAGCTCAGCTCGGCGTCCGACATTTCTCGGTCGAGCAGATAGCCGCGGTGGCATTCATCGATCACCATCAGATCATACTGGCCGATCGGAGGCACATCGGCAGGATCATTGTTGTAGAGAACCCGTTTTACCAGTCCTTGAATCGTGCAGATATGCACGCGAGTCTCGGGATCGGGTTTGATGTCCTCGAGCCCCTTGATGCCGAAAAGCTGGCCAAAGGTCTTCGGCCCCTCGATGGCCGTGCTCATGAATTCGTCGGTGGTTTGCGTCCCGAGGGCAGAACGGTCAACCACAAAACAGATGCGGCGGAACCGCTTGGTCGCCAGTAGTCGATAAAGCATGGCGATGGCGAGCTTGGTCTTGCCGGTGCCCGTCGCCATGGCCACCAGCATCTCGCGCTTTTCGGTCGCAAGCGTGTTCTCGACGGCCTCGATTGCAGCCTTCTGATATGGGCGCAGCTGGAAGCCAAAATCGAAAGAGCGCGCGGCCAGAGAGGCCTGTGCCTTTTCCTTGTCGACCTCCAGCATTGACAGCAGTTCGTCCGGACGGAACCAGCCCATCAGTGCGCGTCGCAAGTTACTGGGAAGTCGGGCATCACGAAACCAGATGCCGCTTTCGGTCTCCACCTGCTTCAAGTAGGGACGCCCGTTGGTGGCGAACACGAACGGAACGACAAACCCGTCATCCCATTGGTCGGCATTTGCGGCCGAGACAAAACCCTTTGAATACCGCTCTGCCTGATCGACAGCCGCAGAAACATTCTTGCGGTACCGTTTGGCCTCGACAATTCCGAGGCAGGTTTCCCCTACGAACAGGGCGTAATCGGCCGGGCCTGACGCTGTGGGCCACTCGGCGATCGCCATGTTCCGCCCTTTGACGGGCCGGGTTCCCTTACCATAGCGCAGATCGACGCTGTCCGTCTCCCAGCCACGGTCCCGCAATTGTTGATCAATCAGCGCGCGGGTCGCTTGCTCATCAAGGTCGATCGCACCTGCGGCATCATTGGCAGCCTGCACAAAGAGCGCCATGGTCGCCGGCACCTGCTTCTTCGCCTCGGTGATGAACTCCTGAAGCTGGCGATCGGCATCCTGCGCCAATGCTTCCCAGATTTGCCGTTCCTCGACCTCGCGCTGATGGCGCTCTTTCGCGCTCTCGGCATCCCGCATGGCCTGCCGTCGCGCTTCCTCTGCCTTCTGCGCAACTGTCAGCGCTGCGTCCCTGTCCGATCGCAGTCTTGACAGCTCATCTTGCAGTTCTTGGGTGGGGTTCGCCGGCGACCGTGGCGGAATGAAGGAGCCTACAGAGAAATTCCGATCGGCCGTGCTTGTCCGAATGTGCCAAACCCCCAACTGCACTGACATCTTGAGGCAGGCAAGCGCCTCACGATGATCACCACCGCTCTCGTGAACCGCCGTATTCCCGAGCTTGCGGATATGGTGGAGGACATCGAGTACGCGTTCCGGCACTGCACGCTCATACTTCAGGCGCCGCAAAATGTCGGATTGCGTGTCGTCAGGTTGAAATTCCACGCCAACGAGCGCAGCGTGACGACGCGTCAGGCGCTCGGCAAACTGCCTCAGCTTTATCAGGCTGGTGCTTGGGTCGTCCTGAAAATAGCTCTCGGCCAATCGCCCCAGATTGGCCAGCTCACCGTCCACGCGCTCCAGAAAATCAAAATTGCTTATCGACTGTCCCATGACCATGTTTTGGTAGCATCGTCTTGCAAAAGCAACGGAATATCCATCCAGTCCGATTGATGAAGCCATGACGGTAAGAGCCCGAAGCAGGCCATATCAGCAACTCTTCCCGACAAACTGCGGTTTACTCGGCCTTCAGTAGCGTCCAGCTTTCTACCCCAAACCCCTGAGCGACTCTATACAGATTGTCGATAGAGATGTTCTGCTCCGACCGTTCGACCGCACTCAGATAGGTCCGGTTCAACCCGCACTCATTCGCCAGATACTCTTGCGACCAGCCGCGTTCGGCACGAAGCCTGCGCATGTTGCGCGCTACGATGTCTCGCAGGGGGCTTCTGGGGGTCGTTTTCATGCACAATGCTATTGTGCGCCGACGTTTTTAACTCTACCTGTTTTAACATTCATTCGACATTCAGGAGCCTGATATGCCCCAACAATGTCCGCATTGCATGAGTGAGATTCACGCTGAAGCGACAACCTGCCCGAGCTGCGGCGCACAACGCGGCATCCTGAAGCCGGGCTGGTCGGCTGAACGATGGCGAGGTGCGGCGCAGATCATGTTCATCGGCGCAGGCCTCGCCGCGCTGATCGGCCTCGCTCTGGGCTATTCAGCGGCCACGAGCTCGTGGCAGGTAAACTGGGGCGTGGGCTTTTTCATGTTCATGCTGCTCAGCCCGTTCATGCTGCTTTTCGGCATTGCAGGGCTGGTGATGCACCGCTTCATTCCCCGGATGCAGGAAAGCTGGTTCCGATGAGCAGCCTGCGACGCAAACGGCAGATGGGCGGCCCCAAACGCACCTCGATCAGCCTCAGCCCTGAGGCGCATAAGTCTTTGCGTATCGAGGCCCTGCGGCGCGACATGACCATGAGCCAGCTGATCGCGCAGGCGCTGGCCGATGCAGGCGTCGATATCCCGGCCGAGGATCTGGAAGAATGAAGGCACATCTCGCCGCCCTCATGATGGCGCTCGCCAGCCCGGCTCTGGCCGATGGCTGGTATTTCGAGGCCTCGCTGGAGGGTGGGACCGAGTTCTGGACTTTCACCAACGAGACCGGCGATGTCAGCCCGCGCCGCCAGCGCGGCAACGAAATCTGGATCACCCGTACCGATGAGGTGAATGGGCTGGACGAAAATGGCACCTGCGATTCCAACAACTGCACGGTGACTGTCACGCTGGCTGGGCGCGGGCCTGCGGCCGGGGAGCAGGTCAGCATCCTGTTCTCGAACGGCGAGCGGCTGGATTTCGCGGCCAGCGGCAGCCAGGCGCTGATGAGTAATTACAGCACCGCCGGAATGGGGGCGACCAACCTGTTCGTCCACAATCTGCGCCGGGCAGCATGGGTCAAGATCGGGTTTGGCGGCATGCAGCACCGCTTCGATCTGGCAGGATCGGCGGCGGCACTGGATGCGATCAAGCCGTATCTGACGGGGAACGCGCAATAGCGGTCGGGCCCGAGCGCGAATTGCAAAAATCACCGGATTTCGGCACGCCACTCTATCTAAATACAATTCGTTTTCAATGACATAGCAATAATTACTGCTCGCCTAGTGATTCGTTGTGTGCAATGGTGATTCGCGAATCACCTGCAAAAAGGCTTCGCCATGAACGATTGCTGCCATGAGATGTTACGAGCTCGCCTGAGACTCGCAGGCTCAAGCTTCAGCGCAATCGCTCGTGAGTTGGGTATCACGCCTTCATCGGTCAGCCTTGTATCGCAAGGCCACAGGCGGTCTGAGAAAGTAGAAAGGGCCATAGCTAGTAAGCTTCAGACACAGCCTGAAATCATTTGGCCCGCCCGCTATACGAAGGAGAGAAAAGTGAAGCCTTAGAAAGCAAAAGGCCCCAGAGGCCGAGCCCCGGGACCTTGCTTAGGTTTGTCGATTTGGAATCCCGACACCCTGAGCATCCCAAACCTCGCATACGAAGTCAAGGATCGGCGCAGCCTGCGTCGACCAAAGTCTTCGTATTGCCTGCATCTATCGTGTTCGCCCGAATCCGCGGGCGGACACCTGTCAAAACTTTGCCAGGGATGTGACATGAACCCCTTCTTCCGTTTTCCCGTGCTGGCCGAGGCCAGCCGTATCGTTCCGGCGCGCTCAAAGGCGAGTGCGCGCGTACAGGTCGTTGATGTGCGATATTTTTTGCCCCGACCTGTCATCAGCAGGCTTGAATCTGGACTGGAAGCCCATTGCTGGGATCAGCTGGTTGCGAACCCCGACATTCGTGAGGTGCAGGCGCAACCCCCTGCCATCAGCTACGTCGACACGCGGGGCAAGCGCGTCAGTCATCATTTCGACTTCTTGGCGAAACATATCGATGGCACAGCGAGTGCCGTGGCCGTTCGTCCGTTGACCCGTGTCTGCAAGTACCGGTTCGAAGACACGCTGAGGCTCATCGCCGCGCAACTGCCCAGATCATTCGCGACACGGGTGCTGCTGTTCACCGATGCGGACGTGCCCCGACAGACAATCGTTCCGCACGCTCCGACGACACGTCTGATTGAGCGCGCCAAAGAGCTGGGCGCGCCCGCTGTTCCCCCTTTCTCCCACATGATGTTCGCTTGAGGGGGCCGCGATGAAACACAGCGATTTTAACCGCCTCGATCTTATCATCCTTGATGGTGCCGAATATCGAGTTTCTTCACATGATACTGACGGTATCGTCTTGGTCGGCATATCGGCACCGCAAATCACCCGCAGCATCACACACGGTGAATTAGAAGAGCTGCTCCGAAGTCCCCGCTTCCGTTATGTCGCAAAAGGAGCGTCACGCGCTGTCGCTGAGCGGGCGCTGATCGGGTTTCCAGAACATTTCCGTGACCTCCCGGAAGCCAAGCGCGACACAGCGCTGTGGAGGCAACTGTATGTGGAAGAACTGCTGCGATACGTCCACGCTGGTCTGAGCAAGCGCAGCGAACCATCCGTAAATGCCATTCTGCCCGCCATAATCGGGGCTGTGGAGATGGCGATCCGCAAACGCCGGCGTGGGCTTGTAAAGCGCGCGGGGCGCAAAGAGGCCCTGAACACACCGCCCTGCGCCAAAACGTTACTCACCTGGACACGAGACTACGTGAACAGCGATTTTAACATCATGGCTTTGGTTCCCAAAACGCATCGCTGCGGCAACAAACGTCACATGCTGCCCGGCGAACGCGGCGCCTTCGATGCGCTGATCGCTGAATATGCTTCTCCGCTTCGTCCGAGCATCGACGGCATCCACGAGAGGGCGACAAACCTTTATGCGGATTTCAATCGAGGACGTGCGGAACATCACCTTCCCAAACTGCAACCGCCATCCCGCTCCTCGGTCTATCGTGCGATCAGACGGATGGACCCCTACGAGATCTACCTTCAACGCCACGGCGTGGATGCCGCCAACAAGAAATTCGCCATCATCGAATACGGCGTTCAAGTGCTTCGGCCGATGGAGCGGGTCGAGATCGATGAGTGGGAGGTCGATCTCATGACTTTGATCTCTGATGCAGGTCTGCTTGACCAGCTGACGGCGCAGCAGGCCACCGCTCTCGAAGTGACGCGCCTGATCGTCTGCGTTGCCATCGACTGTGCAACGCGCTGCGTTGTTGGGCTCACCTTGTCCAGATCGACCAGTTCGCAAGCGGCTATCCGGACGCTGGAAATGGCGACGTCCGACAAAACTGCCATCGCGCTTAGCTTAGGCTGTCGGGCTGGCTGGCATCAGGGTGGACGCCCGGAGTCCATCGCCGCCGACATGGGCCCCGCATTCGTTAGCGATGATTTCAAGGTCACCACCGCTGGATTGCATGCCCGATTGATCAATCCGCCCGGAGGTGTCGCTAAACTCCGGCCTCGCATTGAGCGCTTGTTCAGCACGTTTTCGTCGCATTTCGTCAGCCGTTTTCGCGGGCGGACATTCTCAAACCCCGTGCAGCGGAGCGATTACAACGCAGAAGCCGAAGTGTCCCTCACCGATCAGGACCTGCTGGCGGCACTCGTGACCTATGTTGTCGACGTCTATCACCAACGCCCTCACGCCGGTCTTCAGGGCGAAACGCCGGCAGCTTGTTGGGACCGACTGGTCGACAAATATGGCCTGTCTATCCCGGTAGATGCGATGGATCGCCGGGCCATCTTCGGTGTGGAGCTTGAACGCACAATTTCTGGTCGCGGGGTTCGCGTGTTCGGTGCCGACTTCACCTGCGACGAGCTGCGCGATGCTTATAAGCATCGTCACCAGCGGAAAGTGCGCCTCCGGTTCGACCAAATGGATCTCGGCTGGATCGCCGTCGAAATCGACGGAACCTGGTATCCGGCTCATGATCTGTCCGGGGCGCTGGCGGGAATATCATTCTACCAATGGTCGGCTTTTGCCCAAACCGTCATGGAGCATAATCGTGAACGCGCTGCCGTTTCGGCGGAAATTTTACACGACGGATTGCGCCGTCTCGATCAGCTCTCGACCGATGCCGCCAACGCCGCGCAGCTTGGGCGGATGAAGTACTCCGCTGAGGAAATCGACAGGGCAGAGGAAAAGCTCGGCCTTGGACTGCACCTGTTACCCGCAGTCTCCACGGATCAACAGCCAAGCGGCTCGGGGTGGTTGCAAGGTGGGTTTGAGGTTGGAAGTGCCGATGCCGACAGTGCCGATGCACCTCCAGCACTGAAAGATCCTCCTGCTGATGGCCCCCCACCGTCGCGTAAGGGCTGGAGGTTCGAAGATGACGAGTGACCTACGAACAGCTCCAGAGCATATCGCGCGCGTCGCCGTATCCCTGCGCAAAAACTTCGTGGCCCATCCGGGCTACGAAACCGTCAGGCGGATTTTTGGTGAGGTCATGGATAAGCGACAGGCCGAACTGGACCTTGGCCTGACGGCTGAAGGTCGTGGAATCGCTGTGATCGGGGAATCCGGTAGCGGCAAAACCACGGCTATCCAGAGAATTCTGAGTCGGATTGACACCTCGGGCACCGAGCCCGGCGAATTTCGCTGGATCTCCATCCGGGTTCCAACGCCCGCCACCCAGAAGGACCTGGCTCGCGCGATCCTGCATGCGCTGGATTTCCAGCTGCTTCGCGACACCACAGCGTCGCGTATGTGGGAATTGGTCAATTTTCACCTGCAACTGAGGAAATGCTGGCTGATCCACCTTGATGAGGGGCAAGAGCTTGGAGGCCGGGGTTCAGACGCGGAGAAGGCGGGGGTGATCAACGCCCTGAAAAGCCTCATGCAGATTCCTTCTTGGCCGACCAATCTGGTTGTCAGCGGAACGCCAGAGCTCCATGAGCTGCTGACCCAAGACCCGCAGCTGTCACGCCGCTTTTTCATCACCCGCTTTCTTCCTGTGACCGAATTCGACGCCCGCGATGATGTTGCCGAGTTGGTAGCCGGGTATGCAGGACTTGCGGACCTGCCAATGGCGTCAGATCTCGCGGACGTGGAGTTCGTACCCCGTCTGCTCCATGCGGGGCGCGAACAGTTCGGCATCGTGGTCGAACTGATCATCGGTGCGATTACTTGCGCCCTGGCTGACGGACACCCAGCGGTCGGCATTCAGGATTTCGCACGGTTCTACGCCGAGCGCAGCGGTGAAGGTGCTCTCCGAAACCCCTTTCTTGTGTCGGACTTCCGGAGTGTAAACACCGGACGCGCACCGCTTGAACCCGCTGTTTCAGCAGGCTTGCAAGGGCGTCCACGAAAGCCAAGGGGGAAGCGGTGAGATGATCTTTCCTGCCCCGCACACCCGAGAAACCGTCGCTTCCTATGGATATCGCATCGCTCGCCTGTCAGGCCTCTCATCCCTTCCCGAGATGGCCTACTTATTCGATCTGGACCTCCGCGCCTTGCTGATGGGGGACAGGCACAGCGTCGAGCGTCTGGCCAGATACACGGGCTGTGACCCTGCCGCTCTCGGCAATGGGGCGCTCGACGCTAGCAATCCCCGACGGCTGCAACTCGGCGCCGATCCCCGGAACAAGGTCATGTGCGCCAAGGATCGCTTCCGATTTTGCCCGGCTTGTCTGGGTAACTTAGCAGATGGAAATCTAAGATCAGCTTGCCTTGCTCGCACGGATTGGCTGATCGATGCGAACCACGTTTGCGCTGAGCACGAGATCCGTCTGATGACGATAACCCCCCGCAAAGCTTCGCGCATCCAGCCGGATCTGTCGTCCTTGGTCTTGCAGTTGACGGCAGCACAGAAGGCGATGTGGCAACCTGATCGCCCAACCTCGATGGAGTGCTATATAGCAGAGCGGTTGGGCGGGATGCATGCAGGCCGATGGATCGACGATCTTCAGCTCGATGTCATCATCCACACGGCCGAGGTGTTTGGCGCGATGGCCTCGCGTGGCGCCAACGCAAGCTGGCAAGATATTTCCCCTGACGAGCGACGGCAACATGGATGTGTTGGAGCAGACGTTCTGACTAAGGGGCCAGCGGCCGTGAAGGATTTTCTGCACGATCAGATTGGTCGGGGCCGGCATGGCAACGATTATCGTAAGGCATTCGGAAAGGCATTTGATCAGTTTTATTTTCGAAAAGACCAGTCCGCTTACCGGCCGATATGCGAAGTCATGGCCGAATATGTCGGCGAGAATTTTCGTTTTACCGGGCAAGAGAAGGTTTTCGGCATTCTGACGCGTGGCATTCAACCGACAACGCTGCGCTCTCTCTGCAAGCAGCACGGCATTGGAACGAAGATCACGTCACTTGTGCTAAAAGCACAATACGACATTCGGGCCGGGGAAAGCCACGTTGTCGATCCAGCGCTGATCGCTGAGCTTGCACCAAAGCTCAAAGACCTCCTCAACGCTCAAGATGCCGGGCGTCACTTGGGCATATGTGTCGAGGTCTTGCGGACACTCATTGCGGACCAGCTTTTGCTGCCAGATTTCCGGTTCAACAATAGAATGATGGGGTTCAGGCCAGAGACTTTGGATGCATTCCTGGGCACCTGGATGGCTCCAACAAAAATTCGAAAGACACGGCGGAAAGTAGCTTGCAAACCGTTGACAATCTTCGCTCGCGCACACCGGACGCGAACATCGCATGTCCTGCTGGCGGCTGATGCCGCTGAGGTTAACTTCACATATGATCGCAGGAAACAGGGACTCGGCGCGTTGGGCATCGCGGAGAAGGACTCAGCTGCGGTATTGGAAAGGTTGCGCATTTTCCCCAGAAATAGGGCTGCGCTGGCGTCAACAGCCTCAACAGGACTGAAAAACCATGGCAAGATTCAGTAAAGGTCGCAGGTCCCAGCTTCCGTTTGGCGAGCTTTCCCGCCGCCGGCAGCGCGACGCCTTCGTTCAATTGCGGTGGCGGATCCTGTGCGATACGCCGCGCTATGGCGGTATATTCACCAGTCATCAAACGCTGGATGAGCCCGGACGACCCGATATCTATAATCAGTGGTTCGATTTCCTGTTTCTTAGCATGGATGGCCATACGATTTGGAATGCTGAGATCATCACGGGCCAGATGGCATTCTGGGACCAGATCAGCGAGCTGGCTTGGGAGCAAACCCAGTCCCTGCTGACAGAGGACGAATTTAGCGCAGAATTTGCTTGGAAAACCGTACCGGTGCCGTCGGTGCGTGGTCAGAAAATGCATCGGGTTATTTTTCCCGAACCGCGTCGCTATGTCTCCCTCGACGGCCTGACGGTACGAGAGCACCAGGAACGCACAGCATCGCAGATTCTGAAAGATTCCCCGCCAGATATCTATGAGTCCTTTGAAATTGATCGTTCGTACAGCTATGGGGTAGGACTGCATATGGTAGTGGATGCGCCGGTCATCGACCAAGGTATCATTGAGCGTGCTGTCCATACATTCCGAGAGCGTGGCGAGAACGAATGGGTCAGTACCGTCCCGATTCCGCGCAACCATCTGCCGAAGCAGACCGAAGCTAAGGCAATTGCTTCATACCGAGAGTAACACGTTGCCCTGTCAGCAGGTTGGACCGGTGGCATGCGGGCAATGACGAAGCGTTGCAATCGCATGGGCGACAAGCACTTGGGCGTGCCGGGATCCATCAGTGCTTTCTCGGCACGCCCACATCATATCGTGACTGACCACAAGCCGGTCACGCGGCCGGCGAAAACTCGAACCAGCCCGGTGGGCTCCGAACGGGTTCGCCGCCATCCCCACCACCGCACTCGATCCGCCCCACAGTGCGGCGTCTCCTGCGGTCCCCGCGCTTAATATGGGTCCGGGTCCCCGTCGGTCGTCGTGGCGTGGTCAGGCGGCGGCCTCGGGCGGAAGCGTGGATGTCATATCTGCAATTGTTTGAAACTCGGCCAGGAACTCGGGACGATTTTGCATCAGATAGCGCACCACCCGTGCGTTTCCGAGCAACTTTGCAAGGTAGCCCTTGATGATGGTCAGATGCAGGTGATCCTGACCGTAAGTCGCCTGGCTAGAGGTGATCGCCTCCTGAAGGCGCGCCAGTTCGTTTTCCATCCGGACCATTGCCTCGGGCGAAATGCCCTTTAGGCGCTTGGGCCTCGCGCCTTCCATCAGCTGTGCCTGAGGGGTTCCGGCTAGAATCGCAGAGGCATAAGCGGCCGAGTAATTATTGGCATTAACGAGCAGTTCGGCAGCTTCGACTTGGCGCAGTGGTTTCATCTTCCTGAGGGTTTCGAACACCACCATAGGACAGGCCTTGTTCTTCAGGATGGCAACCGCCTCGTCACAGATTCCGTTCAGCATGCGGAACTTGCGGCGGACGGTCTGGGGATTGACGTCCAGCGCTCTGGCGATTTTTTCTTCAGGAACCCCGCGCTCAATGGCGCGCCGGATCATTCTGTGTTCCTGGATCGACGATAACCGACTGATCCGCTTGTTATAGGTGAAGGCTTCGTCATCGGTGGAAATCAAGCATTCAACCGTTTCAATACCAAGGTCCTTCAGCACTTCGATACGAACATGCCCATCCAGCAGAAGGAAGGTGCCCGGATTTGACGGGGCGCGAGCGACCACAGGCGGTTCCACAAGACCGACCTCGCGGATCGAAGCGGCGATCTGTTGATATTTTCTGCTGGATTTTGTTGCGTTCCTGAGCGTCCGAACCGGCAAAAGCGCGTTGACGGGCAGCATCACGCAGGTATCCTCAAAGCTGTGGAGGACGGCGTCGCGGTTGGAGCGATCCTTTCGCGTCATGGGTTCGTCCTCGATTGCTCTGCCAGATATGTGGGCATAGCTTCGAGATTTTCCGCGCGCAGCAGCGTCAGGAAGTTCTCATCGCTCCGCAACGCACGGAACGCTTCCGCAACAAAGAGGATCCGGCTCTGGGCCAGTTCGGACTTCTTGATCATCACCTTTTGGCGGTCAGCTTCCTGCCGGTAGGCTCGCACGAGGGCATCACTGGTTAAAGGACGCTCGCTACGGTTAACCTTGCGGCCGAAAGGCGTTTCATCGATGCGCCGACCTTGCCGCTGGCGTCTCTCAAGCAGGCGCCGCACAGCCGTCAGCTTTTTCCCACGCAGCTTCTTCTCGGTATAGGCATCCATGAGGGCACGCTGAGCCCCTTCGTCATCAGTTTTGGAAATCTCGATCGCGAGATTTAATGGCATGATTCCGGTTTCGACTGCTGATACGAGGCGCTGCTCGCCGCGCTCCAGCAGTCCGGCGATCATGTTAACGTATTCGGAACTGACCCCGATTTTGTTGGCAATCTCGCGATCGCTATAGCCGCGTTGCCGAAGGGTGCCGATTTCCTGCATCAGATCGATCGCGCGATGCTGGCGCCTGGCGCAATTCTCGACGAGGCTCATGACTAAGCAATCGCTCTCGTCAGCATCGATCACGATGGCGGGGATGGCGTCCTGCTTCAGTTCAATGAAAGCTTCGAGCCGCCCCTGACCGCAGACAAGATCGTATTCTGCTGGCTCCGTGTCCGCGCGCCGGGTGACCGTGATCGGCCGCTTGAGGCCGATCCGCGCGATGCTCTCGACCATTTCCTCGAATGTTCGCCGGTTGCGCACACGCGGATTGAGGATCCGTATCATGTCGGTCGGTATGAGCGTCACATGCTTGTGGGCATCGGTTGGGATGTCGTCGGGCATCAGGCCACCTCCGCAAATCTGGCCCTACCGGCCATTGATAAGAAGAAATCGAGCGTGTCGAAACGATAGGCATCGAGAGACAGGCCGTTTTGCTCGGCCAATCGAAGTCGATCCGCGGTCATGTCGATGCTTGGGAGCAGGTAATAGTCGCGCGGCTCCGCGTTCAGCTCGTCCATGCGTATGGCGATGGTGATGTCAGGCAGGAGCCCCGTGTCGAGGCGGATCCGCCAGCGCAGCGAGCCAGCCGCAGTCTCGAAGCATCGCGATAGCACGACCGATACCGTGAACTCGCCGTTGACGGTCAGCAACTCGGTCAGGGGATCCTGAACGGCACTGCCACCGACGTTTTCGATGCCGGCAATGATTTCCGCGAGGATCTGGGGATGGGCCTCGCGGAGCTTGCGGTTGATCTCGATGTATCGGTAGTCACGGTCGGGCTGATATCCGACCATCTCATAGGCGCGCAGCAAGCTGCCGAACCGGGACCGGAACGCGCTCGATGATGGCGTGTCCTCGTGTTCGTCGATGACCAGTCCGGAAAGGAAGCCCTTGCTGGCAAGCAAGGCCCGTAGTCCGTCCAGCAGGTCTTGGTCGGAAAGATGGCGGCTACGCGCATCGACGATTTCCCGGGCGCGCAGGAACAGCGCCTCATCGACGATAGCGGGATAGGCGCCCTCGGCGCGGATCCACATCTCGCGGGGGTTCACCATCCGGCGTTGCTTCAGCTTGAAGGAGATCTTGTTGAAGACGTTGTTGCCGATGTATTTCTCACTGGTCAGAACATGATGGACCGTCGCCCGCGTCCAAGGCCGGCCGAGATCGGTGTGAAGTTCGCTGGCGTTCAGGATATCCGCGATTTCCCGCTCGGATCGGCCGTCTTCGACGAACATTCGATAGATGCGTCGAACAACCTGCTGTTCGTTCTCGGGACCGGGAACCAGAATGACCCTGTCGGTCTGGAGGCTCTTCTGCTCACCGCGCGACAGCTCGCCCTTAGGAACGCCATTCTCGTCGATCAGCACCCGGCGCAATCCGTATCCGGGCGCGCCGCCCTGGCGAAAACCGAGTTCGACGAGGCGGCACTGGCCCGCGAAGACCTTTACCGAGAGTTCGCGGCTGTATTCGCCCGCCATCACACGTTTTACGGTCTTCAGCAGGTTTGAGCCGATGCTGCCATCATTCTCGAACTGCTCGCCGCAGTAGTGGACGCGGATCCCGGCGCGCGAGCAGACATGCTCGTGATACGCGCCTTCGTCGGCATCCTGAAACCGGCCCCAGCGGCTGACGTCGTAGACGAGGATCGCCTTGAAATCGGCATGGCCCGTTTGAACCTCGGCCATAAGATTTTGCAGCGCCTCGCGACCGTCAAGGCGAAGGCCGCTCCGACCGGAATCCTCGAATACGCGCAGAATCTGTAGCCCGCGATCTGACGCATATTTGCGAATGACGTCGAGTTGATTTTCAGTCGAGTACTTCTGATGATCGGTCGACATCCGGACATAGGCAACCGCAGGCACATCCGTATCCGGAGGCGCGTCGCTCTTCGCGGAATTGATCGACGATCGACTGCTCAAGCGCCTGTTCCTCACTATTTCAAGCAAATTCATCCAATTCGCGCGAAACTTCGGTTGGATTCCCTCATCCATGTAACGCGAGGGAGGTCGGAATGTCGTTTCCGAAAAAGGGCAAGTTCTTTCCAAACGAAAACGGGTATGCTGAGGACGGCCAGGATTTGGCCGACAATTGGTTCGCAGATGAAATCGCATCAGCCTTGAAGCGATCTCTCGGAAGCAGTCGGGCGGGGGCAAAGGTCGTCGCCTCTTGGACGGGAGCAAATGAAAAGACAGTGAAAAACTGGTTCGCCGGCAGATACGGTCCCAGCGGAGAGCATCTGGTCGCCTTGGCAAGGCATTCAGATGAGGTGCTGGGAATGTTCCTCGTGATGGCCGGACGGCAGGGATTAATGGTGGGTTTGAAGCTCGCTGCCGCGGAACAGGCAATCGAGGAACTCCTCACGGCAGTTCGCCGGCTGCAGACCGGAGATCATATCAATCCATCGCATGACGAGACGGACTTTACAGCCCGCAAATAATGTTGAGAACCTCGGCGCCTGAGTGAGACAAACATGAAGCGATCCCACGCGAATGAAAACGCTGGGAGGTCGCAACTTTAAGGCGGTCTGAAAGATGCGCCAGCCAGACGCGTGCGGCGCGCTTAAAATGAAACAGAAGGTAGCCGGTAAAAAACATACTGGCCAAAGACGTTGGATTCGTACAAGATTCTTAGGAGAACAGAGCAAGACTTGGCGAAATTCCATACCCGATTTGGCGTTTCAGAAAGGTTTGCCTTTTGTTTCACTAGGCAGCCTGTCTCGTCAAGAAATCGCCCGGTTCGTTGCATGCTCATTTACAATGGCGCGCACCAAGCCAGAAGGCGATCAACCCTCCCGGAAACCCATAGACCACAGTCGTGATCGGCTGAGGTTGTGTCAAAACTGGCTGGCGAGGTCCGCCTGATCGCGGTTTTCCGAGGCGGTGGATCGCTTCAGCGTCAAGTTGGCCTGTTGCGCGCGCGGTTGTCAGGGCCGGATCTGGAGGCCCTGTAAAGCGAAGTGGAACGCAGGAGGTTGGGCTGAAAAGGCCTGATCAGACCGGAATGGCCTGCATCAGGCGCCGGATGCCGATCAAGGCGACCACCCTCTTGATATTGTAGGCCAGCACGTTGAGCGCACATCTCTGTGCGGACATTTTTCAGCCTTCGCGTCAGGAAGTGGGTATGCCCCATCCAAGCCTTGATCGTGCTGAAAGGGTGTTCGACCGTGCAGCGGCGCTGTGTCATGGGATCCGTGTCCCGGCTCAGCCTTTCGCGCATCGCGTCGATCAGATGCTCATGCTCCCATCGGGGGATCCGGCGCTCCGTACCGGTGGTGCATCGGCTTTTCAATGGGCAGCTCTGGCAGGCGTTGATCCAGTATCGCCTGACCTGAACACCGCGCTCCTCGGTGGTGTAGCGATAGATCAGCTCTTCCCCTGCCGGGCAGACATAGATGTCGCGCTCCGGATCAAAGGCGAAATCGGCCTTCACATACATGCCCTTGGCCGCATTGCCCGCGGTGGCCGGGCGCGGCATGGTCGTGGTGATCCCCACATCATGGCAGGCGAGGATCTCGGGGCCACTGAAATAGCCCTTGTCGGCAATGGCGTGGAGGTCATCGCGCTGCAGGGCGTCTTTGGCCGCAATCGCCATCGGGCTGAGCTGGTCGCGATCAAAGCCCTGGTTCGTGACCTCGTGGGTGACGATCAAATGGGTCTCGGTATCGACGACGGTCTGGACATTGTAGCCGACCAAACCGCTGTGGCGGGCGCTGGTCGCCATGGCGCGGGCGTCCGGATCGGTCAAGGAAATCTGTCCGTCGGGAACCTCGACCAGGGCTTTGTCCATTGCCTTCAGCCGATCAATCTCCTGTCGGATACGACCATAACGCCGAGCCAGATGCTGGACCTTCCGAGTATGTGCCTCGCCTTCCTCCTGCCGATCGATGCGCACCATCTCGTCGATATAGCGCTCCACATCAGCTTCGAGATGGGCAAGACGGCTGGCGATCTTGTTCTTCGTGAAGTTGCGGTCACGGTTGTTCACCGCCTTGAAATTGCTGCCGTCGATCGCAACGCAGTCGCCCTTCAGCACGCCAATCCGGCGGCACAGTTCGACGAACTGCGCGCAGGTCTTGCGGATGGCCAGGCCATTCGCGCGGCGGAACTCGGCGATGGTCTTGTGGTCCGGCACCAACCTGCCAATCAGCCACATCACCTCGACATTGCGCCCGGCCTCGCGTTCCAGCCTCCGGCTCGATGGGGTCCGGTTCAGATAGCCATAGATGAACAGCTTCAGCAGCACAGCGGGATGGTAGCAGGGACGACCAGTGCGGGCCGAGGTCGAGCGCACGAAACCAAGCTCTGCCAGATCAAGCTCATCGACGAACAGATCGACAACGCGAACAAGATCATCCTCGTCGATCCAGTCCTCCAGCCGATCCGGGAAAAGCACCGTCTGACTTCGCTGAACTCCTTCGATGAAACCCGCCATGCCACTCTCCCGCCATCGCGGAATCGTAGCATAGCAGCAGGTTTTGACACACCCTCGGCCCATAGCCGACGGTCGGGCTCGACCCATGCTGCGTTGCCGCAACTCCCNGCCTTCGCCCGTGCGTGGCGGGCAGACCGCCAGCGTGAACAACAAACGACGGGGCGCGGCAGTTTCGTGCCACTGAGCTTCCGAGCGGGTGAAGCCTTCCAGTTCGACTGGAGCGAAGACTACGCGGTTTTTGGCGGTGAGCGCACAAAGTTGCAGGTTGCGCATATCAAGCTGTCTCACAGCCGGGCGTTCCTCGTGCGGGCATATCTGCTTCAGACCCACGAGATGCTGTTCGATGCCCACTGGCACGGTTTCCGTGTTCTGGGCGGTGTGCCGGAACGTGGCATCTACGATAGTGAGGCGTGAGCCGCCACCGGTCCGAGGCCATGCCGAACGAAGACAGCGGTGGATCGGATCGGGCGCGGCAAGGAGCGACAGGTCAACATGCGCTTCCTCGCCATGGCCAACCATTATGTCTTCGAGCCGGAATTCTGCAATCCGGCCGCAGGTTGGGAGAAGGGTCAGGTCGAGAAGAACGTCCAGGATGCACGACCGCGGCTTTGGCAGCCGATGCCGGACTTTCCCGATCTCGCGGCGCTGAATGATTGGCTGGAACAGCGCTGCAAGGCGCTCTGGCAGGAGATCCCGCATGGCCGTCTGGCTGGGACTGTGGCCGATGCCTGGGCTGAGGAACAGGCCGCGTTGATGCCGGTGCCGCCGGCCTTCGATGGCTTCATCGAATGGAGCAAGCGCGTCTCTCCCACCTGTCTGATCAGCTTCGAGCGCACTCGCTACAGCGTGCCGGCGTCGTTCGCGAACCGCCCTGTCAGCCTCCGCGTCTATCCTGACCGGCTCGTCATCGCCGCAGAGGGCCAGATCCTATGCGAGCATGCACGGCGGATTGACCGCTCCCACCAACTACCGCCGCAAACGGTCTACGACTGGCGGCATTATTTGGCGGTCATCCAGCGCAAACCTGGCGCGCTCAGGAATGGCGCTCCGTTTGCCGAGCTGCCGCCAGGATTCAAGCAGTTGCAGGAACAGATGCTGCGACGTCCTGGTGGAGACCGTNTCATCGAATGGAGCAAGCGCGTCTCTCCCACCTGTCTGATCAGCTTCGAGCGCACTCGCTACAGCGTGCCGGCGTCGTTCGCGAGGCTTTGGTTTTGGCGCGGAGATAAGCCGAAGGTTGAAACATGTAGGTATCCGGTCCATGAAATGCCTTCGGCACTCCATCCCGGAGCACGGAAATCGAGATCGAGCATAGGCATGTCCCTGACAATCAAAGAAAAGATCATCCATTGGCTGGCTGTTGCCGGAGGGGCGGCTTTGGTGGCCTTTGCGGCGAAGACGCCGGTCACGATGCTCTTTTTCACGATTTTGCAGGTGACCGGAATGGCCGAGGCGACCGCGCTGCCGGTTCTTCTCGGGGCAATGGCTCTCTTGCTGATCGGGTTCGCGTTTTGGATGAACAAGCAAAGCGGGCCGCGCATGATCGCCGAATATTCCACGCTGACCGCCGGTCTGCTTTTCTGCTTTGCGGTCCTTTGCATCATCGGGGTCATGGCTTACGAATTCGCCCTCGACCAGCAAGCGACCGATCCGGGCGGTCCTGCGATGGCGGTCCTGTTGGTTGCCCTCTTTTCGGCTGTCTATCTCGTGCTGGCCGCAATCTGCTTCGGCATTGGCCTGACTTTGCGCCGACGCCGCCTTTCGGCGTGATCCGTCACCCAGCCGCCCCGAGCCTGCGGGGCTGCCAGCTAAATGGTCGCGGCCGCCGGTGAGGGCGGCACCCGTACCTACCCGCCGGCNGGTCGATATCCTTGCATTGGTCCTGCACCATGACGAGCAAGCTGTTCTGACCGCTGTGGAACTGGCTTTGGCCGAAGGGGTCGCGACCAAGACACATGTGCTGAATATTCTCCATCGCCTGATTGATGGCAAAACCAACGATGGGCCGCTCATCGATACGCCCCAAGCGCTCGCGCTGCGCCGCGAGCCTAAGGCAAATGTCGGGCGCTACGACGATCTGCGGGCCCATAACACCGGAGGCCGCCATGCGTCATGATCCCGCCAGCGGCGCCGTCATTATCATGCTTCGCAGCCTCAAGATGCATGGCATGGCGCAGGCCGTGACCGATTTGATTGAGCAAGGCGCGCCTGCATTCGAAGCGGCAGTTCCGATCCTAACCCAGCTGTTGAAGGCGGAGATGGCCGAACGAGAGGTCCGGTCGATTGCCTATCATATGAAAGCGGCACGCTTTCCGGCCTACAAAGACCTGTCGGGTNCTGCTCGAACAGCTTGAGGAGGGTCATGGTATCGCGATCGGCGGGGCACTCGTCGCTATGGAAAGCCTCGACCTCGGAAATGGTGACCGCAGGTAGATCAAGATCGATTTTGCCGTTCCAGCTATGAGCGCAAGGGGTGTCGCCTCCCACGTCACGCTCCGCGACTTCAAAGATGCCGAAGGTTGGAGGAGTCACGTATTCGATGTCACTCCGACCCTCGAAATCGGCAATCACCCAAGGCAGGGTGAAAAGCTCTTCGGTGAGCGGGACCGCCTCTTGCGCGAAGGCGGCGCTGCCAAGCAAAAATGCACAAGCGCCAGAGGCGGCCAGGTTCATGAGCCGGATCATTTTCTACCTATTCAATATCTTGCCGCGGGCAAACTAGACCGTGACGTCGACCGGGGCCAATGAAAAAGCGTGCCGCAATCGGGGCCGAGGTCGCTGGCGGGTCCGGTGGCATCAGGCCCGCCCAAACCGGAGTTGGCTGCCTGACGCCTCCTGCTGCGCCCCGTTAAACTGCAAAAAGTCACCCGCGGATCGGCTTGAGGGCAGATCCGCGGGTGTTGCTTTTAAGGGGCAGGGCTATGGCGCGGGCTTATTGTGCCGCTGCCGGAGCTTCCGCCGTTTCCTCGGTGATCTCGGCCGCGCGACGCGGGTCATAAACCCCTGCAACCTCGTTCCCGGGGGCTTCGCGGGCCGCGAGACTGTCCCGCACCGCCTTGACCTCTGCCGTCGTGATCGCTGGCGCGTTGTTGCCCCAGCTCGAGCGCATGAAGGTCATGAGATCGGCGATCTCGGCATCCGAATAGCGCCAGGCGAATCCCGGCATGCCGATCGGCGCGGGGCGGGTCGGCACCGAAGGGGCCGCCGCGCCCGCAAGCACCGCCCTGATCGCGGGAGTCGGTTCGGGCACGAGCAGGCTCGCATTGCCGGCAAGACGCGGGAAAGCATCCTTGGCTCCCTGACCGTTCGTCATATGGCAGGCCGCGCAGCTATCCATATAGATCTCTGCGCCGCGCCCCGTGATCGAGCCGTCGAGGAACGCATTCGCCGTCGTCTCGTTGGCGGCAAAGCTGGTCGAGGGGTTCGCCGAGGACGCGCCGAGCGACTTGAGGTAGGCCCCCATCGCCAGCAAATCCTCGTCGGTCATATGCTGCGTGCTGTGAAGGACAACCTCGGACATACCGCCCGGCAGGACAGCCGCATGTGGGTTGCGTGCGGTTTTCAGCGTCTCGGCGATGTCTTCCTTGCTCCAAAGCGCGAGCCCGTCGGCATCGCCGCGCAAGCTCGGCGCGGCCCCGCCGTTACCGGCAAGGAACAGGTCGCTTTGTTCGTTGAGCGCGACTTCGGCCATTGTGGTCTCGCTGCGCGGCGTGTGGCACGCCCCGCAATGCCCCGCGCCCTGCACGAGATAGGCGCCACGGGCGATTTCGGGGTCGCCATAGGCAGCCGCATCAAAGGTGACCTCGCCCGGCCCGAAGACCTTGCGCCAGATCGCGACCGGCCAGCGCATCGACATCGGGAAAGCGATGTCGGCGGCTTTGTTGGCCTGATCGACGGGCGCGATGCCCTTCATGAAGTAGACATACATGTCCGCAATGTCCTGATCGGACATGATCGCATAGGACGGATAGGTCATCGCCGGATAAAGCGAAGTCCCGTTCGGCGCGATCCCGTGACGCACGGCACGATCGAAGTCGTTCAGGCTGAAATTGCCGATGCCGGTAGCCTTGTCGGGTGTGATGTTGGTCGAATACATTGTCCCCACCGGCGAAGCGATGGGGAGCCCGCCCGCGAATGGCGTACCCTCCGGCGCGGTGTGGCAGGCCACACAATCGCTGGCGGTCGCGATGTAGCGGCCGCGTTCCAGCGCGGCAGGATCGTCGAGATCGACCTCAAGCGTGATCTCGCGCGTCGAGGTCGGCCAGAGCGCGAAGCCCAGGACCCCCGCTCCGCCGACAACGCCCAGACCAACGACGCCGAGAATGATTTTACCGATTTTCATAGCTCACCTCACGCATCGACCATCGGTTGACCCGGGTTCTTCAGGTAGATCTCGCGGATGGCATTGGCCGTCCAATAGGCGAGACCGCCGACAAGGCCCGTCGGGTTGTAGCCGTTGTTTTGCGGGAAGGCGTTCGCGCCCACCGCAAAGACGTTGGGCACGTCCCACGACTGGAGATAGCGGTTGATGGCAGAGGTCTCGGGGCTGTCGCCCATGATCGCGCCGCCCACCGCATGGGTGCTTTGGTATTGGGTGGTATTATACTGCGCACCCGGCTGCTTCGCCGAACCCGTGGTCGAAAGCGGGTTCAGGACGGATGCCAGCTGCTCGCCCTTTTCGAAGTAGAATTGCGAGCCGCGGATTTCGTTGTCGTGCCAGTTGAAGGTCATCCGCAGAAGCGGACGGCCGAAGGAGTCCTTATAGGTCGGGTCCAGATCGAGATAGGTGTCGCGATAGGACATGCAGGCGCCCTGAACTTCGAAATAGAAGTTGTGGCGGAAGCTGTCGGTAATCGCCTGTTTCCACTCGCTGCCCCAACCCGGCGTGCCCGAGGGAACCGGAATGCCGCGGATCGGACCCGCACCCGGCTGGCGTGCCCAGACGATACCGCCTCCGATGAAGCCCGTCTGCGAGGCATCGACCTGCTTGCCGTTGAAGTCGTCCATGGTCTGGCCGCTGCCGCCCGTCCCGACAAAGCCGTTCGCCTGAACATCCTTGCCGAAGAACATCGTGATGCGGCTGAGGTTCTGGTAGGAGTAGTTCTTGCCCACCACGCCCTGTCCCGTGCGCGGATCGTAAGGGCGGCCGATCCCCGACAGCAGCATCAGATGGACGTTGTAGAACGAGAAGGCGCAGAGCAGGACGATCCCCGCCGGCTGCACGGTCTCGCGGCCCTGCGCATCCATATAGGTGACGCCCGTGGCCTTCTTGCCGGTGTCGTCGAGATTGACCTTGAGCACCTGCGAATTCACCCGCAGCTCGAAATTCGGATCGATCCGCAGCGCCGGAATGATACAGGCACCGGGCGTCGATTTCGAATAGTTCAAGCAACCGTAATCGCTACAGAAACCGCAGAAGTTGCACGGCCCCATCTGCATCCCGTAGGGGTTCACATAGGAGGCCGAAAGGTTCGCCGAGGGGATCGGATAGGGGTTCCAGCCAAGCTCCTGCGCGCCTTTGCGGAACATTTCCGAGCCGAGGAATTCGCGCTGCGGACCCAAGGCGTAATCGCGCGACCGCGGCCCCTCGAAGGGGTTGCCGCCCTCCTGGATGACGCCGTTGATGTTGCCGGCCTTGCCCGAGATCCCCGCGACATATTCGAATTTGTCGAAATGGGGCTCCAGATCCTCGTAGGTGACGGGGAAATCCGCGATCGTCATGTCTTCGGGGATAAAGTTCTCGCCGAAACGGTCGGTCAGCATCGAGCGCAGTTTCAGGTCTTCCGGCAAGGGGCGGAAGTTGCAGCCCGACCAATGCTCGCCCGCGCCGCCGACACCCGTGCCCGGCTTGAACGAGCCCATCTGGCGGTAAGGCATCGCCAGATCGCCGACGCCGTGCCTGATTGTCAGCGTCTCTTGCGAGAGGCTTTGCAGATAGCGGCGGTGGACCGAGCCTTCCAGCTCGTCGACCACGCGCGGATAGGAAAAGTCGCGTTGCGCGTTGCGGTCGGCCCCGCGCTCGAGGGCGACGACCTTCAGCCCCGCCTCGAGCATTTCCTTGGCCATAATCGATCCGGTCCAGCCCATGCCGACGATGACGACATCGACTTCATCTTTCATGATCGCCATGATCTCAGCCCCTTCTGCCCATCAGATCGACAGGCCCGAACGGGTAGGGCTTGTCACGAACACCGACCCAGTCGGTGAAATCGGCACGCATGCCGGGGTAGCCGATCATCTTCCACGACCCCATGCCCTTGTTGCCGCCGTGGATAGGGTCGCTGAAATAGCCGTAGCGCGTCTCGGCCAGCAGATGCTGCCAGAAATAGCGCACCGGCACGTTGGGCAGCTCGATCTTGCGTTCCTGCAGCTCGGTCAGGATCGCTTCCTGTTCTTCGTGGCTCAGCTCGGCAAAGGTTTTTCCGTCGCGGTTGGCGCGGCACCAAGCATCGGTGTCGCCGATACCGGCGCGCAGGATTTCCTTGACGGTCAGGCGGCCCTGATAGCCGAAATTGGGGTCGTCGCTGTCCTGAAACGGCCCCGCCATGTACCAGATCGCACCACTGGCATAGGGCGTCTGCATATGGCGGTCGATGAATTCGACCGTACCCAGCTCGACCGCACCGGGGCCGACCTCGTCCGATGGGATCAGCCGGTCACAGGCCGCCGTCAGAAAGGCCCATTCGTCAGCGGTGAAAAAGACCGGCTGATAGGCCGGTTGGGCCTCTTGGGCGGGCGCCGGACCCGCATCGAGGGCAAGCGCACCCGATGCCGCCGCAAGCGGAAGCAGCGAGACCCCCTTCAGCAAACCTCTGCGGGAAGTGTCGGGCACATCCCTCTCGGGGCCCCCGCGGCCCTTGTCCCTACCTTGCATCTGCGTCTCCGTTAGCTTTCAAAGTCTTGGCTTGGATGATCTCGGGTCTGCCACTCGGAGCACACCTTTGACCGGAGCAAGCGCCACGGGCTGTGGAACTGCTGGGTATGTGGTTCGACTGATTGGGCAAGTCGCGCAGACCAAATAGACATATAAGGCATTTGGTCGTCAAGAGCCGGGCGGGGCGCAGCGACGTGACAAGCATGGCCGATTCCGCCGCCAGGTCGCTTGAGCGGCGGCCGGATCTTCGGCGCGGGGAAACGGGGGCGCGGCCCGCGATTCCCGCCGGCGGGAGCCATGCAGGGAAAGGCGCAAGCCGCGACCTCGGGCCGCTGGTCGCTAAATGTGGAAAAACTCGGGGATCAACGCGGAAAGCGCGGGATATCAGCCCAAAGGCTGCAATGCCTCTGCCGAAAGCCTCCGGTGGTCTTGCCCCCATTCCGCGAGCATGAACACCACTTGCTCCAGTTTCGCGCCCGATGGGGTCAGCATGTATTTTGCGCCATTGCCGCGCGATCCGGATCCGGTTCGCGTAATGGCGCCGTTGATCTCCAGCTCGCGCAAGTCGCGCGCAAGCATGCGCGGAGAGATCGTCGCCAGCAGCCGCTCTATGTCGGCGAATCCCTTGGGACCGCTGAGCAGGGTGCAGACGATCGCCAGCTTCCACTTGCCGCTGACCACGTTAAGCGCATCGCGAATGGCGAGCACGAAGGCCTTTTTGCAAAGGTCGTGCTCTTCGGGTTCCAGCTCCATCTGATGCACTATTCCGTCCCTCCTGCGGCGCCTGAAACAGGCGAGAAAACGCTATACAAGTTGATAGTTCCTAAACCATTCGTCGACACTATAGCGGGGCCATAGCATGTGGAGTGTGTCATGATCCTGATCGGCGGTTCAACCGGACAACTTGGTAAAGAGGTCATCGCCCAGTTGCTGCGCCGCAATGCGAAGGGACTGTTTGCCGTCCTCGCCCGCGATCCGGAAAAGGCCAAACCATACGCGGATCAGGGGATCGAGGTTCGCTACGGCGATTACGACCGTCCGTCGGAACTCGGTCCTGCCTTTGCCGGAATAGACCGCTTTTTGTTCATTTCTACCATGTCGCAAAACCGCGGCGAGCAGCAGCGCCATGTGGTGGATGCGGCAAGGGCGTCCGGTGTGAGGCATGTCGCCTATACCGGTCTCGCCATCCGCGACATCGCGACCTCGGGCGTTCGCGAGCTGATGGAGAGCCATTTCGAGACCGAAGACAGGATCCGCGCCTCCGGCATGAGATGGACCTTCCTGCGCAACACCATGTACGCCGAGGCGATTGCCCAGATCGCGGGGCCGAAAGCGCCGGCAGAGGGGGTCTTTCTGCCGGGAGGGACGGGCCGCGTCCCCTACGCCCTGCGACGCGAGATGGGCGAAGCCGCAGCCAACATGCTGTTGCAGGAGGGGCATGAGGGCAAGACCTACACCCTTACGGGCCCCAGCTCCTGGAGCTATGCCGATATCGTGGCGGCCCTTTCGCGGAGAGCCGGCCGTCCGCTTGTCTATCAGGACATTCCCGAGGCGGCGCTGGCAGATGGCCTGCGCGCCGCAGGGCTGCCGGAATTCGTGATCTGGCTGACGCTCGGCACGATCCGCGACATCCGCGATGGCCAGTATGACCTGCCCTCGCGTGATCTTGCGACGCTTCTCGGCAAAGAGCCGCAATCGCTCGACGAGATGCTCGGTGCAGTCTTCGCCTGAGCCGTTTCGCATAGTCCGAATTGTCAACGAGTATCGTGGTTTCCGGGTGGGAAACGTCGCTTTCCCACCCGTTTTTTCATCTGTTAAGCGTAAGAGGATATCATGACCCAGACCACCGCCCGGAAAATCGTCGACCAGATGTTCGCCGCCTTCAACGCGAAAGACCTGCCGGGGGCACTTGCCACGGTCTCGCAGGACACGCTCTGGATCCATCACGGTTCACAGAAAATGCCCTCGGTCCGGTTTGAAGGGAAAAGCGGCGCCGAGAAGTTCTTCGGCACCAGCTTTTCCGCGATGAAGATCGACTACTTCCGCCCGCTGACCTTTATCGAACAAGGCGACACGGTCGTGGTTCTGGGCGAGGAAAGCTATGTGATGGACGGAATTGACGGGAAGCTCTCCAACAAATGGGTTCAGGTCTATACCGTTACCAACGGCCTGATCAGCAAGATGGAAGAGTTTGCAACCTCGGCCGATCCGTCATCCTACATGGTCGTCGCCTGATCATTTCGGGCGCGCCGCGCTGTTGGCCATGCGCATCACTTGTGATCGCGTTCGGCAGATCCGGCGCGCCCGCCGTCCAGAATCGATGCTTGCACGACCGGCATCCCGCAACCGGCGCTTCATTCCGCCCTTGGGGCGCAGGCCTCTACGATGGGATCTTCATCATACGGGCCGCCGACGCCACGGTGTCGCTTGGGTCAATGAACCAAGAAAGCCGGCCAAGCGCCGGCCTTTTCATGGGCACGGGACTGGGTGGATCTTTGCGGTTTCCCCGCGCCGATGCAGGGCGGTTTCCGGCGTTGAAAGCGGTTGGTCCGCTTGTTGCAGGTACAGGTGCCGTCCGGCGTGCCGAAGAGGCATTCGACTTCGGTTATGCCCGGCCGGTCGGGCGCTTGGCGACGGAGATGACCGTCAGGAAAGGGAGTACCTTCCTAGACTCGCTTCTCCGCAAGGATCAAGGGTTCCATTCCGGCATGCGCAGGGTCTGCATGCGCAGGTCGAGCATTCCCGGAACGCCAGCCAGTTTTTCCCTCGCAGAGCGCCCGTCCTTCAAGGGGCTGCGACGGGCGATGGTTTTCAACGGCAGGCGGTTCGCGGTTCGCCAAACGACGCCATTCCTGATCGGGCGGCAGACCAATGCACGCGGCGAAGGCGCGGCCCTGCTACCGATGAATGAATCATCGGCATGTCGGCCGGAAAACCGCGCTGCGCCATTCGTCGACTGCCGTTAATCACGCCCCATCAGATAGTCCGCCACTGCCATATAGGCAGGCAGAGAGGTCGGATCGATCGCGCCGTTTGCCGCGGTCGGGAAGGATGCGAAACGCACGATGACCATCTCGGCGAGCGGGTCGACATAGATCGTCTGCCCGTGCACGCCGCGCGCGGCATAGGCGCCATGCGCGTTGTTGAAATTCCACCATTGGCTCGTATAGCTGCCGCCCGGGATAGTCGGATAGCCGCCGAATTTGGCCGGATCGCCACCTGCCGCGATCTTCTCGACCACGCTGGCGGGGAAGATCTGCCGGCCGTCGACCGCACCCTTGTCGATCATCAGCTGCCCGAGCCGCGCCAGATCGCGCAGGCCGAGGCTCAGCCCTCCGCCCGCGAAGGGCACGCCTTTGCCGTCGACGGTCTGATAGGCGTCCTGTTCGGCCCCCATCGGCTGCCAAAGGCGCTCGGAGGCAAGATCGGCGACAGATTTTTGCGCGACGCGGCTGATGATCCAGCCGAGCATGTCGGAGTTTACGGTCTTGTAATGAAAGGCCTCGCCGTGGCTGCCCTCGGGCTGGACCTGCGCGAGATATTCCCAATAGCCGTCCGGACCATCATAGCCTTCGGGCTTGGGGAGCGGGCTGGCAGCGGCCGAATAGGTCCAGATATCGGCCTCCGGATCCGCGTAATCCTCGGAAAACTTGATGCCCGTGGTCATATCCATGACCTGCCGGACCGTGGCGCTGCCGAAGGCGCCCGCTTCGACCTCGGGGATGATCTCGGCGACGCGGAGCGTATCATCCAGCTTTCCCTCGGCAACGAGGATCTCGGCCAGAAGCCCTGTCACCGATTTGGTCATCGACATGGCCGCATGCTTGCCCGTCTCGTCGAGGCAGCCGAAATAGCGTTCGTAGACGACCTGGCCTTTGTGCAGGATCAGGATGCCGTCGGTATAATTGGCGTAAAGCGAGGCCTCCCAGCTCATCTGTTCCGCGCCGCCCAGAGGCGTGAAGGTCAAGCCGTCGATCTCGTCGCGCAGATCCGCGAAAGCGGCCGGTTCGGGATAGACAAGCGGGACCGGCGCGCCAAGGCCGCGGCTGATGCCGGTAGTCGGCAGGAATTCCCGCAGATGGCAGACCGACCAGCGCAGCTTGGGAAAGCTGAAATAAACCGAATCCGGCTGGGTTATGATCTTGTCCGGCGGCGGCGGAAAGCCCTGCATCCAGCCCATGACGCGCGGGTCGGATTCCCGCGCCGAAAGCGGGGGCGTGTCAGCCATGGCCGGACCTCCGATGAATGCCAAAAGCAAGCTTGCGGCGACAAGCTTTGCGCGAACCGCTGGTGTTGCCAAAACGGATCCTCCCCAACGGATAAAGCAATATATTATCCCCGAATTGTGCGGGAAACCGGCCCGATTGGTCAATGGCCGCAATCAGGGCGAGCGTCGTCGCCGGAGGAAATTACCTATCGAATGCGGTCTTTGCCTGCGCCGACGTGTGCCGTTAGGGAAAGATCGACACCCCGCGCATATCATCTTCAGGTTGTGTCGCGAAGGGCACGGTTTGAAACCAGCCCCGCGCAGGGTTCTTGTCAAACCATTTGGGAACAACAGATTGACCAAGAGTTTTCCCCGTGCGGATTGCCTGAACGGCCCGGTTTTGTTTTTCCGCAAAGCTGCAATCTTTCTCGCCATTCAATTGCAAGCTGTGTAGCCTCAATTGCACGTCATTCAATCAACCTGAAAAACGGCGGGAGAAGATGAAGTCGACAGCGGTTCTCTGCGCCATTGACCTTGCGGGAATGGCGGCCGGTAGGGATGCCGGCGCCCAAGAGGCCGATAACGGAACGGACCCCACCAAATTGCGCCGTAGCGCATGGGCCAGTTGCGAGCATATGGACTTGGACAATGGTGTGAAGCGCGCCACGCTCAGGGCGGGCGCGAATTACGCGCTCTTTCTGGAAGAGGGGCGCATTTTCGTTCCCGCCATCAACCACAGCCAATCGATCGGCGACGACAACCAGATCCGCGAGACGGTTCCGCATTTCTACTATGTGCCGAAGCTGCCCGACCCCGCACAGAACATGACGAACGATCCGGCCGCGGTGAAAAGCTGGGAAGGCGATCGCCTTTACGGCAGCCTCGCCGTCACGGCGGGCACACCGGTGGGCAAGGCCGGCGACCGCTTGGCGCAGGTCTATGTCAAGTCCGGCATTTTGCCGGCAATGAACGGCCCGCGGATTGGGCCGCGGCGGTCGGATACCACGTCATCGGCTTTTGAGCCGTTGACCTTTTAGCATTAACATAATCAGTTACAGCAAATCTCGGGTCAGGAGCTACCATGAACCACCTCGCCAGACTTTCCTTTCAGGCCTTTTTGCTCGGCGCCTCGTCCCTCGGGCTCGCTGCGACCGCAATGGCCGAGCCGATCACGGTCAATGCGCAGAACTTCTCCCGCGCCGAAAGCGATCTGTATTTCTCGGCAGTGGTTGCGGCTCGCGGCATTGGTGTTCTTGGCCACGAGCGCGCGATGACGCCGATCGATGATCAGGCGATCATCCGGATGAACCGCGACACGCTGTATTCCTCGGCGGTCTATGATCTGGATGCGGGTCCGGTGACGATCACCCTTCCCGAAACCAACGGCCGCTTCATGTCGATGCAGATCATCGACGAGGATCAATATACTCATGGCGTCCAATACGAGCCGGGCGAGTATACCCTGACGCGCGAAGAAATCGGCACGCGCTATGTGCTGGTCGCCCTGCGCACGCTCGTGAACCCCGAAGATCCCGCCGATATGGATGCGGTCCACAAGCTGCAGGATCAGCTCAAATCCGAACAGCCGGGCGGACCGGGCGTGTTCGAGATCCCGGATTGGGATGCCGAAAGCCGCACCAAGACCCGCGCCAAGATCAACGCTCTGGCCGAGGATGTGCCGAACCCGACGCGGATGTTCGGCTCCAAAGCCGAGGTTGATCCGATCATGTTCCTCATCGGCTCGGCGATGGGCTGGGGCGGCAACCCCGACCGCGACGCCTTGTATCTGAACCGTTTTCCGGAAAACAACGACGGCAAGCAGGTCTACCGCCTGACCGTCAAGGACGTGCCGGTTCAGGCTTTCTGGTCGATCACGATCTATAATGCCGACGGCTTCATCGCGCCCAACGACCGCAATGTCTATACGCTGAACAACCTGACGGCCAAACCCGCCGAGGACGGCTCCTATCACCTGCAATTCGGCGGCTGCACCGACGAGACGGTGAACTGCCTACCGGTGCCGGAAAACTGGAACTGGATGGTCCGCCTGTATCGTCCCGAAGCCGCGATCCTCGACGGCAGCTGGACCTTCCCCGAGCTGGAGGCTGTCCAATGAACCGCCGCACCCTTTTGACGCTTTCGGCCGCAGCACTGGTTCTGCCCGCGCTGCCCTTGGCCGCCCAGACCGCAACCGCGACCGATGGTGCCGCCGCGATCCGCGAAGCCTATATCTACACCTATCCGATGGTGAAGAATTACCTCACCATGTATCAATATGCGGTGGAAAAGGACGGCTCCCAATACAAGGGGCCGTTCAACGAGATGGTCAGCATCGCGCGGGTCTATACGCCTGAAGATACCGCGATCATCACGCCGAACTCGGACACGCCCTATTCCTTCGTGGTCTTCGACCTGCGCGCCGAGCCGGTCGTCGTCACGCTGCCCGAGATCGAAAAAGAGCGCTATTATTCGCTTCAGCTGATCGATCTTTACACCAACAACGTCGACTACCCCGGCACGCGGGTTGACGGCAATGGCGGCGGCGATTTCCTGATCACCGGACCGGGCTGGAAAGGCGAGGTGCCGGAAGGCATCAAGCGCGTCATCGAAATGCCGACATGGCTGGCCATGGGCATCATGCGCACCCAGCTTTTCGCACCCGACGATCTGGACAAGGTCAAAGAGATTCAGGCGAAATACAAGGCCAGCCCGCTTTCCGCCTGGGCCGGCACGCCCGCGCCGGAGGCCGCTCCGGCCGTGGACTGGATGCCGATCTCGGACGAGCTGATGGTGTCGAATTTCTGGCAGCTGGCCGCGTTCCTGCTGCCCTTCGCTCCGGCATGGCCGGGTGACGAGGCGCAGCGCGAGGGGCTTGCGAAACTTGGCGTCGAAAGCGGCAAGGTCGTAAGCGCGACCCCCGAGATGGTTGCCGGAGCCGAGGCGACCTACAAGGAAATCTGGGACACCGCAGGCGCGCTGACCGATTCCTCGAAATATTTCGGCACGCCCGAGCAGATGCAGGGCCAATACATGTCCCGCGCTGCTGCGGCGCAGGGCGGGATTTACGGCAATAGCGCGCAAGAGGCGCTTTATGTGATCGAGGCGGTCGACGGCGACAAGCAGCCGCTGGACGGCAGCAAGGCGAATTACCGTCTGACCTTCGCGGCGGACAGCCTGCCGCCGGTCGATGCCTTCTGGTCGATCACCATGTATGACCGCCAAAGCCAGCTGCTGATCGACAACCCGATCAACCGCTATCTGATCAACTCGCCGATGCTGGACAGCCTCAAGCGCGACGAGGCGGGTAATGTCACGCTGTATATCCAGAAAGACAGCCCCGGCGCGGATCTGGAATCGAACTGGCTGCCGGCACCTGCCGCGACCTTCTACACGGTCATGCGGCTTTACCTGCCCAAGGCCGAGGCTTTGGAAGGCCGCTGGGTTTCGCCATCGGCAAAGATCGAAGAATGACGATGCCTGCAGGCAGCATGGCCTGTCCTTCGCGCTTCCCCGCCAAATCGGCGGGGGGGCGTTTCGCTTTGCGGCATGCCTTGGCCCTCGGCCTTGCGGGGTTGCTGCTTCAGGGCTGCAGCCCCCGTCCGAGCGCACTGAGCCTCGAGCCGGTGCCCTCGGCCGCGGCACGGGTGCAGACCCCCGACGGTGCGCAGTCCAAAGAGCAGCGTGTCTTTGTCGCGACGACGCGCGGGCTGATGCTGACCGAAGACGGCCGTCAGGCTTACGGCGATGCGCGCTCGATGGCGGGCAGCTATATGATCTATGATTTTTCGGTCCCGCCGGGCCATAAAGCCTCCGAGATCGAATGGCCCAAAGAGGGCAAGACCCCCGATCCCGCAACGGAATTCCTCGTGACCAAAGCGCAGGCCGCCGACAAGGCCGGTTTCCTGCGGGCGGTGCGGGGAGACGGGCGGCGGGGCCGTGATGTCAGCCTGTTTATCCACGGTTACAACACCTCGATGCCCGAAGCGGTCTTCCGCGCGGCGCAGATTGCGACCGATGCCAATGCCGGCGCGGCGTCGGTTTTGTTCGCATGGCCTTCTTCGGCCAAAGTCACCGCCTATGTCGCCGACCGCGATGCCGCGGATTTCTCGCGTCCGGCGCTGGCCAATCTGATCGCCGATCTCGAACAGGCCTCGGGCAACGGCCGCATCTTCGTCATCGGCCATTCCATGGGCGGCCGCCTGACGATGGAATCCCTGCTGCAACTGCGCCTGCAGGGGCGCAACGATATCCTCAACCGCGTCGAGGTGGTGCTCGCCGATCCCGATATCGATGTCGATCTCTTCTGGCAGCAGATGGCGCAGATCGGCAAACTGCCGGTCCCGATCACCGTGATGACCGCGACCGACGACAAGGCGCTTCTGGTCTCGCAGACACTTGCGGGCGGGCGCACGCGGATCGGCGCGATCAATGTCGCTGATCCTGCGGTCAAGGCCAGGGCCGAGGCCTACGGCGTGCGTCTGGTCGACGTCTCGGAGATGGAGACCGACATGATGGCCCATGGCCGCCTCATGCAGGTCGCGGCGCTTTACGACCATACTCCGGCCAGCCGACCGGGCGAGGGGCTGCGTCGTGCCGGCGCATTCATGATCGGAAGCTTTGGTCAGGGTATTATCGAAGTGGGCGACAGCTTTGCCCGCTGATCCTGCCGGCCCATCAATTCAGACAAGGACATTCAAGGAGAGATGGCTATGAAAACCACAAAACTGTGTCTGACCGCCGTCGGTCTTCTGGCGCTCGGCGCCTTGCCGGGCTTTGCGCAGGATGCGGCCCCTGCGGATGGCGGCCTGAGCTTTGGCCAAAGCGGCTGGGAATTCGAAGCCGCCGCCTATCTCTGGCTGCCCGAAAGCAAGACCGGCGTCTCGACGCCCTACGGCCGCGCGGTCACCTCGCTTTCGGCCGGCGATGCGGTCGACGCGCTGGATGTCGGGGTGATGTTCGCGGTCAATGCCCGTCAAGGCGACTGGGCTTTGGTCGGCGATGTCTTCTACCTCGACCTCACGCTCCAGGATTCCTCGCCTTTGGGGCTTTTCTATTCCGGTGGCGAGGCGCGCACCCGCCTGACCTCGATCGCGGGCTACGGGCTTTACAACTTCTACGAGGACGACAAGCTCCGCGTCGAGGCCGGCGGCGGTCTGCGCTATATGTCGAGCGAGATCGACGTCACCTTGCACGGCAATCTTGCTGCGGACCGCAAGACGTCGATCTCGGACGACTGGATTGATCCGGTCATCGCCTTCCGCACCACTGCAAAGCTGGGCGAGCGCTTGGACGGCGTGCTGTGGCTCGATGGCGGCGGCTTCGACCTCGGCGGTTCGACCTCGGACCGCAGCTGGCAGGTCTCGGCGATGCTGCACTGGAAAGCCAACGAGAAATGGACGATCGGCGGGGGCTACCGCACCCTTTACGTCGACCGCGAGAACGACGGCACGTCCTATGACCTGCGTATGTCGGGCCCGATTTTGGGTGCCTCGATGCGGTTCTGAGGCCGCAGAAAAGGCCCCGCAACCCGTCTGCCAGACGGCAACATCCGGAGACGGTTGTTGCCGTTTTGCGTTCTGGGGCGGGCCCCTTTGGAGGGCCGGATGCTTGGGTGGGGCGGGGAGACGCCGCACTTGCCTGAACTGACCTCATGCACGGTGATATTCTGGGGCGGAGCCGGAAGTCCGGTGCCAAGCGGCTCTGACCTTTCCCGTCGTTCGCGCGACGGTGCCCTGCTAAAAGGAGGGCCGTCGGTGGTCGCATTTATCCCGCGCGATATTTGCAATAAACACCACTCCCGCCTGCAATCACGCCGCCCCCACGGACGTCTTATGAGCGCTCCAACAGCCGCTCTCTTGACACTGGCACGGGGCATTGTTAGCTAACTAACGAATAAATTAGCAAGCTAACGATCATGCCGACCTCCCAGCATTCCGTATTCGAAAACTTCCTCACTTTGTCGCGTGTCATGCGCGGATTGTTTGACCAGCGCGCGCAAGAAATGGGGCTGACCTATGCGCGGGCGAGGCTGCTCGCGACGATTTCGCGCAATGAGGGCGCGACCCAGACCGAACTGGCGGCACTGCTGCAGATCGAGACGCCGACCCTCAAGCGCCAGCTCGATGCGCTCGAGGCGATGAAACTGGCCGAGCGGCGGCCCTCTCCGGTCGATGCGCGCAAATATACCATCTTTCTGACCGGCCCCGCGCGGCTCGTCAGCATTGTGCGTTTCCGCGAGGAGATCGAGGCGGAGATGTTTGAAGGCATCGACACCGCCGATATCGAGGCGACCCGCCGCGTTCTCGCCCGCATGGCCGAGAATGCCGAAAAGATCGCACGGCAATGACCGATACTGGCGCAGCAAAACCGCAAAGGGTTGCGCCGGAGGAGGGGCAAGGAACGGGCGCGGCAGTCCCGCCGCGGGCCGCGCGTGACGCTGGCGCGGCGCCTGCGGATCACGCGAGCGAGGCGGAAACCGGGGACGCTTCTTTGACCGACGGGCCCGAAGAATCCCGCGACCCGCAAGAGGATGCTGCGCGCGGAGCAGAGGCCGAGAAGGCGGGTGCCTCCCGACCCGAAACCGATGCTCCTCCGGCTGCAACCTCTGACCCCACTCCCCAAACCGCCGCGCCACCCGCTTTCGTCGCGCCGCCCTTGCCGGTGACGCTGGCCTATATGGGCGCGGCTGCGGTGATCTCGGTCACGCAAGGACTGGGGCAGGGGTTCGTCACCGCCAATATCCAGCAGATCGCCGGCGAGTTGGGCGCGACCACGACCGAGGCGAGCTGGCTCATGGCCGCTTACCTCATTCCGCGCGCCTCGCTGCCCCTGATGCTGACCAAGATGCGCATGCAGTATGGCCTGCGCCGCTTTGCCGAAATCGCGATCATCATCTATCTGGTGCTGGCTTTCGTCTCGTTGTGGATCGTCGATCTGCGCTCGGCGGTGATCGTGCAATTCTTCAACGGCATGGCGTCCGCGCCTTTGTCGACGCTGGCCTTCCTCTACATGATCGAGCCGCTCGCGCCGCAGTGGAAGCTGCGGATGGGCATGCCGATGGTCATGGCCTGTACGATGATGGGGCCATCCCTCGCGCGCGTGCTTTCGCCCAGCCTCTTCGGAGACGGCGGCTGGACGGATGTGCACCTGATGGGGCTCGGCCTCGCGGCGATCTCGCTCGCGCTGGTCTTTCTGCTCAAGCTCAAACCCGCGCCTAAGGCGAGGGTGCTGGCGCTGATGGATGTTGTCAGCTGGCTGTTCATCGCGGCGGGTTTCGGCGGGCTGACGGTGGCCTCGGTCATGGGCTCGATCCACTGGTGGACCGATACCGCCTGGATCGGCTGGGTGCTGGCGCTCGGCGTGGCCTGCCTCGCCATCGCGGTGATGATCGAGCTGAACCGCGCCTCGCCGCTGCTCGATATCCGCTGGCTCGCGAGCCCAGCCATCGTCCATCTGACGATCACGCTGCTGATCTTCCGGCTGATCCTGTCCGAGCAAAGCGCGGGCGCGCCGCGGATGTTTCAGGTCTTGGGCGTCACGCAAAACCAGCTCGTGCCTTTGTTCACCGTGATTGCGGCGGCGGGGATTTTGGGCGGTTTGGCCTGTATCCCGTTCATGACGCTCAAGCGCGTGCCGCTTTACCATCTGGTCGCGCTGGTCCTGATCGCGACGGGGGCATGGCTCGACAGCCATTCGACCGTCGATACCCGCCCCGAGCAGATGATGTTGAGCCAGGCGATGATCGCTTTCGCGGGCACGATCTTCATCGGACCGGCCCTGCTGCGCGGCCTGATGGCGGCTTTGTCGCGCGGGCCGAACTATATCCTGTCTTTCTTCGTGGTGTTTTTGTCGACGCAAAGCGTGGGCGGTTCGATCGGCTCGGGGATGTTCACGACGCTGATCAACCACCGACAGGCCTTTCACATGCAGGTCCTGCAAGAGGAGCTGCAGGCCACCAGCCCGATCACCACCGCAGCCATCGCCCAGGCGGGCCGCGCGCTTGCCCCGCAAGTCGCCGACCCCGCGATGCGCCAGCTTCAGGCCGTGTCGCGCATTGCGACCGAGACCAGCAACCAGGCCTATGTCATGGCCTATAACGACGCTTATTTCCTGACGTTCCTTCTGGCGATCGTGGCGCTTGCGGCACTGCTTCTGCACCTGCTGCGTGATTGGCTGGCCGAGAAGGGCGGGGGCCTGTGGCGCGGGCTTTTGCATCTTGGCCCGACAGGCACAAACCTCGCCGGAAATCCCGAAACCTCCCCTGCATCCACTCCCGCACCAACCCTCGTCGCGAAGCCACAATCATGAGCAAGAACCATCTGATCCCCACATTGATCGCTGCCGCCATCGGACTTGGCGGCGTGCTGCTGATCCTTTTCGCCTGGCATCTGCCGCCTTTCAAACCCTCGCAGCCGGTGACCGAAAACGCCTATATCCGCGCCCGCGTCACTGCGCTCGCGCCCCAGCTTTCGGGCTATCTTGCCGAGGTTTCGGTTGGCGATTTCGCGCGGGTGGAAAAGGGCCAGATCATTGCGCGTCTCGATGACCGCCAGTACCGCCAGAAGCTCGCGCAGGCCCAGGCCGCCGAGCAGGAGGCCGAGGCCGCGCTCAAGATCGCCGAGCAGAATGTGCGCACCGCCGAGGCGGGTGTAACCTCTGCCGAGGCCGCCCAAGGCGCGGCAGAGGCGACGCGCGACACCGCCAAACAGGATTGGGATCGCGCCCGCCAGCTGCAATCGCGCGGCGTGACGGCGCAAAGCTCGGCCGACCAGACCGCGCTCAGCCTGCGGCAAGCCGAGGCGGCCGTGACCCAAGCCCAAAGCCGGATCGCGGTTGCACGCGAGGCGGTCAATGGCGCGAAGGTCGGCCTCGGCGCGAAAGAGGCCGATATCGCGGCCGCCAAGGCGGCGGTCGAGCTGGCGGGGCTGGATCTCGAGAATACCGTGGTGCGCGCGCCGGTCGACGGCCAGCTCGGGCAGGTCGGGGCGCGGGTCGGGCAATATGTCACTGCGGGAACCGCGCTTGTCAGTCTGGTTGGCGACGAGATCTGGGTCATCGCGAATTTCAAGGAAACCGAGCTGCACGGCATGCGCATCGGCGATCCCGTCCGCTTCACGGTCGATGCGCTGCAAGGCCGCAGCTATCGCGGCCATGTCGAGGCTTTCTCGCCGGCGACGGCCTCGGAGTTCAGCCTGCTGGCCGGAACCAATGCGACCGGCAATTTCACCAAGGTCACCCAGCGTCTGCCGGTGCGGATCTCGATCGATGCCGGACAAGAGGCGGCGGATGATCTGGCGGCAGGCCTTTCCGTCGTGGCCCATGTCGAGACGAAACGCGCCTCCGGTGCGGATGCAAAGCCCGCGGGCTGAGAGCCGCAGGCACCGCCCCGAAGAGGGGAGGGGGGCCTTCAGGGTTCACGGCGCTTGGCGCAAAAGAAAAACGCCCGCAGCAAGTGCGGGCGTTTTCAACCAGCCTGAGTTGAACGGAGCAGGCTTGGAAACTCGGTGAAAGCGGCCGTGGCGGCCGGCTTTCGAAATTAGACTTCGGGGATCAGGACTTCGCGTTTGCCGACATGGTTTGCCGGGCTGACGACGCCTTGTTCTTCCATTTGTTCGACCAGACGCGCGGCCTTGTTGTAGCCGATCGCCAGTTTGCGCTGGATATAGCTGGTCGAGCATTTGCGGTCTTTGGCCACGATCGCGACAGCCATGTCGTAAAGCTCGGCATCGCCACCCTCGCCGGTCGACAGCCCCAGCACCATATCGATACCGTCGGCTTTGTCTTCGTCGGGGCCATCCACCACGCCCGACATATAGGTCGGAGGGCCGAAGCTTTTCAAGTGGCGGACGATCTCTTCGACCTCCTCGTCGCTGACGAAGGGGCCGTGAACGCGGGTGATTTTGGAGCCGCCCGCCATATAGAGCATGTCGCCCTGACCCAGCAGCTGCTCGGCACCCTGTTCGCCCAGAATGGTGCGGCTGTCGATCTTCGAGGTGACCTGGAACGAGATCCGCGTCGGGAAGTTCGCCTTGATCGTGCCGGTGATGACATCGACCGAGGGGCGCTGCGTCGCCATGATCAGGTGGATGCCGCTGGCGCGGGCCATCTGGGCCAGACGCTGGATGCAGGCCTCGATTTCCTTGCCCGCGACCATCATCAGGTCGGCCATCTCGTCCACGACGACGACGATATAGGGGAAGGCCTCGGGCTTGAACTCTTCGGTCTCGAAGACGGGTTCGCCGGTTTCCTCGTCAAAGCCGGTCTGGACGGTGCGTTTGAACAGCTCGTTCTTGGACAGGGCCTCGCGGACGCGGCCGTTGTAGCCCTCGATATTGCGCACGCCCATTTTCGACATGCGGCGGTAGCGCTCTTCCATTTCGCCGACGACCCATTTCAGCGCGACGACGGCCTTCTTGGGGTTGGTCACAACCGGCGAGAGCAGATGCGGAATGCCGTCATAGACGGAAAGCTCCAGCATCTTGGGGTCGATCATGATGACGCGGCATTCCTCGGGGGTGAGCTTGTAGAGCAGCGACAGGATCATCGTGTTGATCGCCACCGATTTCCCCGAGCCGGTGGTCCCCGCGATCAGCAGGTGCGGCATTTTCGCGAGGTTGGCGATGACCGGCCCGCCGCCGATATCCTTGCCGAGCGCCAGCGGCAGCGGTTGGCTGCCGTCGGTGAAGGCTTTGGCCGACAGGATTTCGCGCAGCACGACTTTCTCGCGGCGCACGTTCGGCAATTCGATCCCGATCACCGTGCGGCCCGGCACGGTCGAGACGCGGGCCGAGAGCGCCGACATCGAGCGCGCGATATCATCGGCCAGACCGATGACGCGGCTTGCCTTGAGGCCCGGCGCGGGCTCGAGTTCGTAAAGCGTGACGACGGGGCCGGGCCGGACCTCGGTGATCTGGCCCTTCACGCCGTAATCATCCAATACCGCCTCGAGGGTACGCGCGTTTTCCAACAGCTGCTCCGAGGAGAGCTGGTGGCGTTCGATCGTGTCCGGTGCGGACAGCAGCTCGAGCGGGGGATGCTCGTAGGGCGGACGCGCGGTCTCGTCGAAGTCATGGATGACGGGAGCGGCGCGGGGAGCTTTGGGCAGGGCGCTGCGCTCGGCCGGACGGGGCGCGAAAAGCGGTGCGCTTTGCGCGGCGGGCTCTTCGTGATCGTAAGCGTCGCTTTGGTCGAAACCATGCGGCGCATCGGTGAAATCGTCATCCTCTTCGGCGTCATCATCCGCCGCGAGGTCATAGCCCTCGTCGTTGCGCGCGCCGAAATTGATATGGGGCACGCCCTGTTCAAGCGGCGGCTCGATCCGCGCGGCGGGGGTGGCCGCCTTGCCCGTCAGGCGGGCGGTGACCGAAGCGATGACCGAAGGCTTCGCCTCGGGCTCGGGCTTTTCCGAGCGCTGGCGGATCGCATCGGTGATGCGCGCGCTGATTTGCGCGTTCGAGGGGGCCTCGGTTTCGTCCCAATTGCCCTGACGGTCGTAAAGCTCGGATTCTGGCAGTTGCTCGGCGGTCTCGGCAGGGGCACGGCGCAGGCGCGCCATCATGCCGCGCGGTGCGGGATCCTCGGCCAGAGCAGCGCCGAGATTGGTCGAACCGGCTTGCGCCACGCGCTCGCGGCGCGCGGCCGAGCGGTCGCGGATCTCGGAGGCGGCTTTGCCCGACAGGACCGCGAAACGGCCCGCGATGCGCAGGCCGATCACGCGCGCGGTCGCCAGACCTTCGCGCAGGAAGCCGGCAATGCGCAGGACTTCGGCCTTGCTGAAGCCGAAAACGAAGGCCGAAAAGGCCAGCGAACCCGCTGCCGCCAGAAGTGCGAGGAATTTGATCCCGATCGAGGCTTTGACCGGCATTGCCGAGAGCATCGCGCCCATCAGCATATCGCCCAGATGGCCGCCCAGACCGAAGCTTTGCCGCCAGCCCGCAGGCGGTGCCATCGAGGTCGCATAGACCGACACCAGCACCATTGCGAGCGGAAGGAAGATCCCCCGCATCAGCCGCTCTTCGCCGCGATGCAACAAAAGCCGCAGCCCCCAGACGATCGCGCCGATCGAGAGCATATAGGAGCCGTAGCCCGCGATCATGAAAAGCGCCGAGGCGACATAGGCCCCGAACCGTCCCAGAAGGTTGGTCGCGGGCTGGTCGGTCGCCGACATGATGCTGGGATCGTCGGGAGAATAGCTGACAAGCATCATGGCGATCAGGATGCCGAGGACGACGAGCCCCGCCCCCAGAAGCTCTTTGCCGCGCCGCTCGAGCGCGGCCTGCGTGCCTTGGTCAAACAACGGGTCGCGGTGTTTTGCCTGCCAGCTCGCCATGTTCAACCCCCTTGATACAAACAGTTTTTCAGGCGGTTCAGCGCCGCCTCGGTCTTTTGCGCATCATCGACCAGCGCGACGCGGATGAAATTCTTTCCCGGATTGCCGGCCTCGGTGTCGCGGGCCAGATAGCCGCCCGGCAGGACCTGAATGCCCGCCTCGGACCAGAGCTTCTTGGCGGCAGCCTCGCCGTCGCCGACTGCGGGAGGCACGGGCAGCCACAGAAAGAATCCGCCCTGCGGCGCGAAATAGCCTTCGATATTGCCGAAGATGCGGTCGGCGATGGCGTATTTCGCGAGGTAAAGCCTGCGGTTGTCCTCGGCATGGGAATCGTCGGACCAGGCCCGCGTCGAGACGCGCTGGACCGGAAGCGGCAAAGGCGCGCCGGAGTAGCTGCGCAGCAGACGGATCCGGCGGATGTTTTCGGCCCCGCCCGCGGCAAAGCCCGACCGCAACCCCGGCAGGTTCGAGCGTTTGGACAGCGAGTTGAACATCACCACGCGGTCGATCAGACCCATACGGCTCGCCACGGCCAAGGCGCTTGGCGGAGGGGTGTCGCGGTAGATCTCGGAATAGCACTCATCCGAGAAGATCAGGAAATCGTGGCGCTCGGCCAGCTCGATCAGATGTTCGAGGTAATCGACATCGGCCACCGCGCCCTGCGGATTGGCGGGCGAGCACAGATAGGCGATGGCGGTGCGGTCGAGCAATTCGGGCGCAAGGCCCGCGAAATCGGGCAAATGGCCGGTCGCGGCAGTGGCGGGCACGAAGACCGCATCGGCGTCGACGGCTGCGGCGGCGACGGCATAGACCTGATAGAAGGGGTTCGGCACCAGAATGGCGGGGCGCGCGCCGTTTTTGTCTTGCGGGCAAAGCGCCAGCGCCGCGTTGAACAGCCCTTCGCGGGAGCCGTTAAGCGTCGAGATCTGGGCGGGCGGCACAGCGATCGCATGGCGGCGTCCGATCCAGTCCGAGATCGCCTGAAGCAGCTCTGGCGCGCCTTCGTTCGGCGGATATTTCCCGAATTCGGCAATGCTTTGCGCCATGACGGGGGCGACGAAATCCGGCAGCGCGTGACGCGGCTCTCCGATGGTCATGACGACGGGATCACCGCCGGGCTCAAGGCCGGACAGGAGATTCCGCAGACGCGGGAATGCGTATTCGGGCAGGTTCGAGAACCGCTCGCTCTGTGCCATATCTGCCTCTCAGATCGGGGTCGTTGCGCCCCGTTTGCTTGCAGACTACTGACAAAGGCTGGTTTCGTCCAGTCACTCGGCGGGGCAATGGCGGGATTTGCCTAAGCTTTTCGCCTGCGGATCGGCGGTGTCTGCGGGCTGGCGGGAACCCTTCGGGGCGTCCGGGGGCGGGCCCTAGGGCCTCGCTCCCGAATTCCCGCCCCCGTAAATCTTGCGCGGGCCTCAGGCGGCCAGCGCGGCTTCGGCCTCGGCGGCGGTGACCAGCAGCGCGCGGTCGCCACCCGCACGGCCCATCAGCATGATGCCGCAGGCCGGCTGTCCGGTCGGCAGCGTGATCGCGGGCAGACCCATGAAGTTGCCGATGCGGGTATTGCGCAAAGCCAGCAGGTTCTCGGTTACGAAGAAATCCTCGTCGGCCAGCAGCTTTTCGGCATCGGGGGGCAGCAGCGGCGCGGTCGGCACGATCACCGCATCATAGCCCGCCACCGCCACCGCCCAATCGCGGCGCAGCTGTTCGAGCCGGATCCACGCCTGCACATAATCGGTCGCAAGCGTATCGCGGCCGCCGCGGAAGCGTTCGAGGATGAGCGGATACATCAGCTCGGGCGAGGCTTCGATCTGTTCGCGCCAGATGCCGTAGGCCTCGGGGGCAAAGACCGTGCCGGCGAGTTTGAAAACCTCGGCCACGGCCGGAACGGTGGCGCGGCTGATATGGGCCCCCGCTTTCTCCAGCCGTTTGACCGCATCCTCGAAAGCCGCGACGGGGGCTTCGCGCGCGCCGTCGAAGGGGATGCCCTCGAGCACCAGCAGGCGCAGCTTTCGGTTGGGGGTTTCCGAAAGATCGATTTCGGGGCCGCGGGTCAGCGCGGAAAAGAGCAGGGCGCAATCCTCGACCGTGCGCGCGATCGGGCCGGCAGTGTCGAAACGCAGGCACAAGGGCACGACGCCCTCGCCCGAGATCGCGCCATGGGTCGGTTTGAAGCCGACCAGCCCGTTCCACGCGGCGGGCAGGCGGATCGAGCCGCCGGTATCGGTGCCGATTGCCGCCGCAGCAAGGCCGAGCGCGACCGAAACCGCCGCCCCCGAGGACGAGCCGCCCGGTGCCAGCGCCGGATCATAGGCGTTGGGCGGCGTCGCGGTCATCGGGTTCAGCCCGAGGCCGGAAAAGGCGAGCTCGGTCATATGGGTCTTGCCCAGACAGACCAGCCCCGCGCCGGTGGCATGGGACAGGATCTCGGCATCGGCATCCGGCGTGCGGCCCTTGAGCAGTTGCGAGCCCGCCTCGGTGGGCGTGCCGGCGCTGTCGACATTGTCCTTCCAGCTGATCGCCACACCGTCGAGCAGGCTGCGGCGCAGACCGGATTTGACGCGGTCATGGGCGGCGACGGCCTCTTTGCGGGCGCGTTCGGGCGTCATGCGGGCATAGATGCGGCTGCCATAGGGATGTTTGGCGGCAGCATCGAGATAGGCCTCGGCCTGATCGATCGGGCTGATCAGCCCTGCCATAATGGCGCGCCCTTGTTCGGCAAGCGGTGCCCGCAACCAATCCATGTCTGTCTCCGTCGGAATTTGCGCCCTCAGGCTAACTTGGGGCGGGGTGCGCTTCAATGGCGCATGGCGGGGCGCAGGGCGGAAATCGCGGGCTTGGCGGGAGGCGTCCTGTCCTTCGGTCCGCGCGCCAAGGCGCATGGACAATCGCCGCGTCAAAGCGATACTGCGCGGCATGGAACATGAATTCGATGTCGTGATTGCAGGCGGAGGCCTGAACGGTCCCGCCCTTGCCCTTGCGCTGGCGGATGCCGGTCTGGGCGTGGCCGTGGTCGATGCGCGCCCTGCCGATCTGCGCGCAAGCGATGCTTTCGACGGGCGGGCCTATGCGCTGGCTTTGGCCTCGCAGCGGCTGCTGGCCGCGCTTGGTCTTTGGGGCGGGCTTGCCGCGCAGGCGCAGCCGATCAATCAGGTCCGCGCGAGCCAAGGCCATGCCGGCGAGGGCGCGGGGCATTTCCACCTCCATTTCGACAGCGCTGAGATCGAGGAGGGGCGTCTGGGCTATATGCTCGAGGACCGCTTTCTCTATCGCGCGCTTCTGGGCGCGATGGCCCTGCCGCGCGCGGGGCGCATTCTGCATCGTGCGGGAACCGTCGTCGTTTCCCAGACGACCGATGCGCGCGGCGTGAGCGTCGGGCTGAACGACGGCACGGTATTGCGCGCGCGGCTGCTGGTCGGCGCGGATGGTCGCGGCTCGGGCGTGGCGACCCGTGCGGGGATCAAACGGCGCGGCCACAGCTACGGCCAGATTGCGCTGGTGGCGGCGCTCGATCACGAACTGCCCCATAACGGCATCGCCCAGCAGTTGTTCCTGCCGAGCGGTCCTTTGGCCATCCTGCCCTTGCCGGGCAACCGCTCCTCGATCGTCTGGTCCGAGACCGAGGACCACGCCCGCGCCATCCTCGCTTTGCCCGACGAGGCGTTTCTGGATGTGCTGCGGCCGCGTTTCGGCGATTTTCTGGGCGCGATTTCACTGGCGGGGCCGCGATTCTCCTATCCTCTGGGGATGACGCTGGCCGATCACTATGCGGCCGAGAGGGTCGCGCTGATCGGCGATGCGGCGCATGGCGTCCATCCGATTGCGGGGCAGGGGCTCAACCTCGGACTGCGCGATGTGGCGTCTTTGGCCGAGGTGCTGGTTCTGGCCCATCGTCGCGGCGAGGATTTCGGCACGCTGGCGGTCCTGCGCCGATACGAGCAATGGCGGCGCGGCGATGCGACGCTGCTCGCTTACGGCATGGATACGGTGAATGCGGTCTTTTCCAACGACAATCCGCTGTTGCGGGCGGGGCGCGCGCTCGGCATGGGCCTCGTCGATGCGGTGCCGGCGCTGCGGCGCGGTTTCATGCGGCAGGCGGCGGGCTTGAGCCTTGATCCGATGCCGCGCCTGCTCACGGGGCGTTCACTGTGACGACAGCGGGGGAACGCTCACCAACCCGCGAGAGTTACGCCTGTGCACATCCGGCGAACGTGATGTGCAAGCCTTTGCAAAAACGGTCATAATCGGCTCATGAAAAAGCTTCTGTCTCTCGCGCTTGCGCCCGTCCTCGCCCTTGGTCTTGCCCTTCCGGCGATGGCCGAGAAAATCCCGTTGAACGAGATTTCGCGTTATCTCAACAGCATCCAGACCGCTCAGGCCGATTTCACTCAGGTGAACGGCGACGGCACGATGTCGACGGGGACGCTTTTCATGCACCGCCCGAACCGCGTGCGCTTCGAATACAAGGGCGACCGCACGCTGGTGCTGGCCTCGGCCGGTCAGGTTGCGGTGTTCGACGGCAAATCGAACGGCGGTCCGCAGCAATATCCGCTCTCGAAAACCCCGCTGTCGATCATCCTCGCGCCGAATGTGAACCTGTCGACCGCGCGGATGGTGACGGGTTATACCGAAAGCAAGAATGCGACCGTCGTGACCGCGCAGGATCCCCAGCATCCCGAATACGGCAATATCCAGATGGTGTTCACCGCCAATCCGACGCAGCTGCGCCAATGGGTCGTGACCAATGATGCCGGCGTCAAGACCACCGTCATTCTGGGCGAGATGAAGATGGGTGTGGGCATCCCCCCCTCGCGATTCGCCATCCAGAGCGAGATGGAGCGTCGCGGCCGTTAAGCCGCGCGTGATCGCGTGCGAGGGTTTGGGCGCCGGCTTCGGGCAAAAGCCTTGGGTCACGTGAAACAATAGGTCCGAATGGAACAAGGCCCCGCTGTTCGGCGGGGCCTTCGCATTGGTTCCGGTATGCTGCCTAGCGGCAGGAGGCCAGCTGCGCGCGATAGGTCTCGCCGCGCTGTGCGACATTGGCCGAGACATTCATCAGCCACGGCTTGCTGCGGTGCGAGCCGCGCGCAAAGCCCGAGCGGCCTTCGTGATAGGCCAGATATTGCGATTGCGTATCCCATTTCGAGATGCCGAGCCGCTTGGAGGTCCCGTCCATGTACCAACCCATGAAATCGGTCGCATCCTTGATATTGTCGCGGCGCGCGCGGCGGTTGCCGGTCTCTTTCTGGTATTCTTCCCAGGTCCCGTCGAGCGCCTGGCTATAGCCGTAGGCCGAGCTTTGGCGGCCGACCGGAATGATGCCCAGAACATATTGGTGCGGCGTGCGCGCATCGCCGATGAATTTCGATTCCTGATGGATCGAGGCCATCTGGACATGGATCGGAACACCCCAGCGGCGCTGGGTCGTCTGCATGGCCTTGAAATAGGCGGGACGCTCGGCCTTGATGGCGCAAGCATTGTCCAGATTGCGGGGAGCCTTGTAGTTTCCGCCGCCGCCACAGGATGCGACCAGCCCGACAATGGCCAGTTTGAGATACCTGTTCATTCTGCCCTCATGGTCTTTTTGCATGGACCATAATGAAAAACCGCGCTTTCGCCAATCATAAACCCGAGATCGGGCCTAGGATCGGACCATTGCCGCCGATTTGATGATCGCATGGCAGCTGCGGCCGGCGGAAAGCCCCAGCGTCGCCACCGAGCGGGGCGTGATCTGGGCAAGGATTTTCGCCGTGCCGAGGCGCAGCTCGACATAGCCGCCCTCGATCCGTTCGACCACGGCGGGCAGCACGTTGAGCGCGGAAATCCCCTGCGGCGCATCGAGCGAGAGGATCACCTCATGGGCAAGGATGCGCAGGCGGATTTCGGCGCCCAAAGCCTCGCCCTGATCGGGCAGAAGAAGGGGTCCGGCGGGGGTGGAAACGCGGCACATGCCGTCCGCCTCGCGGCTTTCGATGCGGCCCTGAAGCAATGCTCCGGCCTCGCGTGCGCCGAAGGCCGGACCAAGCCGCGCATCCGAAATCGCCTCGGCCAAGGGACCGGCATAGGTGACGCGGCCCGCATCCAGCATGACGAGGGTGGTGGCGAGACGCAGCACCTCGGCGGTCGAATGGCTGACATAGAGGATCGGCAGGTTCACCTCGTCGCGCAGCCGTTCGAGCCAGGGCATGATCTCGGATTTGCGCGCCTCGTCCAGCGCGGCCAAAGGCTCGTCCATGACCAGCAGCGCGGGGTCCGACAGCAGCGCGCGGCCGATGGCGGTGCGCTGCTTCTCCCCGCCCGAGAGGTGGCGCGGGTAGCGTTTGAGCAGCGGGCCGAGCGCGAGCATCTCGACGATCCGGTCGAAATCGCGGGCCGCGCCGCGCCGCCAGCGCCAGCTGTAGCGCAGGTTCGCGGCAACGCTGAGATGCGGGAAAAGCCGCGCATCCTGAAACACATAGCCGATGCGGCGCTTTTGCGTCGGCAGGTCGATGCCTTTCGCGCTGTCGTATAGCGGTTGCCCGTCCAGCGCGATATGCCCGCGATCGGGCCGCAACAACCCTGCCACCGCATTCACGGTCGAGGTCTTGCCGCAGCCCGAAGGCCCGAAAACCGCCGTGACGCCGGACGGGGCCTCGAAGGCGACATCGAGCTCCATGGCGGGAAAGCGTTTGTGGATCGAGAGCGACAAAACCATGAAAGCGGCCCTAATCGCGGATCTTGGCGCGGCGGGCGAGCGCCTCGGAAAGGATCACCGCCGCCATCGCGATCGCGACCGAGATGATGACCAGCCGCATGGCGCGGGCTTCGCCGCCCGGGGCCTGCAAAAGCGCATAGATCGCCGAAGGGATGGTCTGGGTCTGGCCGGGGATGTTCGAGACAAAGGTGATCGTCGCGCCGAACTCTCCCATCGCCTTGGCGAAACCGAGCGCGAGCCCCGCCAGAAGCGCGGGCCAGATGAGCGGCAGGGTGACGGTCAGGAAAACCGCGTAGCGCGGCGCGCCAAGCGTGGCCGCCGCCTGTTCAAGCCGCGGATCGACCGCCTCGAAACCCAGCCGGATCGCGCGCACCATCAGCGGGAACGCCATGACGGCCGCCGCAATCGCCGCGCCGGTCCAGCGGAAGGCAAAGACAATGCCGAACTCCTTGAGCACCGAGCCGATCGTGCCCTGCGTGCCGAAGGTCAGAAGCAGAAGATAGCCGGTCACCACCGGCGGCAGGATCAGCGGCAAATGGACGATGCCGCTGACGATGGAATGGCCCGCAAAGCGCTTGCGGGCCAAAAGCCAGGCCACTGCCACCGCGACCGGCAGGCTGCAGATCATCGCCACGACGGAGACCCGCAGCGACAAGAGAACCGCCTGCCATTCCTCGGGGCTCAGCCAGTCCATCGATCAGGGCAGAACCGTGAAACCCTGTCCCTCGAGGACCGATTTCGCAGGCTCTTGTTGCAGGCTCTCGAAGAAGGCGCCGACCTGGGTCGAGGTCGAACCGGCGACGAGTGCTGCGGGATAGATGATCGGATCATGGCTGTCGGCGGGGAAGGTCGCGGCAACGCTGACGCCTTTTTCGGCGACCGCATCGCTGCCGTAGACGATGCCGAAGGGCGCCTCGCCGGTCGCAACCAGAGTCAGCGCGGCGCGGACGTTATCGGCCTGCGCGACATGGCTTTCGACCCTGTCCCAAAGACCGAGCTTTTCCAGCGCCTGCTTGCCGTATTGGCCGGCCGGAACCGATTCCAGCAGGCCCATCGCCAGCTTTCCGTCGCCGAGCGCCTCGGGCAGCGTCGCGAGATCCAGCGTCTTGCCCTCGCCGTGGCCGACGAGAACCAGCGTATTGCCGAGCAGATCCTTGCGCGAGGAGGCGTCGATATGGCCCGATTTCTCGACCTCGTCCATCCAGTTGACCGCCGCCGAGATGAAGAGATCGGCCGGCGCGCCCTGCTGGATCTGCTTGGCCAGCTGGCCGCTGCCCGCATAGGAGATCGTCACCTTGTCGCCCGTGGTCTTCTCCCACTCGCCCGCAACCTCGTCGAGCGCGGTCTTCAGGCTGGCGGCGGCGAAGATGGTGAAATCTTCGGCGAAAGCGGGGCTCGCAATCGGGGTCGCGATCATTGCCGAAAGGGCAAGGGCGATAAAGGAAGAACGCATGGGGGTCTCCGCTCGTTGTGTCTGACCGGACATAACCAGACAGGTATCGGACGGGCAAGCGTTATTTCCCGCCGGACCGGACGCTTGGGCCTATCCTTTCGGCGGTTCGGGTTCCACGGTTGCGCGCAAGGCGCCGCAGAGCGCATCGAGATGGTCGGCACCTGCCTCGCGCAAAAGCGCCTCGAGCGCGCGGTAATGCGCCAGCACCTCGCGGCCCTTGTCGGTCAACGCGGCCCCGCCGCCGCCCGAGCCGCCGCGCGCGCTATCGACCAGAGGCTCGGCGAAGGTCGTGTTCATCTCCTCGACCAAGGCCCAGGCGCGGCGATAGCTCATGCGCATGCGCCGCCCCGCTGCCGAGATCGAGCCGTCGTCGCAGATCGCCTGCAGCAGATCGGCCTTGCCGCGACCAAAGGTCAGCCCCTGATCGAAATGGAGCCTCAGACTGAGGCGGGGGTTGGCAAGCGGATCGCCGGACGTGCTGAGTCGGATGTCTTGGGTCATGGCGCCAGCTTTGGCGGGATTTGCCACAGGCGCAACCCGCGATTGTAGCCCCATTGCGGCAAGTGGCACGCCGAGGTGACGGGCCTTGCGGAAATGCTTCCCTGCCGCAGCGCAGCAAGTTAAGCTCGCAGCGATTTCCAGGGGAGAGAACCAATGTCCGACAATGAAATCGTCATCCTGTCCGGCGCGCGCACCGCGATCGGCGGCTTTGGCGGCAGTCTCGCGGCTTTCGCGCCGATCGATCTGGCCACGACCGTGACCCGCGTCGCGCTTGAACGTGCGGGCGTCGCACCCGAGCAGATCGGCAATGTCGTCTTCGGCCATGTCCTCAATACCGAGCCGCGCGACATGTATCTCGGCCGCGTCGCCATGCTCGATGCGGGGATTCCGGACAAAGTGCCGGCGATGAACGTGAACCGCCTTTGCGGCTCGGGCGCGCAGGCCATCGTCTCGGCCGCGCAGGCTCTGGCATTGGGCGATGCCGATTTCGCCGTCGCGGGTGGTGCGGAATCAATGAGCCGTGCCCCCTATGCGGTGCCTGCCGCGCGTTTCGGCGCGAAAATGGGCGATATCAAGATGATCGACATGATGGTCGGTGCGCTGACCGATCCGATGGGCAATGGCTATATGGGCGTGACCGCCGAGAATGTCTCGGACGAGTTCAACATCTCGCGCGCCGAACAGGATGCTTTCGCGCTGGAAAGCCAGACCCGCGCCGCCAAAGCGATCGCCGAGGGCCGCTTCAAGGAGCAGATCGTTCCGGTCGAGATCAAGACCCGCAAGGGCACGGTCATGTTCGACACCGACGAGCATCCCAAGGCGACCGATCTCGACAAGCTGGCCGGTCTCAAGCCTGCCTTCAAGAAAGACGGCACGGTGACCGCGGGCAATGCCTCGGGCCTCAATGACGGCGCGGGCGCGATCGTTCTGGCGCGGGCGGATGCGGCGAAAGCGGCAGGACTCACCCCGAAGTTCCGCCTGCTCGGCTATGCGGTCGCGGGCGTGCGCCCCGAGGTCATGGGCATCGGCCCGATTCCCGCAGTCGAGCAATTGCTCGAGAAAACCGGCCTCAAAGCCTCGGATTTCGACGTGATCGAATCGAACGAGGCTTTCGCTGCGCAGGCTTTGGCGGTGAACAAGGGCCTCGGCCTTGATCCTGCCAAGGTCAACCCGAACGGCGGCGCGATCGCGCTTGGCCACCCGATCGGCGCGACCGGCGCGATCATCACCATCAAGGCGATGTACGAACTCGAGCGGATCTCGGGCGACAAGGCGCTGGTGACGATGTGCATCGGCGGCGGTCAGGGCATCGCTCTGGCGATCCAGCGCATCTGAGGCCACAGGTCAACCGGACGACAAAGGGCGGGGATTTCCCCGCCCTTTTCATGTCTTCGCGCTATTCGCCGCGCGGGAACCTTTTGGATTCCTCGAGGATATTGAGGTCCATATGGTTGCGCATATAGCGCTCCGAGGCATTCATCACCGGCTGGAAATCCCAGGATTGGTAATTGCCTTTGCGCAGCGCCTCGTAGGCGATCCAGCGTCGCGCCTGACTGTCGCGGACCTCGCGGTCATAGGCGGCCAGATCCCAACGCTCCGCCGCAAGGGCGCGCATCTTTTCGAGCTGCCCCGCCGCTGCAGGATCGGCGGCCAGATTGTGCCGCTCCTGCGGATCGTCGGCCAGATTGAACAGCATTTCGGGATCGGCGGGGCAGGCAATATATTTCCACGCCCCGTCGACCAGCCCGACCAGAGGCGTGATCGACCCCTCGGCGGCATATTCCATCGCGACCGGACCGCGATCCGCCGCTCCTTGGGCCAGTGATTTCCCGTCTGTCCAAGGGGTGATCTCCGTCACGGAAATACCCGCAAGCTCCGTCACCGTCGGCAAGACGTCGATGGTCGAGACCGGCTCCTCCACCAGACCCGGCGCCATCGAGGGAGCCGCGATCATCAGGGGCACCCGTGCCGATTGTTCGAAGAAGTTCATCTTGAACCACAACCCGCGCTCGCCCAGCATTTCGCCGTGATCGGACAGGAAGACGATGATCGCCTCCTGCCGCGTCCGCTCGAGCACGTCGAGGATCTCGCCGATCTTGTCGTCGACATAAGAGATATTGGCGAAATAGGCCTGACGCGAGCGGCGGATATCCTCGTCCGTCGCCTCGAGCGCGGTATAGTCGCAAGCATCCATCAGGCGCTGCGCATGGGGGTCCTGATCGGCATAGGCGATCGGGGCAGGCGGATCGAGCTCGGGGATGCCCTCGTACAGATCCCAGTATTTGCGCCGCGCCACGAAAGGATCGTGGGGATGGGTGAAGCTGACGGTCAGGCACCACGGCCGCTCGTCCGCACCGCGCGACAGGTCGTAGAGCTTGCGGCAGGCGTTATAGGCGACCTCGTCGTCATATTCGTATTGGTTGGTGATCTCGGCCACGCCCGCGCCGGTGACCGAGCCGAGGTTGTGATACCACCAATCGATGCGCTCGCCCGGTTTGCGGTAATCGGGGGTCCAGCCGAAATCGGCGGGATAGATGTCGGTGGTCAGGCGCTCTTCAAAGCCGTGCAGCTGGTCGGGGCCGACGAAATGCATCTTGCCCGAAAGCGCCGTCTGATAGCCCGCGCGACGCAAATGATGCGCATAGGTCGGAATGTCGGAGGCGAATTCGGCGGCATTGTCGTAAACACGGGTGCGGCGCGGCAATTGCCCCGCCATGAAGGCCGCTCGGCCCGGCGCACAAAGCGGGCTGGCGGTATAGGCATTCTGGTAGCGCGTCGAGCGCTCCGCCAGACGGCGCAGGTTCGGCACTTTCAGAAAATCGGCCGGGCCGTCGGGGAAAAGCACCCCCGACAGCTGGTCGACCATGAGGATCAGGATATTGGGACGCTCGGACACGACCATTTTCCGCTTACTGGACCGAAGCCATGACGGCCTCGAGGCCGGGCTGGCCGTCAAGCGTGGTCACGCCGTCGAGCCATTTCGCGGCAACCTCGGGATGGGCCGCGATCCAGCCCGATGCGGCCTTCGCCGGCTCCATCCCGTCGTCGAGGATATTGCCCATCAGGACGTTCTCCATATCGACGTCGAAAGTCAGCTGGGTGAAAAGCTTGGCAAGGTTCGGGCATTCGGCGACCCATGCCTTGCGTGCGATGGTATGGACCGAAGCACCGCCGAAATCGGGGCCGAATTCCGCATCGCCGCCCGCGAGATAGGTCACATCCAGCGCGACGTTCATCGGATGGGGCGCCCAGGCGAGGAAGACCGAAGGGGTCGAGGCCGCCTCGTTGCGCTGGACCTGTGCCAGCATGCCTTGCTCGCTCGATTCCACCAGTTCCCAATCGCCAAGGCCGAATTTGTCCTCGGCGATCATCTTGGCGATCGACTGGTTGGCGGGCGCGCCCGGCTCGATCCCGTAGATTTTCCCGCCGAAGGCATCGCGATGCGCGTCGAGATCCTTGAAGTCGGCGATGCCGAGATCCTTGGCGGCAGCCGTCACCGCAAGGGTGAATTTCGCGCCTTCGAGGTTCTGGACCAGCTCTTCGGTCTGGCCCGAAGCGTCGAGATCGTCGCGGAAGGATTTCTGCGCCGGCATCCAGTTGCCGAGGAACACATCGGTTTCGCCGGTCTTGAGCGCCTCGTAGCCGATCGGCACCGAAAGCGTGCGGATATCGGGCTTGTAGCCCAGACCCTTGAGCAGAGCCGTCGCCACGCCGTTGGTCGCGGTAATATCGGTCCAGCCGGGATCGGAGGAGCGCACGGTGGCGCAGCTTGCCGGATCATTGGCAAAGGCGGGGGCCGCCGCGCAAAAGGCGGCAAGCAGGGCGACAGAGAGGGGAGCGGTTCTCGACATGAGGTCCTCGCATCATTGGGGCCTTGGCCGCGCGACAAAGCGCATCAGGCTTTCGGCTGATGGCGTATCAAGACCCTTTGGGCCCGCAATTTTCAAGCCCTGATCGCTGGGGCGGCGACGCGGGGCGGCTGGCCGACGTTGTAATTGTCGATCATTTTCAAGGTGATGTCCCGTCCGACGCAGGAGGCGACAAGCGGCTCGAGCCTGCATGACGGCTCGTTTCGCGACAGTCGGGCGGATCAAGGAGCCCAATTGCTGCGCGACGACACGTTTACCGCTGCGGCCTGATTTCGGCGGCAGGCCATGCGTCGAAGCCTTCGGGCCATGATGGCGGGGCTGAAAATGCGGCTTGCCGAAACCCTGCCACGCCGAAAGGCCGCGCCTTGCCGAACGGCTTTGCCAAAGCCAAACCGGACGGACTTGCAAAATAGAACGGGTCGTCCTTTCGAACGACCCGCGAGATCTAAGGAAATGGTCCGGTTAGGGCTTGGAAAGCCTCCGCTCCCAGACAAGGATTGACAACCTAAGGGTTTGCCCTCAGGCCACGGCCTCCTTACCTGTCCCGACACCTCTCTCCACTATCACTCTCGACACTGGACCACCTCCTTTCAAAATGTTGCCGTTATAAGGAAGCGTGCCACAATAAATTGTTCTGTCAATTAGATTTCTGCGCGGCGGTCGATCAAATTGCCTACAATGATACGGAACGGGATCAGTGCGAAAATCGCCATTGCCATTTTCACCGACCAATCGGCGACCGCCAAGGACACCCAAAGCGGCAGGTTCGGGCCCTGACCCAGAAGCGGCACCAGCTCGTTGGCCCAGCTGATGTCGTCATGGGGAAAGACGCCGCTCAGGCCGGTCCAAAAGGCGATGCCGAAGAAGATCACCGTATCGAGGATGGAACCCGCGACCGTCGCGGCCAGAGGCGGCAGCCACCAGTTGCGTTGGCGCAGGCGGTTGAAGATCGCGATATCAAGCAGTTGCGCCGACAGGAAAGCCGCGCCCGAAGCGATGGCGATGCGAAGCGTTGTCTTGTCCAGACCGGCCGCCACGACCGAGCAGAGAACGCCGGTGAGAAAGCCCGCGAAGACCACTTTGCGCGCGGCTTGCGGCCCGTAGATGCGGTTCATGATATCGGTGACAAGGAAGGCTACCGGATAGGTCAGTGCCCCCCAGGTCAGCCAGTCGCCCAGAAGGTGCTGGACAAGGATGTTCGAGGCCACAACAACGATGGCCATGGCAAGAATGCCGGGAAGAATGCGGGACATGTCAGGTTCCGTTTTGACAAGGTAGCGGAGAACTCGGCCCGCCGATGCAGGCAAACGGGCGCATAAGCCTTCGGCCCGAGCGAGTCAATCCTGACGTGGCGCGGGCGAGGCGGGACCGGTCCGCCGCGCCTGCCTGCCTCAGAGCGCGGTCGCGTCGCGGATGTCGAGCGAGAACTGCCCCGACATGCCCTCGACTGCGGTATTGGTCAAAGCGAGGACGCTGCGTTTGCGCTCGGGATCGATGAACCAGCTATGGCCATAGATCCCGCCCCATGCCAGGCTGCCTTTCGACAGGCCCGCGCCCGATTGCTCGGGGTCGAGGTGGACCGCCCCCGCCCAGGCGTGGCCGTAGCCCGGACCACGCAGCGGATGGCCCTCGGCGCCGAAATGCGCGCGATCGGTCGCGGCTGCGGCGCGCAGCTCGGGGCCGAGGAAGGGGCCTGTGCGCAGGGTCTCGAGCAGGGTTATCGCGGCTTCTGCCGTGCCCGCCATCCCGCCGCCGCCCGAAGGGAAGGCCGCGAGATCGGTGATGCGTTCGGGGTCGAAGGCAAAAGCCTGACCCTCGGGCAAAAGCCCCTGAACGCGGGTCACGCCCTCCATCAGGCGCGGCTCGGGCAGGGCATCGGCATAGGCGGCGGCAAGGTTGTGTTTGCTCGGCAGCGAAAAGGCCGCATCGAGCGCCAGCGGGCCGGTCACGAGATCGGCCATCGCGAAGGGCAAAGCGCTGTCGGTCACGGCCTCGATCACCGCGCCCAGAACATCGGTGCCCATCGAATAACGCCAATCCTTGCCCGGCGTGATGTCGATCGGCACGCTGGCGATGCGGCGGAGGTTCTCGGCCAGGGAAATCTCGCGCTCCGAGATGCCGTCCGAGACGCCGGCAGCCGCATAGCTGCCGTCCGCCCTCTGGTTGAAGCCGTAATCCAGCCCCGCCATATGCGCCATGAGATCGCCGACCGTGATCGCGGCCGGACTGCCGTCAACGAGGTTCGGGGTGAATTCGGGCAGCCATTCCGCAACCGGATCATCGGGCGAGAGGCGTCCTTGCGCGATCAGGCGCAAGGCGGCGACGGTGGTGAAGGCTTTGGTGACCGAGGCATAGCGGAACCATGTCGCGGGCTGCATCGCGGCACCGGCTTCGCGATCGGCGAAACCGGCGGCACGGTGATAGGTGATCACGCCGTCCTCGGCCATGATGACGACGGTGCCGACGATGCGCTTTTCGGCCAAAGCACGGTCGATGGCGGCATCGAGCGCGGTGGTCACCGGACGGGGCGGCGCGGGCGCGGCGCGCTTGCCTTTGGCGGAGCTTTTGGCGGCTTTGCTCATGACGGTCATCCTTTTCTGCCCTTTTGTTCGCATGGAACGGCCTTGAGGCGGGCATGTAAAGCCGACTGTCCGGTTGAGGGGCGTTTTCGGCGGGATCGGGCCGCTTGCGTGCGCGCTTCAGTCCTGAACGCGGTATTCGACCAGTTCGGTGCGCTGGAAGAGGTTGAAATTGTCGTCCGAGATCATCGTCAGCCGGATGCCGAAATCGTCGCGCCAGACCGAGATCCCCTCGAGATTGTCGTATTGCAGCGGGCGGCTTTGCAGCAGGATCTGTTCGTTCACCAAGCCTTCGGGCGTCAGATCGAAACGGCGCACCCGCGACAGAAAGCCCAAGAGCCCCTTGAAGTCGCGCTCGAGCAGGTAGAACCGCCCGTCCGGCCCCATATCCGATCCGACCGGCAGCCAGTTTCCGCTGCGCGGCACGGCGAAGGGCTGGTCCCAAGTGCCGTCGCGGTAGCGCCAGACCGGAAAGGGCCGCTCGAGCGCGCCCGAGCGCTCGGGCATGGTCAAAAGCGTGCCGTCCTGCAGGATCGCCAGCGATTCCAGCGCGGAATTCTTCTGCATCTTGCGAAATTCCGGCGGGCCCTTGAGCACTTTTGCCGGACTGTCGGGCGTGTCGTAGCGCACGACGCGCACAAGGCCTTCGAAACTGACATAGATCTTGCCGTCCGCCCCGACCGCGAGCCCTTCGGAATCGCCCAGCAGCCCGGGTTTGAGCGGCTTGCCGTCGCTGTCGCGCAGCCGCGCATTGCCAGCCGATTCCATCGCGCGGATCCGGCCCGAGGCGTCACGCTCGATCCGGCCCCAGCGGATGGTGGCGCGGTCCGAAAGCGCGGTAAAGCCCAGACCGTCCTCCGAAACCTCGATGCCCGAATAGCCGCCGAAATCATCGGCGGATTCGCTCCAGACATAGGTCGCGATGTAATCGACCTTGGGTGCGGAGGCCTCTGCTGCGGTCTCCAGATCGTCGCCGGCGCGCGGATCGGCGGTCACGCCATGAGTCACCATTGCCGCCAGCACGAAGGCGGCGGCAACGGACGTCAGTACGGGACTGGGCAGAAGGCGTTTTACCGAGCGGTGGCTACGGTCTGGCATTGCGCGGGCATCTCGCTCAGGCGGAAACTACGGGGATGGCGATAGTTGGGATCAGGCGGCGTCGGTTTCACGCGGCTCGGATTGACGCGGTTCTCGATCCATTCCGCGGCCTCGGCGCAGCCGTCGCCTGCGGGCGGCGCGTCCTGCTGCTGGCAGACCGAACCGGCCGGACAGGCGAGGCGGACGTGGAAGTGGTAGTCGTGATTGTTGATCGGGCGGACCTTGCGCAGCCAGTTGCGGTTGCCGGTCTCCATATTGCACATCGCGACCTTGACCACCGGATCGACAAAGACCCGCTCGACGCGGCGGTCGCTGGCGGCGGCGCGGATGATCGACATATGGCCGGGGTTCCAGTAATTCGTCAGCTGCGTTCCGGCCTTGTTGACCACCGAAACCGACGAGAGGTTCTCGCGCTGTTGGCGCGAAAGCGTCAGGCTCGAGGGCGGCAGCATCCAGATATCGGCATCAAGCCCCATCTGGTGGCTGGCATGGCCCGTGACCATCGGCCCGCCGCGCGATTGCGAGATGTCGCCGATATAGAGCCCGCGCCAACCGGCCTTTTGCGCCGCGCCCGAAAGCCCGACGAGGAAATCGATCATCTGGGGATGGCCCCAGTTGCGGTTGCGCGAAAGGCGCATCGCCTGCCAGCTCGGGCCGGTTTCGGGCAGTTGCACCGCGCCCGAAACGCAGCCCTTGGAGTAAAATCCGATAGCGGCGGGGGCGCCTCCGGTCGGGCCGGGGGCCGCGCCGAAGACGTCTTTGGCCAGCGGATCGGCCTGTGCGGGGGCCAGCGAAAGCGGCAGCGCCAGCGCGGCGATCGCGCAGGCTGCGGACAGGAAACGGCGGATCACTGCTCGTGTTCTCCTTGTGGTTTGACCCAGATTAGCAGGATCAGCGCCAGAAGGAACATCATGATCAAGGGGGAAATCCCCAAGCGCTGATCCCCGCTGATCTGCGTCATCACCGCGATGGCAAGCGGTGCGAGGAATGCGGTGGCTTTGCCGGAAAGTGCATAAAGGCCAAAGGCTTCCGTCGCGCGCTCGGGTGTGGTGTGCAGCACCATCATGGTGCGGCTTGCCGATTGCAAAGCCCCGCCCGCGCCGCCGATCGCCACGCCGCAGGCGAAAAAGACCATATCCGGCAGGCGCGAATCCGCGGCCAGAGCGATGCCGAAAAAGCTGGTCCGGCTCATGCCGATCACGATCGCGCAGACCCCGATCAGCACCAACGTGGCTCCCCAGATCACCGGACGCGGCCCCCAGGCGCGGTCGGCGTGACCGCCGATCCAGGTGATCAGCGCTGCCGAGAGTGCCGAAACGACGCCGAAGACCCCCGCCAGAAAGACCGGCCAGCCCAGCACCGCTGCCGCATAGACCCCGCCGAACGAATAAAGCGCGTTCAGCGCATCGCGCGCGAACATCGACGACAACAGCCACGAGGCCAGTGAGCGGCGATGCCGCAGCCCCGCGATCAGCGTCCCGAGCCCTTTCAGCGCCGTTTTGACGCTTTGCGCGGGAGGGCCATAACGCGGCTCTTTCACCCAGAGCAGGAAGGGGATCATGAACACCGCATACCAGATCGCGACGAAAGGCCCCGCGGCGCGGGTACCTTGGCGGCTCTCGGGATCAAGGCCGAAGATCGGGCTGATGCCCAGCAGGGTGCGGCCGGTTTCGGTATTCTCGGCCAGCAGGAGCAGCATGAACGCCAAAGCGACGACGCCTCCGAGATAGCCGAAAGCATAGCCCGTACCCGAGATCCGGCCGATTTCTTCGCGTGCGGCAAGGCCGGGCAGCAGCGCATTGGTGAAGATCGTGGTGAATTCCATGCCCAAAAGGCCGAGGCCGAAACAGGCGATCGCGAAGACGAGATTGCTGCCGTCGGGCATAAGGAACCACAGCCCTGCCGCGCCCAGCATGTAGAACAGCGAAAAGATCCAGACCCAGACCAGTCTTTGCCCGCGCCCGTCGGCAATCGCGCCGAGGATCGGGGCAAGGCCCGCGATGATGATCCCCGTGATGGCGAGACCGTAGCCCCAAAGCGCTTGCGCGCTTGCGCCGGCCTCGGCCCCGCTTTGGCCAAGCGCCATGTAATGCGCGCGCGCCGCCTGCGTGTAATAGATCGGGAAGATGAAGGTCAGCAGCAAGGTGGCATAGGGCTGGCTGGCCCAATCGAAAAACCACCAGCCCCAGAGGCGTTTTTTATCGAGCAAAATGGTCTCCGTGGTCCCTGTCCGCCTCCGCGCGCCGGTTGCCGTCGCGAAATGCGCGCGCATTCGGGTCGCGAAACACGCGCCTGTTCGGGTCGCGCAAATCGCGGGCAGTAGGCCAGAATTCGGTCACCGAGGCAAATCGACTTTTGTGTCGCTGGCGGCAAGGGGCGGCAATTCGGGCGGCCAGGGTTTGAGCGCGTCGGCCTCGATCCAGGCATTGACCCATTCGGGCAGTTCGGGACTGTGTTCGCTGACGCCTGCGGCCTGCATCATCCGTGCGGGCGTCACGATGCCTTCGCTCGAGGTAATGGCGGCGCGCAACAACATGTGGTTGGCGCATTCGCCTTTGGACCACATCATCTGCTCCATATAGACGAAGCGGTTGTCCCAGCCCAGAACGTGGCTGACCATGGTGAAGCGCTGGAACGGCTTGATGCGGCGGCGGTAGCGCACCGAATTGCCGGCCACCGCAATGCCCCAGTTGTTGGCGCGCAGGGTCGAGATCATGCCGGTACGCACCGCCAGCGGCAGTCGCCCGAGATCGTAAAGCGTGAGCGTGCGGCCGTTGTTCAGCTCGATCCAGGGATCGATGTCCCAAGGCCAGCAGCGATGCACCGAGACATGGCTGCCGGTCGGGGGCAGGGGCGACATGCTGCGCGATTTCCACAGATCCTTGGCATAGCGCACGAGGGGATACATCGGCCTGCTCCTTGTTGTCTCGTGCCACGGGCTAACGGCGGCGGCAGCCAGCGTCAACGGGAGACCCGACGGCAAGCGCGCCCGTCATGCCGAGGATGCAGGCGGGAGGGGGAAAGCGCGACCCGAAGACACATCCGTCACGCGTGCCTTGCGTGGCGGCCCGTCGTGGCTTACCTGTCGCCTAGTCTTTCCCGAAAGGTTGCCATGACGACGCTGTTCCAAGCCCTGATGCTGATCCTCGACGTGATCTGGTTCATCATGATCGCGCATATCATCATGTCCTGGCTGATCAATTTTCAGGTGCTGAACCTGCGCCAGCCGATGGTCTGGCAGATCTGGAACGGTCTGTCGCGCCTGCTCGAGCCGATCTATGCGCCGGTGCGCCGCATTCTGCCCAATACCGGCGGGCTCGATCTCGCGCCGTTGGTCGTCTTCATCGCCATCATCATTCTCCAGCGGCTGCTGATCAATAACGCCGGCTGGTTCTACAGCTTCTGAGATGACGGCCGCGCCCCTTCTGCGGCAGGTCTTCGGCTTTGACGGTTTCCGCCCCGGTCAGCAGGAAATCGTCGACGCTGTTGCGGCTGGTCGCGACGTTCTGGCGATCATGCCGACGGGTGGCGGAAAATCACTGTGTTATCAATTGCCTGCGCTGATGCGCGAGGGTGTGACCGTGGTGATCTCGCCGCTGATCGCGCTGATCCGCGATCAGGTCAGGGCCCTGCGCGAGGCGGGCGTTGCGGCGGGCGCGCTGACCTCGGGCAATACAGAGGAAGAAACCGCGGCCGTCTATGACGCCCTGCGTGCGGGCGAGCTGAAGCTTTTGTACATGGCCCCCGAGCGTCTGGCATCGGGCGGAACGATCGCCATGCTGCGCCGTGCCAATGTCACCGCGATCGCCGTCGACGAGGCGCATTGCGTCAGCCAATGGGGCCATGACTTCCGCCCCGATTACCTGCGTATCGGCGAGTTGCGGGCGACGCTCGACGTGCCTTTGGCCGCCTTCACCGCGACAGCGGATGCCGAAACCCGCGAGGAAATCAACCGCAGGCTCTTTGCGGATGCGGCGCCTTTGGCCTTTCTGCGCGGCTTCGACCGCCCGAACATCCATCTCGCCTTCGCGCCCAAGGACGGGCCGCGTCGCCAGATCCTCGATTTCGCGCGTGCCCGCGACGGCCAGTCGGGCATCGTCTATTGCGGCACGCGCGCCAAAACCGAGACTCTGGCCCATGCCCTGACCGAAGCGGGTCTGCCCGCCGTCGCCTATCACGGCGGCATGGAGGCCGAGGCGCGCCGCGATGTCGAGGGCCGCTTCCAGCGCGAGGACGGGCTGATCGTGGTCGCGACCATCGCCTTCGGCATGGGGATCGACAAACCCGACATCCGCTGGGTGGCCCATGCCGACCTGCCGCGTTCGATCGAGGCCTATTATCAGGAAATCGGCCGCGCGGGTCGCGACGGCGGTCCTGCCGAGACGATGACGCTTTACGGTCCCGAGGACATCCGTCTGCGCCGCAGCCAGATCGACGAGGGGCTTGCCCCCAACGAACGCAAATCCGCCGATCACGCCCGCCTCAACGCGCTTTTGGGTCTGGCCGAGGCCGCGACCTGCCGCCGCCAGTATCTTCTGGCCTATTTCGGCGAGGAATCCGGCCCCTGCGGCCATTGCGATATCTGCGACAACCCGCCCGAAACCTTTGACGGCACCGAACCCGTGCGCAAGGCGCTGTCGGCGATCCTGCGCACCGGAGAGATGTTCGGCGCGGGCCATATCATCGATGTTCTGACCGGCAATGCGACCGACAAGGTGACCCAGCGCGGCCACGACAACCTGCCGACTTTCGGCTGCGGGCGCGATATCGGCAAAATTGCCTGGCAGGCGATCATCCGGCAGATGCTCGGCCGCGATCTGGTGCGCCCCGATCCCGAGCGCCACGGCGGCCTCGTGATCACCGAGACCGCCCATCCGGTGCTGCGCGGCGAAGTGCCGGTGATCCTGCGCCGCGATCTCATTGCGCGGGCGCGTGTGCAGCCCGTCGTGCGCGAGCAGGTCTCGGAGGAGGACGCGCCGCTCTTTGCCGCGCTCAAGGCCAAGCGCCGCGAGCTGGCCGAGGCGCAGCGCGTGCCGGCCTATGTGATTTTCCCCGACAAGACGTTGATCGAAATGGTCTCGATCCGGCCGATGACGCTGGACCAGATGGCGCGGGTCAGCGGGATCGGCGCGAAGAAGCTCGAAAGCTACGGCCGCCAGTTCCTCGAAGTGATCGCGGGCGAGGTCGCGCCAATGCATCCCGCGCGCCGCGCTTTGGCGGGGCGTGACGCGGGGGGCTTGTTCGACCGGCTTTTTGCGGCCCAGCAACGCTTGGGTCGCGGCGAAGAGGGCACGGAGAAGCCTTTGTCGGTGCCGACCTCGGCGCTCAAACGCATCGCCGAGGACCGCCCGCGCGATCTTGCGCGCTACCTCGATCCCGCGCGGCTCGACCGGTTCGGCGCGGCATTTCTGGCCGAAATCGACCGCCCCTCCGACTAGCACCGATCAGGCTGCAACGGGCCCGGATGGGTCTTTGGCGGGCGGCTTGACCCCGAAGACCGCGCAGTAAAGCGCGGGTACGAAGACCAGCGTGACCAGCGTTCCCGCAACGATACCGCCCATCATCGCAAAGGCCATCGGCCCCCAGAACACCTGCCGCGAAATCGGGATCAGCGCGAAAGAGGCCGCCGCCGCCGTCAGCAGGATCGGGCGCGCGCGGCTGTCCGAGGCGTGAAAGACCGCCTCCCAGCGCGTTTGTCCGGCAGCGAGAAGCACCTCGATTTCATGCACGAGGATGATCGAGTTGCGGATCAGAATGCCGATCAGCGCCAAGATCCCCAAGATCGCGACAAAACCCATCGGCACGCCGAAAGGCACCAGCGTCGCCACCACGCCGATCAGTCCGAGCGGAGCCGCCGCAAAGACGATGAGGCTGAGGCGGAAGCTCTGCATCTGGATCATCACGAGCGTCGCCATGACCAGAAGCATCACCGGAACCACGGCCGCGATCGGGGCTTGGCTATCGGCCGAGCTTTCGACCGAGCCGCCGACCGCGATCGAGACATCGGCGGGCAGACCGGCCTGATAGGCGGCGACGCGTCCGGCCAGCGCGGCGACCAGGGTCGCGGGCTGGTCGCTGCCTGCGACCCCCGCCATGACCGTGACCGTCGGCCGCCCGTCGCGCTGCATGATCAGCGGCTGCTCGGTCCCGTATTCCAGCGTGACCAGCGCCGCCAGCGGAATGGGCGAGCCGCTGGGCGTGGAAAGCTGGAGGTCGCGGATCGATTCCAGCGCGTGGCGATCGGTATCTTGCCCTCGCGCGGTGACATTGACGAGGAAGGTCCCGTCGCGGATCTGCGTGATCGTCACCCCCGAAAATACGGCGGCAAGCGCGCTCGAAATATCCTCGTTGGTGATGCCGAGCTGGCGTGCCTTGTCCATGTTCACGACCAGCCGGATCATGCGCGCGGGCTCGTTCCAATCCATCGCGACGCTGTCGAGTTTGGGCTCCGCGGCCAGAATCGCGGCGAGGCCGCGCGCGGCATCGCGCGCCTCGGGCACCGATTTCGCCGAGACGCGATATTGCACCGGACGCCCGACCGGCGGACCGAGCTCGAGGGTTTTGACATAGATGTCGGTCCCGATCATCTCGGTCTCGGCAAAGCCGCGCAACTTGGCCTGAAGCCGGTCGCGGGCGGCAAGGTCGCTGGTCTGGATCAGGATCTGGCCCATATGCGGCCCCGGCGTCGGCAGATCCAGCGCCAGAACAAAGCGCGGCGCGCCGCGTCCGATATAGCTCGTCCAGAAAACCGCCTCGTCATTGGCGGCGATGAAGGCCTCGAGCCGGTCGATATCGGCGGTTGTCTTGCCGATCGAGGCATTGGCGCGCTCGGTCACATCGACCAGAAGCTCGGTGCGGTCGGAGCTGGGGAAAAACTGCTGCTCGACAAAGCGCAGCCCCCAGACCGAGGTCGCGAACAATGCCATGGTCACGATGATCGTCGCCCATTTGAAGCGCATCGCATGCAGCAAAAGCCATTGGAACCCGCGCCGCAGCCGGCCGGGCGTTTCGCTGTGGCGCGCGATTTTCGTGGTCAGGAAGGTCACGCCCAGAAGCGGTGCAAACAGAACCGCCACCACCCAGCTGACCAAAAGCGAGACCGCGATGACGACGAAAAGCGAAAAGGTGAACTCGCCCGCCATCGAGGAGTTGAGTCCGATCGGAATGAAGCCCGCGACCGTCACCAACGTCCCCGAGAGCATCGGGAAAGCGATCGAGGACCAGGCGTAGCTGGCCGCGCGGCCAAGGCTGTCGCCCGCTTCAAGCCGGGCAATCATGGTCTCGATCGCGATCATGGCGTCGTCGACCAAGAGCCCCAGCGCGATGATCAGCGCCCCGAGCGAGATCCGCTGCAGCGTGATCCCGAGGTAATCCATGATGACGAAGGTGATCGCCAGCACGAGCGGAATGGTCAGCGTCACGACAAAGCCCGCGCGCAGGCCGAGGCTGACGAAGCTGACCAGAAGCACGATCGCCACCGCCTCGGCGAGGGCCTGCACGAAATGGCCGACCGCCTCTTTGACGACATGGGGCTGGTCGGCGAATTTGACCATGGTGATGCCGACCGGCAGATCGCGCGTGATCTTGTCCATCAGCGCGTCGACCTCTTGCCCGAAGGCCAGAATGTTGCCGCCCTGACGCATCCCGATCTGGAGCCCGATCGCCTCTTGTCCCTTGTAGCGGAAGACCTGCTCGGGCGGGTCCTGATAGCCGCGCCTTACACGCGCCACATCGGCGAGGTTGAAGAAGCGGTCTCCGACCCGCAGATTGACATCGGCAATGGCGGAGGCGTTGTAGAATTGCCCGCTGACCCGCACCAGCACCTGCTCGGCGCCGGTTTGGATGACGCCCGAGGGCGCGATGGCGTTCTGGGTGGCCAGCGACTGGATGACCTGGTTCTGGTTCAACCCGAGCGAGGCCAGCCGCGCGGTTGAAAACTCGAGATGGATTTCCTCTTTCTGGACCCCCAGAAGTACGGTTTTTCCGGCATCGGGCAGGGCCTGGACCTGCTTGCGGATATCCTCGACGCGGTCGTGCATCTCGCGTTTCGAAAAGCCGTCGGAAGTGAAGGCATAGATATTGCCGTAGACGTCGCCGAAATCGTCGTTGAAGGCGAAGCCTTGGAATTCGCGGGGAAATTCCGGACGGATGTCATTCATCATGAAGCGGAGGCGTTGCCATGTCTCGCCGACATCGTCGCCGCGCACGCTGTCTTCCAGCTCGACATAGACCACCGCGATCCCCGGCATGGTGACGGAGCGGGTGAATTTCAGCCGGTCGAGTTCCTCGAGCTTGGTCTCGACGCGTTTGGTGACCTGATTGAGCGTATCCTCGATCGTGGCGCCGGGCAGGGAGGCCGAGATCACCATGACCTTGATCGCGAAATTCGGATCCTCCTCGCGCCCGAGGCGCATATAGCTGAGCGTGCCGGCAATCATCGAAATGATCAGCAGGAACCAGACCAGAGAGCGGTGATGAAGCGCCCAATCGGAGAGATTGAAGCCGGAGGGAGTCTTGGGGGTCATGGGGCGACACTTCTTCCGACAGGCTGGCCTTCGGCAAGCGAATGGATGCCGCGGGTGACGATTTCTTCGCCCGCCTCGAGCCCCGAGGTGACGATGACGGGCTGGTTGGTGACGGGCTCCGCGGGGAACGGTTCGGTGATCAAGGGGTCGGCGACGGTGGATTCCCCGGTTCGGATGGCACGCAGCGAGACGAAGGCCTCCGCGGCTTCTGGTCGCGACACCACCCAGACATGGGGGACCGCGTCGCGCATCACGATCGCCTGTTCGGGAACGGTGAGGACCGGCGCGCGCGTGACTGCCGGGCGGGCGCGGATCAACGTGCCGATGCGAAGATCGTCCGAATGCGCCAGCGTGAGCCGGATGCGGCGGGTGCGGGTTACGGGATCGGCCACCGGCTCGATCACGCGGATCTCGGCCGTGAGCGTTTCTGCCGTCATGCCGTCCACCCAGACCTCGTAGGCATCGCCGACCTTCGCGGTTGCGCTCGAGGCTCCGGGCAGATCGATCATCGCCTCGAGCTCGGAATCGGCCGAGATCTTGAGAACCGGCGCACCGGGGGCGACGATGGCGCCGGTGTCTTCGTAGACGTCGCTGATCACGCCTGCAAAAGGCGCGTTGATTGTCGCGAAACTGCGGGCGTCGCGGGCGCGGACCAGCTCGGATCCGGCCTGTTCATAGGCGGCTTCGGCGGCGGTCAGCGCGGTTTCGGCCTGTTCGAGCACCGCGACCGAGGCGACATTGCGGCGCGCGAGCTCCCGCGTGCGGTCGGCGGTGGCGCGTGCGGTGCGAAGCTGCACCTCGGCCGCATCGAGCGCGGCGCGGGCGGCATCGACATTGCCCTGCAAATCCTCGGGGTTGAGCGCGGCGAGACTTTGCCCCGCGCTGACGACATCGCCGATATCGACGGGACGATCGACCAGACGGCCGAGGGTTTGAAAGCCGAGATCGACCTCGTAGCGCGCCGCAACCACACCGGGAACCGAACGCGCCTCGGGCGGCTGGTCACCGGTGATAATGCTGACGACGGGGTGGGGCGGCATGGCAACCTCGGGGCGGGATGCGCTTTGCCACGGCCAGTGGAATGCGAGAGCAGGCGTTGCAAAGACCAGCGCGACAAGCAGAAAGGCAGGTGCGGTGCGGCTTGGGCAGGGGCGAGTTTTCATGGCGCGACCTCCTCTGGGGCGACCTTGAGGCCGGGATAGACGAGATGCGAGCCGGTGCCGATTACGCGATCGCCCACGTTGACGCCCGAGGCGACGATGACGGAATCGGTGGTGAAGCGCGCAATGGTGATCGGCACCAGCCGCGCGGTCATATCCTCGCCGATGAGCCAGACCGCCGGCCCCGCGCTATCCGAGGTCAAAGCGGTCCAGGGCAAAGCGATGCCGCGTCCGACGGGAAAATGGACCGTCCCGCTCACCGCAGCGCCCAGCAAGGCCACGTCGGCGGGTGCGTTCTTGATCGTGGCGCGCACCGTGACCGCGCCGGTATGGGGATCGACGAGGGGCGAGATCTCGCGGATCGTGGCCTCCATCGCGGGCAGGCGGGTATCAAGGCCGCGCAGGGAGATCCTGAGCCCGATCGCATCCTTGAGATGGGGCAGATCGGGGGTCTGGAACACGGCCTCGATCCCTTCGGTGCGGGCAATCGCGATGACCGGCTGGGCCGCGCCGACAATTTGCCCGACTTCGCCCTTTCTGGATATGACGATGGCATCGGCCGGAGAGATCAGGGTCGTATCCGCCACGGCGCGCTCGGCCTGATCAAGCGCGGTGCGGGCTTGGGTCACCGCGCCTTCGGCGGCGGAAACCTGTTGGAGCGCGTTATCAAGGCTCGCGCGCGTGCCGACACCGGCTTCGAGCAGCCCCTCGGCCCGAGTCTGCGTCTGGCGCGCCTGATCGCGCTGGGCCGCAGCGGTGGCCAGCTTGGCGCGCGCCACCATCAGCGACTGCTCTTGCTGGGTGGGATCGGTGCGGGCAAGCTCTTGCCCCCGGGCGACCTTGTCGCCCTCTTTGACCGCGACCTCGATAATGCGGCCGCCCTGTTTGAAGCCGATATTGATCGTGTCGCGCGCTGCAATCGAGCCGGTCAGCGCCGTGTCGAAGGTCAGAACGGTTTCGGCAGCGGTGACGTATTCGACGGGCAAAGGCGTCTGGGCCAAGGCCGGTGCAGCCGCAAGGAAAGTAGAGAAAGCCAGGGGCAGCTTTTTTGACAAATGCATTCTGCCTTTCCTTGGCTGACGGCTTCGGGCCGGACGTTCGGACGGCCGATGCCGATTGTTCGCGCAGGGCCAGCGCGCGTTTCAGGGCGGACCGGAGGGGTTTGCCCTCACGGCACGAGCGAGTGCGTCAACCACCCGTTCGACCTCCGCGAGATTATTGTAAAGTGGGGCAAAGGCAATGCGCAGGATATTGGGCGGACAAAGACCGACAATGATATTCTCTGCCGCCAGCGCTTGGGCGATCGCGGCGGCGGAGGGATGGTTGAGGCTCACATGCGCGCCCCGTCGGCCCGCCTCGCGCGGGGTGGCGATCATCAGCTCGGGGCAATGTCGGGCCACCCCTTCGATCAGCGCGCCGGTCAGCGCCCCTCCCGCGCGGAAAAGCGTCGCCGGTTCAACCTCCTCCCAGACCGCCATTGCCGTATCAAGCGCGACCAGCCCGAGGAGCGAGGTCGCCCCGATACGCAGCCGCTCGATCCCTTTGTCGCGGTCCTGATGCTCCGGCGGGCCACAAGAGCCGTGCCGACCCATGCCGCCCTGCAACGCCGGAGTGATCCGCTCGGCGAAACGCGGCGCGACCCAGATGAAGGCGGGAGCGCCCGGCCCGCCGTTGAGGTATTTATGCGTGCCGCCGACGGCGAAATCCGCGCAGGCCGAGGTCAGATCGATCGGGCTTGCCCCTACGGAATGAGACAGATCCCAGACCGTCAGGGCCCCCGCGTCATGCGCGAGTCGCGTCAGGCAGGGCAGGTCGCGCCTTTTGCCGGTGCGGCGGTCGACTTCGGCCATTAAAAGCACCGCGACATCTTCGCCCAGAGCATAGCAAATCTGCTCGGGCTCGACCACGCGCAGGCTGCAGCCGAGCGTTCGGGCGTGTGCCTGAAGCACATGGAGGTCGGATTGCGCGATGCTGTTGTCGGTCAAAATGATCCTGCGCGGTGCCCCCGAACAGAGCGACAGCGCGGAAGACAGCGCCTGAAATACCTGAATCGACAGGGTTTCCCCGATCAGAACCTCTGATGGCGCGCCACCGATCAGCCGCGCGATCCTTGCGCTGATCCGGTCGGGCAGGGCGTGCCAGACCGTGTCGCAACGCAGATGGTTGGCGGCCCCCGACCACAGTTGCACCATCGCGGCCTGTACCTGTTCGGGCGCGTTCTTCGGCATCAGGCCGAAGGTGGCACCGTCGAGGTAGCATTGCCCGGGCGGTATCAGAAAGGCCGCGCGGGTCGAAGGAAATTCAGTCATCGTCAGGCTCTTGACCAAAGCGGCTTCTCTCTGAACCTTAGAGGCAAAAGGTGAAGAATGTCGGAATTGGACGAGGATTACGAAAATACGAGATATATTCCGCGTGGCGGGGAATATCCTGCCCTCTGGTCGCAAGCGGCCACGGCGTTTCGGCTGAAACACCCGCCGCTTGATGTGGACGGCAGCGATGTCTTTTTGCCCCCGGCACCGGCGAAAGGCTTGATGGTCTTCATTCACGGCGGCTACTGGATGGAGACGGGTCGAGCGGATTGGTCCCATCTCGCGCAGGGGGCGATTGCGCAGGGGTGGGCGGTGGCGGTGCCGTCCTATCGTCTCGCGCCAGCGGTCAGGATTTCGGAGATCACCGCAGAAGTCGGTCGCGCGATTTCACGGGTCGCGGCGCAGGTCGCGGGGCCGATTGCGCTCAGCGGGCATTCGGCGGGCGGGCATCTGGCAGTGCGGATGATCTGTCAGGACAGCCCCTTGCCGGCGCAGGTCCATGAGAGGATCACTGCCTGCGTGCCGATCTCGGGAATATTCGATCTGAGACCGCTCTTGCGCACCTCCATGCGCGAGGTGCTTCGCCTCGACGAGGCAGAGGCGCGGGCGGAATCCCCGATTCTTTCGCGGCCACGTCCGGATGTCGCGACAACCGTCTGGGTCGGAGCCGAAGAACGGCCCGAGTTCATTCGCCAAAGCCGTGCTTTTGTCGCGGCATGGCAGGAAACCGGCGCAAGGATCGCCCTTGAGCAAGAAGACGCGCGCCATCATTTCGACGTCATCGAGGCGCTGACCAATCCCCACCACCCCATCTGGCATCATCTGATCGGCGCATAGCCAAACGCGGGTCCGCTCGCGTGTCTGATCCGCGTCCGGTCACTGATAGCTGCGCACCAAAGCGCCCGCGATCATCTCCCAGCCGTCGACGACTACGAAAAAGGCCAGCTTGAACGGCAGCGACACGACCGCTGGCGGAACCATCATCATGCCCATCGACATCAGCACCGCCGACACAACGAGGTCGATGATGAGAAAGGGCAGGGCGATCAGAAAGCCGATCTCGAAAGCGCGCTGGATTTCGCTGATCATGAAGGACGGGATCAGGATCGACAGGCTGTCGGGATTGTCGATCCGAGCAGGCGCGATCTCGGAGAAATGCGCCAGAGTTTCGGGATTGGTCCGCAGCTCCATGAAGTGGCGGAAGGGCGGGATGCCGCGGGCAATGGCCTCCTCGAGGGTGATCTGCCCGTCGCGCAGGGGGACGGCAGCAACACGCCAGGCCTCGCTCAGGACCGGATCCATGATGAACCATGTCAGGAAGATCGACAGGCTGACGATGAGCATGTTTGGCGGCGATTGCTGCAGTCCGATCGATTGGCGCAGGATCGACAGAACCGTCACGATAAAGGGAAAGCAGGTCACGGTGATGGCAATGCCGGGGGCGAGTGATAGGGCCGTCAACAGCACCATCATCCCGATGGCGTTGCGGCCGATTCCGTTGGTGACCGCGTCCAGATCGGCCATATCCTGAGCGAAGCCCGAAGCGGGCAAAAGACTCAGGGCCGCGATTGCAAGGAGAATGCGGGTTTTCACGTTTCTTGCGCCGCCCCGAGGATGCGCACCGAGAGGCGGTCATCCTCGCCTTCGACCGCAGTCAGTTCGCCGCGCGCGATGACCTTGTCGCCGATGCAAAGCTCGACCCCCTCGGTCATGCTTTGGTTCAGCGTGACGATGTCGTCGGGCCGCAGCCGCGCGATTTCTGCGACGGACATTTTCGTTCCGCCGAGCCGGATGGTCACCTCGACCTGAATATGGTCCGTAGCGATAAGGCTTGCGTGGTCGTTCATGGCTCTGCTCCGCACAGTAGGTTTTCGATCATCGATTTGATCTTGTTGGTGGCGAAACGCGGGTCGAAGACGATGATGCCGCCGTCGACCGAGAGTTCGACGCCCTCGAAGTCGGGGCCGGATTCGATGCGCAGCATTTTTCCGTCGTAGCTTTCGGCATGGGCCTGGACGGTGTCTTCGAATTCGCTGTGGCACCGGATCGTACAGCGTTTGAGCGGCGCCGATTCCACCAGCCGTGCGAGCTCGGTCGTCAGCATCGCGCCAAGCTGGTCACGCGCACCGGCCGGTCCGAGCACGTCGATGATGCCGCCCAGAAGCGGGGTGATCGCGCCAAGGATATCGCGACGCCTGCGCAGATCGTCCTGCCGCTCCTGCTCAAGCTGCTCGCCCAACTGCCCGAGTTGGCGGGCAAGATTTTCTGCGATCAGGCTTTGGGCGGCCTCGAACCCTGTCGCGTAGCCCCGCTCGAATGCGGCCGCGCTATCGTCCGGCTCAGGCGGTTGGAGCTCGGGTTCGGGACGGGAGAAGCAATCCAGTTTCAGTGCGGCCGCGCTCAAAGGGCGTCCTCCTTCTTCTCGATCCAGCTCGAGAGGATTTTTAGGCTTTCTTCCTGTCGTGATTTCATCAGCTCACGCAGCCTCGCGACCGGATCCGGCGGAGGGCCTTCGATCGGGACGAAGTCGAATTCCGGGATCGCCATCGAGATGTCGGGCACGGAATCATCATCGAAACTCGTGGTGAATCCCACGCCTTCTGGCTCGGACGATGCAAGGGCAGCCGGCAGTGGAAGGCTGCTGTCCAGCGTTGCCGCGCCCCCCGCCAACCTTGCCTTGAGGATCGGGCGGAAAATGAAGAGGACCAGCGCCAGAGCGAAGATCCCGATCAAGGCGATCCGCGCGAGGGCGTTCACCTCAAGCCTTTCCACGAGGGTCGGGGCGACGGCGGTACCTTCGGAGCCGAAGCCTACGAAGTTAAGGGATTTGACCGTAATCTGGTCGCCCCTCGCTTCGTCGAAGCCGACCGCCGAGGCGACAAGCTCACGGATGGTGGCGAGCTCTGCCTCCGGACGCGGGACGATGGTGGTTTCGCCCGCTTCGCTGGTCTGGGTCGTGCCGTTAACCAGAACGGCAACGCTGAGGCGACGGATGTCTCCGGGCTGTTTGCGGACCTCGCGCGTAACGCGGCTGACCTCGAAATTCGAGCGCTGGCGGGTCTCGGCGCGTGAGGAACGGTTCTGGCTGTCGCTGTTGTTCTGGCCCTCGGGGAGGTTCGACGCGGCAGTTACCGGACCGGCCGCAGCATTCGAGCTTTCGTCCGTGCTCTCTTCGTTTTCTTCCGAGATGAGGGCGCGCTCTTGCGGATCAAAGCGCTGCTCGGTCAAAAGCTCCGCCTCGGTCACTGTATCGAGATGCAGCTCGACCACCGCATTTCCGGAACCGACATGCGCTTCGAGAATGCGTTCGACATTGCGCTTCATGTCGGTTTCCCGATTTTCGCTTGCCATTTCATCGCTCGAGGCGATCACGCCGCGCTCGCTGTCGATCACCGTGACCTGTTCATTCGACATGCCGGGGACGCCCGACGACACAAGGTAGCGTAGCGCACGCGCCTGCGTGGGCGTAATGGCGGCCCCATTCGTGGTTAACGTGACAGAGGCCGAGGCCTTTGCTTCCTGGCGATAGCCACGCCCGCCGGGTACCGCGAGATGGACGCGCGCCGTTTTCACATTCGGCAGGGCCAGAATGGTGCGCGACAGCTCGCCCTCTTTGGCGCGCCAATAGGCGGCGTCGAACATCTGGGAGGTGGTGCCGAAACCGGACATGCCGTCCAGAAGCTCGTAGCCGCTGCTGCCCGTCGAAGGCAGCCCTTGACCCGCAAGCGTCATCCTGAGCTCGTCGCGCCGCGGCTGTTCCACCCAGATCGAATCGCCGCGTATCTCGTAGATGGCGCCCGATTGCGAAATGGCATCGATCACCCCGCCGGACTGCGAAGGGTCCAGACCCGAATAAAGCAGTGCCATATTCGGGCGATTCGCGAACCAGGCGAATGCGAGTATGCCCATGAAGGTGACCAGGAATGCTCCGGCCATCGTAGCCTTTTGCCTCAAGGTCTGAGTACGCAAAAATTCCTGCAATTTTAGCAAACCGGGGCCTCTCGAATCGGTCGATTGTTCGTCGTTTAAGCAAGAATGCCCGATCGCGATTAATAATCGGTTAGCCGATCCCTGCTAAGCATGGCCCATCAAAAGGAGAATCATGATGAGCGATGTTGCGGATATGGATGGGGCCGGAGATGCGCCAAAGAAACGCGGGCGCCTTCTGATTCTCGTGGTGCCTCTTCTGGCCCTTTTTGCCGGAGTCTCGTTGGGTTTCTTCGGAGTGTTCTCGCCGCTTTCTCTAATGGAAAAAAAAGATCCCAAAGAAATCGCTTTCGTTTCCGACTATGTGTTCGTCGACCTTCCTCAAATAGCTCTGACCCTGTCGGGTCCGAAATCGCGCACTTTGGCTTTGGCGGTGAAAGTCGCGGCAAAGCCGGAAAATGTGGCGCAGATCGAATTTCTTCAGCCGCGTATTCTGGATGCGTTCAACGGGTTCTTGTCGGAGATTGACCCTTTGGCCTTCGAAAAGAAGGGGATCATCGATGTCGTGCGCAACGAACTCTCGACACGCCTGACCTTCATTTTGGGGGAGGGCGCATTCAATGACATTCTTATCACGGAGTTTCGAATTCAATGATGACCCTTCATTTTGTCGAGATTCTTCTTTTCGTCGCCTGCTTTCTGCTTTCCGGATTTTGCTTTTCCCTTACCCGAAAGCTTCGACGTCTGAACAACCTTGAAAGCGGAATTGGCGGTGCAATTGCGGTTTTGATCGGCGAGATCGCGCGCTTGGAGAAATCCATTCTCTCCGCGCGAAGCGAGGCCTTGAAGGCGACAGCCGGACTTTCCGAGGAAATCGAGCGCGCCAAGCAGGAAAAAGCCTATTGGGTGCTCCAACAGAAATTTGCTCCGCTACGCGAAGGCAAGCTTCTGACGACCAAGCGGCGCCGCATGCGGCAGACGGAGGGCAATGATGCGTAAACATATCCTTCCGGCGCTGGGTGGAAGCTTGCTTTTGCTTGCAGGCGCGCAGGCCGCAATCCTGGCTCTGGGCTCCGGCCGCCTGACTGCTTTCGCCGCTCCGGCCGAGCTGCTTAAAGGCTGCGATGATGTACCCGAGGCGGTGGTTCTTGCTCAGACATTGCAAGAGCGTTCGCTCCGGATCGAGCGCTATTTGCAAGATATCGAGAGCAAAAAAGCTGAAGTCGCGGCAGCAGAGGCAGAGCTGACCCAGCGTTTGGCCGAGATAAAGAAGTCCAAAGAGTTTTCGAAAAACAATGCGACCGACGCTTCGAAGGGCGTGACGGAAGATGTTGATCGTTTGATAGCGGTTTACGATCAAATGAAGCCGGATCAGGCGGCAACGGTTCTCTCGAATTTGCCGCCCGAGTTTGCGGCGGAAATCCTGATGCGCGTCCAACCTGAAAACGGGGCAAGAATAATCGCCTCTGTCGACCCGGCTCAGGCGGCGGTTTTAACGACATATATGGGTGCCCGACGTGCCCGAGAGAAATAGGATCCCGCAATGATTGGCGTCATCGGCATCGCTTTGACTTTTATTATGGTTTTTGGCGGATATATTCTGGCGGGCGGGAAGATGGGCGTCATCCTGCATTCGCTTCCCTTTGAAATGATGATGATTGGTGGAGCCGCCGCAGGGGCTTATGCATTGTCGAATGATGGCGGCACGATCAAACATACCGTTTCCGGTATCGGGCGGGTTTTCAAAGGCGGAAAGTGGACCGAGGCCGATTATCAGGATATTCTTTGCCTGCTGTTTCAACTTCTCCGGTTGGCGCGAAACAGTCCAGTCGAACTCGAAGAGCATATCGAGAACCCCGAAAGTTCCCCGATTTTTCAAGCCTATCCGCGCATCCTCGCCGATCACGAAGCGGTCGAGCTGGTCACGGATACCCTGCGCTCGGCCAGCCTGAATTACGACGACCCCTATCAGGTCGAAGAGATGCTTTCGCGCCGCATCGGTCTCATGAAGGAGGAGGCTTTGCACGTTCCCCACGCGCTGCAAAACCTCGCGGATGCCTTGCCGGCATTGGGCATTGTCGCCGCGGTTCTGGGGGTCGTGAAGACCATGGCTTCGATCGACCAGCCTCCGGAGGTTTTGGGCAAGATGATTGGCGGGGCGTTGGTCGGTACTTTTCTGGGCGTGTTTCTGGCTTACGGCCTGGTCGCGCCTTTGGCGCAGCGTTTGACCAGCGTGGTCAAACAGGACCAGTCCTTTCTTGATGTGATCAAGGCCGCCCTGATTGCGGCTCTTCATCAGCATGCCACCAACCTGTGTGTCGAAGTTGGTCGCCAAGCCACGCCGAGCCACCTCCGGCCTTCTTTCGTCAGCGTTGAAACCGCACTTCGCGAGATCAAGAGGGTGGGATGATCGCACTCATTTTCGCGCCGCTACTGGCCGCATCAACGGTGCAGGCCGAGGCGCCGTCCGCAAAGGAGGCCATTGTCCGCGATGCGCTCGACCGTTTGCGCGATGGCGCAGAGCTTGCGGCCGAAACCGAGCAGCGGATCAGGGATTTGCCGCCCGCCGACCGTTTGGAGGTGCTCATCATCCTGCGCCGTTCGGGGATGATGCGGGGCCCCGTCTGGCAGGCGGACCGAATTCTTGGACCTGCGACGGAGACTCAGGGAGCCCGCGATGAGTAGTGCCATGAGCGCCTTTGCCGGAATGCGGCCCCTGATCATCACCGCAGTGCTGGTGATGATCGTGATGTCCATGGTCGTACCGATGCCTGCTATTCTGCTCGATGCCGGTTTCGCCTTTTCAATCGCGACCGCGATGCTGATCCTCGTGGTGGCCTCGTTGGTGGAAAAGCCTACCGACTTTCAGGCCTTTCCCGTGCTTCTGCTCGTGTCCCTGCTCATCCGTCTGTCGCTGACCGTTTCTTCGACGCGGCTGATCCTGACCGAGGGCGACAAGGGCAAGGATGCGGCCGGCCATGTCATCAGCGGCTTTGCGCAATTCGTGGCGGGCGGGTCCTTGCTCATCGGCTTGACGGTTTTCGCCGTGATCTCCGTGGTGAACTTCATGGTGATCACCAAGGGTTCGGGCCGGATGGCCGAGGTTTCTGCGCGTTTTGCTCTGGATTCGCTGCCGGGCAAGCAGCTGGCGATTGACGGGGATCTCAACTCGGGCGCGATCGATCACGAGGAGGCCAAGCGGCGGCGTGTCAACGAGCAACGCGAGATCAGCTTTTACGGCTCGCTGGATGGTGCGTCGAAATTCGTCAAAGGCGATGCGATTGCCGGTCTGGTGATCACGATGATCAACCTGATTGTCGGTTTGGCCGTCGGGATTTTGGTACATGGCATGCCCGCCTCGGATGCTTTGTCGACCTATTCGCATCTGACGATTGGTGACGGGCTGGTCGCGCAGATTCCGGCGCTGATCACCTCGATGGCCGCGGCTTTGTTGCTGTCGCGCGGTGGTGCGGCCGGCAATACCGCCGATATGTTGTCGCAACAGGTCGGGCGAAACTGGCAGGCCTTGGCGATTGTGGGCCTCGGGCTTGCGGTCATGGCTCTTATCCCCGGCATGCCGGGCATGATTTTTCTGTTCCTTGCGGCGGTTCTGGGGGGGCGTTGCCTATTACGCACATGGAAAGTCGGGCGAATCCGAGCTCCAGTCCGGCGACGACGAGATCGAGCCGGAGTTGCCAAGTCGCGAAACCCATATCGGCGATGTGCTGGACATGGACGAAATCAGCGTCGAGATCAGCCCGCTTCTTGTTGCGAGTGCGCTCAGTGAAACGCGGGGGCTGGGGAGCAGGATTACCAATCTGCGGCTCCATATCGCGCGCAGTTTCGGGGTCATTCTGCCGGAGGTCCGCATCACCGACAGCAAGGAGTTTCTCGGCGGGGATTACGTTATTCGGGTGCATGGCGTGATCCGCGGGCGCGGCAGTTTGGTTGCGCAGGATGTGCTGGCCTTGGGCAGCGACGAGGTTCTGGCCGATTTGCCAGGCACCCAGATCACCGAGCCGGTTTACGGCACGCCCGCGAAATGGATCGATGAGGAGCTTCAGGACGAAGCCGCCGTGCTTGGTGCGACCGTTGTCACGCCGATGGAGGTGCTTTCGACCCATCTTCTCGAGATCGTCAAGAACAGCCTGCCCAATCTGTTGACGCTTTCCGGCCTGCAGCGCCTGATGCAGGAGCTGCGTCAGGTCTCGGACGAAAAGCGGGCGATGGTCAACCAGCGCTTTTTCGACAGCATGATCCCCGACAAGGTCTCGCCCGAGCTGCTGCTTTCGGTTTTGCGCGCCCTGCTCGCGGAGAAACACTCGATCCGCAACCTCATGTTGATCGTCGATGCGATCCAGGAGACGAAGGGGGCGGAAAACCCGACGATGATCTACGAAATGGTCCGCCGCAGGCTGCGCGGCCAGATCACCGAACAATATGCCAATTCAGAGGGGCAGCTCGACATCATCCAGCTGCATCCGCAATGGGAGGCTGAGTTCCTGCGCACCGAATCCGAGGCTGGCCGGCAGAGCCAATTGCCCGTCCTGCAGATGCAGCGCAGGCTCTCGGATGCGGTCAAGCTTGCGCTCGGCAGTGCCGGCTCGACTGCGGCGCCGGTTCTCGCTGTGGCCGATCACAGGCGGCGGTTGGTGCGCTCGATGCTGGAGACCTCGGATGTAACGGTGCCGGTGATGGGGCTCGACGAGATCGACCCGAGCGCCAATATCCGCGTTTTGGGAACCGTCGCCGCATGATCGACCTCACGGGGGCCCCCATAGTCACGGTTATTGCGGCGGCTCTGGTTTATTGCCGTGTGCAGGCCTGTCTGCTTGCCATGCCGGTTTTTGCCGAAAGGCTGATGCCGGCACGGCTGAAGATCGCCTTGGCGATGGGGCTCACCCCCTTGTTTCTGCCCGAGGTGCCGCCCGCCGGCTTGATCGGGGCGGAACCGGTCACATTGGCCCTTGCGGCGGGCGCCGAGGCGGTGACCGGCCTTGCCCTCGGGATGATTGTGCGGCTTGCGGCCTTGTCCCTGGACGTGGCCGCTTCGACAATTGCGACGACGGCATGCTTGTCGCAAATCATGGGGGTGACGAATGAATTCGCGCCCCATCCGATCGGAAACCTGCTGCATTTGGCGGGCGCCGCCTTGCTGATGGCTCTGGGCTTTCCGCTGCTGGTTTGCGACATTCTGGGCGACAGCTTTACTCTGCGCGGTCTGGGGGCATGGGCCGATAGTGCGGTCCTTCTTCCCGCGGTCGTCGCGATCATTCTTAAAAGCTTCGGGCTGGCGATGGTTCTGGCGGCGCCCTTCATCCTGGGCGGCCTACTCTTTCAGGCGCTCTCCGGCGTCATCAGCAAGGTCATGCCGGCCCTGCCGGTTGTCTTCATCGGTGCGCCGGCGGCCATCCTCATGGCGCTTGTTGCGTTGAGCCTGCTGGTTCCCGCGATCCTCTCGGTCTGGTCCGAGCATCTCATGAGCCTCATTCTGCCGGGGCTGTGATGGAGGAGGATAACGACGACAAGCAGTTCGACGCCACCGAGCAAAAGCTGCGCCAAGCGCGGGACGAGGGCGACGTTCCCCGATCGCTCGAGTTGAACTCCGCCTTGATGTATCTCGGCCTTTGGGGGGCGTTTGCCGCTCTGGGTGCGATTGCCGTTCCCTCTTGGGTGACCAAGGCCGCGCGGCTTTTAGGTGACGAGCCTTGGCCCGAGCAGGCGGGGCAGGATGTGCTGGATCAGGGGCGGGCGATTTTCCTGCATGCGACTTTGGCAACCTGCGCCGCGATTGCCTTGATGGGGCTTTGCGTTTTGCTGGGCCAGATCGCGCAGCGCTCGTTTACCTTTACACCGAAAAAAGTCGCCTTTGATTTCAAACGGCTCAACCCGATCAAGAATGCGGGGCAGAAGTTCTGGAAAAGCGGCCTCGTGAACTTTGCGATCTCTTTGGGCAAGGTCGCACTGGTGAGCGTCGGAGGCGTGCTTTTGTTCCGGTCGCTGATGGCAATGCTGCTCAATGCAAATTTCATGGCCGACTGGCAATGGGTCGAGGGCATGACCCTGATCCTGCAGCGCACCATCTATCTCGCTTTGGGGGTTTCCGTGGTTTTTGCGGGGGTCGATCTGTTCTGGAAGCACCTCGATTACCGCAAGCGCAACCGGATGTCGCGCAAGGAGATGGTGGACGAGCACAAGCACAGCGAGGGCGATCCCCATTTCAAAGCGGCGCGACGGCAGCGCGGCGTCGACATGATCATGAACCGGATGCTCGACGACGTACAAAAGGCCGATGTGGTGATCGTCAACCCGACCCATTACGCGGTCGCGCTGCAGTGGAAACGTGGATCGGGCGTGGCGCCGGTCTGTCTGGCCAAGGGGGTGGACGAGATCGCGCGACGCATCCGCGAGCGCGCGGCCGAACACAACGTCCCGCTTTGGTCGGACCCACCGGCGGCGCGCGCGCTGCATGCCACGGTCAAGATCGGCGAGGAGATCAACGTCGATCATTTTGCCGCCGTGGCCGCGGCGATCCGCTATTCCGAGCATGTCCGCCGCAAGGTGCGCGAGGGCTGGGGCAATGCGCCCCCGCCGAAGGGACGGAAGAAACCATGAGGCAGGATCGCGGGACGCTTGGAAAGCTCGGCCGTTTGGCGCAGCTGAAATCCGATCTCGAAATGCGGCGCTTTTCGGCATTCCGCGCCCATGTCGAGGCGAGCCGCAGCCGGATCGCCGTGATGGAGGAGCGCTTGCAGGCGCTTTATGACAACCCCGAGGCCTTTACCGTGGCTCAGGCGCGGCTGACCAATGCGATGACGGTGGCCCAGGTCGGAGCGCTCGATCAGGAAAAGGCGAGCCTGACGCAGATCCTGCCGCGGTTCGAGCAGGCGCGGCAGGCCGCCATACGCGAATTCGGGCGGGCCGAGGTGATCCGCCAGATCGGGCGCAACCAGCAACAAGAGGAGCGCCTCGAAGAATCGCGCCGTTCTTAGATCGGCAGGGCGGTCCGGCGGGAAAGCCAAGCGGTAGGGAGGCCGATGGCGCGGAGAAGCAAGGTGTATGTCCCTCCGGAAACGCTCTCTCGTGGATCAAGCGCCCTTAGCGACGCAGCGCGCGCCGTGAAAACGATGTGGCATGCTCGCCGAACGAGGTGACTTCTCTCTTGGGCCTTGGGCCGGATCGCCGGGTTCACCCGGCAGGGCATCGCTTGCCCGATCGACTCCCCGCTTTTCCCGATTTCCGGTGAGCGATTCGCGGATGGTTCGTTGAAACGGCGAAAATCGGGGTGAAACGGGGTGGCGTTGGTCTCTCTCCGCGCGCAATTTCCGTAGCGTCACCCCGAAGATGAGCGGCTTTACGCTCAAATTTTGCTGGTTTGGCGGACTTGCGGACGGGGGGTCGGCTTTGCCTCTCGAATACCGGACCGGAAGGAACCAAAAGGGGGCATTGTTTTATATGTCCATTTTATCTTCTTGCGCGGCTTTGTCCCGAACCAGCGTCCGCCGTGCTGCGGCGAGGCGGAGGATGCCCGTCCGAATTGGGGGATACGCATCCAATATGTCGATTTGTATGACTGCGGATCAGGGCAGATGGATTGTTTGAGTTTTTATTGAGCGGAGGTTGTTTTCGATGCCAAAGGTACTGCCGGTGACGCGCGGACGGAAATTTACGCAGGTTCTCAAAGGGGCGCGGACCGTGTTTTTACGCGATGGTTTCGAGGGGGCGAGCGTGGACGAGATCGCGCGCGAGGCGGGGGTCTCGAAGGCGACGCTCTATAGCTATTTCCCCGACAAACGCCTGATGTTCATCGAGGTCTTTCGCGCCGAGCTGGTTCATGACGCGACCGATACCAGCGCATTTCTTGAAGTTGATCTGCCGGTCGGGCAGGTCCTTCCGTTCATCGTCCAGAAGATCTCGGCCTATGTCGTCTCGGAGCTGGGCATCCGCGTCTACCGAGTCAGTATCGGCGAGGCGGAGCGCTTTCCGGCTCTGGCGCAGGAATATTACGAAGCGGGGCCGGGCCAGCTGCGCGCCCAGTTGAGCAGCTATTTCCGGCGCTGCGTCGCGCGCGGAGAGCTCGATATCACCGATTTCGAACTGGCTGCCGACCAGCTGATCGAACTGTCATGCGCCTCGATTCAGGACCGCGCCGCTTTGCTCGGGCCCGAGGCGGTCGACAAGGAGCATCTCCGGCGCGTCAATCAGGGCGCGGTGCAGATGTTTTTGTCGCGCTACGCCCCGCAGGGCACGCGCGAGATCGCCTGAAACGGGGAAGAACGGGCCTGCGCGGCCGGCGCTCGGGTCGCAGGCGCGCCTTGCCGGTTTTCGCGGAAATGCTGCGGTTATCCGGTCACAATGACGGGGCGTTGAAGGTCGGCAATGCATTGCGGGTTCTCAGCCCGATTGCGACATTCTATAAAAGGCGCAACTCACCCGTTCGCGAAATGGACAGTCCAGAATGAACAAATTTCTCATTGCATTGATGGCGGTTGCGCCGCTGGCAGCCTGCGCACCGGCTCCGCAGCAAATTGCCCCCGAAGTGATGGCGCCGACCCCGGTCCTCACGCCTGTCGCGGGGATCAGCGGCCTCGAATCGCGCGAGCCCGATGCCTGCCACGCCAAAGACTACACCTCGGCGCTGGGTCAGCCCGGCAGCGTCATTCCGACCCTCGGCGTGACCCGCAGCTTCCGCGTCGTCGAATATCGCGGCATCGAGCCGCAGGAATATGATCCGTTGCGCATCGTGTTCCGCCTCGATCAGGCCGGCAATATCTACAATATCGACTGCGGTTGATCGGGAGTGCGCGCGATGAAGCCTTGGATGGTTCTGGCCCCTGCTTTGGCGCTTGCCGCCTGCGTCCAGACGGATGTGCCTGCGGTAACGCCGCCTGCCGCTTCGGATGCATGCGGTGCGGCGAAGCTGCAGGGGCTGATCGGTCAGCCTGCCGCCGCGGTCGAGCGCATGAGCTTTGCCTCGGGCACGCGCATTCTGCGTCCGAACATGCCGGTGACGGCCGATTACCGCGTCGATCGCCTCAATATCGAGATCAACGCAAGCGGCAAGGTCGAGAAGGTCGCCTGCTACTGAGGCACGCGGCCTTCGCACGGGACGGATGGTTTGGGGCGGCTTAGGCCGCCCTTTCCTGTTGATTAGCTGCGTCGGGGCTGTCACCATTTGGTCATGTCGACCATGCAGAACCCCTCGTCCGATTTCGACCGCGTGGTTTTTGACCGCGGCGAATTGGGTGTGATCCTGTCGGTTTACGGCCGCATGGTCGCGGCGGGCGAGTGGCGCGATTACGGCATGTCGTTCCTGCGCGATGTCGCGATTTTCTCGATTTTCCGGCGGGCGACCGAACATCCGCTTTACCGCATCGAAAAGCGCCCCAAGCTTCGGGCGGCGCAGGGGATTTATGCGGTGATCGGGATGGATGGCCGCATCCTCAAACGCGGCCATGATTTGCGCGCGGTGCTTCGCGTGCTGGAACGCAAGCTGATCCGCGCGGTCGAATAGCGCCGCCTAGTCGGGCTTGACCTTGGCAGCGGTGCCTTTGGCGAAGGCGGCCAGACGCTCGCGCGCGGCCTCTTGCGTGTTCACCACCCCTGCGACCACCGATTCCGCATAGGATGCGTCAAGCGCCGACATGTTCTGCATATGCGAGATCGCCGAGCAGATCGCGAAATTCGACAGGGGCGGGTTCCGGGCCGCCGCGCGCGCCAGTTCGTAGGCTTTGGCCTCGGCATCCTTGACGCGGTATTGCGCCAGCCCGACCGAGACCGCCTCGTCTCCGCTATAAAGCCGCCCCGTCAGCATCATGTCGATCATCCGCGCCTTGCCGATCAGACCGGCCACGCGGATCGTCGCGCCGCCGCCGGTGAACAGGCCGCGCTGGCCTTCGGGCAGGCCGAAATAGGTGTCCTCGTCCATGATGCGGACATGGGCGGAGGAGGCGAGCTCGAGCCCGCCGCCCACGACCGCGCCCTTGAGCGCTGCGAAAATCGGGACGCCGCCATATTCCATTTTATTGAACGCCTCGTGCCAGCGCAGGCAGAGATGCATGAAATCGGCAGCGCTGCGGCCCTCGTTGTAATGCTCGACCAGATCGAGGCCGGCGCAGAAATGATCGCCGTTCGCGCGCAGCACGACGGCGCGGGCACCGGCGCGGGGGAGCAGCGAAAAGACCTCGATCAGCTCTTCGATCGTCGTGGAATCCAGCGCATTGCGCTTGGCGGGACGGTTGAGCGTGACGGTGGCAATGCCGTCGGCATCGACTTCGAGCAAAAGGTTCTCGAGCGCCAGATCCGAAAGTTTCTTCATGCTTTATCCTTGGGTGATCCAATGAATGACGGCGGGGATCGAGGCGATGCTGATCGCGGTCGAGATCAGGATCGCGGTCGAGACCCTCTGCACAGCGATCCCGAAATGCTGCGCCAGAATATAGACATTTCCGGCCACAGGCAGCGCGGCGGCCGAAATCATCACGCCTGCCGAAAAGGGATCGACCTTGAAGATCGCCAAGGCCGCGATGCCCACAGCCAGCGGATGCAGCACCAGTTTGGCGAAGCTCAGCCAGATCGCGGGGCCAAGCCGTTCGGCCGATTTTCCGGCAAGGCTCGCGCCGATGGCGAAAAGCGCGCCCGGGGTGGCGGCGGCACCCAACATGGCAAGAAATTCGTCGAGGGGGGCCGCGAAGGTCAGGCCGAATGCCGACCAGAGCAGCCCCGCAATCATTGCCGCGATCATCGGGTTGCGGATGATGCCCAGCAGCAGTTGCGGCACGATCGCCAGCGTTACCCGCCCGTGTTTGGCCGCCGTCACGATCAGGGTGACCAGCGTCGAATAGACGATCATGTCGATGGTCAGCAGCAGCATGATCGGCCCGATGGCGCGCTCGCCGAACAGGACCAGCAGCATCGGAATGCCGAGAAATCCGGTATTGCCGGTCATGCCCGCATGGGCCTCCATCGCGCATTCGGCGAGCGGGAGTTTGCGTGCGCGCGCGACGAAAAAGCCCGCCGCCCAAACCAGCGTCGAGCCCAGAAGATAGGCCAGAACGAGGCGCAAATCGAAGAGTTCGGCGATATGGAGCGAGCCTGCAAAGCGGAAAAGCATCGCGGGCAAAGCGAAGTAGAAGACGAATTTCGTGAGCCAGGCGGTGGCGTCCTGCGGGAAAAACCTGATCCGTCCGGCGAACCAGCCCAGCCCGATCAGCGCGAAGAACGGCAAGGTTTTGAGAAAAATCGCAAGCATCAGGCGGTCGGTTCTTTGCCGGCATCAGGATGGATCGGGGGTAATGCCGCGCTAGGTCGCGGCGCCGTTTCGGGGCCGCGCGCGACGGTATATTCGGTTGTGCCCCCCTCGAGCGGGCGGCTGCCGAGCAGCTGGTGGCCGCCTTCGCTGCAAAAATGCGGGACATCGATCACCGCGACGGGATCGGTCGCCAAAAGCCGCACCACGCCGCCTTCGGGCTGGGCGAGCAGCACTTTGCGCAACCGCAACACGGGCAGTGGGCATAGCAGGCCGCGTGCGTCGATCTCGATGCTCATGCCTGCGTGCTCATGCGGCTTTGCCGTCGAGCACCGCGGCGCACCAGGCACCGGCACCGGCATGATCGAGCTTTTCGGCGAAATCGCCGGCGAATTCGGTAAAGGCGGCCTCGTAGCCCTCGGGGACATAGGTCAGGACCGGCACGCCCTGTTCAAGCGCCGCGGCAATGACATCGCGAAAACCGCGCCCGAAGGCCTCTTGTTTGGCGAATTTGTTGAGGATGACCAGATCGGCCCCTGCGGCCAGCACGGATTGCACCCGCGCCACCGCCGTCTCCAGCGCGCCCGCATCGAGGCGGCAGCCTTCGGAACCCGATCCGAGATTTTGCGAGATCCGCACGGTCGGGCCGTGATCGCCCAGAATGCGCAGCTCCATCTCGCAGCTGCAATCGGGGCCGAGGTCGATATTGCTCTGCACCGCCCCCGCCAGCCGCACGCCGCGTTGGCCGAGATCCGCGGCAAGAGCGGTCAGCAGCATGTCGGCCTCGCCGGGGCTGCCGTTCATCGAGATGTAACCGAGCATATCCGGCCCCTTTTGCTGCTGTCGCCTCTGCGGCGGAATTCTTGTGCTGTCGTGTGGCGACAGAATAGGCCCTAGAGGGGCGAGTGCAACCGCGCGCCCTGCGGGGGAAGCTCGGCCAAAGGTCCGTAAAAGATCAGCGCGGGATGAGGGCTCGGCCCTTCGCGTTCCAAAAGTGCGGCCAGTTCCTCGACCGAGGTGCGGATCATGCGCTGATGGGGGTGGCCCACGGCCTCGGCCAGAAGGGCGGGGGTGGCGGCGCACAGGCCGCGCGCGACCAGTTCGCGGGCAAGGGCGGGGAAGTTGCGCTGGCCCATGAAGACCACCGTGGTCGCATGGGGATCGGTGAGCGCGGCCCAGTTCTGATCCTCGGGCAGGCCGCCGGTCACATCCGCGCCGGTGATGAACTGCAGGCGCCGCGCGGTCAGACGGCGCGTCAGCGGAATGCCCGCCGCCGCCGCCGCCGCCAGCGCCGAAGGCACGCCCGGCACGATCTCGAAGGGGATGCCGGCCTCCAAAAGCGCCGCGATTTCCTCTTCGAGGCGGCCGAAGATCCCCGCATCGCCCGATTTCAGCCGCACCACGCGCCGGCCGTTGCGGGCGTGTTCGACCAGAAGGGCGTTGACCTCCTCCTGCCTCGTCGAGGGACGTCCGGCGCGCTTGCCGACGCTGATCTGTTCGGCATTCGCGCCCGCGAGCTCAAGGATCGGACCGGCGGCCAAAGCGTCGTAGAGAACGACCTCGGCTGCTTCGAGGCGTTTGACGGCGCGCACGGTCAGAAGCTCGGGATCCGCCGGACCCGAGGATACGAACGAAACGAACCCCGTCGCGGGGGCGGATGCGGGCGCAGAAGTGGGCGCAGAGGGGGGCGTTGTGCTCATGCCAAATCCGTGATCGAAATGGCGCGGTGATGCAAGGCCCCTCGCGCCGGTACCCGATCAAGCGCGGGGGCAAGGGGCGGGACAAGGACGGGACCAGACGCGCGGCCCGCCTTGCAATGCGGGCAAGGAAGGCTTGCAGAACCGTCAGGACATGCCCGCCTGCCGCTTGCCCGCTCCGGCTGCATTTGCGATAGAGGAATGAACCGCACCGAGGGACCATTGCCATGTTTCGCGCCCGTCATCTTCTGGGGATCGAACCCCTCGCACCCGCAGAAATCACCACTTTGCTCGATCTGGCCGAGACTTATGTCGAGCTGAACCGGCGCACCATCAAACGCTCGGACGCGCTTGAGGGGATGACGCAGATCAACCTGTTCTTCGAGAACTCGACCCGCACCCAGTCCAGCTTCGAGCTGGCGGGCAAGCGTTTGGGCGCGGATGTGATGAATATGGATGTCGCCCATTCCAGCGTGAAAAAAGGCGAAACCCTGATCGACACCGCTTTGACCCTGAACGCGATGCATCCCGATCTGCTGGTCGTGCGCCATCCGCAATCGGGCGCGGTCGATCTTCTGGCTCAAAAGGTCAATTGCGCGGTCCTGAACGCGGGCGACGGGCGGCACGAGCACCCGACGCAGGCGCTTCTGGATGCGCTGACGATCCGCCGCGCCAAGGGCCGTCTGCACCGCCTGACCGTCGCGATTTGCGGCGACATCGCCCATAGCCGCGTCGCGCGTTCGAACATGCTGCTTCTGGGCAAGATGGAGGCGCGTCTGCGCCTTGTCGGCCCCGCCACCCTGATCCCTTCGGGCGCCCGCGAGCTGGGCGTCGAAGTCTACGAGGATATGCGCGAGGGGCTCAAGGGCGCCGATGTCGTGATGATGCTGCGCCTCCAGAAGGAACGGATGGACGGCGGATTCATCCCGTCGGAGCGTGAATACTACCACCGCTGGGGGCTGGATGCCGAAAAGCTGGCGCTGGCCGCGCCGGATGCGATCGTCATGCACCCCGGCCCGATGAACCGCGGTGTCGAGATCGACGGCACCATCGCCGACGACATCAACCATTCGGTCATCCGCGATCAGGTCGAAATGGGCGTTGCCGTCCGCATGGCCGCGATGGATCTTCTGGCCCGCAACCTGCGCGCCGAGCGCGGCCGCGCCGCCTCGGGCGGGGTCATGGTATGAGCCTGACGGCCGATCCCGAGACGATGGCCGCGCCGTCCCTTGCCGTGGGGGAGCGCATCCTCTGGCAGGGCCGGCCCGCCGCCGGTTTCGCGTTTCGGCGGGGCGATCTGCTGTCTTTCGCGATCGCGGGCTATTTTCTCTATACCGGCTTCGGCGGTGCCGAGCGTTCGGGCGGCATGGCGCGGGGGATCGGCCTTCTGGTCAGCCTTGCGCTTTTGGCCGAGGTTTTCCTGCTCCGGCCCTATCTGGCGCGCCGCACGCAATACGTCCTGACCGACCGGCGCGCGATCATTCTGCGCCCTTCGCTTTCGGGCCTGAGCCAGCAGGATTATCCTCTGGCGACGATGAAGCTCGTTTCGCTGACGAAGGGCGTGGGGCAGGGCACGGGCTCGATCGGCTTTGCCGAAACCGCGGGCTGGAGCAGCACCCGCCTCGTCCGCGTGATCGGTTTCGAGCATCTGCCCGATGCGGAGGCGGTCCATGCAAAGATGCTCGCCGCCAAGGAGGCGCTGGAGGCCGCCCCGACCCGCGAGGTGCATCATGGCTGATCTCTCCGGCTGGCAGGGCCTTCTGGACGAGGGCGAGACAATTCTCTGGCAGGGGCGCCCCGACAAGGGCATCCGCTGGTTCGACGGCGATTTCACCAGCACGATCATGGGCGTCGTCATGGTCTGTTTCGCGTTGTTCTGGATGTTCAAAGCCGCGCAGGCCGATACGCTGATGTGGGTCTTCGGCTTTCTGTTCCTGATCGTCGGTGCGCGCCAGACCATCGCGGGCAATATCGTACCCGCCTATATCCGCTCGCGCACCTGGTACACGCTGACCGATCGCCGCGCGATCATCGCCACCGATATTCCGGTGCGCGGCCGTCGCCTGACCACCGTGCCGATTACCCCCGAGACCGAGATCACCCTCGAGGCCGGGACCCCCGGCTCCATCCTCTTCGGCCCGCCGACCCGCGCCCTGCGTCGCGGCGAGGCCTTTCTGCTTATCCCCGAGGCGCAACAGGTCATGCGGCTGATCCGCCAGATCCAGACCGCTCCCTTGCCCCCAAAAGCAGCCTTCGGGGCTGCGACCCAACCGCTTGCGAAAGACGCGCCATGATCCAGCATTTCATCAATGCCCGCCTGATCGATCCTGAAAACCAGACTGATGAAACCGGCAGCCTGACGATCGAAAACGGCGTCATCACCGCCCGCGATGCCGAGGCCCCCGAGGGTGCGGACATCATCGACGCAGGCGGCAAATGCCTCGCTCCGGGGCTGGTCGATTGGGGCGTCAAGATCGGCGAGCCGGGCGAGCGCCACAAGGAAAGCTTCCGCTCGGCAGGGCTGGCGGCTGCGGCGGGTGGCGTCACCACCGTGATCGCGCGCCCCGATACCTTGCCGCCGATCGACGCGCCGGAATCGCTTGAATTCGCCGCCCGCCGCGCGGCCGATGCGCCGGTCAACATCCGCCATATGGCCAGCCTGACGCGCGGTCGTGCGGGCCGCGAGATGGTCGAGATGGGCTTTTTGCTCGATGGTGGCGCGGTGGCCTTTACCGATGGCGTGCGTGTTGTCGGCGATACGCGGCTTCTGTCGCGCTGCATGACCTATGCGCGTGGCCTCAAGGCGCTGATCATCGGCCATCCGCAAGAGCCTGGCCTGTCGCAGGGGGCTGTCGCGACCTCGGGCAAATTCGCCTCGCTCTACGGGCTTTCGGCGGTTTCGCCGCAGGCGGAGGTCATGGGGCTCGACCGCGACCTCGGCCTCGTGCGCATGACCGGCTGCCGCTGGCATGCCGACCAGATCACGGTGGCGGGCAGCCTGCCGGTGCTGCGCCGTGCCAAGGAAGAGGGGCTGGATGTGACGGCGGGCGTCTCGATCCACCACCTGACGCTGAACGAATACGACATCGGCGGCTACCGCAGCTTCTTCCGCTTCACCCCGCCGCTGCGCTCCGAAGATGACCGTCTGGCGATGATCGAGGCGGTGGGCGAGGGGCTGATCGACGTGATCGCGAGCTTCCACACCCCGCAGGACGAGGAATCCAAGCGCCTGCCCTTTGCCGAGGCCGCACCCGGCGCGGTCGGCCTGCAGACCCTGCTGCCGGCAGCAATGCGGCTTTACCATCAGGGCGGGCTCAGCCTACCGCAGCTGTGGCGGGCGATGTCGCTCAATCCGGCCAAGCGTCTGGGCCTGGATGCGGGTCGCCTTTCGGTCGGGGCGCCGGCGGATCTGGTGCTCTTCGATCCCGATGCACCTTTCATCCTCGACCGCTTCAAACTTTTGTCCAAGTCGAAGAATACCCCCTTTGACGGCGCGCGGATGGAGGGCAAGGTGCTCGGAACATGGGTCGCTGGCACCCGCGTATTCGGAGAGGCCGCATGACTGTGATCCTTTGGGCGCTGATCGGCTATCTGCTCGGCTCCGTCCCTTTCGGCATCGTGATCACCCGCGCTTTGGGTCTGGGCGATCTGCGCCAGATCGGCTCGGGCAATATCGGCGCGACCAATGTGCTGCGCACCGGCCATAAGGGCGCGGCACTGGCAACCTTGCTGCTCGACAGCGGCAAGGGCGCGATTGCGGTCCTGCTGGCGCGTTGGCTCGGCGGCGAGGATGCTGCCCTGATCGCGGGCGCGGCGGCCTTTCTCGGCCACCTCTATCCGGTCTGGCTGGGCTTCAAGGGCGGCAAAGGGGTCGCGACCTTTCTCGGCACGCTGCTCGCGCTTGATTGGCGGCTCGGTCTGACGGCTTGCGCGATCTGGCTGGTCATGGCGCTGGTCATGCGGATCTCGTCGCTCTCGGCACTGGTCGCCGCTGCGCTGAGCCCGTTCATCGCGCTCTGGCTCGACGGCTGGCCGCTCGCGCTGACCGCAGGCTTCATGGCGGTCCTGATCTTCATCCGCCACCGCGCCAATATCGAACGCATCATGGCGGGAACCGAACCGAAGATCGGCAAGAAGGGCTGAGCCTTCTTCATCACCCAAAAACCCCAAAAGAAAGGCGCGCCACTTGGGCGCGCCTTTTCCGTTTCGGGCGGTTTCGATTTCGGGCAGCTGGCGATCAGCGGGTCGGAACCGGCACTTCGCCTGCGTAATCGTAAAAGCCGCGGCCGGTCTTGCGGCCAAGCCAGCCGGCCTCGACATATTTCGTCAGAAGCGGGCAGGGACGGTATTTCGTATCGGCCAAACCCTCGTGCAGCACGTTCATGATCGCGAGGCAGGTGTCGAGGCCGATGAAATCGGCAAGCTCCAGCGGGCCCATCGGGTGGTTCGCGCCAAGCTTCATCGATTCGTCGATGGATTTGACCGAGCCCACGCCTTCGTAAAGCGTATAGACCGCCTCGTTGATCATCGGCATCAGGATCCGGTTGACGATGAAGGCGGGGAAATCCTCGGCGCTGGCGGCGGTCTTGCCGATCTTCTCGACGACGGCCAGCAGCTGCTGATAGGTGTCCTCGTCGGTGGCGATGCCGCGGATCAACTCGACCAGCTGCATGATCGGAACGGGGTTCATGAAGTGGAAGCCCATGAACTTGCCCGGACGGTCGGTGCGGCTCGCGAGGCGCGTGATCGAGATCGACGAGGTGTTCGAGGTCAGGATGGTTTCCGGCTTCAGATGCGGCACGAGGTCTTCGAAGATCGCCTGTTTGACGGTCTCGCGCTCGGTCGCAGCCTCGATCACCAGATCGCATTGTCCGAGATCGGACAGCTGCATCGTGGTCGAAATCCGCTGCATCGCGGCGTCCTTGTCGGCCTGCGAGATCTTCTCGCGGCTGACCTGACGGTCGAGGTTGCGCGAAATCAGCGCCACCGCCTTGTCGAGGGATTCGCGCGAAATATCCGTGATCAGCACGTCAAAGCCCGCGAGGGCAAAGACATGGGCAATGCCGTTGCCCATCTGGCCCGCGCCGATAATGCCCACTGATTGAATCGCCATCTTCCCATCCTTTCGTCGCTTGGCCGAGACGATGGCGCAAGGGCCTGCCGGTTTCAATGAGAAAACCGCCCGCCGGTGGGGCGGGCGGTCCAACTGGTCCGCTTGGGCGCCGAGGCGCCGTCTTCGGGTCCGCAAACCCCGCCACGGGTATTTTTCTGATGAAGAAAAACCGGCGGCGGGGCGGGAGATCAGAGTTTCTCGGTCAATTCCGGCACGATCTGGAAGAGATCGCCGACGAGGCCGAAATCCGCGATCTGGAAGATCGGGGCTTCTTCGTCCTTGTTGATCGCAACGATGACTTTCGAATCCTTCATGCCCGCGAGGTGCTGGATCGCCCCCGAGATGCCGACAGCGACGTAAAGCTCGGGTGCCACGACCTTGCCGGTCTGGCCGACCTGCCAGTCGTTCGGGGCATAGCCGCTGTCGACTGCCGCGCGCGATGCACCGACAGCCGCGCCGAGTTTGTCGGCGAGCTTTTCGATGATCGCGAAGTTTTCCTTCGAGCCGAGAGCGCGGCCGCCCGAGACGACTTTGCCGGCCGAGGTCAGCTCGGGGCGGTCGGATTTGGCGACCTCGTCCGAGACCCAAGCCGAGAGGCCCGGGTTTGCGGCTGCAGCGACGGCCTCGACCGCGGCAGAACCACCCTGACCGGCAGCATCGAAGCTGGCCGTGCGGACGGTGAAGACTTTCTTGCCGTCCGAGGATTTCACGGTCTGGATCGCGTTCCCCGCATAGATCGGACGCTCGAACGTGTCGGCGTCGACGATGGCCGAGACATCGGGAATGACCATGACATCAAGCAGCGCCGCGACGCGGGGCATGACGTTTTTCGCATCCGTGGTCGAGGGCGCGGCGATATGGCTGTAGCCATCCGCAAGGCTGACGATCAGCGCTGCGGTCGGTTCCGCCAGACGGTGGCCGTAGATCGCGTCTTCGGCGACCAGAACCTTTGCGACGCCCGCGATTTTCGCGGCCTCGTCGGCGGCGGCTTTCGCCGATGCGCCGGCGCAAAGCACGGTGACATCGCCCAGAGCCTTGACCGCATTCACCGCTTTGGCGGTCGCATCAACGCTGAGTTCGCCATTGGTGACTTCGCCGAGAAGAAGAACAGCCATCAGATCACCCCCGCTTCTTTGAGTTTGCCGACCAGCTCGTCGACCGAGCCGACCTTGATCCCCGCCTTGCGGCCTTCGGGTTCTTTGGTCGAAACCACGGTCAGGCGCGGGCTGACATCGACGCCGTAATCGGCGGCGGTCCTTTCATCCAAAGGCTTTTTCTTCGCCTTCATGATGTTGGGAAGCGAGGCATAGCGCGGCTCGTTCAGGCGCAGGTCGGCCGTGACGATCGCGGGCAACGAGACTTCGATGGTCTGGAGACCGCCGTCGACTTCACGCGTGACGCGGGCTTTTTCGCCGTCGATCTCGATTTTCGAGGCGAAAGCGGCCTGACCCCAGCCGAGCAGCGCCGAAAGCATCTGGCCGGTGGCGTTCATGTCGTTGTCGATCGCCTGTTTGCCGGCGATGACCAGTTTGGGCTGTTCCTGATCGACCACGGCCTTGAGCAGTTTGGCGACGGCCAGCGGCTCGATATCGGTGTGGACGTCATCGGCAGCCACGATCAGGATCGCGCGGTCGGCACCCATTGCAAGGGCGGTGCGCAGTGTTTCGGCGGCTTGTTTCACGCCGATCGAGACAACGACGACTTCCTCGGCGACGCCTTTTCCTTTCAGGCGAATCGCCTCTTCGACAGCGATTTCGTCGAAGGGGTTCATCGACATCTTCACATTCGCAAGATCGACACCAGAACCGTCAGCCTTCACACGGGCTTTGACGTTATAGTCGATCACGCGCTTCACTGGCACGAGAACCTTCATTGTTCCCTCTCCCTTGGTTGCGTCATGACGTTGGTGGAATTGGTAGCGGGCGTTTCTGCGGTTGCACAAGGCAAAAGCGACCAGATGACGTCGCGAACGGTGCTTTGCCCCATGTTCCCGCTAACGGCTTGCTCCGGGGATCCAGAGGATATCGTCCTGGCCGTCGTTGTTGGCGATGCGGCCTGCGACGAACATCCAGTCGGACAGGCGGTTGAGATATTTGATCGCCGCCGGATTGGCGTCCTCGTCGGCCGCCAGCGCGGTTGCGGCGCGTTCGGCGCGGCGCGCGACGGTGCGGCAAAGGTGCAGATGCGCGGCCAGGGTCGAGCCGCCCGGCAGAATGAAGCTGCGCAGCGGGGCAAGGCGCGCATTCATCGCGTCGATTTCGCTTTCGAGGCGGTCGACCTGCGTGTCGATGATGCGCAGGACCGGATAGGGCGCCTCGGCATCTTCTTCCATCCGCGGGCGCGAGAGATCGGCCCCGAGGTCGAAAAGATCGTTCTGGATCACGGCGATCTGCGCCGCCATCCCGCCATCCGCATGAAGCCGCGCGAGGCCGAGCGTTGCGTTCAGCTCGTCCACCGTGCCGTAGGCCTCGACCCGCAGGGCATGTTTCGCGACCCGTTCGCCGTTCGACAAAGCGGTTTCGCCCTTGTCGCCGGTGCGGGTGTAGATCTTGTTGAGAACGACCATCAGCCCCCCCGCGACCAGACGTAAGCGATGATGACCAGCAGCGCGACGGCCTGCGCCCCGATGCGCCAACGCATCAGGCGGTTGGCATTGCGGCTGTTGAACTTTCCGCCTTGGGCAAAGCCCAGAACCCCGATCACGAGGATCGCGAGGACGACAAGGCAGGCGAAGGCGGCAACATAGATGAAGGGATCGTTTTGCATGTCTCTGACTAGCTCCGGCGCGCGAACCAGTCCAGTGCGCGCGTGGACAGGATGCGCTTTCCGAAGCCCGAGAGATAGGTCGGAGTCGTCACGTAATAGCGACGGCGCGGATTGGCGCTCCCGAGCGCATGGGCGATTTTCGCGCTGACGGCGCTTGGCGGCAGCTCGTAGCGGTCCTTTTTCGCGGCGGGTTGGTAGAGCCGCTTGAGCAATGTGTCCTCGTATTGCCGGCGGCGCGGGCTGTTTTCCCAGTCGATCCAGCGCTCGAAATGCGGGATGGATTTGAGGCGGATCGCCGTGCCGATCGGGCCCGGCTCGATCAGGGAAATCCTGATCGGCGTATCGGCCATCTCGACGCGCAGCACATCCGTCAGCCCTTCGAGCGCGAATTTCGTCGCGACATAGGCCCCGCGCCACGGGATGCCCACGAGGCCCAGAACCGAGCTGATGGTGACGATGCGGCCCTCGCCATTGGCGCGGAAATGGGGAATCAGCTGGCGGGTGAGGTCATGGGTGCCGAACAGATTGGTCTCGAAGATCTGGCGCAGCCCGCCGCGCGGCAGATCCTCGACCGCGCCGGGAAGCGCGAAGGCACCATTGTTGACCAGAGCGTGAACCGGCCCGAGCGAGAGGGCACGGGCCACGCCCGCACTGACGCTTTCCTCGGAGGCGAGATCGAGCGCGAAGCTCTCGAAGCCTTCAGCGCGAAGGGTTTCGGCGTCTTCTTCCTTGCGGCAGGTGGCCAGCACGCGCCAGCCTTTCTCGGTCAGGTGGTGGGCGGCATCGCGGCCGATACCCGACGAGCATCCCGTCAGCAAAACAGTTTTCATCAATCGGTTACCATCAGGCGCGGCCTTCGTCCGGCGGCCGGGCGGCACGCGGAACGAGGCGGTCAGAGCTTATTGCTGCGCGGTGACCGGAATGGTCCGGAACGCATTGCCGCGAAGCTGATCCGAACTGCGCTGATAGGTCAAGTCTGACGCGCTTCGGGCATTGGAACCGGCGGCACGCGTATGACTGGAGGAGGCGGCATTGGTCCCGCCCCGAAACTCCGGCGCGCTGGCCAGAACGAAAACGACGAAAAGACCGGTGAGGGTCAAAATAACGACTCGATACATGTTGCGCGCTCCGGGCCGGCGTGATCCGCCTTTGGCCGTCTGTGCCGTGCTCTGCCCAGCACGATCTGTTCTTGTCCGCCTGCTCTGCCTTTGCAGCGTTAACCTTTAATGACGCCATTTGTTCCGGAAGGAACGTTGAACTTTAGGACAGGTGGTGTTGAACTGCCGCTCATGCGTAAAAACCGGCTGGACCGGGCGCGCGCTCAGACGTATTCACATTGCCATGTCAGATGATGTGAACCGCCCCGAGGGCGAGACCGAAAACACCACCTCCGAGCAGCTGTCGCGCGCCATCGGCGAGCGCTATCTGACCTATGCGCTCTCGACCATCATGAACCGGGCGCTGCCCGATGCGCGTGACGGGTTGAAGCCGGTGCACCGTCGCATCCTTTACGCGATGCGCGAACTCCGGCTGTCGGCGACCGGAGCTTTCCGCAAATCCGCCAAGATTTCGGGCGATGTGATGGGCAACTATCACCCCCACGGCGACGGCGCGATCTATGATGCGATGGCGCGTTTGGCGCAGCCTTTCGTCATGCGCTATCCGCTGGTCGACGGTCAGGGCAACTTCGGCAATATCGACGGCGACAACCCCGCCGCTTCGCGTTACACCGAGGCCCGCCTGACCGCCGCCGCCGAAGCCCTGATGGAGGGGCTGGCCGAGGATGCGGTCGACATGCGGCCCAACTACGACGGCACGCTCGAAGAGCCGGTCGTAATGCCCGCCGCCTATCCGAACCTGCTGGCCAACGGCTCTTCGGGGATCGCGGTCGGCATGGCCACGAACATTCCGCCCCACAACCTGCATGAAGTCATCGACGCCTGCCTGCATCTGATCAAGACGCCGGATGCGCGCGACGATACGCTGATCTCGATCATGCCGGGGCCGGACTTCCCGACCGGCGGCGTTCTGGTCGAAAGCCGCGACGTCATTGCCGAGGCCTACCGCACCGGACGCGGCAGCTTGCGCCTGCGGGCGCGTTGGGCGGTCGAGGATCTGGGCCGCGGCCAATGGCAGATCGTCGTCACCGAGATCCCCTATCAGGTCGCGAAATCCAAGCTGATCGAGCGTCTGGCCGAGATCATCCAGATCAAGAAAGTGCCGATTCTCGCCGATGTGCGCGACGAATCCGCCGAAGACATCCGCATCGTGCTCGAGCCCAAGACCCGCGCGGTCGATCCCGAGCAGCTGATGGCGGCTTTGTTCCGCACCTCGGATCTCGAAGTACGCTTCGGCCTGAACATGAACGTTCTGATCGACGGGCGCATGCCCAAGGTCTGCTCGCTGAAAGAAGTGATCCGCGCTTTCCTCGATCACCGCCGCGACGTGTTGGTGCGGCGCTCGAATTTCCGGCTGGCCAAGATCGCGGCGCGGCTCGAGGTGCTCGAAGGCTATATGATCGCCTTCCTCAACCTTGATCGCGTCATCGAGATCATCCGCTACGAGGATGATCCGAAAGCGGTTCTGGCGGCCGAATTCAAGCTGACCGAAGTTCAGGTCGAGGCCATCCTCAACATGCGCCTGCGCGCCTTGCGCCGGCTCGAGGAAATGGAGCTTCGCGCCGAACACAGCAAGCTTTTGGAAGAACGCGCCGCCCTCGAGGGCATGCTTGCCGATGAAGGCCAGCAATGGGCCCAGATTTCGGAGCAGCTGCGCGAGATGCGCAAGCTGTTCGGCAAATCCGCTCCCGGTGGCCAGCGCCGCACCGAGATCGCCGAGGCCGAGGAAATCGCCCCGATCGACATGGACAGCATGATCGAGCGCGAGCCGATCACCGTGATCTTGTCGAAAATGGGCTGGATCCGCGCGATGAAGGGGCATCAGGCTCTGGATGCCGAGATCAAGTTCAAGGACGGCGACGGCCCCTTCATGGCCTTCCACGCCGAGACCACCGACAAGCTGATGATCTATGGCGCGAACGGGCGTTTCTACACGCTTCTGGGCGCGAACCTGCCCGGCGGACGCGGCATGGGCGAGCCGTTGCGTCTGATGATCGACCTGCCCAACGATGTCGCCGTCATCGACATGTTCGCGTGGCGCGACGGCGTGAAATATCTCGTGGCCTCGAAAGCGGGCGATGGTTTCGTCGTCGCGGCGCAGGACATTCTGGCCCAGACCCGCAGCGGCAAACAGGTTCTGAACGGGGACGCGCTTTTGTGCCGCGTCGTCTCGGGCGATCATGTCGCGGTTGTGGGCGAGAACCGCAAGGTTCTGGTCTTCGCGCTGGACGAGCTGCCGGAAATGGCGCGCGGCAAGGGCGTGCGGCTCCAGAAGTTCAAGGACGGCGGACTGTCCGACGCGACCTTCATCACGCTGGCACAGGGCCTGTCGTGGAAAGATCCCGCCGGCCGCACCCGCCGCGAGGAAGACCTCTCCGAATGGCTGGGCAAGCGCGGCACCGCCGGCCGCATGGCCCCGCGCGGCTTCCCGCAGGACAACAAGTTCAACTGAGCCGCAGGCTCGGGCCAAAACCGAAAAGGCGCGGCGGGGAAACCCGCCGCGCCTTTCTGTTCCGGTCATGGCGCCCATGCACCCGCGCGGACATGCGCCGGCTCGGGCGGCTTTCCTTAGCCGGGCACGGCCACGCTCTGGGTACCCGAGGTCGTGGGCGCGGAGATCGAGCTTTGCTGCTGCGGGGCGGTTTTGCCGGCGCAGTCGCCGCCTGCGGCAAAAGCCGGAAGCGCCGAAGCGGCTGCGATGGCGAAGGCAACGGTGAGGGTCTTCATCTTCATGTCGAAAGCTCCTTAGGGTTGCTGGGGGGACCGGCGGCAGGGATCATCTCTGGTGGCGGAGCCGTGAACGGAGCGGATCGTCAGACCGTGGCCCTGTTCAAACTATGACGCGGCACCTCTATTCGATCAATTGGTCTGGCGAATATGTGACCGGCGCGTGAGGACTAGTCGCGACGCACGTCTTTCCAGCCGGTTATCATCGGCTTGACCAGATCCTCGCGCTTCCAGAGCCGGTAGTAGAGGATCATCGCCAGATGGAGCAGCACCAGAATCAGGATGACGGTGGCGCCGAAATGGTGCCAGCCGACCGCTTTTGTGCTGGCCGCACGGCTGACCGACGAGGCGAGGGGGCCGACATTGACGAAATCGTCGGGGTCCGCGATCAGGCCGGTCGAGACCTGCGCGACCAGCGCCGCGATCATGGCGATGACCGAAAGCCCGCCAAGCGGATTATGCCCCGGCCAATGGCTCGGCTCGCGCGAGGAAAGCCCGCGCATATAGCCCAAAGTCGCCGAAGGTCCGTGCAGGAAGCTGGAAAAGCGCGCGGAAGGGGGGCCGACAAAGCCCCAGACCAGCCGGAACGCCAAAAGCGCGATGACCATATAGCCGCACCAGAAGTGCAGCGTCATGATCAGCGGGCCGAACTGGCCCAGACACCATGCCGCCACCACGAAAAACGCCAGCAGCCAGTGGAACCCGCGCAAAAGCGGGTCCCACAGCTTTACCTTTTCGGGGCCGGAGGCGGCAGCCATCACTCGCTCTCGCGGTAGACGTCATGGCAGGCCTTGCAGGCCGCGCCGAGCTTTTGGACCACCGGCCCGACATTGGCCTGACCGCCTTTGACCGCCTCGGAAGCACCGGCCGCCGCTGTACCCAGAGCCGCAAATTTGCTGCCGAAATCGTCGAGATTGTTCCAGATGTCGGGCTTGGCGTTGCTGTCGTCGTAATCCGCGCTGGAGCTGCCGGCGATGAAATGGATCGGCAGGGTGTATTTGGTCAGCGTCTCGATATTGGCTGCGGCGGTCGCCGCTGCGGCTTCGTCGTAATCCATCTCGCCCTTCGCCATCCCCGCGAGCGGGCCCATATTGGCGGCGAGCATCTCGAAGAACCCCTGACGGGCCTTGACGTTGTCTTCTACCTTCTCGTCGGCAAGGGCCATGAACGGAAGGGCGATAAGAGCGGCGGCAGTGACGATAAGGCGCATCTTGGATCCTCTCTGTGTGGCGAATGGCTACATGGGGAAACGGTCGCACGGCGGCGAATGTGCTGCAATCATTCAATTTGATCACCAGCGCGACTGTGAAGAGCGTGACGGTTTCATGGCGCGGCTCCGAGGATGCGCGCGCAAATGCGCGCAGATGCGACCGGCCCGCCCAAGCGCGCATTGGACAAAAGGCGGGCAATTCGCGCCCGGGTGGCGCGCGATCGGGCAGCGCGGGGCTTTCGAGCCCGCGCTTTCGGGCCGACGGTTGCGGCGCGGTCGGGGGCACGACAGTCTGGGTTCAGGCCGTCCCCATCGCGCGGGGATAGTTCATGGCACTGCCGCCCTTCCCTTGCCGGTTCCTCCTCCATCGGCCGTCTCGGGAAGCGGCGGCATTTTTTTCACCCCGCCTTCCGGCCCGTTTTCCTCTTCGGTTCTCAGCTCGGTCGTCGGGGCGGTGGTTGGCGGCCAGTCGAGGTTGACCCAGACCAGACGGTGGCGCGACGCGGCCTCGACGGTTTTGGCGAAATCATCCTGCGGATCGGGCCAGAGGACGCCCGCATCGAGAATGCGCAGGCTCTGTGCGGGCAAGACGTAATCGACACGCATATTGCCCGGCCCGTCGGCTGCCGGCCAATTCGCGGTATCAAGCGCCGGATCACCCTTGTGTCGGCTGTTCGCGCCGTTTTGGGGATAGGCCTTGCCGCCCGCGCTTTGCGGCAGCGGATCCTGAAGCGTGGACAATAGCGCGGCCAAAGCCTCGGGGCGGCCCTCGCTGTCGTTGATGTCGAGATTGGCGTTGCCGAGCAGCACAAAGGGGGCCTCGGGCAGACGGTCCTGCCAAAAGGCAGTCTCGTCGTGGTTGCGCCTTCCGTTGCGGTCCTCGGGGCCGTCAAAGACAGGCGGGGTCGCGGAATAGGCCAGAAGATGCAGGCTCCGGCCCGCGATCTCGACCGGCAGATCCCAATGCGCGACCGAGGACAACCTTTGCGCGGCGGCGATCTCGGGCGGGGCGGGGGGCATCAGATTGCCCTCCAGATCGCGCCACAGAAACGCGCTGTAATCGGTAACCGGCCCGAGCGGATGGCGCGAGAGCACCGCCATTCCGTCCTGACCCGTGAAAAAGCCGAAGCCCTGCGCATCATCCGCAGTGCCGAGCCGGCCGTTCTGGTCGAGGTCCAGCCCCGAATCCATGCCGCTATTGGGGCGGCTTGCGTAGAGATGGGGATAACCGGCACCCGCAGCCGAGAGCTGTCGGGCGAGTTCTTTCAGGGCGAGATTGTCGTAATCCCAATCGATGCCGGTCAGCAGCAGCAGATCGGGGTCGGCGCGGGCGATTACCGCCACCACCGCCGCAATCTGGGCATCCTTGCCGCCCAACATGTCGCGGTACAAAAGGCCGGGCCCCCTGCGGCCGAGATCGGGGGAGAAGGTCGCGATGCGCAAAGGTTCGGCCGGAGCGGGCAAGGCGCAAAGCGGGAGGGAAAGAAGGCCGAGGGCCGCGGCGCGCGCCGCCCCCGACAGAGGGTGCAAAGGTGCGGAACGCAACCGCACGGGCCGGCTCAGACCCAGGGACGCGACTGGGCCATCTTGTCTTCGTAGCTGTCGATCTTCGAGGATTTCTCGAGGGTCAGGCCGATATCGTCGAGGCCGTTGATCATGCAATGCTTGCGGAACGCATCCACCTCGAAGGGGAAGCTCTGGCCGTCCGAGGTGGTGACCTGCTGGTTTTCGAGATCGATGGTGATGCGGGCATTGGCGCCTTTGCGGGCGTCCTCCATCAGCACGTCGACGACCTCTTGCGGCATCACGATCGGCAGGATGCCGTTCTTGAAGCAGTTGTTGAAGAAGATGTCGGCGAAGCTGGTCGAGATCACGGCGCGGATGCCGAAATCCAGCAGCGCCCAAGGGGCATGCTCGCGCGAGGAGCCGCAGCCGAAATTGTCGCCGGCGACGATGATCTGCGATTCGCGGTAGGCGGGCTGGTTGAGGATGAAATCGGGCAGCTCGTTGCCTTCGGCATCGTAGCGCATCTCGTCGAAGAGATTTTTACCAAGACCCGAACGGTGGATCGTTTTCAGGAATTGCTTGGGGATAATCATATCCGTGTCGATGTTCACCAGCGGCATCGGCGCCGCGATGCCGGTCATGGTCGTGAATTTGTCCATTTTGTCCTCGCAGTTTGACTTGCCGTTCAGCGTCTCGTTCGACAAGACTACAATTCAGGTGTAACGCGCAAATCGTGTGGTGTTTCAATGGTTGAGAGTGTGGGTTCTGTTTCGCTAAGGACGTGTGTCGCTCAGGATTGGAGCCCGCAAATCGGTGATCCCAACGTGACCGGATGGCTGACGGTGGTCTCGTATCTCGTCTGTTTCGGTCTGGCCTATATGGTGACCATGCGCCTTAAAGGGCAGCGCGGCCGCGGCTTGTGGGTCATCATTACGGGGCTGATGCTGTTTCTGGCCCTCAACAAGCAGCTCGATCTCCAGACCGCCCTGACCGCGACGGGGCGCTGCATGTCCCATATCCAGGGCTGGTACGAGGACCGCCAGACCATTCAGAAGCTGTTCATCGGCGGCATGATCATCGGCATTTCGACGGTCATCGCCCTGATGTTGGCCAAGATGCGCGGCAAGGTCCGCGAGAACGGTCTGGCCTTTGCGGGCCTCTTCGTTCTGGTGACCTTCGTCATGGTGCGCGCCGTGGGCTTCCATCACATGGACAGCCTGATCGGAGCGGAGATCGCCAGCATTTCGCTGAATTTCATCTTTGAAAACCTCGGCTTGCTCATGATCGCCCTGAACGCTTTGACCCATCTGCGGGTGACTGCGCCCGAAAGGCACAGCCAGCCCGCATAAGGATCAGACGGTTTCGCCCATCACGTCGCGCACGTCGGTCAGGTGACCGGCGATGCCCGCCGCCGCCGCCATGACCGGCGACATCAGATGGGTGCGGCCGCCACGGCCCATGCGGCCCTCGAAGTTGCGGTTCGAGGTCGCGGCGCAGCGCTCGCCCGGTGCCAGCTGGTCGGGGTTCATGCCCAGACACATCGAGCAGCCTGCCAGACGCCATTCAAAACCCGCATCGGTGAAGATCTTGTCCAGACCCTCTTCCTCGGCCTGAAGGCGCACAAGGCCCGAGCCCGGAACGATCATGCCGCGCACGCCGTCCGCCAGATGCTTGCCTTTCAGGATGCCGGCAGCGGCGCGCAGATCCTCGATCCGGCCGTTGGTGCACGAACCGATGAAGACCGCGTCGATCTTGATCTCGTTCAGCGGCGTGCCCGGCTTCAGGCCCATGTATTCCAGCGAACGGCGGGCCGCTTCGACCTTGCCGCCTTCGAAATCCTCGGGGGCGGGGACTTTGTCGGTGATCGCCAGAACGTCCTCGGGCGAGGTGCCCCAGGTCACGACGGGCGCGATGTCTTCGCCGCGGATGGTGACGACTTTGTCCCAATGCGCGCCTTCATCGCTGAACAGCGTCTTCCACCACGTCACCGCGGCTTCCCACGCTGCGCCCTTGGGCGCATGCGGGCGGCCCTGGCAATAGGCGAAGGTCGTTTCGTCGGGCGCGATCATGCCGGCACGGGCGCCGCCTTCGATCGCCATGTTGCAGACGGTCATGCGGCCTTCCATCGACAGGTCGCGGATCGCCTCGCCCATGTATTCGATGACATAGCCGGTGCCGCCGGCGGTGCCGGTCTTGCCGATCACCGCGAGGGTGATGTCTTTCGCGGTCACACCGGGGCGCAGCTTGCCGGTGATCTCGACCTTCATGTTCTTGGATTTCTTCTGGATCAGCGTCTGGGTCGCCAGAACATGCTCGACTTCCGAGGTGCCGATGCCGTGGGCCAGAGCGCCGAATGCGCCATGGGTCGCGGTATGGCTGTCGCCGCAAACGACGGTCATGCCGGGCAGGGTCCAGCCCTGCTCGGGGCCGACGATATGGACGATGCCTTGGCGGATATCGCTCATCGGGTAGTAGTTCAGCCCGAATTCGCGCGCGTTCTTGTCCAGCTCTGCGACCTGAATGCGGCCCTCGGGGTTTTCGATGCCGTTCACGCGGTCGGCGGTGGTCGGCACGTTATGGTCCGGCACGGCGATGGTGCGCTCGGGCGAATGGACCTTGCGGCCGGCCATGCGCAGACCCTCGAAGGCCTGGGGCGAGGTCACTTCGTGGACCAGATGGCGGTCGATATAGAGAACGGCGGTGCCGTCTTCCGCCAGATCCACCACATGGGCGTCGAAAATTTTGTCGTAGAGGGTACGGGGGCTGCCCGTATTGGTGTTGCCGGTCATGGCTGTCTCTTTCTTAAAGAGTAGCTTGGGAAACGTAAAAGCCGCAGCCCCGAAACGGCGGTCTGCGGAAAGGGCACGCGAAAGCGGCCCGCATTCCGATCAAAGTCGGGCGGTAACCGAAAGGCTTTCGCCATAGAACCGCCCGGGCAAACGGGCGCGGTCATGAATGTCGAAGTAGATGAATCCTCGCATGGAAGATTATTTAGGCCGGATCGCCTTATCGCGCAATATCCCAAGGCTCGGGCGCAGGGCCCGCGACCGTGATCGCACGATGGTGCGGCCATTGCGCCACCCTTGCCCGCAGGCTTGCCCATGACGCGCGGGAATGTTCAACTGCCCGCGCGCGGCGGAGGGGCCGCGAGTGCCCGCGAGGGCCTGCGGAGGGCCTATGGACCTGTTGTCACCCGATATCTCAGACGCGGCGGGCGCGCTGTGGTCGCAGATCGCGCTCTTCGGCAAGGGCATGCTGCTGCCGTGGCGGCTTTACCAGCTTCTGGCGATCCTCGGGCTGTTCGTTCTGGCGCACACCGCCGCGAAACCCTTGGGCCATTGGCTGACGTCATGGCTGCGCAGGCGGCAGGGCTGGCCGAAATGGAAGCTGCGTCTGGGGATCTTGTTCCAGCAAAGGCTGAGGGTGATTCTCTTTGCGCTTTTCGCCTGGATCACGGTCTGGATCCTGCGCGAGCTGACTTGGCCGTCGCGCAGCCAGATGATCGCGGTTGCCGCGATGATCGCGACGGCATGGGCGGCGGTGGGCTTTTTCGCGCGGGTGATCCGCAACCGTTTCTTGCGCCGCATCGTCAGCTGGGTCGCGTGGATCTGGGTGACGCTTTACTTTCTGGGCTTTCTGGAGCCTGCCTCGGACCTGCTCGACAGCATTTCGGTGACCTTCGGCAGCTTCCGGCTTTCGGCGCTGACGGTGCTCAAGGCGGTTCTGGTCACGGTGCTTCTGATCTCGCTGTCGCGCTCTTTCGGGCGGATCGTCTCGGGGCGGCTGGCGAGGAACGCCGATATTTCGCCCGCGATCCAGGTACTGATCGGCAAGATCCTTCAGGTCGTTCTGATCAGCCTTGCGGTGCTGATCGGGCTGAAGGCCGCCGGTTTCGACATGACAGGATTCACGGTTTTCACCGGCGCGCTTGGCGTGGGTCTCGGTTTCGGTCTGCAAAAGATCGTCTCGAACCTGATGTCGGGCGTCATCATTTTGATGGATAAATCGATCAAGCCCGGTGATGTCATCAGCATCGGCGATACGTTCGGCTGGATCGAGGATCTTGGCGCGCGCTATGTCAGCGTGGTGACCCGCGACGGGCGCGAATATCTGATTCCGAACGAGGATTTCGTTACGGGGCAGGTGGTCAACTGGTCCCATACCAATGATTACGTCCGCCTCGATCTGACTTTCGGCACCTCTTATCGCGACGATCCGCAGCTCGTGAGCAAGCTTGCCATCAATGCCTCCCTGACGGTCAAGCGCGTGCTGGCACAGCGCACGCCGGTATGCTGGATCACCAATTTCGGCGAGCGTTCGGTGGAATATGTGCTGCGTTTCTGGATTTCGGACCCGACCGCGGGGCTGATCAACGTCCGCGGTCAGGTCTTTCTCGCGCTGTGGGAGAGTTTCCAGAAGAACGGGATCTCGCTGCCCTATCCGCAGATGGAAGTACGCATGCTACAAGCGCCCGAGGACAGCCCGCCGCCTGCGATCATGACCCTCAACGATTAGGCATTCATCCTTTCTTAAGACCGTTCCTGCATGGTCGAAGGGTCGGCGCGGGGGTGATTCGACAAAGGACGGCAGAGCGGGCAGGCGGCTTTCGCGGCTTCGGGTCGGCGTTTCGGCATGGGGGCACGGGCGTGACGCGGGGGCGTTTTCGTCGCCATTCGGGCGGTTTGGCCGGCGCCGCGTCAAAGCTTCGGTCAGGGGGCATTGAGAAAAACCGAAATGATGCTATTTTATAAGGAACCCTGCGCCGGGGAGATCGGCGCGTTGTCCGGAGTATGACCCCTGTCCAGTATCGTCTCGCCGGCCGCACAGCCGGCAGCGACCGCCACACCGATTCAAGAACTGACCAGCGATCAGTTGCTTGAACGTGTCCTCGCCTCTCTTGACGATGATAAGGCCGAAGATGTCGTGACCATCGACCTCCGCGGTCGTTCGGCCATGGCCGATCACATGGTGATCGCCTCGGGCCGCTCGTCGCGTCAGGTCGCCTCGATCGCGGAAAAAATGGCCGAACGGCTCAAGCAGGAATGCGGCCGCCTCGTGCGGATCGAAGGTAAGGATACCGGTGACTGGGTGTTGATCGACACCGATGACGTCATCGTCCATATCTTCCGCCCTGAGGTGCGCGAGTTCTACCAGCTCGAGAAGATGTGGATGCCGGCGGATAGCCTGCGTGCCGCAACGCTCGATCTCGTCCGCGCCGAGCTTGCTCCCGAGCCGAAGTTCTAAGCCATGCGTCTTGTGCTCGCCGCGGTCGGTCGGCTGCGGAAAGGGCCCGAGGCCGATCTGGTTGCCGACTACCTGGCCCGCTTTGCCAAGACGGGCCGGGCGCTTGGTTTTCCCCCAGTCACCCTGACCGAGGTCGAGGACAAGCGCGGTGGCGGTATGGCCGCCGAGGCAGAACTTTTGAACCGCGCCATCCCCGATGGTGCGGTTTTGGTCATTCTGGACGAGCGCGGCCATATGCTCACCTCGCCGGAATTCGCCAGCCATCTCGGAGCCTGGCGCGATCAGGCCCGCGACATCTGTTTCGTGATTGGCGGCGCCGACGGAATCGACCCCTCCTTGCGCGCCCGCGCCGATCTTTCGATCAGCTTCGGCAAAATGGTCTGGCCGCATATGATGGTGCGCGTCATGCTGACCGAGCAGATATACCGCGCCGCAACCATCCTCGGCGGCGGACCGTATCACCGCGTCTAAGGCAGCCACCGCTCCGCACTTTCGCCGCCAGGGCAGTGCGAGGACCGGATGGCGGCAAGGCCATCGCGCAAGATCGGCAGCGCTTCTCCCAATAGCGGTTTTTCAGCTTCGCGGTGCGGAGCGCTGCTGAACGCATAGGCGGAATGGTCTGGTTTTCCCGCCGGCCGCTGCTTTGCGTATCGCCAAGCTGGGCTGGTGCAATGCCGATCCCTGCGTCAGGACGCGGTTGTCGATCTGGACGAGATGCTCGGATCGCTGCTCTTTGACCCATCGGTTCCACGGTCAGCGGCCTGAATTGCATCCCGTGGCCCTGTGCGAGCGGAGAGGCGATGAAGGGCGCGGCGGGCGTAGGCTTGTGTTTGTTCTCATGGAAAGCAGCGCTTGATCTCGCCGCCTTTCGCCTCCTCAATCGGCATCGAAACCACGTCACATCAACCAGCCCTACGAGGGTTTCCTTGAAGGATTTCCCGTTTGCTTCAGCCTTATGCTCAAAGAGCACTATGCCGAGCATGTCGGTTGGGGGCGCCGGTTTTACAAAGGGGATGACTTCCGTGTGTTCCAGCTTATTTGGCCCGATACATCGGGGCGCTGGCCATGGGATCCCGATGCCACCGAGAGTTACCGACAAGCAATGCCGCTTCTGTCTGAGCCAGCAGAGATAACCTGACGCCCAGCAGCAGGAGATCAGCTCTTTTGCCAAGTAACTCCCGCTTCGCTCCGTATTCGTTCACGCTTTGAAGCGCTGATCCGTCCGTAAAGCGTGTCTTGCGCACATAAGAAAACCGGCGGGACGAATTGCTCCGCCGGTTTTGGTTCTCGTCTCTCTCAGGCGCAGTCGTTGCTTTTCCAGCCGTCGATGATTGCGACGGCTTCTTCGGCAGTCTCGACAAAGCTGATCAGCTCGAGATCTTCGGGGCTGATCGTGCCGGCCTCCGCCAGAGCCTCCCAGTTGATGACCTTGTTCCAGAACTCGCGGCCAAAGAGGATGAAGGGGACCTTCTTCATCCGGCCGGTCTGGATCAGGGTCAGCGCCTCGAACATTTCATCGAGCGTCCCGAAACCGCCCGGGAAGACCGTGACGGCGCGGGCGCGCATCAGGAAATGCATCTTGCGGATCGCGAAATAGTGGAAGTTGAAGGACAGATCCGGCGTCACATAGCTGTTCGGAGCCTGCTCGTGCGGCAGCACGATCGATAGGCCGATCGACTGGCCACCCGCCTGATGGGCGCCCAGATTGCCTGCCTCCATCACGCCCGGCCCGCCGCCGGTGCAGATGACGAAATCGCGGCCATAGGTCTCCATGCTGCGCTGGGTCATGGCGCGGGCGAAAGTCACGGCCTCGGTGTAATAGCGCGACAGCTCGGCCAGGGCGGGGGTCTTGGCCGAAGCGACATTCTCGGGCGAGGGAATGCGCGCGCCGCCGAACATCACCACGGTCGTCGCGATGCCGCGTTCGTCCATGATCATCTGCGGCTTCAGCAATTCGAGCTGCAGGCGCACCGGCCGCAATTCCTCGCGCAGCATGAAGTCGTTGTCGACAAAGGCCAGCCGATAGGCCGGCGCGCGGGTTTGCGCGGTATCGGGGGTATTATGGACCGCCTTCACATCCTGCACACTGTCACGGAAGGAATGGCTGCGTTCTTCTTCTTCAGTCATCGAAACCTCTGACATGGGGCCGGGGCGCATTGCACCGGAGTACTCTCACGCTTATAGCCCGATGAACTCGTTTTCCACCCGTGAGAAAGGCCCGCCATGACCTACGCCGCGCTCGAGACCGCAATTGAAGCCGCATGGGAGACCCGCGACCAGATTACCCCCGCAACCAAGGGCGAGACCCGCGAGGCGATCGAGGCCACGCTCGAGGCCTTGGACAGCGGCACGCTGCGCGTTGCCGAAAAGCGCGGGGCTGACTGGCACGTCAATCAATGGGCCAAGAAAGCGGTCCTGCTGAGCTTCCGCCTCAAGGATATGGAGATCCTCGAGGGCGGCCCGCAAAACGCCGGCTGGTGGGACAAGGTCGACAGCAAGTTCAAAGGCTGGGACGAGGCGCGTTGGCGCGCGGCCGGCTTCCGCGCCGTTCCGGGCAGCATCGTCCGCAAATCGGCCTTTATCGGCAAGAACGTCGTGCTGATGCCGTCCTTCGTCAATATCGGCGCTTATGTCGACGAGGGCTCGATGGTTGACGGCTGGGCCACGGTCGGCTCTTGCGCGCAGATCGGCAAGAATGTCCACCTCTCGGGCGGCGTCGGCATCGGCGGCGTGCTGGAGCCCATGCAGGCCGGCCCGACCATCATCGAGGACAACTGCTTCATCGGCGCGCGCTCCGAAGTCGTCGAAGGCGTGATCGTGCGCGAGGGCTCGGTCCTCGGCATGGGCGTGTTCATCGGCCAGTCGACCAAGATCGTCGACCGCGAGACCGGCGAAGTCATGTATGGCGAAGTACCGGCCGGTTCGGTCGTGGTCGCGGGCTCGCTGCCCTCCAAGAACGGCGTGAACCTTTATGCCGCGGTCATCGTGAAGCGCGTTGACGAAAAGACGCGCTCGAAAACCTCGATCAACGAGCTGCTGCGCGACTGACCCGAGACAAAAATTTGGTTCACGCGGGACAACTGCGTGAACCAAATCGGCTTTTTCCGCGTTACTCCCTCGATTTGGGTTCCATATGAGGGAGTTTCCATCATGCAAGGACTGGGCTGGATTGCAGCAATCATCGTCGGCGGCTTGGCCGGATGGATCGCCAGCAACATTATGAAGGCCGATACCGGCATCATCACCAACGTCATCATCGGCATCGTCGGCGCAGTGCTGGCCAATGCGATTTTCGGCCTGTTCGGCATCAATGCCGCTGCCGGAAGCTGGATTGCGCAGGGGCTCGCCGGATTGGTGGGTGCGGTGATCCTGATCTGGCTTTATCGGGCGGTGGCGCGATAGGTGCCCAAGGTCTGATTGCACGCTAAGCGCGCCGAACGGTTGCGCGACAGGCGCGCAGATCGACGGAATAAAAAAAACCCGCGCTCCGGCGCGGGTTTTTCTTTGGCTCGGCAGATTGTCCGATCAGGCTTTGCTTTTTTTCAGCGTCTTGCCGTGAAGGGCGATCCAGTCCATCACCGCCAGAAGCACACCCGAGATCACGAAAACCAGATGGATAATGACCATCCACTTGATCTTCTCGGGCGTATATTTCCCGACATCCATGAAGACCTTGAGCAGATGGATCCCCGAAATCGCGACAATCGAGGCCACGAGTTTCAGCTTGAGGCCGGTGAAGTCGACCTCGCCCTGCCACGATGGGCGATCCTTGTGATCGGCGATATCCATACGGCTGATGAAATTCTCGTAGCCCGAGAAAATCACGATCAGCAGAAGGTTCGCGGCCAGGCTCAAATCGATCAGTGCCAGAACGCCGAGGACCGCATCATCGACCGTCATGGTCGGAATCGTCAGTCCGAAACGCCACAATTCCTGCAGAAAGACCCAGACAAGGATCCCGAGGGCTCCGGCAAGCCCGACATACATCGGGGCCATAAGCCAGCGGCTGGCGAATAGGCTGCGTTCGATCAAGCGTTCCATGGCATCTCCTGAATATGGAGAGGCGGGCCTAACCGGCGCGGCGGCCCCACCGCAAGCGAAAGCGGCGCACACAAGGGGGGCTGCGACAACATGTACAGGGTGTGAATGCCGCCGCTATGCGTCCACCCAAAGAAGCCTGTTCGCGGCGCGTGCCGCTCGATCTATGCGGTGAAGGCGGCCGGTTTCGCGCCGGTGACGCGCAACAGATCGGCGGGGGTGATCGCGAAGACATGGCGCGGCGTGCCGGCTGCGGCCCAGACCTGCGCGAAATCCTGAAGCCTCGGGTCGAAATAGGCGGTGATCGGCGTCAGATGCCCGACCGGAGAGACGCCGCCGATGGCAAATCCCGTCTCGGCGCGGATGAGATCGGCATCGGCCTTGCCGAGCTTCTGCCCCGCAACCTCGGTCGCCTTGGCCGGATCGACCTTGTTGCCGCCTGCCGTCAGGAACAAAACGACATGGCCGCTGTCCTCGCCGCGGAAGATGATCGATTTCGCGATCTGGTCGACCTCGCAGCCGACCGCACGGGCGGCATCCTCGGCGGTGCGGGTGCCTTCGGTCATTTCGCGGATTTCGACCGCAATTTTGGCGGTTTCCAGCGCGGCTTCCACCCGTTTCAGGCTCTTGCTCATTGTTTTTTGACCTCCCTCGCGGAATAAGCTTGGGCAACAAGGAAGGAAAAATCATGGCGGAACACAAGGTCTATACGCTGCTGGTCGAATTGGGGCGCTCGGAAGACGACGGCATGCCCAAGGATGCGACGGGCGGCGCGATGCTGGTCTATGCCTCGGGCAAGGACGAGGAAGAGGCCCTGCGCGAGACGGTCGCGATCATCAAGCAGGCGGGGCTCAATCCGATCGAAGTGACCGGTCACGGCTCGATCGAGGAACGTCTGGCCGACGGTCACGAGATCCCTGACGAAGAGCGCGCCCTGATGGAGCGTGCACTCGAGGAAAACTCGGTCATCGTCGCCCAGATCGAGCCGCTTTACGGCCCGTTGAACCCGCCCGAGGACGAGGATGACGACGAAGACGGCGCAGAAGACGACGCAGTTCCGCCGACGACCCCCAACGGGCGCAAGCGCATCCATTAAGCACGCCATTCTGTGCTATTCATGCCTAAAACCATCCGTTAAGCTTCGACAAAACGGCAAAAAGCAAACAGACAGGCAGTGACATGACGATTTTCCTCTCCCGCATGGCGGCTTCGGCGCTGGTGATCGGTGCCCTTTCGAGCTGCGGCGTTGCGGTGAACCGCGGCCCGAGCATGGCCAATCCCGGCCCGGTGGTCGTGGCTCCGATCCCGCAGGCGGCTGCCGGCGACGAGGCCGGTCTCCAGAACTTCGTGCGCAGCTTCCGTGCGCGCGCGTTGTCCTCGGGCGTCTCGGCGCAGACCTATGACCGCGCCATGCGCCTCGCGCGCTATAACCCCGAGGTCATTCGTCTCGACCGCCGTCAGGCCGAGTTCTCGCGTCCCGTCTGGCTTTATCTCGACAGCGCGGTTTCGGATGTGCGCGTGACCACCGGTCGCCAGAAAGCCGCACAGCTCAGCAGCACCTTGTCCTCGATCGAGGCGCGCTACGGCGTCCCGCGCGAGATCGTTCTGGCCGTCTGGGGGATGGAATCGAACTTCGGTGCGAACCGCGGCAAGATGCAGATCATCCCGTCGCTGGCCACTTTGGCCTATGACGGGCGTCGCGGTGCGATGTTCCAGAACCAGCTGATCGCGGCACTGCAGATCCTGCAGGCGGGCGATACCGATCCCGAGCATATGCTGGGTTCATGGGCGGGCGCGATGGGCCATACCCAGTTCATGCCGACCTCCTATCTGCAATTCGCGGTCGACTTCAACGGCGACGGCCGCCGCGACATCTGGTCCGAGGATCCGACGGATTCGCTGGCCTCGACCGCGGCCTATCTGGCGCGCAACGGCTGGCAGCGCGGTCAGGCATGGGGTGCCGAGGTCCAGCTGCCCTCGAACTTCAACATGGGCCAGGTCGGCAAAGGCAACCGCAAATCCAGCCGCGACTGGTCGGCGCAGGGCGTGCGGCGCATGGGTGGCGGCGCGCTGCCCTCGGGCACCGGCTCGATCATCATGCCGGCCGGCGCGCGTGGTCCGGCTTTCCTGATCCTCGACAACTTCCGCTCGATCCTGCGCTACAACAACTCGGACAACTACGCGCTTGGCGTGGCTTTCCTTGGCGAGCGTATCGCGGGCCGTCCGGGCATTCAGGGCGCATGGCCGCGCAACGACCGCACCCTTTCGACCGGCGAGCGCGAGGAAATCCAGCGTCGCCTGATGCAGAAGGGCTTCTATCAGGGCGAGATCGACGGTCTGTTCGGCTCGGCCACGATGGAATCGGTCTCGGCTTACCAGCGCTCGATCGGGGTGACGCCGGACGGCTATCCGACCTCGATCCTTCTGGATCAGCTGCGCCGCTAAGCCGCGCCGACGAGGGATCAAAAAAGGCGGCCTCGTGCCGCCTTTTTCTTTGCGATCAAAGGAGAAGTCATGACGATCACCGCAAAAGACGTGACCCTGCGCCCCTACGAGTCCTCCGATATCGCGGCGATGACCGTGCTGTTGAACATGCCCGCGGTGGTCGAGGGGACGCTGCAATTGCCGCTCCGTTCGCTGGCCGAGCGCGAGCGCAAGCGACAAGGGTTCGAGCCGATCGTCGATCTGGTCGCGGTCGTCGACGGGCTGGTCGTCGGTCATGGCGCGTTGCAACTGGCCGAGCAGCACCGCCGCCGTCACACCGGCACTGTCATGCTGGTCGTGCGCGACGATTTCCACCGGCAAGGCATCGGAGAGCGTCTGTTGCGGGCGCTTCTCGAGCAGGCCGATGACTGGCTGGGGCTGCGCCGTGTCGAGCTTTTGGTCCATGCCTCCAATACGGGCGCGATCGCGCTTTATGAAAAGCTGGGCTTCACGCGTGAAGGGGTGCTGCGCGATTACGTTCTGACGCGCGGCCACTATCGTGATGCGCTGATCATGGCGCGGCTGAACCGCTGAGCGGTCGGGCTCGCGAATGCAAAAGCGGCCCCCTCGGGCCGCTTTCGCCGTCTTGCGGATGCCGTCAGGCGCCGCGCATTTTCTTGACGATCAGGCCGACGACGATCTGCACCACCGCGCCTGCCGCACCGCCGCCGACGAGGTTGCCCGCGAGGGCCGCGAAATCGACGCCGCTTGCCGCCGCTGCAGTGCCCGAGCTCAGCAGCCCGCCCAGAAGCTGCCCGCCGCCAAGCCCGCCCAGAGCGCCGACGACGGCATTGCCGAGCCCGCCCATGTCGCCGTCCTTGACCGCTTTGCCGGTGGCCGTGCCGCCAAGCGCGCCGCCGATCACTTGTGCCAGTATCTGTTCCATCCCTTGCTCCTTTACCGTCTCGCGCGAAGACTTTTGCGCGATTAACAAAAGGCTAGGCGCGGCGGCATAAAGCACAAAGAGTTTTAAGCAACTTCAGCCTATTGCGACGAAAATCCTGCGCGGGGTGCGGGATTTAGATGCCAAACAATCACAGGTTGCCCCATTGCGGCAGTCGTTCGGGAAGCGGATTGCCCAAAAAACAGGCGGTGCGGGGCCTGAGACAGAACGAGCCGATAGCGAGGACATGCGACAGGATGGCTGGTGCTGGTACGGAGTTCGGGTCTATTCTTTGGGGCAAAGGAAAAGACGAGGGGCCGGAATGCCGGAGACAACAAGCCTGCTTGCTTTCGCGCTCATCGCGCTCGGGATGGTGCTCACGCCCGGTCCGAACATGGTCTACCTGATTTCCCGATCCATCAGCCAGGGCCGAACCGCGGGGCTGATTTCGCTGGGAGGAGTCGCCCTCGGGTTCGTCTTCTACATGATGTGCGCCGCATTGGGGATCACGGCAATCGTCATGGCCGTTCCCTTTGCCTATGACACATTGCGTTTCGCGGGCGCGCTCTATTTGCTTTATCTGGCATGGCAGGCGGTCAAGCCGGGCGGCCGATCGCCGTTTCAGGTGAAGGACCTCCCCAAGGACAGCCCCGGAAAGCTGTTCGCAATGGGGTTTCTGACCAATCTGCTCAACCCCAAGATTGCCGTCATGTATCTTTCGCTTCTGCCGCAATTCATCAGTCCCGAACACGGGAGCATTCTGGTGCAATCCGTGGTTCTCGGCATGGTGCAGATTGTCGTCAGCGTGAGCGTCAATGCCATGATCGCCGTCGCGGCCGGAAGCATTGCCGTTTTTCTCGCCGGTCGCCCGACATGGCTCATCGTGCAAAGATGGCTGATGGGTACGGTTCTGGCGGGTCTTGCTCTGCGAATGGCGACGGAAGCGCGCCGCTAGATCGCCCTGTCGCGCCATTTTCGGGATCCGCGATGGATCGGCCGTCCCGTGCATGTCTGGTCAACTTTACCGGCATCCGGCGGATGTGAAAACGGCGGCCTGCGCGATTGACGCGGGGACCGCCGTGTCGGCTTTGCGGGCAAGGGCCCTGACGGTTACGCCAGATGGCTGCGGAAATCGGCGATGATGGCGGCGTAGACATCGCGTTTGAAGGGCACGATCTTCTCCACCAGCTCGCTGGCCGAAGTCCATTGCCAGCGGTCGAATTCGGGGATCTCTGTCTCGATGCTGATGTCGCTGTCCCGACCCTTGAATCGCATCAGGAACCATTTCTGGCGCTGGCCGCCGTACTTGCCCTTCCAGATCTTGCCGACCAATTCGTCGGGCAGATCGTAGTACAGCCAGTCGGGGCTTTCGCCGATGACCTCGACCAAAGCGGCGGGGACGCCGGTTTCCTCGGTCAGCTCGCGTAGCGCGGCATCGTGCGGGGTCTCGCCCTTGTCGATCCCGCCCTGCGGCATTTGCCAGGCGTCCGAGGGATTGTCGATGCGGTGGCCGGCAAAGACCAGCCCTTCGTCATTGACCAGAACGACGCCGGCGCAGGGGCGGTAGGGCAGGCCTTGCGGCCCGACCCGTTCGTCATGCTTGCTCATTGTGCCGCAGCCCCTTCGCCGGCATCGGCGGTGTCGCCGCCGCTATTGGCGGGTGCCGCGGTCGAGCCGCCTTCGATCGCCGACAGACCTTTGAGGATATCGACCGCATAGGCGAGCTGGTAATCCTCGTCGCGCAGCTTGGCAGTGGCCTCGACCTGCTGGGCCTCTTCCTCCATCTGCTTGCGCTCTTCATCGGTGATCGCGTCGTTGTTGAGCGCCCCGCGCAGATCCGCTTCGGAATTCGAGAAGCTCGAGGCCGAACGCGGCGCATCGGCGTCGGCTTCTTCGGTCGTCGGGCGGCGCGGCTGTTCGACGATGATGTCGGGGTTGATGCCGAGCGCCTGGATCGAGCGGCCCGAAGGCGTGTAATAGCGCGCCGTGGTGAGGCGGATCGCGCTGTCCGAAGTCACCGGCATGACGGTCTGGACCGAGCCTTTGCCGAAGGATTTCGTGCCCACCACGATGGCGCGGCGGTGGTCCTGCAAGGCGCCGGTCACGATTTCCGAGGCCGAGGCGGAGCCGCCGTTGATCAGCACGACCATCGGCTTGCCCTCGGCCAGATCGCCGAGCTTGGCGTTCCAGCGCTCGCTGTCTTCGGCTTTGCGGCCGCGGGTCGAGACGATCTCGCCCTTGTCGAGGAAGCCGTCCGATACCTCGATCGCCTGGTTGAGCAGGCCGCCGGGGTTGTTGCGCAGGTCAAGGACAAAGCCCGTGACCTTGTCGATCCCGCCCGCCTCTTCGACGGCTTTGGCCAGTTCGGTTTTCAGCGTCGAGAAAGTCTCGTCGTTGAAGGTGGTGACGCGCAGCACGACCGCATGGCCGATGACGCGGGACTTCACCACGGTCAGTTTGATGGTGTCGCGCACGACTTTGAGGTCGAAAGGCTCTTTTTCGCCCTGACGCAGGATGGTGATGGTGATTTCCGACCCGATCGGGCCGCGCATCTTTTCGACGGCATCATCGAGATTCAGCCCCATCAGCGATTCGCCGTTCACATGGGTGATGAAATCGCCCGCCTTCACGCCCGCTTCCGCAGCAGGGGTGTCGTCGATCGGAGAGATGACCTTGACCAGCCCGTCTTCCTGCCCGACCTCGATTCCCAGACCGCCGAAGCTGCCGCGGGTCTGGGTCTGCATGTCCTCGTAATCCTTGGCGGCGAGGAAAGAGGAATGCGGATCCAGCGAGGTCAGCATGCCGTTGATCGCCGCTTCGATCAGTTTCTTGTCGTCGACTTTCTCGACGTAATCGGCGCGCACGCGCTCGAAGACATTGCCGAAAAGGTCGAGCTGCTCATAAACCGACACTTCCTTGCCGGCTTCCTGCGCGATCAAGGGCGCGGCCAGCTGCGTCGTCACGATAGCGCCAGCCAAAGTGCCGATCGCGCCTGCAAGAAGATAGTGTTTCATTCGGTCGTCCCGTCCTGACCTGTGTCACCAACAATCGGATTCATCACGAACCAATCCGCCGGGTCCAGTGTTTCCTTGCCCTTCCGCAGCTCAAGATAGAGCGTCTGCGTCAGGTCCGCATCATTTCCCGCAGCTGCGCCCTGCACGAATCCGATCCCGAATTCCTGTGCCGAGCCTTCCTTGCCGCCCATCAGCCCCACCGGCTCGCCTGCGGCCAGAACGTCGCCGACCTCGCCGAAGACCTGCGACATGCCGGCAGCCACCAGCAAATAGCCCTGTGCGGGTTCGAGTATGGTGACATTGCCGTAATCCAGCAATGGCCCACGATAACGGATTGTTGCCGGCCACGGGGTTGTGACCAATGCCGCCGGAGCGGTCGCAATCACAAGGCCGGGGCGGCTGACATTGGCGGCATCGGGCTGGTTGTAGCCGCGCAGCACGCGTCCGACGACCGGCAGCGGCAGGCTGCCCTCGGCCCCCTCGAAGTCGGCGAGGGGCGCGCCCACGTCCTTTTCCATGCTGATGATGCCGTCGGCAAAGGCAGAAAGCGTGTCGACCGATTGCACCAGAAGCTTCAGCTCTTCGGGGTCCTCGCCAAAGCGCACAGGCAGGTTCGAGCGGTCGGTGACGGCGCTGGCCAGCAGGCGGCGCGCCTCCTGCACTTCGCCCAAGCCCTGCGCCAGCGTATTGGCGGCGCTTTCCTCCAGCGCGCGCACGGTGCGGATTTCGCGCAGCTGTGCGCCCAGAAGATCGGCCTCGGCCTTGAGCGAAGGCGCGATCGAGGTCAGGATCATGCCCGAACGTGCGGTGGCCTCGGGTCCGGCGGGATGCAGCAACAGCGCGGTTTCGGGCGATTTCTCCATCGCCGTCATCACGCCCAGAACGCGGCCCAACCGGTCGCGGCGCGCGTCGAATTCCTCGAGGATCTGCTGCTCGCGCACACCGGCGCGGCGAAGGCCCGAGCGCAGGGCGGCAAGGCCCTTTTCATAGGCGCGGATCATCTCGGTCAGGGCCACGACCTGGTCGTTGGCGCTGAGCGCATTGTCGAGCTGCGCGGTTGCATTGCGCAGCTGCTCGGCGGCTGCGGCGGCCTCTTCCGAAGCCTGATTGACCGGCGAGGCGGCCAGAGCGGGGGCCTGAGCCACCGCCAGAGCAAGAACGAGCAGCGGGGCCAGATATCTCATGCGCGCACGATCAGGCTTTGGCCGGTCATCTCGGCAGGCTGGTCGACCCCCATCAGTTCGAGCACCGTCGGCGCGACATCGGCCAGACGCCCTGCGCGCAGGCTGATCCCCGCAGGCCCGCCGTGAACGATCACCGGCACCAGATTGACGGTATGGGCGGTATGGGGGCCGCCGGTCTCGGGGTCGATCGTGGTCTCGCAATTGCCGTGGTCGGCGATCACCACCGCGGCCCCGCCAACGCGGTCGAGCGCCTCGATCATCATGCCCAGACCCTTGTCGACCGCCTCGCAGGCCTTGATTGCGGCGGTCAGGCTGCCGGTATGGCCGACCATATCGGGGTTGGCGTAGTTCACCACGATCAGGTCGTAACCCGCCTCGATCGCGCCGACCAGACGCTCGGAGACCTCGGGTGCGGCCATTTCGGGCTGCAGGTCATAGGTCGCGACCTTGGGGCTCGCGGGCATGTAGCGGTCCTCGCCTTCCTCGGGGGTCTCTTTGCCGCCGTTGAGGAAGAAGGTGACATGGGGATATTTCTCGGTCTCGGCCAGACGGAACTGGCGAAGGCCCTTCTGTGCGACCCAGGCGCCAAGCGTATTGGCGACCTGCCGCTTGGGGAAAGCGGCGGTCATGAAGGTGTCGTGCAGGGTCGAGTAATCGACCATGCCGAGCATCGCCGCCCATTGCGGGCGTCGGCCGGTCTCGAAGGCGGAGAAATCGGGCTGAGCAAGCGCCGCAAGGATCTCGCGGGCGCGATCCGCGCGGAAGTTGAGGCAGAAAAAGCCGTCGCCGTCCTTGGCCCCGCCATAACCCGCGATGATCGTGGGCTGGATGAATTCGTCGGTCTCGGCGCGGGCATAGGCATCGACCACGGCCTGCGCCGCATCGGGTGCATGGAGCCCCTCGCCGGTGGTGATCGCGCCAAAAGCCCGCGCGACCCGCTCCCAGCGGTTGTCGCGGTCCAGCGCATAATAGCGCCCGATCACGGTGCCGATCTTCGCGCCGACCGGTAGGGTGCCCGCCAGCTCGGTCATGAACCCCATTGCCGATTGCGGCGGCACGTCGCGCCCGTCGGTGACGGCGTGAACCACAACCGGCACGCCCTTGTCGGTCAAAGCGCGAACCGTGGCCTGAAGATGCGCGATATGGCCGTGCACACCCCCATCCGAAACCACGCCCATCACATGGGCCGTCCCGCCGCTCGCGCGCAATTTGGCGATCAGATCGGTCAAGCCGGTATTGTCGTAGAAAGACCCGTCCTCGATCGCGAGATCGATCTGCCCCAGATCCATCGCCACGACCCGACCCGCGCCGATATTGGTATGGCCGACCTCGGAATTGCCCATCTGGCCGCGCGGCAAGCCGACGTCGGGGCCGAAGGTGATCAGCGTGCCATGGGGATCACGCCCCATCAACCGGTCGAAATTCGGCGTCTCTGCCTGATCGGGGGCGCTCTGTTCGGGACGGTCGGAAATCCCCCAACCATCGAGAATGCACAGAACTACGGGTTTGGGATTGCTCATCAGGGCCTCGATATGGGTCAAACGGTTTCTACGACGTGTGCCGCATATGGGCAAGGATTGCGCGGAAACTTCAAAGGAGCGTGATCCCCCCGCCTCTGGTTCCCGTTAACCGTGCAAGAAAAAAGCAGGGTGCCGTTTCGGCCCCTGCTTTCTTCATCATGAAAATACCCGATAAAACGGCGCCGCAACGGGCGGTCGGGGTTTAGCCGGCAGCTTCCGCCGCAATCTGGGCGGCATTCTTGCGGCCGCGCTCGGTCGCCGATTTCAGCTGGCCGCAAGCCGCCATGATGTCCTCGCCGCGCGGGGTGCGGATCGGGCTGGCATAACCGGCTTTGTAGATGATGTCGGCGAAGGCCTGAATGCGCTCCCAGCTCGAGCGTTTGTAGGGCGCGCCCGGCCATTCGTTGAAGGGGATCAGGTTGATCTTGGCCGGAATGCCGCGAATGAGCTTGATCAGGCGGCGCGCATCGGCATCGCTGTCGTTGACCCCGTCGAGCATGACATATTCAAAGGTGATGCGCTCGCTGTTGGACAGCCGCGGATAATCGCGCAGCGCGCCCAAAAGCTCTTCGATGTTCCATTTCTTGTTGATCGGAACCAGCTTGTCGCGGGTCTCGTCGGTTGTGGCATGGAAGCTGATCGCGAGCAGGCAGCCGATTTCCTCGGCCGTGCGCGCGATTTCGGGAACGACGCCCGAGGTCGACAGCGTAATGCGGCGGCGCGACAGGCTGATGCCCTCGCCATCCATCACCACGCGCATGGCGTTGCGCACGTTGTCGAAATTGTACAGCGGCTCGCCCATGCCCATCAGCACGATATTGGAGACAAGGCGGGTCTCGTCCTTGGGTGCGCCGGGCTGCGGCCATTCGCCCAGATCGTCGCGCGCGACCAGAACCTGCCCCACGATTTCGCCCGCCGTCAAGTTGCGCACCAGCTTCTGCGTGCCGGTATGGCAGAAGGAGCAGGTCAGCGTACAGCCGACCTGGCTCGAGATGCAGAGCGTGCCGCGATTGTCCTCGGGGATATAGACCGCCTCGACCTCGTGGCCGCCCGCGATGCGCAAGAGATACTTGCGCGTGCCGTCCTCGGAGACCTGGCGCGTCACGATCTCGGGGATCGCGATCTCGAAGTTGTGGGCGAGAAGGGCGCGGTAATCCTTGGCGAGGTTGGTCATCAGGGCGAAATCGCGCACGCCCCAGTGATAGACCCATTGCCAGATCTGGCCGACGCGCATCTTGGCCTGTTTCTCGGGCGTGCCGGCCTCGATCAAAGCCTGCTGCAATTCCTCGCGGGTCAGGCCCACGATATTTTTCAGCGCGGTTTCGGGAAGCTTGCGCGGGATGGTCAGAACATCCTGCGTGATCGGAGCGGCCTGCATCATGACAAAACCCAAGGGATAAGGAAGGTCAGCCCAATATGGGGTCTTTTGTCGTTTTTCAATGGAAAAAGCCCCGACCTTGCGGACGGGGCCTGAAATCGTGATCGCGAAAGACGATCCGCGCGGGCTTATTTGCAGTTGGCCTGCGCCGCATTGGTGGCTGCGGTGATGCCCGACAGCGAGAAAGTGTCGGCGGTCACGGTGCCGCGTGCCGAACGGCCGGTGACAACCGCGGACGAGCCGCCGCGCAGTGCCGAGACCAGACGGCCGTCTTCGGCAGGCGAGCCTGCCCAGGCGTTTTCACCCTCGGTGAAGAGGTTGAACTTGTTGCCGCCGATATTCACTTCGACGGTCGAATCGGGTGCGAAAGGATAGCCGCCCGAGAACGAAACCTCGCCGGCCGAGCCGCCGCGATAGGAGACGTAAAGGCGGATGTCGCCGCGGTTGACCTGTGCGGGCTTGCCGTCCTTGGTGTTCTGCGACGATTTCGGTGCCGAAACCGCCCAGCATTCCTTGGGGCTATTCGCGGCAAAAACGGTCCAGTCGCCTTCGGTTGCGACGACATTGGTCGAATCCTGAGCAAGAACCGGTGCGGAAGTTGCAGCGATTGCGATCAGGGTTACAGCCGCTGCGGTCCGCAGCGAGGGGATATTCATGCTCTGGCCTCCTGCCAATATCCGGTTTACCGGACTTGTTTCGGAATACGATGGTCTTTTCAACCGTCTGCCGACAGAATAATGCGAAACGCGAGCGCGGCAACAGCCCCGAGAGTGAGAAATCGCGCAAATGTCAGAGGAAATATGACTAGATCTGCTGCGGAACTGATCGAATTGTGGCGCGGCGGCCTGAAAGAGAGCACCCATCTCGGTCATGTCGTCATTGCCGATGCGCACGGGATCGTCGAGGCATGGGGCGATCCCACCGCCACGATCTTCCCGCGGTCCTCGTGCAAGATGCTGCAGGCGTTGCCGCTTTTGGAAAGCGGTGCGGCGGACAAGGTCGGGCTGTCCTCGCGGCAGCTGGCTCTGGCCTGCGCCAGCCATCAGGGTGCCGAAATCCATACCGGCGCGGTCTCGGCATGGCTCGATGCGATCGGTCTGGCCGAGGGCGATCTGCGTTGCGGCGCGCATATGCCCAATGATCCGGTGGAGAAAAAGCGTCTGACCTGTTCGGATGCCTCGCCCTGCCAGATCCACAACAATTGCTCGGGCAAACATGCGGGCTTTTTGACGCTGAACCAGCATTTGCGCGGCGGCAGCGAATATGTCGAGCTCGACCATCCCGTCCAGAAAGCCGTCCGCGCGAGTTTCGAGGAAGTGACCGGCGAAGAGGCGCGTGGTTGGGGCATCGACGGTTGCTCGGCTCCGAACTTCGCCTGTTCGGTCGAAGGCCTGGCCCGCGCCATGGCCGGTTTCGCCAAACCTGCGGCAGGGGTGCGCGGCAAGGCGCAGCAGCGCCTTTTCGAGGCGATGGTCGCCCATCCCGAACTGGTGGCCGGCGAAGGCCGTGCCTGCACGGAGCTGATGCGCGCCATGGCCGGTCGCGCCGCCGTCAAGACCGGTGCCGAGGCGGTTTTCGTGGCGATCGTGCCCGAACAGGGGCTGGGCGTCGCGCTCAAGGTCGTCGATGGCGGCACGCGCGGATCGGAGGCGGCGATCACCGCGCTGATGGTCCATCTCGGCCTGCTCGAAAAGGATCATCCGGTGGCGATGAAATATCTCTCCGGGCCTTTGACCAACTGGCGCGGCATGAAAACCGGCGAGCTGCGGCGCTCGCGCGGGTTTCCGTAGCAAGCGGGTGCTTGCGGCCCTTGGCGGGTATTTGACGTGATGAAGAAAGCCTTGGCCCTCATGCCAGCATCTGCCAGATGAGCCGCAAGGCGAGGGCGGTCGAGGTCACGACCAGCAAGGGTTTGATGACCTTGGCGCCGATCTTCATGGCAAGTCGCGAGCCGAGTGTCGCCCCCGCGATCTGCGCAACCGCCATCATCGCGCCGAGCAGCCAGAGCGGTTGGCCGACCAGCGCGAAGGCCGTGAGCCCGCCGAGGTTCGAGGCGAAGTTCAGCAGTTTGGTATGGGCCGTGGCCTTCAGGATGCCGTAGCCCGCCAGCATGACGAAGCCCAGCATGTAGAAAGCGCCCGCACCGGGCCCGAGCAGCCCGTCGTAAAAGCCGATGAAGGGCACGACGATCGCGGCGAAAAGGGCGGGGCGCATGCGTTCGGCGCGGTCCTGATCGTTCAGGCCGGGTTTGAGCGCGAAGAAGATCGCAATGCCGATCAGCAGGACGGGCAGGATGTAGCCGAGTGCCTGCGTCGGGATATAGCTCACCATCAGCGCGCCGCAGAGCCCCGCCGCAAAGGCGATCGCGGCCGAGCCCAGCTGTTTGCGCGGATCGACCAGCCCGCGTCTTGCATAGGTGATCGCGGCCGTTGCCGCGCCGAAGCCGCCCTGAACCTTGTTCGTGGCCAGTGCCTGCGCGGGCGGCAGGCCTGCAAGCAACAGGGCGGGGACCGTGATGAGGCCGCCTCCGCCCGCGATGGAATCGATGAAGCCCGCCGCGAAAGCCGCGACGACCAGCATGGCGATGAGGTCATAGGAAAGCTCGAGCATGGCGCCCCATTGCGCCGCGCCGCGCGGGAAGTAAAGCGGCGATTATGCGCGCGGGTGGGCGGCGCGATAGACCGCGAGCAAATGCGCATCATCGACGCCGGTATAGACCTGTGTCGTCGACAGGCTGGCATGGCCCAGCAATTCCTGAATGGTGCGCAGATCGCCCCCCGCCGCCAGCAGATGCGTGGCAAAGGAATGGCGCATCGCATGGGGGGTCGCGCTCGGCGGCAGGCCCAGCCTTTCGCGCGCAAGCCGCATCACGCCCGCCACCTGACCGGGGGAGAGCCTTGCTCCGCGGACGCCGCGAAAAAGCGCCTCCTCCGCGCTTGGCTGCCAGGGCGATAGCCGCAGGTAATCGCCCACGGCCTGACGCGCGACCGGCAGGACCGGCACTTGGCGTTCGCGCCCGCCCTTGCCGCGCACCAGAAGGCTTTCGCCGATCGGCCAGTCGCGACCATCAAGCGCGAGCGCCTCGGAGATGCGCAGGCCGCAGCCGTAAAGCAGTGTCAGCACCGCCAGATCGCGCGCCGCGACCCAAGGCGTCTCGTGGCCCGTTGCCGCCATGTCCAGCACGTCTTGCGCCTGATCGGGGGCCAGCGGGCGCGGCAGGGTGCGCGTATAGCGCGGCCCGCGTGTATTGAGGATCTTCGAGGCCTCGAAGCCTTCGCGGTCCGAGAGCCAGCGGATGAAGCTGCGCACCGCCGACAGCCTGCGCGCCAGAGACCGCGCGCCGAGGCCGCGGCCACGCTCGCTGGCCGCGAAGGCGCGCATATCGGTTTGCGTCAGATCGTGGAGGTTGGACGGCAAGGCGGGCGTGCCGCGATACTGGCCGATGAAGGCCAGAAAGGCCAGGAGATCGCCCTGATAGGCCGTGATCGTATGGTCCGAGCGGTCGCGCGTGCTGCGCTCGCCCTCGAGCCAGCGCGACAGGCTGTCCGACATGGCGGGCGCGAGGGCCAGTTGCGGCTCGGTGCTCACTCGCGCAGCCAGCCGATCAGTACGCGCTGGAAGGCCTGCGTGAAGAAACGCAGCAGGTCGGTGCCGTGGCTGGGCATGAAGCGGGTTGCCTCGGTCGAGCCCATGACCAGAAGCGCCGGCCAGCGCCCGAGGCCGAGGTCGATCGGCATCAGCGCCTCGGAGAGGATCGGGCTTTCGGTCTTGCCGTGGATCGCGGCGGTCGCGGGCAAGGCCGCGCGCAAGGTGATCACGTCGCGGCGCACGGGGCGCCCGCCCGCCTGCAGCAACCGTCCGATCATGCCCGCGGGCAGGACCTGCAGCGCGGCTTGCGTGGGTGCCTCGGCGGCGCTGCTGGTCTCGAAGACCAGACGCAGCGTGTCGATGCGCAGGATCGGCGCGATCGTGGTTTGCAGGCTGTCGAGGAAAGCAGGGAAATCGGCGGGCTCGAGCAGGGCCAGAACCGCGCGGTGGATGGTGTTCATCCCCGACTGGTTCTCGTAGGCGGTCGAGATCACGGTTTCATGCGTGACTTCGAGCCGCTCGAGCCGGTCTTCGAGGGCCGCCATCGCGCGGCCCCGGATATCGATGACATTCCCGCCGATCTCTTCTTCATGCGCGCCGATCAGGGCACGCATGAGGTCGCGGTCGGCGAGGATCAGTTCGGGGTTCGAAAGCAGCAGCTGCCGGAAGTCGTCGGCAAGCACGTTCTGGCTGTCGGCGGTAGGGGCAGGGCTTTCGAACTCTGCCATCAGACGATCTTCTGGCCGGTTTTGGCCCAGTCGGCGTTGAACTGCGCCAGACCCTTGTCGGTCAGCACATGGCTCGCCATTGCCTTGATGATCGCCGGCGGAGCGGTGATCACGTCGGCGCCGATACGGGCCGCGTCGGTGATGTGGTTGACCGAACGGATCGAGGCCGCGAGGATTTCCGTCTTGAAGTCGTAGTTGTCGTAGATTTCGCGGATCTGGGCGATCAGTTCCATCCCGTCGAGGTTGATGTCGTCCAGACGGCCGATGAAGGGGCTGATGAAGGTCGCGCCGGCTTTGGCGGCCAGAATGGCCTGAGCCGCGCTGAAGCACAGCGTGACGTTGAGCTTGTGGCCCTCACCCGAAAGGACTTTGCACGCCTTGAGGCCGTCCCAGGTCAGCGGCACCTTGATCGTGATGTTCGAAGCGATCTTCGCGAGGTGGCGGCCTTCGGTGATCATGCCTTCGGCGTCGTTGGCGACGACTTCGGCGCTGACGGGGCCTGCGACCATTTCGCAGATCTCGCGGGTGACCTCTTCGATATTGCGGCCCGATTTCGCGATGATGGACGGGTTGGTGGTCACACCATCGACCATGCCCAGATCGTTGAGTTCGCGGATCGCATCAACATCGGCGGTATCGACAAAGAATTTCATGGCGCAGGGCCCCTGTATTTTCGGAAATTTGCAGGAGGTTTAGCGCAGATTGCCCCGCGCGAAAAGACCGCGCTGGCTCCTAATCGTCCGATGGCCGCCCGCCGGACGTCGCGGCAGCGCGCGCAGGGCGGCATTTCGGGCGCATGGCTTGCGGTGGGGCGGGTGCTCGTGGCACAGTCGCTTGGGCTTGGCGGCCGGTGCGGCCGGATGCGCGCCCCATCCTATTCTGACCATGACGGAGAAGGCCCCATGGAAGCGGCAGCCGGCAGCATTTACGACATTCCGACGATGCTCGAGGCGGGGGCCGTGCTCGTCGCGGTCGTCATGCATACTTTCCCCGCGATCATCATGACGCAGTTTTTCGGTGTCCCTGCCGCTTTCCCGACCATGGGTTATTGACCCTTATCCCGCATCATGGCTGATCCCCTTTTCTTCTTCCCCCACGGCAGCCGCATCGCGGTCCTGACGCAGGAGCCGGTCGGGATTCTCGACTATCTTGCGCCCGAAGGTGGCGTGCGGTTGGGCCAGCTTGTGTTGGTGCCCTTGGGGCCGCGCCGCGTCATGGGCGCGGTTTGGGGCGAGGGGAAGGGCGGGTTCGACGCCTCGAAATTGCGTCCCGTCGCGCGGGTGATCGATGCCGAACCGCTCTCTGCCGAAATGATGGAATTCCTGACGCGGATGGGCGATTACACCCTGACGCCGATGCCTTTGATGCTGCGGATCGCGACGCGTGCGCCCGATCTCGACCAGCCGCCCGCGAACCGGCGCATCCTGCATCGCGCCGGTCCCGCCCCCGAGCGCATGACCGAGGCGCGCGAGGCCGTGTTGCGTGTCATCGAGGATCACGGCGGCGCGGGCTTCGCCCCTTCGGAACTTGCGCAGCTGGCCGGTGTCTCCGCCGGCGTCGTGAAGGGGCTGGTCGAGGCCGGTACTCTGGTCGAGACGTCGGCCCCCCGCGATCTGCCCTATCCGCGCCTTGATCCCGCGCTGCCCGGCAAACCGCTTGCGCCCAATCAGGCCAGCGCGGCGCAGACCATGCGCGAGGCTCTGGCGCGGCGAAGCTACGGCACGACGCTTTTGCGCGGCGTGACCGGCTCGGGCAAGACCGAGGTCTATCTGGAAGCGGTCGCGGAATGTCTGCGCCAAGGACGGCAGGCTTTGGTGCTTTTGCCCGAAATCGCGCTGTCTTCGGAGTTTCTCAACCGCGTCGAGGCGCGGTTCGGTGCGCGGCCAGGGGAATGGCATTCCGGCATCACCCGCTCCGAGCGCCGCCGCTTGTGGCAGATGGCGGGGCGGGGCGAGGTCCAGCTGGTCGTCGGTGCGCGTTCGGCGCTTTTTCTGCCCTATCGCGACCTCGGGCTGATCGTCGTCGACGAGGAACACGACAGCTCCTACAAACAGGATGACGGGGTTTTCTACAGCGCGCGCGACATGTCGGTGCTGCGCGCCTCGATTGCGGGGGCGCATGTGGTGCTGGCCTCTGCCACGCCCTCGATCGAGACATGGGTGAATGCGCAAAGCGGCAAATACGAGCGGATCGACCTGCGCTCGCGCTATGGCGGGGCCGAGTTGCCGGATATGGGCGCGATCGATTTGCGCGCGCAGGATCTGCCCTCGGGGCGCTGGATTTCCCCGAGCCTTGCCAAGGCGGTCGATGCGCGGCTGGAAAAGGGCGAGCAGTCGCTGTTGTTCCTCAACCGTCGCGGCTATGCGCCAGTCACGGTCTGCCGCGCCTGCGGCCAGCAGATCGGCTGCGACAATTGCGATGCGCGCATGGTCGAACACCGTTTCCAGAACCGCCTTGTCTGCCACCAATGCGGCGAGACGAAGCCCATCCCGCAGGCCTGCCCCTCCTGTCAGGTCGAGGGCAAGCTCGCAGCGGTCGGCCCAGGTGTCGAGCGTCTGGCCGAAGAGGTCGCCGAGCGTTTCCCCAACGCGCGGATGGCTGTGCTGTCCTCGGATTTGTTCAATTCGGCGCGGGCGCTGAAAGAGGCGATTGCCGAGATTTCCAACGGCCAGACCGATATCATCATCGGCACGCAGATCGTGGCCAAGGGGCACAACTTTCCGCGCCTGACGCTGGTGGGCGTGATCGACGCCGATCTGGGGCTTCAGGGCGCGGACATGCGCGCGGCCGAGCGCAGTTTCCAGTTGATGCGGCAGGTCGCGGGGCGGGCGGGGCGCGAGGGCGGCAGCGCGGCGGGCGTCGCGCTTTTGCAGACCCACCAGCCCGAGCATCCGGTGATCCGCGCGATCTTGTCGGGCGAGGACGAGGATTTCTGGGATGCAGAGGCCGAGAGCCGGCGCGGCGCGGGCATGCCGCCTTTCGGGCGTCTGGCGGGGATCATCCTGTCCCATCCCGACCAGCCCGTCGTCGAGGCCTTCGCCCGCGAGCTCGCCCGTCGCGCCGAGCCTTTGCGCGCCGCGGGGGCCGAGCTGTTCGGTCCCGCGCCCGCGCCGATCGCGCGCGTGCGCGGCCGTTTCCGCGTGCGCATGTTGATCCGCGCGCCCCGTCAGGCGCCTTTGCAGGCGGCGATCACCGACTGGCTGGCGCGCGCGCCGAAATATCCGCCGAACCTGCGCCTTTCCGTGGATATCGACCCGCAAAGCTTCTTCTGAAGGGACCGCGCAGGGGCTTTGCCGGTGGCGCGCGACCCATGCGCGGCAAGGTCGATTTCGGGGTTATTCGAAAGAATATGTCTGAATGATCTTGGCAATCTCGCAAAAATGTGACCCTTTCGCGCAAGACTGACGCGTTCACATTTGTTCATCACGAGGTTCCCATGGCGGATCGTTCCACGCCACGCCCGACATCGCTGTCGTTTCTTCTGCTGGTCTATATCGCCCTGCTGATCGGCGGCATCGCTTTGTTCTACATCATTGTCTATGCGGCAGAAGCCTTCTTTGGCCTCTCCTTCCCCGAGAGCAACTCGATGGGGCTCGTCATCATTCTGGTCGCGGCGAATTCGACGGGTACGATCTGGTTCAACCGCGAGCAGGTCGTCCCTTCGAGCGGCCGCAAATGGGCGCTGGCCGCGCTGATGTGCATCGCGACGACCGCCGTTCAGGGCGCGATGTTCTTTCTTTTGCTTTTCGGACTGGATGAGGTCGGGCAGTTCAAGCGCGAGTTCGCGGGCGACGACAGAATGCTGATCGTCGCGGCCTTGCTGACGGTCGTCTTCCTGCAGTTCCTGCTGCTGCGCGCCTCGCTGTGGTTCGGGATCCGTACGGCGGCCAAACGGCACGCGGCTTTGGCCGCCAAGGCCTGAGCACCGAGGATCGGGCCCAAATCGGGCACGGAAATGCACAGGGCCGGAGGATCGAACCTCCGGCCCTTTTTCATGTCGCGCGGCTCATTCGGCCCAGTCGACATCGGTGGTGAAGGCGATGGTCAGCCAGCGGTCGGGGCCCTCGTCGCCGATCTCGCGGCCGATTTCGTCGCGGATACGGTCCCATTCCTCGAGGCGGCGCGGCGGCAGGCCCTGCGGAACGATGAAGTAGAGCTCGATCTGGCGGCCGCGCCCGACGCGGGCGACATAGGCGCGATAGGTCACGAAGCCGTAGCGCGCGACGACCTTTTCGGCGATCTCGTCGATCTGGTGCTTCATATCGGCAGGGGTGACCAGCAGGATGTCCGAGAACGACTGCACCAGCGTCGAAATCGGCATCGGGATCACGAAAAGACAGACCACGGCCAGCACGGCGGGGTCGACATAGGGCACCATCCAGTCAAGCGTCGTGCCGCGAATGGCCCAGCCGAAAATGAAGGCCGCCAGCAGCGCGCCGGTCAGCGCCGCCGAGATGGTCCATGCCTTGGAGTCGAGCTCGATGAAGTTCGAGCCGATCTTGCGGTTGGCGCGGCGGGTATAGACGACCATGGTGACCGCCGCCGCCAGCTGGACCACGGCAAAGACCATCGCCTTGCCGAATTCGACCGGATGGCCCTCGTTCATCAGGCTGCTCAGCGCGCCGATCAGCGCGGTCAGTGCGGTGCCGATCAACAGAACGCCGCTTAGTGCCAGCACCATCGGTTCGAGATGCCAGAAGCCCATGGTGAAATGCTGCACCAGCTTGGTGCGCGTGCTTTCGGCCAAAGAGGCGGTGATCAGTTTCGAGACCAGCAGCGCGACCATGGTCATCGAGGCATCCATCAAGGAATAGATCCCGTCGAAAATGATCGAGCCCGAGCTGATCAGCAGGCCGTATATCACGCCGAAAGCCGCCAGCGCGAATGTCACCACGATCGAGAGGCGCAGGACGCTTTGTTCGGTTCTCATGCTCGTCTTCCTTCATCCGCTTCGGGCGCAGGACCGGCGTGCCTGTCCGCGCGCCGGGGCCGGAGGGGCCGTGGCGGGGGCGGCGATCCCGATCTTTGCCCGCTCCGGCCTGCGCTTTGGGCGCTTTCGGGGCTCGGGGCGACAAAGGGGCCGTCTGCGGCCGCACGGGAATGGTGTTGTCTCCGGCCGAAGCGGTCGCGGCCTTGGAGGCGGACCTTTCTTCGACCCGCCCGCGCCGCGACATCGGGATCGCGAACAGGCGTCGGACAAGCGGTTATGCGCTAAATTCCCGCGCTCTCTAGCAGAGCGGGCAGGACATCCGCAAGCTTGGCGGCCCAGAGCGCCTGACCTGCTGCGTCGCGGATCAGGTCGTTGCGGATCTCGATCAGCACATTCGGGCGGCCGTGGGCAAGCGCGTGCTGGTCGATGGAATCGCCTTCGAGGTGGCCCGAATAGGGCTCGTTGTCGCCGGTGATCCAGCCCTGGTCGCGGCTGATGCGGACCAGTTCCGGCCCCAGCCTCTCGTCGCGGTGCGAATAAAGGACGCCGACCTGCCACGGGCGCGGCGGTCGGCCGCGCAATTGTGGCGTAAAGCTGTGGATGGCGCAGATCGCCCGCGCCGGATGGGCGGCGGCCAGCGCGGCATAGGCATCGTGATAGGGGCGGTAGAGCCGCGCGATACGCTCGGCGCGGCCCGCTTCGTCGATGTCGCGGTTCGCCGGAATGACGGTGCCGTCGTAGATGCGCATGATCAGGGTCGGATCATCGGCGCCACGGTTGGGGTCGATCACGAGACGCGAGAAATCCGACAAAAGCGCCGGCGCATCGAGTTTCAAAGCCAGAGCTTCGGCCAGACCGGCGGCACCGACATCATAGGCGATGTGGCGTGCCATGTCTTCGGCCGCGATCCCGAGGCTGCCGCCGCCGATCCAGTCGGGCACATGGTTGGTCGCGTGATCGCAGGTCACAAGCCAGCGCGAAGGGCGGTCTTTGCCGAAGATTGTAAAGGGCTGTTTTGTCATGGTCCGGTCGCCGTTTTCGGTGCAAGCTTAGCGGGCATGAAATGGAAGTGCCAGTTGCCCGACCGCTTGCTCCATGGGGGGCAATGGGTCATAGATAGCGCGCTCGATAGCGCAAACATGAAAAGGAAGACGTGGATGAGACGGCATCGCAAGGTCAAAATCGTTGCAACTTTGGGCCCTGCATCGAGCGACCACGCGACGATCAAGGCATTGTTCGAAGCCGGCGCCGACGTTTTCCGCCTGAACATGAGCCACGGCACCCATGCCGAGCAAAAGGCGCGTTTCGACATCATCCGCCAGATCGAGGCCGAGACCGGCCGTCCGATCGCGGTTCTGGCCGATCTTCAGGGCCCCAAGCTGCGCGTCGGCGTTTTCGCCGATGGTGCGCATGACCTGCAGGTCGGTGATTCGTTCCGCTTCGACCTCGACGATGCGCCGGGCGACGCCACCCGCGTCCAGTTGCCCCATCCCGAGATTTTCGCGGCGCTCGAGGCCGGTTCGACCCTGCTGGTCAATGACGGCAAGATCCGCCTGCGCGTCGAGGATTTCGGTCCCGATTACGCCAATTGCCGCGTGACGGTCGGCGGGTCGATCTCGAACCGCAAGGGCGTGAACGTGCCCGACGTGGTCCTGCCTTTGGCCGCGCTTTCGGACAAGGACCGCGGGGATCTGGAATTCGCCTGCAGCATCGGCGTCGACTGGCTGGCTTTGTCCTTCGTCCAGCGCCCCGAAGACGTGATCGAGGCCCGCAATCTCGCCAAGGGGCGCGCCGCGATCCTGTCGAAGATCGAAAAGCCCGCCGCCGTGCGTGCCTTTGCCGAAATCCTCAAGGTCTCGGACGGGATCATGGTGGCGCGCGGCGATCTGGGCGTCGAACTGCCGGTCCATTCCGTGCCGCCGATCCAGAAGCGCCTTGTCCGTGCCTGCCGCTCGGCGGCAAAGCCGGTGATCGTTGCGACGCAGATGCTCGAATCGATGATCGAAAGCCCGATGCCGACCCGCGCCGAAGTCTCCGACGTCGCGACAGCGATCTACGAGGGCGCGGATGCCGTCATGCTCTCTGCCGAAAGCGCCGCCGGTGCATGGCCGGTCGAAGCCGTCTCCACAATGGATAGCGTTGCCCGCTCGGTCGAAAGCGATCCGACCTATCGCGAGGTCATCGAAAGCTCGCGCAGCGTCAGTCGCGAAAGTGTGGCGGATGCGATCGTCGGTGCCGCCCGCGAAGTCGCCGAGACCACCGATGTCGTCGCGATCTGCGCCTTTACCAAATCGGGCACCACGGTCAGCCTGACCGCCCGCGAGCGTCCGCGCGTGCCGATCATCGCCATGTGCTCCGAGGAAACCACCCTGCGCCGCTTGTGCCTGACCTGGGGCGCGCATTGCGTGCGCACGCCCGAGCTGGAGCGCTTCAAACAGGCCGTGGTCAATGCCGCCAAAGCCGCGCGCGAATTCGGTTTCGCCAACGAGACGCAGAACATCATCGTGGTCGCCGGCGTGCCCTTCAAGACCTCGGGGACGACGAACATCCTTCGTGTCGCACCCTGCGACGAGCGCTTGATCTATCGCACCGATCCGGAATAATCGCGCAGGGATGCGGTTTTCCAGCCATAGGGTGAGACGATGGTCGATCTTCTTTTGATAGCGGGCTCGGCCTTCGGCGTGCTCTCGGTCATCCTGGCGGTCATCGCCGTGATGCAGACGCGCGCGCCCCGCGGCGCGGCGATCGGGCTGATGCTGGCGATCATCTTCTTCGTGCTCGGAGCCAAGGTCGATCCCGCGGCGATCAATCCGATCCGTCTGGGCGAGGCATGGCAAAAGCTTTTTGCCGGCCAGATCTCCCTGCAGGAACCCGAAGGCGCGGGCGCCCTTCCCGATGCGGGGCAGGGCCACCAGTGACGTCCGGTTGCCCGAAGCACCGCGCGCTGCAACAGGCGCCGGATTCGGGCACCACCAGCACGCCGTAAGGGCTTGCGTTTTTCCGTGCCGCCCCATAAAGGCTGCATTCCACCCGCGCTTCCGGCCAATTGGCATTGCCGAGTCGCGCGTTCACTCTGACCGCAAGGAGAGTAAAATGCCGAAGATGAAGACCAAAGCGGCCGCTAAAAAGCGGTTCTCTTTCACTGCCTCGGGTAAGGTCAAAGCCGGCCCGGCTGGCAAGCGCCATGGCATGATCAAACGCTCGACGAAATTCATCCGCGACGTCACCGGGACCATGATCCTGTGCGAAGCGGACGCGAAAATCGTCAAGAAATACATGCCTTACAACCGCTAAGGAGAACCGGACATGGCACGAGTTAAATCGGGTAAAGTTACCCACGCCCGCCACAAGAAGGTTCTTGACGCGGCAAAAGGCTATTACGGCAACCGTTCGCGCAACTTCCGTACCGCGACCCAGGCTGTCGACAAAGCCAACCAATACGCGACCCGCGACCGCAAGAACCGCAAGCGCACCTTCCGCGCTCTGTGGATCCAGCGCATCAACGCTGCTGTCCGCGCGATCGATCCGGCGCTGACCTATTCGCGTTTCATCGCTGCTCTGGCGAAATCGGGCATCGAAGTCGACCGCAAAGTCCTGGCCGATCTGGCCGTGCACGAGCCGGAGGCTTTTGCCGCGATCGTCGACAAGGCACGCGCTGCAGCCTGATTTCAGGTGAACGTGACGAAATTGGAAACACCCGTGCATTGCGCGGGTGTTTTTTTTGCGTGATGGTCAGGCGAGATTGTCCGGAGCTTCCGGACGCATCCGGCAGAAGGCAGCGCATATGATCACCACCCATCGCACCGATTACTACAAGGCCTCCCCCCAGGCGATGAAGGCGATGATCGACCTCGAGACGGTGACGCGCCGCCTGTCGATCCCCCATGACCTGCAAGAGCTGATCAAGCTGCGGGTCTCGCAGATCAACGGCTGCGCCTTTTGCCTCGATGTCCATGCCCCCAAGGCGCGCAAGGCGGGCGTGAGCCAGCAAAAGCTCGATGTGTTGGCGGCATGGCGCGAAAGCACGGCCTTCAGCGCGCGCGAGCGGGCGGCGCTCGGCTGGGCCGACAGCCTGACGCGGATCGAGACGAGCGGCGCGGCCGATGCCGATTTCGCGCCGCTGGCAGAGCAGTTCAGCGAGCAGGAGCAGGTCGATCTGACGTTGGTCATCACCACGATGAACGCCTGGAACCGTTTTGCCGTGGGCTTCCGCGTCGTGCATCCCGCGCGCCCCGAAGGCGCTGATTAAGGGAACCCTCCGCGCGGGGGCGGGTTGGGCCGCTATGGATAAGACATTCGCCGCACAGAATTTTCCGCCCCGCGTCACACCGAACCGCAGACGCCTCGGGCCGATCGGCTCGGCGCTTGTCGCGCGGCGCAACGTCCTCGAACTGATCCCCGAGATCGCCTATCGCCAGCCGATGGTTTCGGGCAAGACCGGCAAGCGCTGGCATATGGTGATGGATCCGGCGGCGCTGCGGCGCGTGCTCAAGGAGAATGTCGCTGATTACCCGAAATCGCTGGTGACGCGGCTGATGCTGGAGCCGGCGGTCGGCCAGTCGATGTTCGTGGCCGAGGGCGCGCATTGGCGCTGGCAGCGTCTTGCCGCCGCGCCCGCTTTCGCGCAGCGCCATGTCGATGCCTTGGCCCCCGTCATGAGCGCCGCAGCCGAGGCCTCGATCCGCCGCATCGGCGCGGGTGTGGCGGAAGGGCAGGGCGGAATCGATATCTTCGCCGAAATGGTTGCCGCCACCTTTGAGGTGATCTCGGATGTGACCTTCTCGGACGGGGCGGGCTTTGATCGCGACGAGGTTCATACCGCCGTCGACCGCTATATCGCGGGCACGGCGCGGCTTTCGGTTCTGGATGTGCTGGGCGCTCCGGCATGGATCCCGCGTCCGGGGCGGCTGTTTCAGGGCGCGACGTTGCGGCGTCTCAAGGGCGTTGCCGACCGCTCGATCGCGGCGCGGCGCGCCTCGGGGCCGCGTCCGGTGCCCGATCTTCTCGACCTGCTTCAGGCGGGGGTCGACCCCGAGACCGGACGGCGCATGAGCGATGCCGATCTGCGCGACAATCTGGTGACCTTCATCGTCGCGGGCCACGAGACCACGGCTCTGACCTTGGCCTGGGCGCTTTATCTTTGCGCTTTCGATCCCGCCATTCAGGAGCGCGCCGCCGAAGAGGCGCAGGCGGTTCTGGGCGGGCGTGTGGCAGGCGCTGGCGATGTCGCCAATCTGCCCTATCTGCGCCAGATCGTCGAAGAGACCCTGCGCCTTTACCCGCCCGCCGCTTTCCTGTCGCGCACCGCCGCCGCGCCGGACGAGCTGGGCGGGCGCGAGATCCGGTCGGGCGATACGGTGATGCTGCCGATCTATGCGCTCCACCGCCACCAGCTGCTCTGGGACGATCCCGACCGCTTCGATCCCGACCGTTTTGCCGCCGGAACCCAGCGCGACCGCTTCGCCTTCCTGCCCTTCGGTGCGGGTCCGCGCATCTGCATCGGCGCGGGTTTCGCCATTCAGGAATCGGTCATCATTCTGGCCAGCCTGCTCGCACGGTTCCGCTTTGCCCTGACCGCACAACGCCCCGAGCCGCGCATGATCCTGACGCTGCGCCCGCATGGCGGGGTCTGGCTGGCGGTCTCGCCGCGCTAGGCTTTTGTCGCCATCCGCGCTAACACCGCAGCCAACAGGAGGCCTTGATGTTTGTCATTTACCACAATCCCAAATGCTCGACCTCGCGCAAGGTTCTGGACCAGATCCGCGCGGCGGGTCACGAGCCGGTCGTGATCGATTATCTCAAGGACGGCTGGACGCGCGGCCAGCTTTGGGGGCTTTTCGCTGCGGCCGGCCTGACGCCCGCTCAGGCGATGCGAACCAAAAATACCCCCGCCGAAGAACTGGGCCTGATTGGTGCCGATGACGAGGCGATCATCGCCGGCATGGTCGCCCATCCCGTGCTGGTCGAGCGTCCCTTCGTTGCAACGCCCAAAGGGGTGCGGTTGTGCAGGCCGGTGGAACGCCTCGCCGAAGTGCTGTAAGGCTTTTCCCCAAAGCCCGCGCGTGCTAATCCGCGCGGGCAATTCAGGAAAGCCGCCATGTCCGATATCGAAGCCCTCCGCTCCACCTACCTGACCCGCATCTTGGAAGCAGCCGATGCGCCCGCGCTGGAAGAGGTCCGCCTTGCCGCGCTTGGCAAGAAGGGCGAGATCAGCGGCAAGATGAAAGAGCTGGGCAAGATGAGCCCCGAGGAGCGTCAGACCACCGGCGCCGCCCTGAACCGTCTGCGCGACGAAATCGACACCGCGCTTCGTGCCCGCCGCGAGGGGATGGAGAATGCGGCGCTTGATGCCCGTCTCGCCGCCGAATGGCTGGATGTGACGCTTCCGGGCCGCCCGCGCCGCCAAGGCTCGATCCATCCGGTCAGTCAGGTGATCGAGGAAGTGACCGAGATTTTCGCCGATATGGGCTTTGCCGTGGCCGAGGGCCCGCAGGTCGAAAGCGACTGGTACAATTTCGACGCGCTGAATATCGCGCCCGAACATCCCGCGCGTCAGGAACACGACACGTTCTTCATGGCCCGTGCCGAAGGCGACGACCGCCCGCCGCATGTTTTGCGCACCCATACCTCGCCGGTGCAGGTCCGCGCGATGCTGGAGCAGGGCGCCCCGATCCGCGTCATCGCCCCCGGCCGCGTTTACCGCATGGATATGGACCAGACCCACACGCCGATGTTCCATCAGGTCGAGGGCATGGCGATCGGCAAAGACATCTCGATGGCGAACCTGAAATGGACGCTGGAGGAATTCTGCCGCGCCTTCTTCGAGGTCCCGAATGTCGAGCTGCGCTTCCGCGCCAGCCACTTCCCCTTCACCGAGCCGTCGGCCGAGGTCGATATCCGCTGCTCGTGGGAAGGCGGCAAACTGACCATCGGCGAGGGGGATTCGTGGCTGGAAATCCTCGGCTCGGGCATGATGCACCCCAAAGTCCTGCGCGCCGGCGGCATCGACCCCGACCAATGGCAGGGCTTCGCCTTCGGCATGGGCATCGACCGCATCGCCATGCTGAAATACGGTATCCCTGATCTGAGGGCATTCTTCGAAAGCGACCTGCGCTGGCTGCGTCATTACGGCTTTGCAGCGGGTGATGTGCCGAGCGTGAGTGGTGGGTTGTCGCGGTGAGTGAAGACTTAACGCTTGAAGGACAGTTTTTGGGCTGGATTGTTGACTTTGTTTCAGATCCGAGTGCGCCTTCCGGCGGAGCCGTTTATGATAAGCCGACCATACCGGATGAGTTAACGGGGTTGTTCAAAAAGCCTTATGCTGACGATCCGAATTTGGCGTGGCGTAAGTTTAGCCGCATCAAGAACGTTGCCATTGATCGCGGGTGGGTCGAAGATCAAACCCACAACGGTGGGTCCAGCGGAGAACTGCGATTGACGCCGGCGGGCTATGATCGTTGGGACTGGCACCAGACCAGAACTTTTTACAGTCGGCTAGCCAGTTTTGGTAAAACTGCGCTTGGCGCGGTGGTCGTGAACTTAGCCCTTCCCGCAGTAGTTGCATTTATAACGGTGGTTCTGACAAACCACCTTTCCCCGAAATGAGAGCCGATCCATGAAATTCACCCTCTCCTGGCTCAAAGAGCATCTTGAAACGACCGCCACCCTTGACGAGATCACCGAGGCGCTGACCGATCTCGGGCTCGAGGTCGAAGGGGTCTCGGACCCTGCGGCCAAGCTCAAGCCCTTTACCATCGCCAAGGTGCTCGAGGCCGAGCAGCATCCCGATGCCGACCGGCTGCGCGTGCTGAAAGTCGCGACCGACGAGGGCGAGAAGCAGATCGTGTGCGGTGCGCCGAATGCGCGGGCAGGGATCACGGTGGTTCTCGCGAAGCCCGGCGACTATGTTCCGGGTCTGGATGTGACGCTTGGCGTCGGCAAGATCCGCGGCATTGAAAGCCACGGGATGCTGGCCTCCGAGCGCGAGCTGGAGCTGTCGGAAGAGCATAACGGCATCATCGAGCTCCCCTCGGGCGAGGTCGGCGAGAAGTTCACCGACTGGCTGGCCGCGAACCGTGCGGGCAGCATTGATCCGGTCATCGAGATCAAGATCACCCCGAACCGCCCCGATGCGCTTGGCGTTCACGGCGTCGCGCGCGATCTGGCCGCTCGGGGGCTGGGCACGCTGAAAGCGGTGAACGCCGTCGAAATCGCGGGGAGCTTCCCTTCGCCGATCACGGTGACGATTGCCGAGGATGCCGCCAAAGGCGCGCCCTATTTCGCCGCCCGCCTGATCCGTGGCGTCAAGAACGGCCCCTCGCCGGAATGGCTGCAAAAGCGGCTGGTGGCGATCGGGCTGCGTCCGATCTCGACGCTGGTCGATATCACCAACTTCTTCACCTTCGACCTGAACCGTCCGCTGCATGTGTTCGACGCCGACAAGGTTGCGGGCAATCTGACCGTGCGCATGGCCCGCGCGGGCGAAGAGATTGTCGCGCTTGACGGCAAGACCTATCAGCTGCCCGAAAGCGTGATGGTGATTGCCGACGACAACGGCCCCGAAAGCATCGCCGGCATCATGGGCGGCGAGGCCTCGGGCTGCTCGGATGAGACGGTCAACGTCTTCGTCGAAAGCGCCTATTGGGATCCGATCACGGTTGCTGCTGCCGGTCGCAAGATGAAGATCTCGTCGGATGCGCGCTACCGCTTTGAACGCGGCGCGGATCCCGAATTCACTTTGCCCGGTCTGCATCTGGCCACGCAAATGGTGCTGGATCTTTGCGGCGGCGAAGTCTCCGAGGTCGTCACGGCAGGCGCGGTGCCCGATACGTCGCGCGCCTACAAGCTGGATGCGGCCCGCACCAAAAGCCTTGTCGGCATGGAAATCGACGAAGCCACGCAGCGCAAGACGCTGGAAGATCTGGGCTTTGTCATGCAGGGCGACATGGCCCAAGTGCCGAGCTGGCGTCCCGACGTTTTGGGCGAGGCCGATCTGGTCGAGGAAATCGCCCGTATCGCCAGCCTGACCAAGCTGGTCGGCCAGCCTTTGCCGCGCCCGCAAGCAGGTGTGCCGAAGCCGGTACTGACCACCCAGCAAGTGCGCGAGAAAGCCGCGCGCCGGATGGCTGCATCCTTGGGCTACAACGAGGCCGTGACCTATAGCTTCATCGACCAGCCTGCCGCGGAGTTCTTTGGCGGCGGCACCGAGGCCACGCGGATCGACAACCCGATTTCCTCGGAGATGACCCATCTGCGCCCCGATCTTCTACCGGGTCTTCTGGCGGCTGCGGCGCGCAATCAGGCGCGCGGTTTCGCCGATCTGGCGCTGTTTGAATGCGGCCCGATCTTCTCGGGTGGCGAACCGGGGGATCAGGCGGTCCAGATCACCGGCCTTCTGGTCGGCGCGACCTCGGCACGCGATCCCTTCGGCTCGCGTCGTGCGGTCGATGTCTATGACGCCAAAGCGGATGCCGAGGCGATCCTTGCCACGATCGGTGCACCGCAGAAGGTGCAGATCAGCCGCAAGCTGGACGCATGGTGGCATCCCGGCCGTTCGGGCGTGATGGGGTTGGGCCCGAACAAGCTCGCGACCTTCGGCGAGGTCCATCCCCGCGTGCTCAAGCATTTCGGCATCAAGGGCACGGCGGTTGCCTTTACCGTGAACCTGCAGAACGTGCCGCTGCCCAAGGTGAAAACGCCGGATCGTCCGGCGCTGGACATCTCGGACCTGCAAGCGGTCGAGCGCGACTTTGCCTTTGTGGTCGACGCACAAATCGAGGCGCTGACTTTGGTCAATGCCGCAGCCGGTGCCGACAAGGCGCTGATCGAGCGCGTGACGGTCTTCGACCAGTTCACCGGCCTCGAGGGCGGCAAGAAGTCGATCGCGATCACCGCGCGGCTCCAGCCCAAAGACAAGACCCTGACCGATGCCGATATCGAGGCGGTCAGCGCCAAGATCGTCGAGAAAGTCTCGAAGGCGACCGGCGGGACCCTGCGCGGCTAAGGCGCACGGGACGCAAACCAGCAAAGGCCGGTCCTGATTGGGCCGGCCTTTTGCCTTGAGGCGCAGACCTCGGAATGACGGAAAAGACGATGACGACGATGAAAACGGCCCAATCCTCCGCGCCGGACGGCGGCAGAAACTCCGGCCTCTTTGCCCGCTTCTGGCGCGCGCCCTACCTGCTGCTGGTCCTTGCCGTGCTGTTTTGGTCGGGCAACTTCATCGTGGGCCGCGTGACGATGGACCGGCTCAGCCCCGTGACCTTTGCTTTCTGGCGCTGGGTCGTGGCGCTGGCGGCGATCCTGCCGCTTTCTTGGCCGCATCTGCGCCGCGATCTGCGCCCCTTGCTGGCGCATTGGCCGATGGTTTTCGTGCTGGGGGCCTTGGGGATCGGGGCGTTCAACACGCTTGTCTATGCGGGGCTGCGCCAGACTACCGCGATCAACGGGCTCTTGCTGCAATCGACCATGCCGGTGATCATTCTGGGCGCGACCTTTCTGCTTTACGGGCAAAAATCCTCGGCGCGGCAAATTCTTGGCGTGCTGGTCTCGCTATTGGGGGTCGCGACGATTGCGCTGCGCGGCGATTGGTCGGGGCTTGCGGCGCTGGACGTGAACCGCGGCGATCTTTGGGTGCTGGTCGCGGTGCTGGCCTATGCGCTTTATTCGGCCTTGCTGCGCAAGAAACCGCAGGTCCATCCGCTCAGCTTCCTTGCGGCCAGTTTCGCGGTGGGGGTTTTGTGCCTTCTGCCGCTATACGCGCTGGAGCTGGCGCAGGGCGGGACAGGCCATTGGCGCGAGGGTTGGAGCGCGCCGTCGTTTCTGGCGCTGGCCTATGTCGCGCTTTTGCCCGGCGTGCTGTCCTATTTGTTCTTCAACCGTGGTGTCGAACTGGTCGGCGCGAATACCGCCGGCCATTTCATCCATCTGATGCCGATTTTCGGCAGTCTCATGGCGGTTTTCCTGCTGGGCGAGCACTTTCAAAGCTTTCACGCCACCGGAGCCGCCTTGATCGCGGCGGGGCTTGCGCTGGCGATGATCGGCCAGCGCAAATCCTGAGTTTCAGGCACCGATCTCGATGCCGCGCTGGACGGCGGGGCGGTCAAGGAAGCGGGCCAGATAGGCCTGCACATTGGCGAAGCCATCCATGCCGGTTTCCTTTTCCGCCTCGTAATTGACGCGGATGGTGCGCAGCCAGGGCGCGATTGCCATATCGGCGATGCTGTAATCGCCCGCGACCCAATCGCGGCCCTCGAGCTGGCGGTCGAGCACACCGAGCAGTCGGCGCGCCTCGGCGAGATAGCGCTGGAGCGGGCGCTTGTCCTCGATCTCGCGGCCCTTGTAGCGGTGGAAAAAGCCGACCTGACCGAACATCGGCCCCAGCCCGCCCATCTGCCACATCAGCCATTGCATGACCTCGTAGCGCGCGGCACCGGATGGAGGCAGGAACTTGCCGCTTTTGTCGCCGAGATAGATCAGGATCGCGCCGCTCTCGAACAGGCCCATCGGCTTGCCGTCCGGCCCGTTGGGGTCGAGCAGCGCGGGGATCTTGTTGTTGGGGTTGAGCGAGAGGAACTCGGGCGTCAGCTGGTCCTCGGGATTGGCGATGCTGATGCGGTGGAATTCGTAGTCCAGTCCGCTCTCCTCGAGCATGACCGAGGCCTTGATGCCGTTCGGCGTGTTGAGCGTATAGAGCTGGATGACGTCGGGGCGGGCCGGAGGCCAGCGTTTGGTGACCGGAAAGTCGGAAAGTGAAGATAAAGACGTCATTTCGGGAAACCCTTCGTACAGTTGCGGAATTGTGCATCTGTGCTAACCAAAGCGAAGAAAACACCGCGCGGAACAGGATGGAAGGTAGCAATATGATAAAAGAGTTCAAGGAATTCATTGCCCGTGGCAACGTCGTCGATCTTGCCGTGGGTATCATCATCGGCGCGGCCTTTACGGCCATCGTCAACTCGCTGGTCGCCGATCTGATCAACCCGATCATCGGTCTTCTGACCGGCGGCACCGATTTCAGCAGCCACTACGTCGTTCTCAAGGGCGAAGTGCCCCCGAACGCCAGCCTCGAAGTCGCCCGCAATACAGGCGCCTCGGTCTTCGCCTATGGCTCGTTCATCTCGGCCATCATCAACTTCCTGATCATCGCCTGGGCGGTGTTCCTGTTGGTCAAAGGCGTGAACAAGCTGCAAAACACCGTCGCCAAGAAGAAGGAAGAAGAGGCCGCAGCGGCTCCGGCCGGTCCGACCACCGAAGAGCTTCTGGCCCAGATCCGCGACGAGCTGCGCGCGACCCGCGCCTGACGTCGCGTCCCATTTGGGGATGGATGACCGAAACGAAAAACGGCGCCCTTTCGGGGCGCCGTTTCCTTTGGTCCAAAGGTCACGCGGCCTTAGCCGGCCAGCACCTGATCGGGTGTGATCGCGGGCAGACCCAGCGCCGCGCCGACCGGCGGCGAGGTCAGCCGGCCGTCATCGACCGCAAGCCCCGCGCGCAGATGCGCGTCATCGGCGATCGCCTGACGCCAGCCCTTGTCGGCCAAAGCGAGCAGGAAGGGCAGGGTGGCATTGCCGAGCGCGCGCGCCGAGGTCCGCGCCACGGCACCGGGCATATTGGCCACGCAGTAATGCAGGATGCCGTCGACCTCGTAGATCGGATCCTGATGGGTGGTCGGACGCGAAGTCTCGAAACAGCCGCCCTGATCGATGGCGACATCGACCAAAGCCGAGCCGGGCTTCATCGTCGAAAGCTGCGCGCGGGTCACGAGCTTGGGCGCAGCCGCTCCCGGCACCAGAACGGCACCCACCACCAGATCGGCACGGGTCAGCTGCTCGGCCACGGCCGCGGCGGTCGCATAGCGGGTCGTCAAACGGCCCATGAAAAGATCGTCGAGATAGGACAGGCGCGTCAGCGAACGGTCGAGCACCGTGACCGTCGCACCCATGCCGACCGCAACCCGCGCTGCAGCCGCTCCGACGACGCCGCCGCCGATGATCAGCACTTCGCCCGGGCTGACACCCGGCACGCCGCCAAGCAGGATGCCCGAGCCGCCATTGGCCTTCTGCAGCGTCCACGAGCCGACCTGCGGCGCCAGACGGCCCGCCACTTCGGACATGGGCGCGAGCAGCGGCAGGCCGCCGCGGCTGTCGGTCACGGTCTCGTAGGCGATGGCGGTGATGCCCGAGGCCAGAAGATCCTTGGTCTGTTCGGGATCGGGCGCGAGATGGAGATAGGCAAAGAGGATCTGGCCGCGGCGCAGCAGGGCGCGCTCTTGCGGCTGGGGTTCCTTGACCTTCACGATCAGCTCGGCCTCGCCGTACAGGCTGGCGGCATCGGCGATGAGGCGCGCACCGGCTGCGGTGTAATCGGCATCGGCAAAGCCCGAACCGATGCCCGCGCCCGATTCGACCAGAACCTCGTGGCCGTGCATGACCGCTTCGCGAACCGCATCCGGCGTCATCCCGACGCGAAATTCCTGAGGTTTGATTTCCTTGGGGCAACCGATCTTCATCGCCAATTCTCCTTGATCCGCGAGGGCCTGTGAACGCAGGCTTAGAGATCAGCTTTCGCCCAAATTCAACGAATAATCTTGCTAAACAATGGTCTGAAATGGTTGAAAATGGGACACAATTCGGCAATGATGCGTTCTGACGAAAGAAATGGTGACAAAATTGGAAATAGACGCAATCGATCGGCGCATTCTGGCTGCACTTCAAAAGGAAGGCCGGATCACCAATGCGGAGCTGGCGCAGAAAGTCAGCCTGTCGCCAAGCGCCTGCCATCGCCGCGTCCAGCGCCTCGAGGAAGAGGGAATCATCAGCGGCTATGTCGCCCTGCTCGACGCCCGCAAGATGGAGCGTCCCACCACCGTCTTCGTCGAGATCACGCTATCGGGTCAGGCCGACGAGCTGCTCGAAGCTTTCGAGCGGGCGGTGCGCACCATTCCCGATGTGCTCGAGTGCCATCTCATGGCGGGCTCGGCTGACTATCTGCTCAAGGTCGTGGCGCAGGATACCGACGATTTCGCGCGGATCCACCGCCAGCGCTTGGCAAAGCTTCCCGGCGTGGCACAGCTGCATTCGTCTTTCTCGTTGCGCCGCGTCGCCTTTACCACGGCACTGCCCTTCTGATTTCCTGCAACGGCTTGGCCGGAAAAAGAAAAACCCCCGACACGAAGGTCGGGGGTTTTGTCCAAAGGCTGCCATCCGGCAGACGGACGACTTACAGCGCGCCTTCGCGTTGCGCTTTTTTGCGTGCCAGCTTACGGGCACGGCGCACGGCCTCGGCCTTTTCACGGGCTTTCTTGACCGACGGTTTCTCGAAATGCTGCTTGAGCTTCATTTCACGAAAAACCCCCTCACGCTGAAGTTTCTTCTTCAGAGCGCGAAGTGCCTGTTCGACGTTATTGTCACGAACACTTACCTGCATGTGGTTGTCACCACCTTCCTAGGTTAGAGTTGAGCAGAATTGCAGGTCGCGGCCTGATAGCAGGGCAAATAGGCTTTGTCCAGAATTTGCTTCGGGCCGGGGCAGCAGCATAGTGGAGAGCTTGATGGCGATCAGGACCGATAAGGAAAAGCTCATCGAGGCCGCTTTGGGTCACGCGATCTTCGACGGCATGAACGACAAGGCGATCATGGCGGCGGCGCGCGATCTGGCGATGCCTCCCGATCTGGCGCGGGTCTATCTGCCGCAGGGCGGCGCCGATCTCGCGGCGGCCTATCACCGGCAGGGCGATGCCGCCTTGCGCGACTGGCTGGCGGACGGCGGCGCGACGGGGCGCTTTCGCGACAAGATCACGCAAGCGGTGATGTACCGCCTCGAGATCGCCGATCGCGAGCTGGTGCGCGGCGGCGCGGCGGTTCTGGCGCTGCCCCAACATGCGGCGCTCGGCGCGAAGCTGCTGTGGGAGACGGCGGATGCGGTCTGGGACGGTTTGGGCGACAGCTCGCAGGATGTGAACTGGTACTCCAAACGTGCGACGCTTTCGGCGGTTTACGGCGCGACCGCACTTTACTGGCTGGGCGACGACTCCCCCGATCTGGCGGGAACGCGCGCCTTTCTCGATCGCCGCATCGAGGGCGTAATGCGCTTCGAGGGCATCAAGAGCTTTGCGCGCAAGCTGCCCGGCGTTGCAATGCTTGGCGATCTCGCGACCGGATGGATCCGCAAACCGGCCGAGCGCATGCTGCCCGGCCGCATCCGGCCCGCCGACAAGGTCGAGCCCGCCGCCCAAGACAATGCAGGAGGGGCTTGATGCTTCCGATGATGATGAAAGCCGTCGAGATCTCGGGCCCGGGCGCGGCGGATGTGCTCAAGTTGGTCGAGCGGCCTGTGCCGGTCGCGGGCCATGGCCAGATCCTGATCCGTACCGCCTGGGCAGGGGTGAACCGCCCCGATGTGCTGCAACGCGCGGGGCATTACGCGCCTCCGGCAGGGGCCTCGGACCTGCCCGGTCTGGAGTGCTCGGGCCATGTCGTTGCGGTCGGGCCGGGCGTGACCCAGTGGCGCGAGGGCGATGCCGTCTGCGCCCTCCTGCCGGGCGGCGGCTATGCGGAATATGTTCTCTGCCCTGCCGATCACGCTTTGCCGATCCCGCATGGCCTCGGGCTGCGCGAGGCGGCGGGCCTGCCCGAGACCGCCTTTACCGTCTGGTCCAATGTGGTGATGCGCGGCGGGCTGAAGGCGGGCGAGCGGTTCTTGGTTCATGGCGGCACCTCGGGGATCGGCACGATGGCGATCCAGATTGCGCGCGCGCTTGGCGCGAGGGTCTGGGCCACGGCGGGGACCGTCCAGAAATGTGCGGCCTGCGAAAGGCTGGGCGCACAGGCGATCAACTACCGCAGCGAGGATTTCGTCGCGATCATGCGTCAGGCTGGCGGCGCCAATCTGATCCTCGATATGGTGGGAGGCAGCTATATTGCCCGCAATATCAAGGCGCTTGATGATGACGGCCGTCTGGTGATGATCGCCTTCCTCGGCGGCGCGAAGGCAGAGATGAACTTTGCCCCGATCATGATGCGGCGTCTGACGGTGACCGGCTCGACGCTGCGCCCGCAATCGGATGCGGCCAAAGCGGCGATCGCGCGCGAGCTTTTGCGCGACCTCTGGCCGCTCATCGAACATGGTCAGGTCCGGCCGCTGATCGACAGCGAATATGCGCTGGCGGACGCGGCCAAGGCCCATGCCCATATGGAGGAAGGCCAGCATATCGGAAAGATCATGCTCAAGGTCGCGGAGTAAAGCGGCGACCCGAGCGGCACCGCGCCGCGTGCCGGCGCGGCTCTTTGCCTCCGGCGGGGATATTTCGGCATGAAAGAGACCGAAAAACCTGCTGGCGTTAAGCGCGCGTCAACCTTTGTCCGCCATGGTGGGGCTACGGTACAGGCGGGGACGCCGATGGCCGTCATGGAAGATGCCACACCCTGGCCACGGCCCCCGGGCAGGGTGTGTGCTTCTTTGTGCCATGATCTTTCATGCCGAAATATCCCCGCCGGAGGCAAAGGAACGGGCGGCTCAGAGTGGCGGGGACATCAGCATGCTGCGGGTGCAATCACGCCGCGTATCGGGCGCGCAAGCGCGCGGTTCGAGATCCTTGGTCAGGCAGATCCTGACCTCCTGGATGTCGCGGCCCTGACAGGTCACGGTGATCCCGTTGCGCGTCAGATCGGGGTTTGCTTCGATAAAGGCATCCTCGAGCACTTTGGCCGGAAGCGAGACGTCGCGGTCGAGTTGCGCAAAAATCTCGGGGATGATGATGGCTGCGCGGGCCTGGCGGATGGTCTCGTAATACTGCGGCGCCGAAAGGCCGGAGCAGCTGCCGTGTTTGCGCCATTGGTACCATGCGAGGCCGGAGGAGCCCATGATATCGACCATCTCGCGGCTTTGTCTGCGGCTGGGGCCGGAGGCTGTTGTCGGGCAGTCTTTGGGCCAGCCCTGTTCGAACTGGGGCCAAAGTCCGTGGACGGTGAAGCCCGCCTTGCGGCCGCGATCGCAGGAATTGCTGTCGCGGGTATCGCGCGCATTGCGGCACCAGCTCGGGGCCCAGCTGAGCGCGAGCACATAGTAATCGAATTCTCCGGCGCGGTTTTGGCGGCGGTCTTGCGCTGTGGCGGGCAGGGCGAGCGCGAGGCAGGCGGTCGCGACAAGGGTGCGGATCAGGGCTTTCATATCGCGAACCTAGTCGCCGGCTTTGCTCTTGACCATGAGATTCGGGCTTTATCGGGCGCATGAAACTCAGTATATGTCATGTCAATTCCCCCACTGAAAATGGAATGGCGCCCGCCAAAAGCCGTTTTCCGGCCTAAAGAGTTATTGCGAAGGAGACACAGATGAGCAAGCCGCTGATGGCCAAGGCCACCGCAGTTTGGCTGGTCGACAATACGACGCTGAGCTTCAAGCAGATTGCGGATTTCGTCGGCATGCACGAGCTTGAGGTTCAGGGCATTGCCGATGGTGATGTTGCCGTCGGCGTGAAGGGCTTCGACCCGATCGCGTCGAACCAGCTTGACGAGAGCGAGATCGAGAAGGGCCAGAAAAGCCCGATCTACAAGCTTCGTCTCAAGCACAACCCCGCAGCCGAAGGCGAAGAAAAGCGCCGCGGCCCGCGTTACACGCCGTTGTCCAAGCGTCAGGACCGCCCCGCCGCGATCTTGTGGCTGGTCAAGTTCCACCCCGAGCTTGCGGATTCGCAGATCGCCAAACTGGTCGGTACGACCAAGCCGACGATCGCCTCGATCCGCGACCGGACCCATTGGAACATCCAGAACATCACCCCGATCGATCCGGTCGCTTTGGGTCTGTGCCGCCAGTCCGAACTGGATGCGGCCGTCCAGAAAGCCGCCAAGAAACATGCGGCCGCCGGTGATGTGATGACCGACGACGAGCGTCGCAAACTGGTCAGCACCGAGGCTTCGCTCGCCATGGGCGAAGAGCCGCGCCTGCCGTCCTCGATGGCCGGTCTCGAGACCTTCAGCCTCTCGCGCGACGAAGAGGACAAGCCCGAACCCGAGCTTGATGCCGACAGCTTCTTCAATCTGCCCGATGCGGATGACGAGGATGAAGACGAGGACGACCGCCGCTGATCGGCGGTCGGGGTCCCCTGAGGGCCCCAGACAATCTTTTGGGCGATCAGTCGCTGGTCGCCCAAAGCACGACACTTTGTCCGGCAAGGGCATGGCGTTGACCGGTGTGACGGTCAGGCCCGCCGCCCCTCGGGCCGGCAGAACGTCTTTCCCGTTTGCAGCAGAATGTTCCCGCCGGATGGCGTGCAGCCGGCGTTTGCGGTGATCGTTCCGTGGGGCGGGGCTGCTCCGATAGGTCATCGCCCCGAAAAGGGTCCGGTTCGGGGTCGCCGCCAGTCGCTTTGGCAACGATCCCGCATTGTCCGGCCTGACGCCTGTGGTCAGATCGACAGGCAGATGTATTTCATCTCGAGATAATCCTCGATCCCGTGGCGCGATCCCTCGCGGCCAAGCCCCGATTGCTTGACGCCGCCAAACGGCGCGACCTCGGTCGAAATCAGGCCGGTGTTCACGCCGACGATGCCGTATTCGAGGCCCTCTTGGACCCGCGTGATCCGTCCGATGTCGCGGGCGTAGAAGTAAGAGGCCAGCCCGAAGATCGTGGCATTGGCGCGCTCGATCGCTTCGGCCTCGGTCTCGAACTTGAACAAGGGCGCCAGCGGGCCGAAGGTTTCTTCGGTCGCGACCAGCATCGCATCCGTCACGCCGGTGATCACGGTCGGCTCGAAGAACAGGCCGCCCTTGGGCTTGCCGCCGGTCAGCACCTTTCCGCCCTTGCCGAGCGCATCCTCGATATGCTCCTCGACCTTTTCGACGGCGGCCTGATTGATCAGCGGGCCGGTGGTCACGCCCGCCTCCATCCCGTTGCCGACGCGCAGCTTTTCGACAGCCGCCGCGAGCTTGTCGGCGAAAGCGTCATAGACGCCCGACTGGACATAGATGCGGTTCGCGCAGACGCAGGTCTGGCCGTTGTTGCGGTATTTCGAGGCCATCGCGCCTTCGACCGCCGCATCAAGATCGGCGTCGTCGAAGACGATGAAAGGCGCGTTGCCGCCCAGCTCCATCGAGCATTTCAGCACTTGTTCGGCAGCTTGGCGCAGCAGGATGCGGCCTACTTCGGTCGAGCCGGTGAAGGTCAGCTTGCGCACCAGCGGGTTCTCGCAGAACTCCTTGCCGACCTCGGAGGAGCGCGACGAGGGCACCATGCTGAAGATCCCCGCTGGCAGGCCCGCGCGTTCGCCCAAAACCGCGATGGCCAAGGCCGAGAGCGGGGTTTCCGATGCGGGACGCCCGACAAAGCCGCAGCCCGCCGCCAAAGCGGGGCCGCATTTGCGGGTGATCATCGCATTGGGAAAGTTCCACGGCGTGATCGAGCCTACAACCCCGATCGGCTGGCGGATCACGCTGAGGCGTTTGTCCGAGGCGTGGCCGGGGATGGTCTCGCCGTAGATGCGCTTGGCCTCTTCGGCGAACCATTCGATGAAGCTTGCGCCGTAAGCGATCTCGCCCTTGGCTTCGGGCAGCGGCTTGCCCTGTTCGGCGGTCAGAATGCGGCCAAGATCGTCCTGGTTTGCCATCATCAGATCGAACCAGCGGCGCAGGATATTGGCGCGTTCCTTGGCGGGGCGGGCGGCCCAATCCTTCATCGCTACATGGGCGGCGGCAATCGCGCGGGTGACATCGGCGCGGGCCATATCGGCGACCTCGGCAATGGTCTCGCCGGTGGCGGGGTTGGTCACGGCAAAGGTCTTGCCGTCCGCCGCATCCACCCACTCACCCGCAACATAGGCGCGGGTTTCAAGCAGCGAGGGGTCTTTGAGCGAGGATCTCAACAGGTCGGCGGCAGTCATGCGGGCTTCCTTGGCGGCTGGATTTGCGCCAGCAGAGCAAAGTGGCGCGGGCTTGTCCAGTTTCACGCACGGGTCTGCCAGACGGGTTGCAGATCGCCCTCGCGGCTTTCGGCGGCATGGACGGCGCGTGCAATGGCGCGTGCGAGCGTCGTGGCGGCGGCATGGCCGATGCGGAAGGCCTCGGGCATGGGGTCGCCGAGCGCGCGTGCGCCGGTCGAGACCGCGAAGACCAGATCGCCGTCGATCGGCGTATGCGAGGGCACGATTGCGCGCGCCATGCCGTCCTGCGCCGCCGTCGCCATGCGCAAGAGCCCCGCTTTGTCGAGATCGGCATCGGTCGCGACGATGGCGATGGTCGTGGCCTCGCCCAGACGTTTGAGCGGTTGCGGCTCGTGTCCGGCATCAAAGGGTCCGCCGAGGCCCAGCCCGCCGAACTCCGAGCCGAGCTCCCAAGGGGCGGCCCAGAACTGCCCCGAGGGCGCGGTGACCGAACCCAGCGCATTGACGACGACCAAAGCGCCAACGGTCGTGCCGTCTTCGAGCACCGTCGAGGCCGAGCCGAGCCCGCCTTTCCAGTTGCCGGTCATCGCGCCGGTTCCGGCCCCCGCCGTGCCGATGGAAAACTCCGGTCGGGCGCCGTCGAAGGCGCGCCTTCCAAGCGCGGCATAGGGGCTCTCGTCCCAGCCCTTGTCGCCGCCGTTGAGCAGGTCGAAGACGATCGCGCCCGGTACGATCGGAACCTGCACCGGCCCGACGGCAAAGCCGCGCCCTTTGGCGCGCAGCCCCGCCATGACGCCCGAACAGGCGTCGAGGCCGAAGGCCGAGCCGCCCGAAAGGACCAAGGCGTCGATCTCCTGCACCAGCTTGTCGGGGGCGAGCAGGTCGGTTTCACGTGTTCCGGGCGAGCCGCCCATGATGCTGACGGCGGCGCGAAAGGGCCGCTCTGCGGTCAGGACGGTGCTGCCCGATTTCAGCGCGTGATCCTCGGCATTGCCGACCAGCAGGCCCGCGACATCGGTGATCAGGTTTCTCGGGCCTTGGCGCATCATATCCTCGCATTCCGCTTTTTCCGGTGCTTTGGCGCATGATCGGCGCGCATGAGGCGGGCCGCAAGGGGGGCCACGCAACCGGTTCGGCTCTTGGACGTTGTAGAAAGCCCGGCCAATCCTTACCTATTGGACAAGAGTTCCGACCCGATTGCCGCGCGGCCGGCGATGGCGACAGCAACCGCCACACCAACCGCCGCCCGCCCGCCTCGCCGGACCGACCGCTGAAAGGATATGTTCGACATGACAGCCCCGCTCCACCGCATTTTCGACAGACCGCTTGACGCTCCCGTTCCTCCGGGCTTTGACGAGCTCATTCTGGGGATGGGGTGCTATTGGGGTGTCGAGCGCCTGTTCTGGCAGCTCGACGGCGTTTACATGACCTCGGTCGGCTTCGACGGCGGCCATGTCGACCACCCGAGCTACCGCGAGGTCTGCGGCGGCGGCACCGGCCATGCCGAGGTCGTGCGTCTGGTTTACGACAGCTCGCGCATCTCGACCGAGCAGCTCCTGCGCATCTTCTGGGAAAACCACAACCCGACGCAGGGCAACCGGCAGGGCAATGATGTCGGCGACCAGTACCGTTCGGTGATCATGTATACCAACGATCACCAGCGCGCTTTGGCCGAAGCCTCGAAAATCGACTACGACAACCGCCTCGCCGTCGAGGGTTTCCCGAAAATCACCACAGAAATCGTTCCGGCCGGTCCGTATTGGCTGGCCGAGGACGATCATCAGCAATATCTGGACCGCTACCCGGATGGCTATTGCGGCCTGCGGGGGACTGGCGTGAGAGCGTCGCAAACCGAAGGACACGAGCAGAGCTGATGGCTACCTGGACCGCACTGACCTATACCAACGGCCGCGAGGCCGCCGAAGCTTTGGCCGAGCAGGCCGAGAACCTGACCCCCGAGCCCGTCGGCACCGGCGTTTTCGAGATCGAGGACGGATCGGATCGCTGGGAGGTCGGCGTCTACTTCACCGAGGAGCCCGACGGCATCGTCCTCGATCTTCTGGCGGCCGCTTTCGGTGCGAAGCCTTTCGTGCTCTCGGAAGTGCCCGATGTCGATTGGGTCGCCCATGTGAAGCGCGAGCTGACGCCGGTCGAAGCGGGCCGCTTTTTCGTCTACGGCAGCCATGATGCCGATCAGGTCCCCGAGGATGCCGAGGCGCTTTTGATCGAGGCCGCGATGGCCTTCGGTACCGGCCATCACAACACCACCAAGGGCTGCCTGCTGGCTCTCGACCGGTTGGTCAAGGAAGGCAAGAAGTTCGAGCGCATCGTCGATATCGGTGCGGGCACGGCGGTTCTGGCGATGGCTGCGGCGCGGGTCTATCCGGTCGTGGTTCTGGCGGGCGATATCGATCCGGTTGCGGTCGATACCGCCAAGGCCAACGTGATCGCCAACGGGCTCGACGGCCGCGTCGAATGCGTCGAGGCGGTGGGCTTCGACCATCCGCTGCTTGAACGCGCGGCCCCCTATGATCTGGTCTTTGCCAATATCCTCAAACAACCGCTGATCGATCTCGCGCCCGATATGGCGCGCTATATCGGCCATGGCGGCAAGGCGATCCTGTCGGGGATCCTGACGACGCAGGCCGAAGAGGTGATCGCCGCCTACGAGGCGCGCAACTTCACCCTCGATCAGCGTGACGACCATGCGGAATGGTCGGTGTTGGTGCTGACGCGCAAATAAGCGCGGCGCGGCTGCGGCAAGGAAAAAGGGCGGGGCCGCGAGGCTCTGCCCTTTTTTCGTGCAGTTTTTGCGCGGGCAGGGCGGTTCGCCCGAAACCTGGCCCGCAACCTGGCCCGAAAAAGAAAAAGGCCCCATCCGGTTTTGCCGGGGGGGCCGTTCTCGTAGGCGGTTTTGCTACGCTGGGATCAGCGGCGTGCCGCAACCCGGTCGATATCGCCGCGGACCAGACCGATATCGTCCAGTTCACGATCAGAAAGGCTGTTGAGCGACTTGCGCGTCACGCGTGCGTCGTTCCAATCCGAAATTGCAGCCACGAGTTTCGAAACAAAACCAGCCTGGCGCGTCCCGCCATGGACGCGGTTCGTGTCAATTGCCGACATCATCTCACCTATGTTTGTAAATTGCCCAATCATTGGGCCGTTGTTCGATGCTGGTGATATAGATCGGGCATATGACTAAGGCTAGGCCGCCAAAGGCAAGTCAGCTATGCGCGCCGCGCATAAGGTACCGATTTCATTAAACTTTTACATGATCGCGGTTTCGAGAGCAAGGCAATATTCTTGCGGAATTCTGCGCTGCGGCATTGGAATGTGTCTGTGACGTGGGGGCATTAGCCTTTCCAGTCACCCAAATGGCTCTGCCAGAGCGCGATTGCCGCAACCGCAGCGGTATCGGCGCGCAGGATGCGCGGACCAAGGCTGACGCGGGTCACGAAGGGAAGGGAGCCCAACTGTTGCCTTTCTGCATCGGACCAGCCGCCCTCGGGACCGATGAGAATGGCCCAAGGTCCCTCCGGCAGGCCCGAAAGGGTTTCGGCGGGGCCGGCAAGGGCCTCGTCGGCCCAAAGGATGCGGCGAATCGGGTCCCAGCCGGCCAGCAGCTTTTGCAGCGACACGAGATCGCCTACCGGCGGCACGAAGGTACCTCCGCATTGCTCGGCGGCCTCGACCGCATGGGCCTGCAGACGGTCCTGACGGATGCGCTCGGAGTTGGTGCGCTCGGTCTGGACGGGCAGAATGCGCGCGGCGCCCATCTCGGCGGCTTTCTCGACGATGAAATCGGTGCGCGCTTTCTTGATCGGCGCAAAGACCAGCCACAGATCGGGCGGATTGCGCTGCGACGCGCTTTGGGCCACGGCGACCAGCTCGCCGTTGCGCTTGCCGAGCCGCTCGATGCGGGCCAGCCATTCGCCGTCCTGGCCGTTGAAGACCAGAATTTCGTCACCCGGACCCTGCCGCATGACGCCGTGAAGATAATGGGCCTGATCGGAATCAAGGGCTATGCCTTGTCCTGCGCCAAGCGGGTGATCTATGAACAGCCTGATTTTTGCCATGGGGGCAACCTAATGCAGACGAGCGGGCAGATACCAGAGGCGGTCGCAGATGCGCCAAAGGACAATTGGGTCGATCTTTACGCCCCCGAGGCGTGGAGACCGTGGCTAAGGCTGTCGCGGGCCGACCGGCCGATCGGGACATGGCTGCTGTTGCTGCCGTGTTTCTTCGGGCTGGGGCTGGCGATGATGGCGACGGCTCCGCGCTGGTTCGATCTGTGGATCGTCATCGCCTGCACCATCGGCGCTTTCGTCATGCGCGGCGCGGGCTGCACATGGAACGACATCACCGACCGCCATATCGACGGCAGCGTCGCGCGCACCCGCTCGCGGCCGATCCCCTCGGGGCAGGTGACGGTGACGGGGGCGGTGGTCTGGATGATCGCGCAATGCCTGATCGGGCTGGTGATCCTGCTGACGCTCGGCAAGGCCGCGATCATTCTGGGCGTGGTCTCGCTGGTGCCGGTCGCGGTCTATCCTTTTGCCAAACGCTTCACATGGTGGCCGCAGGTCTTTCTGGGCGTGGCCTTCAACTGGGGCGCGCTTCTGGCCTGGGCGGCCCATACAGGCAATCTCGCGCCCGCGCCGGTGATCGCATGGATCGCGGGGATCTGCTGGACGGTCTTTTACGACACGATCTACGCCCATCAGGACGCCGAGGACGACGCGCTGATCGGGGTGAAATCGACCGCGCTTTTCTTTGGCGAGGATTCTCCGCGCTGGCTTTTGGGCTTTGCTATCGCAACTGTGATCCTGGTGGCTCTGGCTGTTCTCGCCGTCGGGCCGAGCGGGCTGTCGGCGGTGCTGGCATGGCTCGGACTCGCGGGATTTGCTGCACATCTGGGCTGGCAGCTCTTGCGGTTCGACCAATATGACGGGGCGCTTTGCCTGAAACTCTTCCGCTCCAACCGCGATGCGGGGCTGGTTTTGGCTGTCCTTTTCGGCCTTGCCGGACTGGCCTGATTGCGAAATCCGGGCCCAGGGTTTAAATCCGGCGGACCGGAAACAACCTTAGGTCCCCTCGCATGACCCAGCCGTTGCAGCCCAAAAGCCCCAAGAAACCGCAGCGCTCGCGCCTCGCGCGCGGTGCCGCGACTGTTCTGGCCTTGGCTGCTGCAGGCGGTTTGTCGGTCTTTGCCGCGACGGCCGCCGCCGATCTTCTCGAGGAACGTCTGGGCAACGAGGCCCGCGCGGCATTGTCGGAGGCGGGCTATGACTGGGCCAGCGTCGAGGTGCAGGGCTTGCAGGTCCGTCTTCAGGGCACCGCCCCGAACGAGGTCCAGCGCTTCCGCGCCATGCTGGTTGCCGAAGGCGCGGTCGATGCGGGCCGCGTGATCGACCAGTTCGAGGTCGCGCAAAGCACCGTCGCCAAGGCTCCCGATTTCGAGGTCGAGCTGCTGCGCAACGACGAGGGCATCTCGATCATCGGCCTCGTGCCGGCGGGGGTCGAGCGCGCCGATCTGACCAGCGATCTGAAGAAGGCTACCGGTGCGGCCAAAGTCACCGACCTGCTCGAGACCGCCGATTATCCCGTCCCCGAGGGCTGGGATGCGGCTTTCGGCTTCGGTCTTAAAGCCGCCGAACTGGCCCCCCGCGCCAAGATCTCGATCGCGCCCGCGCGCGTGACGGTCACTGCCATTACCGATTCGCGCGAGGAAAAGACCGCGCTCGAGGCGGCGCTCAAACGCGCCAAACCCGCCAATGTCGCGCTGAGCACCGATGTCACGGCACCGCGCCCGGTGATCTCGCCCTTCACGTTGCGCTTCGTCAAAGACGACGAGGGTGTGCGCTTCGATGCCTGCGCCGCCGATACCGAAGAGGCCCGCGACACGATTCTGGCCGCCGCGACCCGTGCGGGGCAAAAGGGCGATGCCGCCTGCCAGCTCGGCCTTGGCGCGCCCTCGCGCGATTGGGGTCGGGCAGCGGTCGCGGCGATCGATGCCGTCGAGGGGCTGGGCGGCGGGCAGGTCACGCTTTCGGGCACCGATCTCGCGCTTCAGGCACCGGCAGGCACCACACAGGCCAAGCTCGACGAGATCGTGGCGCGGCTGCAGGCGGCGCTGCCGCCGCTTTACAGCCCGACGGCCAGCATCGCGACCGGCGGGGCCGAGCAGGGGCCCGCGGAGTTCTCGGCGGTGGCGGCAGACAGCGGCAGTGTCGTTTTGCGCGGCCGCATCACCGATCAGCGCATGCGCGATGCGGTCGAAAGCTTTGCCCGCTCGCGTTTCGGCCAGATCGACAGCGCCTTGCGGCTTGATCCCGAGGTCCCCGCGGGCTGGACGGTGCGCGTGATCGCCGCGCTCGAGGCAATGGCGGGGCTCGAGAACGGCACCGTCCATGTCAGCCCCGAGCTGATCCGCATCACCGGCGTCTCGGGTAGCCAGACCGCCTCGGACAGCGCTGCGACCGCTTTGGCCGAACGTCTGGGCGCGGGCGCGAATTACGAGCTGGCCATCCGCTACAACCGCCGCCTCGATCCGCTGCTGGGCCTGCCTTCGGGCGCGGAATGTATCGAGCGGCTGAATGTGGTGATGCGCGAATCGCTCATTGGTTTCGAGCCGAACAAATCGGTGATCGCGGGCGATCCGACGCCGACGCTCGAGCAGATCAAGGCGGCGATGACCGATTGTCAGGAGTTCCGCATCGAGATCGGCGGCCATACCGATTCGCAGGGCTCGGACGGGTTCAATGCCGATCTGTCGCGCAAACGGGCGCAGGCGATCCTTGCGGCGATGACCGACAGCGGAATCGACACCAGCCTGATGACGGCGCGCGGCTATGGCGAGAGCCTGCCGATTGCCGATAACGAGACCGAAGAGGGCCGCGAGGCCAACCGCCGCATCGAATTCAAGCTGCTGGCCGAAGAGCCGGTGCAGGACAGCCCCTCCGCCGCGCCCGCAATGGTCAGCGGCGTGACCTCGGATCTGCCCGCGCCCGAGCTGGTGGGGCCGGTGCTGCCAGCGGACGGGCCAAGCGCTGCCGACGCCGCCGCAAACACGCCCGAGGGTGCCCCCGAGGCCGCGCAGGACCCGCAAGCCGCGCCTGTCGCGCAGGGGGCCGATGTGCCCGACGAACTGCGCGATTACGCCGAGATGATGTCGACGATCCTTGTCACCGAGCTGGTCCAGATGGGCCATGTCGACGGCAGCGGCCTGACCTTCGACGGCGAGCAGGAGCAAGCGGGCGAGGGTGAAGCCGCCCCTGATGACGAAACCGCACCCGAAGCGGCGGCGGACGCCGCTACTGCTGCCCCCGCCGCGCCCGAGGACGGCGCACAGGACGGGACGCAGGACGGGACGCAGGAAGGGGCAGCGAATGCGCCGGCGCGCGCCGAACCCCAAGCTGCACAGGCTGGCGGGGCCGCGCCGGCGGCGGCTGGCGCGACCGGCCCGCAAGCGCCGCTGACCCGCGTCTCCGGCCCCGATCCGGTCACCGCGACCGAGGCCGTTCTGGCGCCGCTGGTGCCCGAAACCGCGATTGCCGGAGCCTCGTCCGAGACTGCTTCCGACATCCCCGCAGCGACGCCTTCCGCAGAGACTACTCCCGCATCCGGCACCAGCGATCCGCTTTTCGCCAATGTCTTCGATCCGCTCGATCTGACGGCTTTGACGGCACAGGGCCTGCCCGATTGGACGCGGATCCGCGCGGCTATGGGGATTGCGCCGCTGGTCGGGGTTGGCCATTCGGTCAATCCGGCACAATCGGCCTCGACAGCGGGACTTGCGCCGCTGCAAGATCGCGCAGCGGACTATCCCGTCCAGACGCCCGACGAGACCACGCCGCGCCCGCAACCGCGCCCCGCAACCGCACCCTGAGCGGAACCGCAGTCCCGCCCTTCACGCCCGCCCCAAGCCGACGAGCATCATGAACCGTACCGAATTCATCATTGCGACCGCCATCATCCTGTTTGCGGTCTTCCTGTTGGGCTGGCTGGTGAATGCCCTGCTCAGCCGCTTCAGCCGCGTCGCGCCGTCGGAAATGGACGAGGTCGAGAAACTCTCGCAAAAGCTCCATGATGCCGAACAGGCCCGCGACCGCGCCATTCTCGATCTGGAAAACCGCGAGGCCGATCTGACCGCACGCCTGTCCCATACCTCGAGCGAACTCCGCTCGGCGATGGACGGGCTGCGCGAAAGCCGCGCCGAGATCGAAGAGCTGCGCGACTATATCGAACGCAAGCTGGCGCGCCGCTAAACCGCTCGCCCGCCCCTTGCCGCAATGAAAAAGGCCCGCGCGATGCGGGCCTTTTCTGTTCTGACCGGCTGGAAATCAGACGCCGGCTTCGATGATGGCGCGGGCGAGGATCGGCACGCTCTCGTCGTTCAGACCCGCGATATTGAGGCGCGAATCACCGACGAGATAGATCGCGAAATCATCCTTGATCTTCTTGACCTGCTCGGGAGAGGCACCCAGACGCGAGAACATGCCGCGGTGCTGCTCGACAAAGTCGAAACGGTTCGAGCCCGAGAGGGCACGCAGCTCGGAGGCCAGATTGGCGCGGATGCGCAGCATCCCGTTGCGGACTTCTTCCAGCTCGGCTTTCCAGTCGGCGGCAAGTTCCGCATCCGACAGGATGGTCGTGACGATGCGCGCGCCGTGATCGGGCGGGAAGGAGAAGGTCTGGCGGTTGAGGAAAGCCATCGCGCCCTGCGTCAGGTCACGCGATTTGGTGTCGGTCGCAATCGCGATCAGCACGCCCGAACGCTCGCGGTAGATGCCGAAGTTCTTGCTGCAGGACGCCGCGATCAGCACTTCGGGGAAGCTTTCCACGATGATGCGGGTGCCCTGCGCATCTTCTTCCAGACCGTCGCCGAAGCCCTGATAGGCCAGATCGATCATCGGCGTCGCGCCGGTTTTGGCGATGACGGCGGCGATTTCCTTCCACTGCGCGACGGTCAGGTTCGCGCCGGTCGGGTTGTGGCAGCAGCCGTGCAGCAAGACGACATCGCCCGCTTTGGCCTGCGCCAGATCGGCCTTCATGCCCTCGAAATCGACCCCGCGCGAGGCATTGTCGAAATAGCGGTAGGGGATCGTCTCGACGCCCATCCATTTCAGGATCGACAGGTGGTTCGGCCAGGTCGGGTCCGAATAGAAAACGCGCATCTCGGGGCTGCCCATGCGGGCAAGCTCGAAGCCCTGACGCAAGGCGCCGGTGCCGCCGACCGTGGCCAGAGTCGCGGTCAGCTCGGGCTTGTAGAGATCCGCGAGGATCATCTTGGCCATTGCCTCGCGATATGCGGGCTCGCCTGCCAGAACGGTGTAGCTTTTCGAGGTCTCGGTCTCGAGCAGGCGGGCCTCGGCGGCCTTGACGGCGCGCATGATCGGCGTGTGGCCGGTCGGATCCTTGTAGACGCCCACGCCAAGGTCGATTTTGCCCTGTCGGGGATCGGCCTTGAACTCGCCCATCAGGGCCAGAATTTTATCGGGATCTTGGGGGGTCAGATTCGACAGCATCACGCGTCTCCGGTTGCGATTTTAAGGTCGGGAAAACTGCCCCATTCGGCCCAGCTTCCGTCGTAAAGCGAATGGTTGCGGTGCCCGATGCGCTCGAGCGCCAGAAACAGCGTCGCCGCCGTCACGCCCGAGCCGCAGGTCGTGATCGCGGGCTTGGACAGATCGACACCGGCGGCTTCGAACGCGGCGGTCAGATCGGCCACGGATTTCATCGTGCCGTCTTTTTCGTAAAGCTGGCCGAAGGGCAGGTTCTTGGCACCGGGGATATGGCCCGAGCGCAGACCGGGGCGCGGCTCGGCAACCTCGCCGCGGAAACGCTCGGCGGCGCGGGCGTCGATGATCTCGTGATCGCCCAGCTTCGAGGCCGCGGCAACCTGCGTCACGTCGCGCACCAAAGCGGCCTGACGCTGGACGGTCATGTGGCGGTCACGCAGGATCGGAGGCATGTCCTCGACCGGACGGCCCTCGGCCTGCCACTTCGCGAAACCGCCGTCGAGCACCGCGACGTCGGTCTTGCCCATCAGGCGGAAGGTCCACCAGACGCGCGCGGCGCTATGGAGGGGCGAGTTGTCGTAGATCACGACCTGATGGCCGTCACCGATGCCCATGGCACGCATGCGGCTGACGAATTTCTCGACCGGCGGCGCCATATGCGGCAGGAGGCTGCGGTGGTCCGAGATCTCGTCGAGGTCGAAAAAGCGCGCGCCGGGGATATGGGCGGCCTGATATTCGGCCTGCGCATTGCGCGCCGGATCAAGATGCCAGCTGGCGTCGATGACGCGCAAATCAGGGTCGTTCAGATGAGCGGCCAACCATTCGGTCGAGACCAGCGTCTTCGGATCGTCGGACATGCGCATTCCCCCCGCAAAACAAGCCTTGCACGATGTAACCGGCAAGGGGCGGCGCTGCAATGCTTCGCTTAGTCTGAACTGCCTTGTTTCAGAAGGCGCTGTTTCTGGCGTCCCCAATCGCGTTTGGCGTCGGTTTCGCGCTTGTCGTGGTTCTTCTTGCCCTTGGCGATGCCGATCTTCAGCTTCACGATGCCGCGGTCGTTGAAATACATGACCAGAGGAATCAGCGTCATGCCCTCGCGGCCGATCGACTGCCAAAGCCGCGACAATTCCTTGCGCGAGACCAGCAGTTTGCGGCGGCGGCGCTCTTCGTGCCCGAAGACGCCAGCCTGTTTATAGGCCGCGATATAGGCGTTGATCAGCCACAATTCGCCCTGTTCGACCGAGGCATAGCTTTCGGCGATATTCGACTGCCCCGTCCGCAGGCTTTTCACCTCGGAGCCGGTCAGGATGATGCCGACCTCGAGATCGCTTTCGATGAAGTAATCGAAGCGGGCGCGGCGGTTCTCGGCGATGATCTTGTAATTGGGGTCTGATTTCGTGGCCATGAAAGCGAGATAGTGATCGCGCCCGCTTCTGTAAAGCCGCCCCGCAAAGCGCGTGCGCTGCCGTGGCGCATTTGCCCCGACCGCGAAGGGGGGAAAGCGGCGCGGCGACAGGCGGGCTTGCCGTCGCGCCATGCCTCGCACAGCATGGGACACAAGATATGGCGCGCAGGATGGCGGCGCAGGTCACGGGTGGAGGATGCGGAATGCGGCACGGCGGGCAAATTCTGGTCGAGGCGCTCAAGGCCAATCGCGTGAAGCGGGTGTTCTCGGTTCCGGGCGAGAGCTTTCTGGCGGTGCTCGACGGGCTCTACGAATCGGGGATCGAGAACATCGTCTGTCGTCACGAAGGCGGCGCCGCGATGATGGCCGAGGCTTACGGCAAGCTGACCACGACCCCCGGCATAGCCTTTGTGACCCGCGGGCCGGGCGCCACGAATGCCAGCGCGGGCATCCATGTCGCCATGCAGGATTCGACCCCGATGATCCTGTTCGTGGGTCAAATCGCGCGCGCCGACCGTGACCGCGATGCATTTCAGGAGGTGAATTACCGCGCGGTTTTCGGGGGACTCGCGAAATGGGTGGCCGAGATCGACCAGACCGCGCGCATCCCCGAATATCTGAGCCGCGCCTTCCAGATCGCCATGTCGGGCCGCCCCGGCCCTGTGGTTCTGGCGCTGCCCGAAGACATGCTGTCTGCCCGCGCCGAAGTCGCCGACCTGCCTGCCGCGCGCCCCCGCCTTGATGCCGTCGCGCCCGAGGCTGTCACCGCGATCCTTGAAGCCTTGGCAAGCGCCAAGCGCCCGCTGGTCATCGCGGGCGGCACGCTGTGGTCACAGCAGGCGGCCGATGATCTGGCGCGGTTTGCGTCGGCTTGGGGTCTTCCGGTCTCGGTCTCCTTTCGTCGTCAGGGCCATTTCGACAATGCCCGTCCCGAATATGCGGGCGACCTTGGCGTGGGAATGAACCCCGCCTTGGGCGAGGCACTGCAGCAATCCGATTGCATCCTGTCGCTCGGCTCGCGGCTGGGCGATACGCTGACGCGCGGCTACGAGCTGATGAATCCCGCGCGTCCCGACAAGCGTGTGATCCATATCCATCCTTCTCCCGACGAATTGGGCCGTCTCTGGCAGCCCGATCCGGGGCTTGCCGCCGATCCGCGCCGCGTGATCGCCGCCTTGGCCGAGCGCCCCGCGCCGCCCGAAAATGCCGCTTGGCGCGACTGGACCAAAGGGCTCCGTGCCGCTTACGAGGCATGGCAGCAGCCCAAACCCACTCCCGGCGCGGTCCGCATGGAAGAGGTCGTGGGCTGGCTTTCCGCCAACCTTCCCGCAGACGCGATCCTGACCAATGGCGCGGGCAATTACGCGGCCTTCCTGCACCGCTATTACCGCTTCCGCCGCTTCGGGACGCAGCTTGCGCCGACCTCGGGGTCGATGGGCTACGGCCTGCCCGCCGCGATTTCCGCCAAGATCGAGCATCCCGACCGCACCGTCGTATGCCTTGCGGGGGACGGCTGCCTTCAGATGACGGTGAACGAGCTGTCGACGGCGGCGCAATATGGCGCGGCGGTGATCGTGATCGTGGCCAATAACGGGCGCTACGGCACGATCCGCATGCATCAGGAGAAGACCTATCCCGGACGGGTCTCGGGCACGGATCTGGTCAATCCCGATTTCGCGGCTCTGGCGCGGGCCTATGGCGGCTATGGCGAGAGGGTCGAAAGCGGCGCGGATTTCGCGGGCGCTTTCGCGCGGGCGCAGGCCGCGGGGACTTTGGCGGTGATCGAGCTGCGGCTTGACCCTCAGGCGCTCACGACCGGCGCGACGCTCGATCAGACCCGCGCCGCCGGAGAGGCCGCACAAGAGGCTGGCCAGTCGCGCGCCTGACGCCCTCTCAGGCGATCAGCCACGCACAACCCGCAGCCAGTAGCGCCGAGGCGGGCACCGTGACCAGCCAGGCGCCGAAGATCGTGCGCATATGCGAGCGGCGCACGAGATGGCGGCGCTTGTGTTCCTCGTCGGGGAGGGGGGCGCGGTCGCGTTGGGCGCGCCGGTCCTCCCATTCGCGGTAAAAGCCCACGCCGAAGACGCCCCCGACCGCGACATGGGTGGTCGAGACCGGCAGACCGATGCTCGACGCGCCGATCACCGTGGCCGCGGTCGCGACCGAAACGCAAAAGGCCCTGCTGGCGTTCAGCCGCGTGATCCGGCTGCCGACCATATGGACCAGCCTGCGACCGAACAGCATGGCGCCGCCCGCGATCCCCAGACCGGCCAGCAAAGGCGACCAGGCCGCAATGCTGTCGACCGGCCCGTCGCTCGCCAACAGCACCGCCGAGAGCGGCGCAATGACATTGGCCGCATCGTTCGAGCCATGCGCAAAGCCCATGGCCAGCGCCGAAATCACCAGCGGCAAAGCGAAAATCGCCTTCATCGCGGCGCGCGGCGATTGCTCTCGCGCGAACTGGCGGTCAATGGCGGTGCCTGCATACCACCAGCCAAGCGCGCCGACACCAAGCGCGGCAAGCATCGAGGGCAAAGCCGCGAAACCCAGCGCCAGCTTGAAAAGATTGAGCGTGAACAGCACGCCGAGCATGCCGATCAGCCAGGGCAACCAGCGCCGCGCGGCCTTTTGGCGGTCCTGCTGCTCGTAGATCCGCTTGCGGAAAAAGGCGAGCAACAGCGCGGCGATCAGCCCCGACAGCAGCGGCGAGAGCACCCATCCGGTCGCGATCATCGCCATGCTGGGCCAGTTCACCGCCTGCCAGCCGTAAAGCGTGATCCCCGCGCCCGCGATGGCGCCGACGATGGAATGGGTTGTACTGACCGGCGCCGAGGCCCAGGTTGCAAGGCTGATCCATGTCGCGGCCGCCAAAAGTGCGGCCAGCATCATCCGCCCCGAGGTCTCGCCGTGGATCATCGGGATGACGATGCCGTCGCCAAGCCGGTTGGTGACCTCGCCTCCCGCGAAAACCGCGCCCGCGACCTGCATAACGCCCACCAGCACCAGCCCCGAGGTCATGCCGATCGCCCCCGCCCCCACCGCAGGCCCCAGCGAGTTCGAGACGTCGTTGGCACCGATCGACAGTGCCAGATAGGCCGAGACCGCGACTCCCGCCACGATGATGCCGAGGCCGGGGTGGCCGCCGAAAGCACCAAAGGAAATCAGGGCGGCCAAGGCGATGAACAGCACCGCAATCCCCAGCCGGATCATGGATTGGCCAAGCTGGACGCTTGCGCTTTCGGCATTGGAAACGCGGCTCAGATCCTTGTCGAGGATGCGGAAGTCATTGTTCGAATTGGCCATTCCGTGCGGCTATCTCACCCCTTCATAGGCGGGAAGACTGCGCAGCAAGGTCTTGAGACCGGATTCGTCGACGCGCTCGGCCGCTTCGGCAGGGGTGAACCATGCCCGCTCGCGCTCTTCGCTTTCGGGGAATTTCTCGCGCAGCTTTTCGACTTCGATGGCGAAAACGCGGACTTCGACCGGAATGGCGAAACCGCGATCCTGCTGCTTGTCGTAATAATAGCGCCCGCATTCCTTGTCGGAGAGCTTGCCGCGCACGCCGGCCTCTTCCCATGCCTCCTGCTCGGCGGCCTGACCAAGGCTTCGGCCTTCCATCGGCCAGCCTTTGGGAATGATCCAGCGGCCGGTCCCGCGCGAGGTGACCAGAAGCACCTTGCCGGTTTCGGGCTGCAGACACAAAGCGGCGACCTGAAGGGCGGCGGGGCGGCGTCCGAGAAGCCTGCCGAGCTTCTCGCGGAAAAGATCCATCATTCGGCGGCCTCGCTGTCCGAGACACGTCCGCGCAGGGTTTTCACCTGTCCGCGCTGGGTCTTGCCCGCCAGCCTGCGCTTTTGGCTGCCGAGCGTCGGGCGCGTGGCGATCCGGCGCTTGGGCGCGACGAGGGCCTCGCGGATCAGCTCCGCCAGTCTTTCGCGTGCCAGTTCACGGTTACGCAGTTGCGAGCGCGTTTCCTGTGCCAGAATGACGATTGCGCCATCCACCGTCCAGCGCCTGCCGGCCAGACGGCGCAGGCGGGTTTTCACGGCGGGGGTCAGGCCGGGCGAGCGCTCCGCCTCGAAGCGGAGTTCGACCGCGGTCTCGACCTTGTTCACGTTCTGGCCGCCCGGTCCCTGAGACCGGGTGAATTGCTCGGAGAGCTCCCATTCCTGGATTGCGATATGATCGTCGATGCGCAGCATGTCTTAAATATGTAAGGAAAATTGGCGAAGGAAAGGTTAATTGGTGCCGATGGCCGCAATTTGATCGACTAATGTAGCCGGATCGAGGCAGAGGCGGATGTTCCGTCGGCATCGATGACCGTCATGCGGGCAAAGCCGGGGCCCGGATTGGGGATCTCGGCGCTGGGTTGGGGCTGGGCGATCGCGACCGGCGCACCGTTCACGAGGAATGTATAGGGCGCGCGGCCACCGCGGGCTTTGGCGGTCAGCGGGCTTTTGGCGTCCATTTCCGCCCCGTCCGGCGGAAAGGTCAGGCGCAGGCTGTCGGGTGCCGCGGGACGGGCGGCGACGGCGCTGGCCTCTCCGGCGGGGGCAAAGCGGCGCAGCGGCAGCGGTAGCGCCGCATTCGGGACCGTCAGCGTTTGGGGCGGCGGCGGCGGCAGCGCGATATCGGGCAGGATGTCGAAAACATCGAACAGAAGCGGCGCTGCGAGATCGCCCCCGAAAGCGCCGGGGACGGGCGTGCCGTCCGGCCGCCCCATCCAGACCGCCACGACATAGCCGCCGTTATAACCCACCGCGAGCGCGTCGCGGTTGCCGTAGGAGGTGCCGGTTTTCCACGCGATCCGTCCCGAAGGACGGCCGGTCGGGGGCAGGGCCTGCGCCATGATATGGCCGACCTGCCAGGCGGCGACGGGGCCGAACATCGCGGTTTCGCGCGGCTCTGCGCCACCGGGCAGCGGCGAGAGGGTGATCCCCGTGCCGCCCCGCGCCAAAGCGGCATAGCCGTTCGCCAGTTCCTCGAGCGTGACGCCCGCGCCGCCAAGCGTGACCGCAAGCCCCGGTGCCGCCCCGCCCGAGAGCCGCAGGTTGATGCCGCCCCGCGCCAGGGTCTGGGCGATGCGGGTGGGGCCGGTGACTTCGGCAAGCTTGACCACGGGAATGTTCAGCGACCAGATCAGCGCCTGCCGCATCGAGACCGTGCCGCGGAACTTGTTGTCGAAATTCTGCGGCTGCCAATGGCCGAAAGCCGTCGGGCGATCCTCGATCAGGGTTTCGGGATGGGCGATACCGTCGTCAAAGGCCAGCCCGTAGACGAAGGGCTTGAGGGTCGATCCGGGCGAGCGCACGGCCTGCGTCATGTCGATGAAGCCCGAGGACGGGCCTGCCGCCCATTCGGCCGCGCCGACCTCGGCCAGAATCTCGCCGTTGCGGTGGTCGGCCAGAACCAGCGCTGCCGAGACCCGATGCCCCTGCGCCTTCGAGGCCCGCTCGATCAGGCTTTCGGCGCGGCGTTGCAGGCGCAGATCGATCGTCGTCCCGATCCGCGTCGCGCCGGGATGGCTGCGCGCAAGCCGGTCCGCCAGAAGCGGCGCGACGGCGGGAAAGGCGCGGCGTCGGGTCGGGACCGGCTCGGCCATCGCGGCCCGTGCATCGGCCTCCGAGATCAGCCCCGCCTCGGCGGCGCGGGCCAAAACGCGGTCGCGCGCGGTTTTGGCGGCCTGCGGGTGGCGGTCGGGGCGGCGGCGTTCGGGCGATTGCGGCAAAGCCACGAGCAGCGCGGCCTCGGCGGGGGTGAGGCGATGCGCCTCTTTGCCGAACCAGAGCAGCGAGGCGGCGCGCACCCCTTCGACATTGGCGCCATAGGGGGCGAGGCGCAGGTAGAGGTCGAGGATTTCGTCCTTGCTCAGGTTGCGCTCAAGCGCGAGCGCGAGCCGCATCTGGCGGATCTTGCCCTGCCATTCGCCGGTCGGACCTTCCTCGAGCAGCCGCGCCACCTGCATGGTCAGGGTCGAGGCACCCGAGACCACCCGCCCGTGCCTGAGCGATTGCCTCGCCGCGCGCAAAAGCGCCACCGGATCGACGCCGTTATGCTCGGCGAAGCGGCGGTCCTCCCATGTCGTCAGCATGGCGATCAGCAGGGGGTCGACCGGACCCGGAGCAAGCCGCCAGCGTCCGTCCGCAACCTGAAAGGCCCGCAAAAGCGCGCCGTCGCGGGCAAGGACCTCGGTGCCAACGGGGACTTCGAGAAGGGGCAGTTGGGTGCGCGCGACCCAGTCATCCAGCCGGTCGCGCAGCCCCGCGCCAAGCGCCAGCACCCCCGCGAGCGCAAAGACCGGCAGCGAAAGGGCGCGAGGATCACGCGCGGCGTGGGCCTTGCGCGGCCTGCCTTGGCGGTTCGAGAAGGGAAAGCGGATCATGACCGATCCATCCTAACCGCCGCGCGCCCCTTTGGACAGAGAGGCGGCCCGTGCCGCGAGGGTTGCTGTGCCTGGGCTTGCGACACGTCTTGTGCCCCGCACCGGAACAGGGGCCGGAGGGCAGACGGGCGTGACGGGGCACCAGACCGCAACTGCCGTCGCGGACGGGCGGGGGCTGTTCGGCCGGATCGCCTCATTCATCGGGGCGGCGGGCGCGGGTCGGGGCCTGTTCGTCCTCGCCGAAAAGCCCTTTGAGGCCGCGCGTGATCAGATTGCCGACGCGGGGGCGGCGCTGGTGGATGAAGGGCAGGGGCCGGCAGACCTCCATCGCGGCAATGCCGACGCGGGCGGTCAGCGCGCCGTTGACGACGCCCTCGCCGAAGCGCTTGCTGACCTTGGCCAAAAGCCCGCCGCCCGCAACCGTATGGATCAGATCATCGCCCGCCGCGACCGCGCCTGTCGCCACCAGATGGGCCATGACGGTTTTCGCCAGCCGCCAGCCGCCGACCGCGCCGGCGCGACCGCCGTAGATTTCGGCCATGCGGCGGATCATGCGCAGATTGGCGGCCAGTGCCGCGATGACATCGGCCAAAGCCAGCGGGATCAGCGCGGTTGCGGCGGCCACGGTGCGGGCGGCGGCCTCGATCTCGCGGCGGGCCTGCTGGTCGAGATCGGCCAGAAGCTGGGTCTCGGCCAAGGCGAGCAGGCTTTCGGCATCGAAGGTCTCGTTCCTGCGCTCGGCCAGATAGGCGCGTCCGCCCTGCAGTTCGGGACGCCCCGCGTAAAGCGTGGCCAGCTGGTCCGTGACCTTTTTCGCGGCCACCAGATCGCCGGTTTCGAGCGCCGACACCGCCTCGCGGTTGATCTGGTCGATCTTGGCGAAACGGTGCCATGCGCGGTACTCGCGCCATGCCATCAAGAGCGCGGCAATCGCGAAAAGCGCGAAAAGCGCGACGCCGATCCAGCCGAGCAGCGGATAGCTGACCAGCAGGTTCGAGATGAAGCGCATCGCCGCAACCGAGAGCAGGAAGGTGAAAAGCGCCGCACCCGTATTGATGAAGAACCGCGTCAGCCGCGAGGGTCTGCCGCCGATGATGCGCGAGACGAGGCGCATGGTGCGCGGTTGCGGCTGGCCATAGCCGCCGTCATCGATCAGCGGCGCATCGGCGGGCGAGGGCTGGGTCTCGAGCGGGGCGCCTTCGGGGCGGGGCGGGCGGCGGTGGCGGTCGTCGCCGAAATTGTCACCGAAGCCATTGCCGGAATCATCGCCGGTTGCGGCGGATTCGGGCCGGATTGCGGCGGGGCTTTCCGCGTCATGGTGGCGCAAAGCCGCGGCTTTCGGGGCCTGCGGCGGCGCGGGCTCGACCTCGATCATGACGGGGCCGCGGCGTTTGGGTGTCTCGTCGCTCATGGTGCTGCCCTCTCAGATCCGGTCGCCGATCAGGAATTCCGCCGCGCGGTCCAGACGGATATGGGGCGGCCCGTCGCCCGGCCGCAAGGTATTGGGCGCGGGCGCGAGATCCATGACCGCATAATCGCCGTCGAGCCAGTCGCTCGCGCCCTGCATGGCGGGATTGAGGATCTCGGCGGGATTGAGCGGCAGCTCGCCGGGGTAAAAGCTCGCCTGACGGCCGTCCATCAGGCGACCCCGCACCGCCGGAAGCTCTTCGCCATCCTGCGTGATGATGTCTTCGGTGGTGCAGCGCAGGGCGGCGATCGACATGGCCTCGGTTCGGGCACCCGCGAAGTCGGCGCGGTCGCGGGCCTCGCGCAGCATGGCCGAGACGATATTGGTCAGGCGCGGATGCTGGATATGGTGGAGATGGTCGGCCTTGGTCGCGGCGAAAAGGATGCGCTCGACGCGGCGCGTGCCCAAAAGCTGCGAGAGCCAACCCGCGCGGCCGGGGCGGAAGGCCGAGAGAATGTCGGCCATGGTGCGGCGCATGTCCTCGACCGCGGGGGGGCCTGCATGGATCGCGCCGAGGACATCCATCAAGACGACCTGCCGGTCGATCCGCGCGAAATGGTCGCGGAAGAAGGGCTGCACCACCCGTGTCTTGTAAGCCCCGTAGCGGCGCGCGAATTCGCGGTAAAGCGCGCTGCCCTCGAAGTCGCGCGGCAAGGGTGCGAATGTGAGCGCGGGCGATCCGGCCATCTCTCCGGGCATGAGGAGGCGCCCCGGCGTGCAATCGGACCAGCCCGCCGCCCGCGCGGCGCGCAGCTGGTCGGTATAGCCGGTAGCGAGGCGTTGGGCGATCTCTTCGGAAAAGGTCTCGGCCCCGTTTTGCGCGGGGTTATGGGCGGCAACCAGCGCGAAATAGTCGCTGTCGCGCGGGCGTCCGACCATCCGATCGAGCACCTCCGCCGACCAGTCGGCAAAGCTCTTGTCCATCAGCCGCAGATCCAGCAGCCATTCGCCCGGATAATCGATGATATCGAGATGCAGGTTCTGCTGCCCGCGCATCCCCGCAATCAGGCCGCGCGGCTGGAGGCGCAGCGACAGCCGCATCTCGCTGACATGGCGCGTGCCTTCGGGCCAATGGGGGTCTGCGCCGGTCATGTCGGCGAGGTGGCGCTCGAAGTCGAAGCGCGGAATGGTGTCGTCGGGCTGGGGTTGCAGCCAGGCCGCCTTGATCGTCCCGTCCGAGGCCGCGCGCAGGCCCGGCATCCGGCCGCGATCGAGCAGATTGGCGACCAGCGAGGTGATGAAGACCGTCTTGCCCGCCCGCGACAGACCGGTGACGCCGATCCGCAGGACGGGATCGCTGAGGCCCAAGCCCTGCATCAGATCATCGGCAATGCCCATTGCACCCTCTCCGCTGTTTCTTGCCAACAACTTAACCACAGAACGCGGTGCGCGACAGATGGTTCTGGCGGAGCAAAGATTTAGCGCCTGCGTCACGCCATTGTGGTGCGCCAAGGCGGGGGATATGCCGTGAGGGGGGAGGGATCGGCCGAACGGCCCTTGCAGCCGCTCTGGCGGGCGTTTCCCTCCTCATCGCCGGCAAGGCCGATGCGCGCCCCGTCCAATCCCGCGCGCCCTCTGCCGCACCCATCCGTTCCGCTCGCCCTCCGCCACAACCGTATTTTCGCGGGAATGCCCCGTTCGGTAGCGCTTTCCGCCGCGCGCGGGCTTTGCGATAAGGAGGGCATGAGCCAGAGCTTTCCCATTGATGCCGTCACCCCCGAACTTTGCGCCGCGATTGCCGCAGAGGGCCGCGCCGTCCTTGTCGCGCCTCCGGGGGCGGGCAAGACCACACGGGTGCCGTTGGCGCTGATGGGGCAGGTCGCGGGGCGTATCCTCATGCTCGAACCGCGCCGCCTTGCCGCCCGCGCCGCGGCCGAACGGCTGGCCGAGCAATTGGGCGAGGCTTTGGGCGAAAGCGTCGGCTACCGCATCCGCGGCGAATCCCTGCGCGGCGCGCGTATCGAGGTCGTGACCGAGGGCATTCTGACCCGAATGTTGCAGTCTGATCCTTCGCTGGACGGGATCGGCTGCGTGATCTTCGACGAATTCCACGAGCGCAGCCTCAATGCCGATCTCGGCCTCGCCCTCGTCTGGGAGGCGCGCGCCGCATTGCGCCCCGATCTGGCCGTGCTGGTGATGTCGGCGACGCTGGATGCGGAGCCGGTAGCGGCAATGCTCGACGACGCGCCGGTCATCCGCTCGGAAGGGCGCGCCTTTCCGGTCGAGACGCGCTGGCTTGATCGCCCCTTGCCCGCCGCCGCCCGCCTCGTCCCCGAGGCCGCCCGCCTGATCACCGAGGCCGAGGCCGCGACCCGCGAGGGGATCGGCGGCACGATTTTGGCCTTTCTGCCCGGCGAGGGAGAGATCCACCGCGTCGCCGCACTGCTCGGCGATCTTCCTGCCGAGATCGTCGCGCTTTACGGTGCGATGGACTTCAAGGCGCAGCGTGCGGCTTTGGCTCCGGCGCAGGGCAAGCGGCGCATCGTGCTCGCGACTTCGATCGCGGAAACCTCGCTGACCATTCCGGGGGTGACGGTGGTGGTGGATGCCGGACGCGCGCGCAGGGCACGGTTCGATCCCGCCTCCGGCATGTCGCGGCTGGTGACAGAGCGCGTCAGCCGTGCCGAGGCCGAGCAGCGTCGAGGCCGCGCGGGCCGCGTCGCGGAGGGGATTTGCTATCGTCTGTGGGCACGCGCCGAAGAGGGCGCGCTACCGGCCTTCGCCCCGCCGGAAATTGCCGTGGCCGATCTTTCTGGCCTCGCGCTCGAACTGGCGCTTTGGGGCTCGGACGGCAGCGATCTGGCCTTTCTGACGCCCCCGCCCGAAGCTGGCCTGACCGAGGCCCGCGCGCTTTTGCACGAGCTTGGCGCTCTGGATGCGGCGGGGCGCATCACCAGCCACGGACGGGCCTTGGCGGCGATTCCGCTGCATCCGCGGCTTGGCCACATGCTTCTGCGCGCCGGTCGCGATGCCGCCGATCTGGCGGCGCTTCTGGCCGAGCGCGACCCGCTCAAGGGCGCACCCGCCGATCTGGGCCTGCGCCTTGCCGCGATCCGCGATGCCAAGGCTTTCGCCGACCGCTACCCCCACGAGGTCAACCGCGCCGTGATCGCGCGCATCCGCGAAGAGGCCCGCCGCCTGCGCGCGATGGCGCCCGCAAAAGGTTCCGCCCAAGGTTCTGCAGGCGGGCTTTCGGCAGGATCGTTGTCGGCAGGTGCAATGGCCGCGCTGGCCTATCCCGACCGCATCGGCCTGCGCCGCAAGGGCGATCAGCCGCGCTACATCCTGTCGGGCGGCAAGGGGGCCTATTTCAACGATGGCGAGGTCTTGGGCCAGAACCGCCTGATCGTCGCGAGCGATCTGGACGGCGACATGCGCGAGACCCGCATCCGCATGGCGGCCCCCGTCGACGAGGCCGATCTGCGCGCGCTTTTCGCGGATCGCATCACGATGGTCGAAAGCGTGGAATGGTCGAAACGCGAGGGGCGCATCCTTGCCCGCGCGCAAGAGCGGCTCGGGGCTCTGGTCCTCACCGACCGCGCGCTCGACCAACCCTCGCCCGAGGCGCTGGCGCGGGCCGCGCTCGACGGGCTGCGCCAGAACGGCCTGTCATGGACGCCCGCCGCCGCGCGCATGCGGGCAAGAATCGCGCTATTGCCGGAGCTCGGTCCGGTCGACGATGCAACACTTCTGGCCGATGACGATTGGCTTTTGCCCTATCTGGGCAATAGCCGCAGCCTCGCCGCGCTTCGCGGCCTCGATCTGACCGAAGCGCTTAAGGCGCGCATTGGCTGGGAGGGGCAGCGCAGGCTGGACGAGGCCGTGCCCGCGCATTTCACCACCCCGCTCGGACGCAAGGTGCCGATCGATTACGACCATGAAACCCCGAGTATCGAGCTGCGCCTGCAAGAGCTGTTCGGCGTGACCCGCCACCCGATGGCGGGGGTGCGTCCCCTGCGGATCACCATGCTCTCGCCGGGGGGCAAGCCGATCGCGGTCACGACCGATCTGCCGGGGTTCTGGACGGGGGGCTATGGCGATGTCCGCCGCGATATGCGCGGCCGCTATCCGCGCCACCCCTGGCCGGAGGACCCGCGCGAGGCGGATCCGACCCTGCGCGCCAAGCCCCGCGGGACTTAGGGCGCACAGGACGAACGCGCGAAACGGATGCGTTCAGGCCGCCTTGTAGCCTTTGACGCGGAAGGCGAGAAGGATCATCACCACGCCGATCACGATGGCGAACAGCCCGAAGAGCCAGGTCAGGCTCAGGATGCCGGCGGCCGGCATGACGGCAAGGGCGAGACCCCAAAGCACCATCAAAAGCCCGCTCAGACCCAGCGCCCATTCACCCTCGATCTCGTTGCGCAGACGGATGGCCGCGATGATGCGCATGACGCCTGCAACCATGGCCCAGGCCGCGATCCAGATCACCAGTGCAAGCGCGGTGCTCTCGGTCCAGAACAGCGCCATGAGGCCGATGATGATCGAGAGCACCCCCTCGACGAGCCAGCTCCACCACCGATCGTCGTCCGATTTGCGGCGAAAGCCGGTGAAGATCGCGAAGACGCCGTCGACGATGGCGTAAATGCCGAAGGTCAGCAGCAGCGCATAGGCGGTCAAACCCGGCCATGCGAGGGCGATGACGCCGAAAATAACGGCGGCAATCCCGCGGATCAGCAGAACCCACCAATACTCCGAAAGCGCCCGAAGCGCCGGCTGTAGTCCAGTTCCCAATGCAGGATTTTCCATGCTCACACCTAGCCTCTGAAATGAAGACAATGGCTTAAGTCGTGGATGCTAACACGGGTTCCGCGATTAAACCAAGCAGTCCGGTAATGACAGGCCGCGCAGGACCTCGTCGGCGGGCATCGGGCGTTTGCCCTCGCGCTGGGCCTGCAGGACCTCGACCGCGCCTTCGCCGCAAGCGATGGTGAAGCCGCCCAGAACCGTGCCGGCCTTGCCTTGCCCTTCGGCGAGACGCGAGCGCAAGAGCTTGACCCGCTCGCCCGCGATCGTGGTCCATGCGCCGGGAAAGGGCGAGAGGCCGCGGATCTGGCGGTCGACCTCGACGGCGGGGCGCGACCAGTCGATGCGCGCTTCGGCCTTGTCGATCTTGGCGGCATAGGTCACGCCGTCTTCGGCCTGCACGGCGGGCGCAAGCTGTTCGCCTTGCGCCAGACGTGCCAGAACCGAGGCGATCAGCACGGCCCCCATCTGCGAGAGCCGGTCGTGCAGATCAGCGGTGGTTTCCTCGGCCCCGATCGGGGTGCGCGCCTCGGCCAGAACGGGGCCGGTATCGAGACCCGCCTCCATCTGCATGATCGCGACGCCGGTTTCCGTGTCGCCCGACAGGATCGCGCGATGGATCGGCGCGGCCCCGCGCCAACGCGGCAAAAGCGATGCGTGGATATTGAGACAGCCCAGACGCGGCGCGTCCAAGATGACCTGCGGCAGGATCAGCCCGTAGGCCACCACTACCGCGACATCGGCGTTCAGCGCCGCGAAACCGGCCTGATCTTCGGGCGATTTCAGCCGCTCGGGATGGCGCACCGGCAGACCCAGTTCCTCGGCAGCTTTCTGCACCGCCGAGGGGCGCGGCTTTTGCCCGCGACCGGCAGCGCGCGGCGGCTGGCTATAGACCGCGACGACCTCGTGCTCGGCGGCGATCGCCCGCAGGGCCGCAACCGAGAAATCCGGCGTTCCCATGAAAATCACGCGCATCGCTTGTCCTCGCTCTGATCCAAATACCTGATGCCTTGCGGGTTCAACCAACCCGGGGTTTCAGCGTTTCGCGAATTTCGCCGATTTCGCGACCAGCATCTTGCGGCGCAAAGGCGAGAGGTGGTCGACATAAAGCTTGCCGTCGAGATGGTCGATCTGGTGCTGGACGCTGGTGGCCCAAAGACCGACGAAATCGCGGTCCTCGATCTCGCCGTCGGCATTGAGGAAACGCACCGTGACGGCGCGGGGCCGCTCGATACGGGCAAAGACGCCGGGAAGATTCGGGCTCGCCTCGTCATGGGCGCGCATCTGGCCGCTGGCGTGAAGGACTTCGGGATTGGCCATGCGGATCGCCTGACCGCGCTTGTCCGAGGCATCGACCACCGCCAGACGCATCATGATCCCGATCTGCGGTGCGGCAAGGCCCACCCCCGGCATGGCATCCATCGTGTCGATCATGTCGTCCCAGACCATGCGGATGGTCTCGGTGATCGTCTCGACCGGCTCGACCGCACGGTGAAGGCGCGGATCGGTATAGGGGATGAAGGGACGAATGGTCATGCGCCTGCCTGTGGCTGGAAAACTCTGCGGGTTCGGTGTCGTCTTCGCGCCCTTGCGGCGCGGCCCTGTCCGCTAAGGCGCGGGCGGGGCGGAATGTCTTGGCCCAGGGCCGGATCCGCAGCGGGCGCAAGGCAAGATCGCCGCCGCGACAAGGGCCCGCGGCACGATCCGTGCAGGTTCAGCCCCGCGCGGTCTCGCGCTTGAGCTTGACCATTTTGCGCGTGATCATCTGGCGCTTCATCGCGCTGAGGTAGTCGATGAACAATTTGCCGTCGAGGTGGTCGATCTCGTGCTGCGCGCATGTCGCCCAAAGCCCGTCGAACTCGCGCTCGTGGGCCTTGCCGTCCAGACCCAGCCACGCGACGCGGACTTCGGCGGGGCGGGTCACTTCGGCATATTGGTCGGGGATCGAGAGGCAGCCTTCCTCGTAGACATTGAGCGCTTCGGACCGCCAGGTGATCTCGGGGTTGATCATGACGATCGGCTCGGGCTCGGCCTCGGGATCCTTGTTGCAATCCATGACGTAAAGCCGCGACAGCACGCCGACCTGCGGTGCCGCAAGTCCGACGCCCGGGGCATCATACATGGTCGCCAGCATATCCGCCGCGAGCGTTTCGATCTCGGGCGTAATGCGGGCAATCGGCTCACACGTCTTTTTGAGGCGCGGATCGGGATGGATGAGAATATTTCTGAGCGACATCCCACCCATTTAGGCGAAGGGTTGGATGGGCGCAACAAGCCGCTATTGTGGCGCCGCACGTTCAGGAGATGACGATGACCACAAACAGCCCTTCCTCCAGCGCCAAGCCGGCCGGAAAAACCGTAGCGAACTTTGACGAGGCGATCGACCGTGTCGGCACGATTTGCTCGAAATGGGACGATATGGAGGCGATTTACGGCGTTGATCCGCAGGACGGAATCTCGATGTGGGTCGCGGATATGGACTTCCGTCCGCCGCAGGCCGTCCAGAAGGCGGTCGAGGCCATGGCCGCCCATGGCGTCTACGGCTATCCGGGCGAGCACACGGCCTATCTCGATGCGATTCGCTGGTGGATGGACAACCGCCACGGCTGGACGGTCGAGCGCGACTGGATCATGAGCGTGCATGGTCTGGTCAACGGGACCGCGATCTGTGTCGATGCCTTCACCAACCCCGGTGACGGCGTGATCATCATGACGCCGGTCTACCACGCTTTCGCCCGCGTCATCCGAGCCGCAGGCCGCGAAGTCGTCGAATTGCCGCTGGCCGAGCGCGGCGGGCTTTACCATCTCGACTGGCTGAACTGGCAGGAGCTGCTCGACGGCAACGAGAAGATGCTGGTCCTGTGTTCGCCCCACAATCCCGGCGGCCGCGTCTGGAGCGCGCGCGAACTGCGCGAGATCGCGGATTTCTGCAAGAAGAACGACCTCATCCTCGTCTCGGACGAAATCCACCACGATCTCGTCATGCCCGAAAGCGAGCGCCATGTCGTGACGGCAAAGGCCGCCCCCGATCTGGCGGACCGGCTGGTCACGCTGACCTCGGCCACCAAGACCTTCAACATCGCCGGTGCCCATATCGGCAACATGATCGTTTCGGACCCCGCTTTGCGCGCCAAGCTCGCGGCGAAACTTGCGGCGGGCGGCATCTCGCCGGGGTTGTTCGGCCCCAATATGGTCGCGGCCGCCTATTCGCCCGAGGGTGCGCAATGGGTTGATGCTCTGGTCGAGTATCTCGACGGCAACCGCCGGATTTTCGACGAGGGGATCTCCGCGATCAAAGGTCTGCGCTCGATGCCCCTGCAGGCGACCTATCTCGCTTGGGTCGATTTCTCGGGCACCGGCATGGAGCCGGCCGAGATTGCCGCGCGCATCGCGAAGGATGCTGGGATCGCGGCCAATCACGGCGGCACTTTCGGGCAGGGCGGCGCGCATTTCATGCGCTTCAACCTTGCCACGACCCGCGCCAATGTCGTCGAGGCGGTCAAGCGTCTGCAGGCGGCTTTTTCCGACCTGCAGTAACGCGGGCCGGAAAAGGCGGGAATAAAACCGCGAGCGGGACGTAAAACCCGTGACGCCTGCCGCGCCGCAAACCTCAAACAGGTGGCGCGGCAGGTGCGTTCCAAGCGTGTTAACCAGATAACGGGTTCAAAGATGCGTCGTCTCGCAAAGCTCTTTTCGCTTCTTGCCATCGCCTTCCTGTTCGGCGCGGCATGGCTGGTCTGGCAAAAGGATCTGCCGCTTCCCGACGGACGGCCCGCCGCGCCGACGGCCACGACCGCGCCCGCAGCCACGGCAAGGCCGGGCTTCGGGATCGAGAGTGCCGCGCCCGAACTGCCCGATGCGGGCGAGGGCTACGCTCCCGCACGCGGCGCGCCGACGGCGGCCTTGCCCGCGCTGGTCTCGCCGGTCGAGCGCATCCTGATCGAGAAGGGGGCGCGGCGCATGACGGTCTATCAGAAAGAGGGCCCCGCGATGACCTACCGCATCGCTTTGGGCCGCACCCCCGAGGGCACCAAGACCCGTCAGGGCGACGGCCGTACGCCAGAGGGGGTCTTCAAGGTCGACCGGCTGAACGACAAGAGCCGCTTTCACCTCTCGCTCGGGCTGGATTATCCGCAAATGAAGCACCGCGAGGCCGCGCGCAAAGCGGGCGTCGATCCGGGCGGCGACATCATGATCCACGGCCAGCCCAACGAGATCGCACAGGGCTTTCGCGTCAAGGGCGACTGGACCGAGGGCTGTATCGCGATCGACGACCACGAGATCGAAGACATCTTCGCCATGACCCGCATCGGCACCGAGGTCGAAATCCGGCCCTGAGGCGGGGCGTCCGCACCTTGATGCGGCATGCGGATCGGCCGATGCCTCATGGGACCGGCCTGCCCGCTGTGCAGCGGAGGTGATCAGGCGGCAATGCGGGCGGGCCTGTCCCTGTCGCCACGCCCGCCCTGTTGCCCTTTTGACCGGAAGTTTTCAGACAGTTGCGGTCCCGCGTGGCGCGGCTTGCCGGAAGCTGCGGGCGGGGCTAAGCCTTGCTCATGTCGATATTCCGCTATGTCCCGCATCTTGTCGCCACTCTCGGATTGGCCCTGCCGCTTACCGGCTCGCATCTCGCACGTCAGGCGATCGGGGTGACCGATACGGTCATGGTCGGTTGGTACGGCGTCGATCCTCTGGCGGCGGTGGTTCTGGCGACCTCGTTCTTCTTCATTCTGTTCATGCTCGGCTCGGGTTACGGGATCGGGGTGATGGGGGTGATCGCGACCGCCAAGGCGCGGGGCGACCAGACCGAGGTGCGGCGCGCGACCCGCATGGCGCTTTGGCTTTCGGCGGTGCATTCGGTGATCGTGCTGCCGCTGATGTGGTTCTCGGGGGCGATCCTGCTCAAGCTCGGGCAGAAGCCCGAGATCGCAGCCTATGCGCAGGAGTATCTGCGCATCATGTGCTGGGCGATGGCGCCGGCGCTTTGGGGGCTGACGCTGAACTCGTTTCTGGCGGCGCTGGGGCGGGCGAACATCGTTTTGCTGATCACGATGGCGGGGATTCCGCTCAACATGCTGCTGAACTGGATGCTGATTTTCGGCAATCTCGGCGCGCCCGAGCTGGGTGTCGCCGGTTCGGCCATCGCGAGCCTTGTCGTCAATATCTTCCAGCTGGTCCTGATGGTGGTCTGCGCGATCACCCTGCGCGAGGCGCGGCCCTTCAACCTGCTGCGCCGGATGTGGCATCCCGATTGGGCGGCGTTCCGCACCATCGGTCTTCTGGGCCTGCCGGTGGGGCTGACGCTGGTGGCGGAATCGGGGATGTTTGTCGGGACCAACGTCATGATGGGGTGGCTCGGCTCGCATTATCTGGCCGCGCACGGGATCGCGTTGCAGCTGGCCTCGATCGCTTTCATGATCCATCTCGGCCTCTCGAATGCGGTGACGATCCGCGTCGGCACTTTCGCGGGGCAGGAGGATCGTTCGGGAATGCGCGATTCCGGGGTTGCGGCCATTGTGCTCTCGATCCTCTTTGCCGCGGTGACGATCACGATTTTCCTGACGCTCTCGCGCCAGATCGCGGCGCTTTATCTCGATGCGGGCGATCCGCTGACCCCCACGATCATCGCGCTGGTGGGCGGGCTGATGATCTATGCCGCGATGTTCCAGCTGGCCGACGGAATGCAGGTCATCGCGCTGGGCATGCTGAGGGGCGTGCAGGACACGCGGGTGCCGATGGTCATGGCGGTGATCAGCTATTGGGTTGTCGGCCTGCCGACGGGCTGGTTCCTCGCTTTCCGCGCCGGTTGGGGCGCGGGCGGGCTGTGGCTCGGGCTGCTGGCGGGGCTTTTCTGCGCGGCGGTCTTGCTGATGACGCGGTTTTGGCGCGGATTGGCGCGGGGCTGGACCATTGCCCGCGAGCCGCGCTAATCTGGCACCATCGAAGCAGAAAGGCTCGGCATGCGTCCCGTTTTCGTCCAGATCCGTTGCACTCCCGGCAAGACCTACGAGGTTGCCGATGCGATTTACGACCGCGAAGTGGTGAGCGAGCTTTACTCGACCTCGGGCGAATATGATCTGATGGCCAAGGTCTATGTCCCCGAGGATCAGGATGTCGGCCGCTATCTCGCCGAGAACCTTTTCGACATCACCGATATCAACCGCACCCTGACCACGATGACCTTCAAGGCCTTCTGAGGGCTGAAGGCTGCACGGGGGGGCGCTGGCCCCGCCGCGCAAGCGCGGCTCCCCCGGGATATTTCGACATGAAAGAGAGGTGCAGGCGCTTTGCGGGCCTGCGCTGAATTGTTGCATTTTCCCTTTGGATTTGCGCGACTAGGCTGCGGACAGGCAGGCCGGAGCGGATCGTGGCAGGGCGGATAAGCGGGCAGGACGGAATGACGCGGGCCGTGGATTTGCTCGGGCCCGAGCGTGCGGGCCTGCGCCGTGCGGCCCGGCTTGCGGTTGTCGCGGGGCTTTTGTGGCTGCCGATGGCCTGGCTCGCGGCGCAGGCTCTGGCGGGGATGATCCGCGGCGACATGCCTGCCGCGTGGCCGATTGCGGGCTTTGCGGTACTTTGGGGCTTGCAGGCGGCTTTGACCCATCTGGCCGATGCGCGGGCGCAGGATCTGGCTTTGGCCGCTTTGGGGCGGGTTCGCGGCGAGGTTCTCGCGCGCGCTCACCGGCAAGCCCGTCTGCCGTCTGCCGGCGGGTTCGCCTCCTTGATCGGCGATCAGCTCGAGATGCTGCGGCCCTTTGCGGCCCGCTTTCTCACGGTCGAGATGCGGGTGCGTGTGCTGCCTTTGGCGATTGTCGCGGCGGCTTTTTCGGTTTCCTGGGTGGCGGGTCTGGTTTTGCTGGTGACCGGACCGGTGATCCCCGTTTTCATGGCCCTGATCGGGCAGGCCGCCGAGCGGGTCTCGCGCGCGCAACTGCACGAGATGGGCACGATGAGTTCCGAGCTGGCCGAGCGGGTTGCGGCTTTGCCCGATATCCGGCTGCTGGGGACGCGTGCGGTTCTGGTCGCGGGTTTCGATGCGGCGGCGGGGCGATTGCGCCAGCGGACGATGCGGGTTTTGGGGATCGCCTTCCTGTCCTCGACCGTGCTCGAGCTCTTTGCGGCGATCGGGGTCGCGATGCTGGCGATCTATTGCGGGTTTTCGTTGCTGGGCGTGATCGGCTTCGGCATGTGGGGCGCGCCGATGACGCCGGAGCAGGGGTTGTTCCTGCTGCTCCTTGCGCCCGAGTTCTTCCAGCCGCTGCGTGATTTGGCGACGGTTTGGCATGCACGGGCCGCGGCCGACGCTTTGGCGCTCGGGCTTGAGGAAGACGCGCGGACCGGCGCGGCTTCGGGCGAGATCCTGGGGACTGGGGCGTGCATGGCTCCGCTCACGGGCGTTCTGGCTTTGCGCGGCGTGATGCGGCACGGGATCCTTTACCCCGATCTCGAAATCGCGCCGCATGAAAGCGTTGCGCTTTGCGGGCCGAGCGGGGCGGGCAAGACCACGCTGTTGCGGTTGATTGCGGGGCTCGAGCGGCCGGATCAGGGCGAGATCACGCTCGACGGGCATCCGCTTGACGGCGCGCTCGCCGATCATTGGCGCGCGGCTTTGGGCTGGATGCCGCAGGTGCCGCATTTTCTGGATGCGAGCCTCGAGGACAATCTGCGCATGGGGCGCGGGGGCGATCTGGCGGGGGCCTTGGCTGCGTCGGCCGCCGCGCCGCTGGTGGCGGCTCTGCCGCGAGGCTTGGCGCAGCATCTGGGCGAGAACGGTTCCGGCGTTTCGGGTGGCGAGGCGCGGCGGCTGACCTTGGCGCGCGCGCTTCATGGCGGCGCGCGGATCATTCTTGCCGACGAGCCGACCGCCGATCTGGATGCGCAAACGGCGGCTCAGGTCGGCTCGGGGCTGGTCGCCGCGCATCGGAAGGGGCGGGGGCTGATCATCGCGACCCATGATCCCGCACTGGCCGCTTTGATGGGGCGGCGGATCGAGATCGGAGGGCGGCATGATTAGGCGCATCTCACGATCGCCGCTGGCGCAGGTCTGGCGCATCATGGCGCAGGGTGCGGGGATGCGGCGGGCCTTTGTGCTCGCGGCGCTGGTCCTGATTGCGGGCGCGGGACTTCTGGCGCTTTCGGGCTGGTTCATTACGGCCGCCGCCGCTGCCGGTCTGGCGGGGCTCGGGGCGCGGTTCGACGTCTTCCGCCCCGGAGCCGCCGTGCGCGGGCTTGCTATCCTGCGGACCGCCGCGCGTTACGGCGAGCGCTGGTTCGGTCATGATGCGACGCTCCGCGGCATCGTGCGGTTGAGAAGCCATGTGCTTTCCGGCTTGGCCCGAGCGGATTGGCGCGGGCTTGCAGGTTTGCGGCGCGGGCCGGCGCTGGCGCGGGTGGTCTCGGATACCGAGGTGCTGGACGGGCTGCCCCTGCGTCTTGTCCAGCCCGTGATTGCGGGAGCGGCGGCGCTGGCTTGCGCCGCAGTTTTGCTCTTGTGGCTGACGAATTGGGAATTCGCGCTGTGGATCTGCGGGGCGCATGTGATCGGGGCGGCCGCGGCGGCGCTGTGGGCCTTGCCGCGCGCGGGACGGCTGGCGGCGCGACAGGTCGCGGCGGAGCAGGCCTTTCGTACGGCGGCGCTGGATCTGGTCGCGGCGCGCGATGATCTGGCGGTTTACGGCCGCCTTGCCCATGCCCGCCTCTGCATCGAGGAGGCCGAGGCCCGCGCCCGCGCCCTGACCGCCGCGATGGACCGGATCGAGCGTGCGACCGGCCTTGCACTTGATCTGACGCGCGGTGCGGCGGCGGCGGGGGCTTTGGGGCTTGGCAGCCTTGCGGTCTCGCTAGGCGCTTTCGACCAGTCGCTGGCGGCGATGGGGTTTTTCCTTGCGATTGCTTTGGGAGAGGTCACGGCCCCTTTGCGGCGCGCGGTCGCCGATTACGGCCGTATCCGCGATGCGGCGACCCGCGTGGCCGTGGTGCTCGAGCCCGCGCCGCAGGCGGGGCCGCCCGATACGGGCCTGCCGGCGTCAGCCCTGCCCTTGGCGTTCGGCGGGTTGCGGCTTGGGGCGGGCCAGATGCTTGCGGTTTCCGGGCCGAGCGGGATCGGGAAGTCCACGCTTCTGGCGCGGATCGCGGGCGTTCTGCCCGAAGACGAAGGGCAGCCGGCAATCACTTTGGGCGGGCTTGCCCCCGCGATTTGGCCCGAAGATGCCCTGCGCGCCGCCGTGACGCTGGTTTTGCAGCGTCCCGCGGTCATCGGGGGCAGCCTGCGCGACAATCTGGCGCTGGCAAAGCCGGATGCGGATGATGCCGCGATGACGGAAGCCCTGCGCATCTGCCGGCTCGATCATCTGCGTGGCGGGCTCGATCTCGTTCTGGGGGACGGCGGCAAGGGGCTGTCGGGCGGAGAGCGCCGCCGCCTTGCCCTCGCCCGTGCCGTTTTGCGCCGCCCCGCGCTTTTGCTACTCGACGAGCCGACCGAGGGGCTGGACGCGCAAACCGCCGCAGAAGTGCTGCGCAATCTGCGCGCGGCGCTGCCCCGATCGGCCGTCGTTATCGCGACCCATCGTCGCGGCGATATTTTAACGGCTGATTTTACACTGGATTTGGGTTAACCTGGTCCCGCGCCGTCAGGAGATTGCCATGGAATTCGGCATCGTCGAGCTATCGCGCCTGCAATTCGCAGCCACCGCGCTTTTCCACTTTCTGTTCGTTCCGCTGACCCTTGGTCTGTCGATCATCGTCGCGATCATGGAGACGGTCTATGTCATGACCGATCGCCCGATCTGGCGGCAGATGACGAAATTCTGGGGCAGCCTCTTCGGGATCAACTTCGCCCTTGGTGTCGCGACCGGCATCACGATGGAATTCCAGTTCGGCATGAACTGGGCCTATTATTCACATTACGTCGGCGACATTTTCGGCGCGCCGCTCGCCCTTGAAGGCATGATGGCCTTCTTCATGGAGGCGACCTTCGTCGGATTGTGGTTCTTCGGCTGGCAGAAGCTTTCGGCGCGGGCCCATCTGATCGTGGCATGGCTGGTGGCGATCGGCACGAATTTCTCGGCGCTCTGGATCCTGATCGCGAACGGCTGGATGCAATATCCGGTGGGTGCGGAATTCAACCCGATGACCATGCGCATGGAGCTGACGAGCTTTGCCGAGGTGATCTTCAACCCCGTCGCACAGGCGAAATTCGTCCATACCGTCAGCGCGGGCTATGTCGTGGCGGCGGTCTTCGTGCTGGGCGTCTCGGCGTGGTATCTGCTGAAAGGGCGCCATATCGAGCTGGCACGGCGTTCGATCGCGGTCGCCTCGGCCTTCGGTCTGGCGGCCGCGCTGTCGGTCGTGGTTCTGGGCGACGAATCGGGTTACGACACCGGCCAGAACCAGAAGATGAAAATGGCCGCGATCGAGGCGATGTGGCGGACCGAGCCCGCGCCCGCCAGCTTTACCCTTTTCGGCTTTCCCGACCGCGAAGCGCGCGAGACCCATTACGCGATCCATATTCCCTATGTCATGGGGCTGATCGGGACCCGCTCGCTCGACAAGGCCATTCCGGGCTTCGACGAGCTGGAAAAGGAATCCGAGCGCCGCATCCGCGACGGCATCACCGCCTATGATCTCCTGATGACCATTCAGGAGACCAAGCAGACCGGCGTCGATCCCGCCGTTCTGGCCGACTTCCGCAGCCGTAGCGCGGATCTGGGCTATGCGCTGCTGCTCAAGCGCTATGTCGACGACCCGCGACAGGCGAGCGAGGCGCAAATCCTTCAGGCCGCCAACGATACGATCCCGACGGTCTGGCCGGTCTTCTGGGCCTTCCGCATCATGGTCGGCCTCGGGATGGGCTTCATCGCGACCATGGCGTTTTTCTTCTGGCGCGCCTCGTTCCGGCAGATGGATTTCCCGCGCTGGTCGCTGTGGCTGGCGGTCTTCATGATCCCCGCGCCGTGGATCGCGGCGGAAATGGGCTGGATCGTCGCCGAATTCGGGCGTCAGCCCTGGACGGTGGACGGCGTGCTGCCGACCGCGCTTTCGGTCAGCCAGCTCGGCATCACCGAGGTTGCTTTGACGCTGGCGGGGTTCTGCATCTTCTATTCGGTCCTGTTCATCATCGAGATCAAACTCATGCTGAAATACATCCGCAAGGGACCGCAGGACGATATCGCCGCGACCGATGACTGGTTCGCCGACCACCGCGACCATCTTTCGGCCGGTCAATTCTCGCGGGAGGGCACGAAATGATCCTGCATGATCTGATTTCCTTCGAGATGCTGCGCCTGATCTGGTGGTTCCTGATGGGGGTCATGCTGATCGCCTTCGCCATGACCGACGGCTTCGACATGGGGGTAGGCGCGCTTTTGCCCTTCGCGGGCAAAACCGACCGCGAGCGGCGCGTGATCATCAATACCGTCGGCCCCGTCTGGGAGGGCAATCAGGTCTGGTTCATCCTCGGCGGCGCACTGATCTTTGCCGCTTGGCCGATGCTTTATGCGATCAGCTTCTCGGGGTTCTACTTCGCGATGTTCCTGATCCTTGCCGCACTGATCCTGCGGCCCGTTGCCTTCAAATACCGCAGCAAACGCGAGGATCCGGCTTGGCGGAGCCGCTGGGACTGGGCCCTGTTCATCGGCGGCGCGGCGCCCGCGCTTTTGTTCGGCGTGGCCGTGGGGAACGTCCTTTTGGGCCTGCCTTTCCACCTGACGCCCGATCTGGTCGCCATGCCGGATACGGGCCCGTTGATGCGTTTTCTCGGCCTGTTGAACCCGTTCTCGCTGCTCTGCGGCGTGGTTTCACTGGCGCTTCTGGTGGCGCATGGGGCGGGCTGGCTGGTGTTGAAAACCACCGGCGCGGTCCAAAGCCGCGCCCGTAAATTCGGCGAGCGCGCGGCGCTGGTCGCGCTGCTTGGCTATCTGTTGGCAGGGCTGTGGCTGGCCTTCGGGATCGAGGGTTTCCACTACGCCGCGCCGATCCTCCATGACGGCCCCTCGAACCCGCTGATCCATCCGGTCACGCGCTCGGCCTCGTGGCTTCTGGCCTATTCCGAGCGGCCCTGGATCACCATCGCGCCGGTTTTGGGGTTGGCAGGCTGCCTGATCTCGTGGCTTGCGCTGCGGTCGGGGCGCGAGCTTGCGCCGCTTCTGGGCACGAAACTGGCGATCTTCGGTATGATTTCCTCGGTCGGGCTGGTGATGTTTCCGGTCATTCTGCCCTCGGCCACCGATCCGGCATCGTCCTTGACGGTGTGGAACGCTTCAAGCTCGCATCTGTCCTTGTTCGTGATGCTGGTCGCAGCCTGCTTTTTCCTGCCGCTGATCATGATCTACACCGCATGGGTCTACCGCGTGCTTTGGGGCAAGGTCTCCGAGGACGACGTGGATGACCCCGAACTGCACAGCTATTAACGGAGGTTTGCAATGTGGTATTTCGCCTGGATGCTGGGCCTGCCGCTGGCGGCCGCCTTTGCGGTGATCAATGCGATGTGGCTTGAACTGCAGGAAGACCGTTCGCTTTTGAAGCAGCGCCCGCCGAAGACCGGCGAATAGCGGCGGGCCGGCTTGCGCATCCTCTTGCATGGTGGCCGCGATTGGGACAAATCTCGGCCATCATGACTGATCGCCTCCGCTTTGCCCCGCTTCCTGCCGCGCTTCCCGCGACGGTTCCCTTCACCGGCCCCGAAACGCTGGAGCTGCGCCGTGGCGCACCCTTCGCGGCGCGGCTGGGCGCCAACGAGAACGGCTTCGGACCCTCGCCGCGCGCGATTGCCGCCATGAGAAGCGCCGATGCCGAGATCTGGAAATACGGCGATCCCGACAACCGCGAATTGCGTCTGGCGCTCGCCGCCCATCACGGCGTCGCACCCGAAAACATCATGATCGGCGAGGGGATCGACGGGCTTTTGGGGCTGCTGGTCCGCCTGACTGTGGCCGAGGGCGATGTCGTGGTGACCTCGGAAGGGGGCTATCCGACCTTCAACTATCACGTCACGGGCTTTGGCGGGGTTCTGTCCAAGGTCCCCTATCGCAACGATGCCGAAGACCCCGATGCGCTGATCGCGCGCGCCGAGGAAACCGCCGCGCGTCTGATCTATTTCGCCAATCCCGACAACCCGATGGCAAGCTGGCATCCGGCCTCGCGGGTCGAGGCGATGATTGCGGCCGTCCCGAGCGGCAGCCTGCTGGTTCTTGACGAGGCCTATGCCGAATTCGCGCCGCAAGAAGCCATCCCCGAGGTCGATCCCGAAGACGAACGCGTCATCCGTTTCCGCACCTTTTCCAAGGCTTACGGCATGGCGGGGGCTCGGGTCGGCTACGCGATCGGACCCAAGCGCCTGATCGCGGGCTTCGACCGGATCCGCAACCATTTCGGGATGAACCGCTCGGCCCAGATCGGGGCATTGGCGGCGCTTGAGGATCAGGCCTGGCTACGCGAGACCGTCTCCAAGGTCCGGATCGCGCGTGACCAGATCGGGGCGATTGCGCGCAAACACGGGCTGGCGGCGCTGCCCTCCGCGACGAATTTCGTGGCGATCGACTGCGGCCGCGACGGAGATTTCGCCCGCCGCGTTCTGGCAGGGCTGGCGGAGCAGGGGATTTTCGCGCGGATGCCGGGCGTCGCGCCGCAAGACCGCTGCATCCGTGTGAGCTGCGGCCCGAAATCCGAGCTGGAGAGTTTCGACACGGCTTTGGGCGTGGTGCTCGCGGGGCTCGACTAGGCCCCGCGCGGCGGGCAGGCTTTCCGGTCGCACGCCTTTTGGCCGCGCCTCATGCCTCGTTCTGTATCCTGTACCTGAAGTGGAGCGGGGGCGCGCCTCCGGGCAAAACCTCGACGTTACTGCTGTTCGCCTGATACTGCGGATTGCCGGTGGAATGCAGCCGCGCCAGATATGCGTTGGCGGTGATGTCCGAAAGCTGCACGTTCGATGCGCCGGTCATCATGGCGTGACGGTTGCGGCGGTATTTGAAAAACCTGTAATCCACATCGATATACGATGCCACATAGCTGTGGAGGTCCAGCGGATCGGGGTTTTGCGCATAGCGCTCGGGAGAAACCGTCACCCTGTATCTGACACCGTAAAAATAGGGGAATTGCCGTTCTGCCGCACCCGCCGATTGCGTCACCGTCAGCGATTTGAAATCGTCCTCGATATGGGCGCAGGCTGTCAGCATCGCCTTGATATGGGTCTCGAAAACCTTGTGGGCACTGTTCGCGGCCGAGGTCAGCGGTGTCAGGTTTTGCGAAAGCGTGCCGTTGCCGCCCAGCTCTTCATTGAGAAGATGCCCCGCAATCCAGTTTTTCGACGAGGCGGCGCGCAGTTCCGGCATCAGGGCCGGAAGGCTTTGCGCGCTGGTCGTCGTGCCGCGCGCCCATAGATAGTCGGGACCAAGATGGGCGGTCATGCCGCTCCCGCCGATATCCCCGATCAGCCAGCCTTGGCGGCCCGTCAGCGCCGCCATCGTTGTCGGTGCGTCGAATTCGGTCGGAACCACATGTTGGATCCTGATCTCTTGAAATCGGGCGCGCCCGCTGCTCGTCGTCCGCTCGACAAACCAAACCATGAAAACCTCGAACATAGAAAATCCGGATGCAGGAACCGCCTGCCGCCGCTCAATATGTCCGTATTGTTCGCGCTCTGTGCGGGTGTCAATCAAGCCCCGCCGCCTCGGCCGTCCGCCGCTGGAGCCTGCCTGTTTTCGCGGCAGATCGGGCAGGGCCCTAGCCGATCAGGATTACGACCCATGCGAGGCCGCCCGCAATCGCGGTGACAGCCACTGCGGCGCTTGCGGCATCCTTGGCGCGGCCTGCGCGCGGGTCACGCTCGGTCGAGACGTAATCGACATTTTCCTCGATCGCGGTGTTGAACAGCTCGGCTACGAGGATCAGCAGCCCGAGCGCGATCAAAAGCGCGCGCTCGCCGCCGTCCAGATCGATCAGGCAGGCCAGAATGATCGAAATGAGGTTCACGACACCCCATTGACGCAGGGATTTCTCGTTGCGCCAAGTCGTAAGCCAGCCCTGCCACGACCAGGTGGCGGTATTCTTCAATCGGCCCAATTCGTGCTTGATCCAGTCCGGCATCATCCCTCGCGGCGTCAATCCTTGCGGTCGTGTCCGCAGATATCTGGCACGAGCGGATGGGCTTTGTCTATCGCAGGCAAAGCCCGTGTTCCACGCGGTGCAGGGGCCTTTAGTCGAGGGGCAGGGCGGTTGTGGCCTTGATCTCTTCCATCGACAAAAGCGCGGTGACGTTGTGGATGCGCACCTCGGAAATCAGCGCCTGATAGAAGCGGTCATAGGCGCGCGCATTGCGGACGCGGACCTTGAGGATGTAGTCGATATCGCCTGCCAGACGATGCGCCTCGAGAACTTCGGGGCGGCCGCGGACCGCCGAAAGGAAACGTTTCGCCCATTCGGGATCATGTTCGGCGGTGCGCACGAGGACGAAGAAACAGGCCTCGAGACCCAGCGAATCGGCATCGAGAATGGCGACCTCGGCACGGATGACACCGGCCTCGCGCAACTTGCGAATCCGGTTCCAGACAGGGGTCTTCGAAGCCCCGACCCGCGCCGCAACCTCGTCGAGCGACAGAGTCGCATCGACTTGCAGCAGGGACAGGATTTTACGGTCGATATCGTCCAGCCGGATCTGGGTCTGTTGTTCAGCGCTCATGGCGGATTTCTGTCCTTGTGCCTTCCGTGAGGTGGGATTGTGTCCTTATTTCCCACAGCTACTCGTCAAAATACAGAACTTTTTCCTATATTGGGAGAGGCAAACCGAAAGGCCCCCAGTCATGTCGAAATCATTCACTCCGTCGCCCGCAACTCCGGCAGTCATCACCGCCAACGACCTGCGCATGGGCCATTGCGTGTGGATGACGGAAGGCGGCTGGACGCCCGAACCCGCCAAGGCGCAGCTTTTCGAGGACGAGGCGATTGCCGATCTCGCGCTGCTCGAAGCCGAGGCGCAGGGCCACATCGTTGTCGGCCCCTATCTGGCCCAGGCCAAGCGGGGCGAGAACGGTCCCGAAGCGACCCATTTCCGCGAGGAATTCCGCCGTCGCGGCCCGTCGAACTATTTCCACGGCATCCAAGCCGAAACCGTTTCCGCCTGAGCGATGAGGCCAGCCATGTTTGATGCCCGCCCGACGATGAGCGCCGCCAATATCGACTATTACCGCCACCGCGCGGCCCAGTTCCGCTCGCAGGTGGAACGTCGCCTTGACGGCAGCCTGACCGAGGAGGAATTCCGCCCCCTGCGTCTGATGAACGGGGTCTATCTGCAGTTGCATGCCTATATGCTGCGGGTCGCGATCCCCTACGGCACGCTCAGCCCCGACCAGATGCGCACCCTCGCGCTGCTTGCCCGGAAATGGGACAAGGGCTACGGCCATTTCACCACGCGCCAGAACATCCAGTACAACTGGCCCAAACTGGTCGATATTCCCGATATGCTGGACGCTCTGGCCGAGGCCGGCCTGCATGCGATCCAGACCTCGGGGAACACGATCCGCAACGTGACGACCGATGCTTTCGCCGGTGCCGCCGCCGACGAGATCACCGATCCGCGCCCCTATGCGGAACTGCTGCGTCTGTGGTCGACCGACCACGGCGAGTTCCAGTTCCTGCCGCGCAAATTCAAGATCGCCATTTCGGCGGGCAAGCACGAGCGTGCGGTCATCGCCGCCCATGACATCGGCCTTCGCGTTGTCCGCAATGCCGCCGGCGAGACCGGTTTCGAGGTCTGGATCGGTGGCGGTCTGGGACGCACGCCGCTTTTGGGTCAGGTCGTTCGCGACTTTCTCCCCGAGGCGGATCTGCTGCCTTATGTCGAAGCGATCCTGATGACCTACAACCTCGCAGGGCGTCGCGACAACAAATACAAGGCGCGCATCAAGATCACCGTCGCCGAGCGCGGTCTGGATGTCATGCGCGAGGAGATCGAGGCGGAGTTCCTCAACCGTCGCGCGGTTTTCACCGGCGTCGACCAAGCGCTGCTGAACGATCTCAAGCGCCAGTATGCCGCCCCCGATTTCCGCATCGAAGGCACCGGCGATTACGATGTCGAGCGCGCGCGTTCGGCGGGTTTCCGCAGCTGGACCGATACCAACCTCTCAGAGCACCGCATCGAAGGTTACGCCAGCGCCACGTTGACGCTCAAGGCACCGGGCGTGACGCCGGGCGATGCGACGGATGCGCAGATGTCGCTGGTCGCCGATCTGGCCGAGCGTTACGGCCACAGCGATATCCGCATCGCGCATGACCAGAACATCGTGCTGCCGCATGTCCATAAATCGGACCTGCCCGCGCTTTACCGCGAGTTGCTGGCCGCGGGTCTGGCTACGGCCAATGCCGGCCAGATCAGCGATATCATCGCTTGCCCCGGCATGGACTACTGCTCGCTGGCGACGGCGCGCTCGATCCCGATCGCGCAGGAGATCGCGGACCATTTCCGCGCGCTGGATCTGGAAGACGAGATCGGCCAGTTCAACATCCGAATCTCGGGCTGCATCAACGCCTGCGGTCACCACCATCTGGGCCATATCGGCATTCTCGGGCTGGATCGGGCAGGGGTCGAGAACTACCAGATCACGCTTGGCGGCGACGGCTACGAGATCCCCGCGATCGGCCAGCGTGCCGGTGCCGGTTTCCCCGCCGAGGAGGTCGTCCCCGCGATCGACCGCGTGGTCAAAGCCTATCTCGATTTGCGCGAAAACGCCGAGGAACGGTTCATTGACGCCTATCGCCGCTTGGGGGCCGCGCCCTTCAAAGCGGCCCTGTATCCGGAAGCGGCCCATGCTTGATGGAACCCTTGACGATAGAGCTGAAAGGCTGAACCAACGCTATAAACACCATGCCGCCATCGAGGTCCTGCGCCGCGCCCTGAACGATCCCGATCTGGGCAAGGTCGCGCTGGTTTCATCCTTCGGATCGGAATCCGTCGTGCTTTTGCACATGGTTTCGGTCGTGGCACCCGGAACGCCGGTGCTGTTCATCGACACGCAGATGCTGTTTCAGGAGACGCTCGACTACCAGCTCGAGGTCAGCCGGAAACTTCAGCTGACAGATGTTCGCACCATCCGCGCCACCGACCGCGAGGTCGCGCTGAACGATCCCGACGGGACCCTGCACCAGTTCAACACCGATGCCTGCTGCGATTTCCGCAAGACCGTTCCGCTGGAGCGCGCGCTTTCGGAATTCGACGGCTGGATCACCGGCCGCAAGCGCTTTCAGGGCGGTCAGCGTCAGGAGCTCGAATTCTTCGAGCCCGAGCCGCCCAGCCGCCTGCGGGTCAATCCGCTGGCGCATTGGCGGGCCTCGGACGTGCAGGAATATATGGCCGAGAACAAACTGCCGCGTCACCCTTTGGTTGCCAAAGGCTATGCCTCGATCGGCTGCGCGCCTTGCACCTCGCCGATCAAACCGGGCGAAGATCCCCGCGCCGGTCGCTGGCGCGGGAGCCAGAAAACCGAATGCGGTATCCATTTCATCGGCGGACAGGCCGTCCGTGCAGGAGCAAATCCATGAGCGCTTCCACCAGCGAATTCTTTCTTGTCCGTGACGACGGCTTCCATGCGCATGACGGGGCGGAACCGGTGGTTCTGGCTTCGGATACCAGCATCGAAGAGCTGGTCGACCACCTCCACCGCGAGCTGATCGCGGTGGACTTTCCGGCCATGACCGACGGGCGCGGCTTTTCCCTTGCCCGCCGTCTGCGCGAGCTGGGCTACGAGGGCCGTCTGCGCGCCGTCGGCAAGCTGATTGCCGACCAATATGCGATGGCGCGCCGCGTGGGCTTCGACGAGGTCCAGATCAGCGCCGAGCTGGCCCGCCGCCAGCCCGAGGATCAATGGCTGTTCCGCGCCGATTGGCAGGATTGGGACCACCGCTCGAAACTGGCGGGCTGAACTTTTGCCCCGCGGGGGCGCTTTCACGATCCCTGCGCTCTTGGGGCGCAGGGGGCGGGGGTTCCAAAGATCCCGCCAATCGACTAGATAACTCAGGAATTTCGAAATGACTCTGGATCTTCCCGTGGCCGATACCGCTGCACCTTCCGCGAAAACCCTGCCCGATGCCCAGAAAGTCACCTCGGTGAAACACTGGTCGGACAATCTGTTTTCCTTCCGCGTCACCCGTCCGGCAAGCCTGCGCTTCCGTTCGGGCGAATTCGTGATGATCGGCCTGATGGGCGACAACGGAAAGCCCTTGCTGCGGGCCTATTCGATCGCCTCGCCCAACTGGGACGACGAGCTGGAATTCTATTCGATCAAGGTGCCGGACGGGCCGCTGACCTCCAAGCTCCAGCACATCAAGCCGGGCGACGAGATCATCCTGCGCCCCAAGCCGGTCGGAACTCTGGTCCTCGACGCGCTGCTTCCGGGCAAGCGGATGTGGTTCCTCGCGACCGGCACGGGCTTTGCGCCCTTCGCCTCGCTGATGCGCGACCCCGAGACCTTTGAGCGCTACGAGCAGGTCGTGATGATGCATACCTGCCGCACCGCCGAGGAGCTGAACTACGGCCGCGAGCTGGTCGAGAACCTGCGCCATGATCCGCTGCTGACCGAGATCTACGGCGAGGATTTCGCCAAGCGTCTGCTGTATTATCCGACCACGACGCGTGAAGAGAGCCCGCTGATGGGCCGCATTACCGACAACATGATCTCGGGCAAGGTGTTTGCCGATTTGGGCCTTCCGCCGATCGATCCGGCGACCGACCGCGCCATGATCTGCGGCAGCCTGGCCTTCAACGTCGATGTGAAGGCGGTTCTCGAAGGTTTCGGCCTGCGCGAGGGTGCCAACAGCGATCCCAAGGAATTCGTTGTCGAAAAAGCCTTTGTCGGCGACGGTATCTGACGGCTTCCCCATCGCCCGCGGGCCATGCTATCCACGAGCAACGCGAGATGCGGCGGGGGCTTCGCGCCCCCGTACCCCCGCGGGATATTGTTACATGAAAGACGGGCAGCGTTGACAGTTGCCGGTCGCGTGCCCATTTTCGCAGGCCGAATCATCTCGAAGGAATTTTCATGCCCGTCGTCGTCGTAGAATCTCCGGCAAAGGCCAAGACGATCAACAAATATCTGGGTGATGATTATACCGTTCTCGCCTCTTTCGGCCATGTGCGTGACCTTCCGCCCAAGGACGGCAGCGTCGATCCCGATGATGATTTCGCCATGAAGTGGGAGGTGGCTGCCGACAGCCGCAAACATCTCAAGGCGATCAAGGACGCGCTTGCGGGCGACCAGAACCTGATCCTCGCCACCGACCCCGATCGCGAGGGCGAGGCGATTTCGTGGCATTTGCTCGAGGCTCTGGCACCGGCGCTCAAGAAGGGTGCCGAGGTCAACCGCGTGACCTTCAACGCCATCACCAAGAATGCCGTGACCGAGGCAATGGCCAATCCGCGCCGGATCGACCAGCCCTTGGTCGATGCCTATCTCGCACGACGGGCGCTGGATTATCTGGTGGGCTTCAAGCTTTCGCCGGTGCTGTGGCGCAAATTGCCCGGCGCGAAATCGGCGGGCCGCGTCCAGTCGGTCGCCTTGCGCATCATTGTCGACCGCGAGATGGAGATCGAGGCGTTCAAACCGCGCGAATACTGGTCGGTCCATGCCCGCCTCGCGACGCCGCGCGGCGACGAGTTCGATGCGCAGATGGTGGTTTTCGGCGGGCAGAAGCTCGAGCGTTTCGATCTGGCCAATGCCGAACAGGCCCAGCTGGCGGTCGCTGCCTTGTCCTCGCGCGATTTGCGGGTCTCGAGCGTGGCGGCAAAGCCCGCGAGCCGCAATCCCTGGCCGCCCTTCATGACCTCGACGCTCCAGCAGGAGGCGAGCCGCAAGCTCGGCCTTGGCGCGCGGGCCTGCATGTCGGCGGCGCAGCGTTTGTACGAGGCCGGGCTCATCACCTATATGCGGACCGACGGCATCGATATGGCCCCAGAGGCCGTGATGGCGGCGCGCGATGCGATCAAGGCGCGGTTCGGCGAGAATTACGTCCCCAAATCGCCGCGCATGTACAAGAACAAGGCCAAGAATGCGCAGGAAGCGCATGAATGTATCCGTCCGACCGATATGATGCTGTCGCCCGACAAGCTGCGGATCTCGGAAAAGGACCAGAAGGCGCTTTACGATCTGATCTGGAAGCGCACGCTGGCGAGCCAGATGGAAGCCGCCCGCATGGAGCGCACGACCGTCGAGATCGGCTCGGCCGACGGGCAGGTCGGTCTGCGCGCCAATGGTCAGGTCATGCTCTTTGACGGCTTCCTCAAGGTCTATGACCAGGGGCTCGACGACGACGAGGGCGAAGACAGCGCCCGTCTGCCCCAGATCGCCGAGGGCGAGGCCACGGCCAAGCGCTCGGTCACGCCCGAGCAGCATTTCACCCAAGCCCCCCCGCGCTATACCGAGGCCACGCTGGTCAAGCGCATGGAGGAATTGGGGATTGGACGCCCGTCCACCTATGCCTCGATCGTGACGACGATTCAGGACCGCGACTATGTGCGCAAGGACAAGAACCGCCTGATCCCTGAGGACAAGGGGCGGCTGGTCACGGTTTTCCTCAAGACCTATTTCCCGCGCTATGTGAGCTATGATTTCACTGCGGATCTCGAAGGCGAGCTCGACGAGATCAGCGCCGGCGATATGGCCTACCGCGATGTGTTGCGCCGGTTCTGGCGCGATTTCTCGGCGGCGCTCGAAGATACCAGCGAGCTGCGCATCTCCGAGGTGTTGACTGCGATCGACGAGGCTTTGGCGCCTGCGCTTTATCCTCCGCGTGCGGATGGCGGTGATCCGCGCGAATGCCCGCTGTGCCATGTCGGCAAGCTGCATCTCAAGACCGCGCGTTCGGGCGGGGCCTTTGTCGGCTGCACCAACTATCCCGCCTGCCGCTTCACCCGTCCGATCGGCGGGCCGGAGGGCGAGGTCGTCGGCGATCTGATCCTCGGCTACGACAACGACGAGGCGATCAGTCTGAAGAACGGTCGTTTCGGCCCCTATGTCCAGCGCGGCGAGGCCACCGAAGACGTGCCGAAACCGCCGCGTGCCTCGGTTCCCAAAAGCTGGGAGCTCTCTTCGGTCGATCTGCAGCGCGCGCTGGATCTGCTCGCGTTGCCGCGCGAAATCGGGCCGCATCCCGAGGATGGCGAGCCGGTTCTGGCGGGGATCGGGCGCTTCGGGCCCTTCGTCAAACACGGCACGAAATATGCCAACCTGCCCGATGTCGACGAGGTTTTCATCGTCGGCATGAACCGCGCGGTCGAGGTTCTGGCCTCCAAACAGGTGCGTGGCCGCGCTGCTGCTGCGGCACCGTTGAAAGAGTTGGGCGAGCATCCCGAAGGCGGGCCGATCCAGGTCATGGCGGGACGCTACGGACCCTATGTCAAATGGGGCAAGGTCAATGCGACCTTGCCGCGTGATGTGGAGCCTGCCGATCTCGGTCTGGAACAGGCTTTGGAGCTGATCGCGGCCAAGGCGTCGAAGGGCGGCAAGAAGACGGCGGCGAAAAAGCCTGCCGCCAAGAAGGCCGCGACCGGCAAGCCTGCGGCGAAGAAGGCCGCGGCCAAGACCACGACCAAAACGGCGGCCAAGAAGCCTGCGGCAAAGAAAACCGCGGCCAAGGCGGATGCCGAAGCGGTTGACGGGGCGGTCGAGGGGGCCGAGGCCAAGCCTGCGAAAAAGCCCGCCGCGAAAAAGCCTGCGGCCAAGAAGGCTCCGGCCAAGAAAGCCGCCGCGCCAGCCGGTGATGCCGACGCGTAATCGCGGACAATCGAGACAAAGCGGAAGGGTCGGGGCAATGCTCCGGCCCTTTTTCGTTTTCGGGTATTTAAGTGATGAAGAAAGCGGGCGCTCAGCCCGCTTCGAGGTTGAGCAGCGCGCGGACCAGCTCGGGGCCGTTTCTGACCTCCATCTTGCGCATCATATTGGCGCGGTGAACCTCGATCGTGCGGGGCGAGCGGCCGAGGGCCTGCGCGATTTCCTTGCTGGTCATGCCGTTGACCAGATAGGTCGCGATGAGCTTTTCGGTCGCGGTCAGCATCGCTCCGAAAGAGGGCGCGGGCGGCGAGGGGCTTTCGAGCGGCGCATAGCTCCAGACCGCGAGCCGGAAGGGATCGCTGCGGTCGAGCGTATGGCCGCGGCCCTCCATCCAGACGATCTGGCCGTTCTTGCGCCGCATCAGCCGCTCGTCGCGGCACAGGCTGTCTTGCGCGAAGGCCTGAAGCGCGCGCTCGCCGATCTGTTCGAAATCGGTCTGGCCGGGGTAGAGCAGGCGGATCGACTTGCCCTCGATCTCGGACGGGTGCCAGCCGAAGACGCGCTCGACCATCGCGCTGGCACGCATCACGATCCGGTTCGACAGAACCAGCGTCGCCACGGGGGCATGAAGAAAGCCCAGGCTTTCGGCGTCGCCGGCGGGCATCGGGGAAGGGGGCGGCATCGGGCCAATCCGTTACTTAGGCAGTTAAGTATTCCTACGTATGGTGCGGCGGCTTGCAACCCTGCAAAGTTAACCATTGGCGGGTGGGGAGACCCGCAATGGGGATTTCAGCAAAGAGTGGGGTCGATGGGTAAGAAGGTCTATGGCAGCGCCGAAGAAGCGCTAGAGGGTCTTGTGCATGACGGGATGCTGATCGCGGCCGGTGGCTTCGGTCTTTCGGGCATTCCCGAGCTTCTGATTGCGGCTTTGTGCAAATCGGGCGTGAAGGGGCTGACGGTCGCCTCGAACAACGCGGGCGTCGACGATTTCGGTTTGGGCCTGCTCTTGCAGACGCGCCAGATCAAGAAGATGATTTCGTCCTATGTCGGCGAAAACGCGGAATTCATGCGCCAGTATCTGTCGGGCGAGCTGGAACTGGAGTTCAACCCGCAGGGCACTTTGGCCGAGCGTCTGCGTGCAGGCGGAGCAGGCATTCCGGGCTTTTATACCAAGACCGGCGTCGGTACCGTGATCGCCGAGGGTAAAGAGCACAAGGATTTCGACGGCGAGACCTATATCCTCGAACGCGGCATCGTCGCCGATCTCGCCATCGTCAAGGGCTGGAAAGCCGACGAATCGGGGAACGTGATTTTCCGCAAGACCGCGCGCAACTTCAACGTGCCCGCCGCGAAAAGCGGTCGCGTCTGCGTCTGCGAGGTCGAAGAGATCGTCCCGACCGGCTCGCTCGATCCCGATGCGATCCACCTGCCGGGGATCTATGTCCACCGCCTGATCCAGGGTCCGCATGAAAAGCGCATCGAACAGCGCACGACCCGCAAGAAGGAGACCGCGTAATGTCCGATGTCATCAAGGGCTGGGACCGCAACCAGATGGCCGCCCGCGCCGCGCAGGAGCTGCAGGACGGCTGGTACGTGAACCTCGGGATCGGCATTCCGACGCTGGTCGCGAACTATATTCCCGATGGCGTCGAAGTGACGCTGCAATCGGAAAACGGCATGCTCGGGATCGGGCCCTTCCCCTATGAGGGCGAGGAAGACCCCGACCTGATCAACGCGGGCAAGCAGACCGTGACCGAGCTGCCCCAGACCGCCTATTTCGACAGCGCCGAAAGCTTTGCCATGATCCGTGGCGGCAAGATTGCCATGGCGATCCTCGGCGCGATGGAAGTGGCGGAAAACGGCGATCTCGCGAACTGGATGATCCCGAAAAAGCTGGTCAAGGGCATGGGCGGCGCGATGGATCTCGTCGCGGGGGTCAAGCGCGTGGTCGTGGTCATGGACCACACCAACAAGGCGGGCGAATCCAAGGTCCTCAAGGCCTGCACCCTGCCGCTGACCGGCAAGGCGGTGGTGAACCGCATCGTGACCAACCTTGGTGTGCTCGATGTGGTCGAGGGTGGTCTCAAGATCGTCCAGATCGCCGATGGCGTGACCGAGGCCGAGCTGCGCGCCGCCACCGAAGCCACCATCGTCGGCTGAGCCGGAACGCGAAAGGGGCCGCGCCGGGGCGCAAACATCGCTCTCCGGGGGCAGGGCAAAGGGGAGCTGACGCTCCCCTTTCGTCTTTCGCGGCTTCCACCCGCTGCCGATTTTGTGCATGACAGGCGCGCAAAACAGGATATCGACGTGATGACACTCGAAGAAATCGCCGCGCTTTTCACCCGTGACGGCCAGTATTTCTGCGCCAAATGGGCCCGCCCCGTTGCTCCGGTGGTCTTTGGTCTGGCCGACGAAAGCCTCGTGATCTTTCGCGATGTGGTCTCGGCGGTCCTGCGCGACATCCGTCAGCCCATGATGGAAACCGACCCCGAGATGGGTGCGAATTTCATGGTCTTTTTCCTGCGCGACTGGGCCGAGATGGATGCGGTCCCCGACCTCGTCGAGCTGACGGGGCAAAGCGATCTCGGCGCGCGCCTCGCCGCGCGACAGGCCGAGGAATACCGCCTCTTCCGCTTCGACGCCGACGGCTCGATCCGCTCCTGCCTGACCTTCCTCAATATGGGCACGCGTCTGGCCCAAGCACATCCCGCGCAGCTGGCCGAAACCGTGGCCGTGCGCGCGCTGCTGACCTTCGCGACCGAGGTGAATGCGACCCCCGCTCTCGCCGCCTTGTTGCGCGCGGCCTATGATCCGGCGCTTCCCGTCGTCGCCAGGGATCCCTCGCATGCCTTGCGGCTGGCGGCGCGGCTCTAACCTTCTCTTTCATGGGGGAAATATCCTCCGGGGGAGGCCGCCGTTCAGGTGGCCGGGGGTGGAAAACCCCCGCTGCGACCGCCAAGCTGCTGTGCAAAGCAATGCCTCGATTGCCGATGACGAAAGGAAATCCGCCATGCATCTCTTCGAGACCCGCGTCTATTACGAAGACACCGACCTTGCCCGCATTGTCTATTACGCAAATTACCTGAAATTCATCGAGCGCGGTCGGTCGGAATGGCTGCGCGATCTCGGGCTGGATCAGGCGGCGCTCAAACGCGAGGGCACGGCTTTCGCCGTCCGCCATCTCGAGGCCGATTACATCAGCCCCGCGCGCTACGACGATCTTTTGTCGGTCGAGACGCGCCTTGCCGGCATGACGCCCGCGCGGCTCACCGTCGAGCAAGAGGTCAAACGCGGCGGGCAGCTGCTTTTCAGCGCCAAAGTGACGCTTGTTTGCATCAATGACGCCGGTCGTCCGGTCCGCCTGCCGCAGGCGCTTGTCGCGCGCGTTGCGGCGACGTAACTGCACAACCGACGCGGGCAAGATCACCCCGGGATCAAGGCATTGTGTAAGGCAGGGCGGCTGACCCTCTGGTAAAGCCCTGTTAACAAGCCGAGCAACGGCAACTTATGAGCCAAATACAGGCAGGCAGTGATATGGACCCCATTCTCGGCGCAGCGCAGCCGCTCGATTTCTCGCTGATCGCGCTTTTCAGCAACGCCTCTCCGACCGTCAAAATCGTCATGCTGATGCTGATCGTGGCCTCGTTCTGGGCCTGGGCGATCATCATCCAGAAATTCATCACCTTTGCTGCCGCCAAGCGCGATGCGGACAAATTCGACCGGGCCTTCTGGTCGGGGCAACCGCTCGACGATCTTTTCGACCGCATCGGCGACAATCCCAAAGGCGCTTCGGAGCGCATCTTTTCGGCAGGCATGCTCGAATGGCGCCGCAGCCACCGCGATGACGGCGGGCTGATCGCGGGCGCCTCATCGCGCATCGACCGCGCCATGAGCGTGGCGATCGGGCGCGAAAGCGACCGGCTGACCCGCGGCCTCAGCTACCTTGCCACCGTCGGCTCGACCGCGCCCTTCATCGGGCTTTTCGGCACCGTCTGGGGCATCAAGATCGCCTTCGAGGAAATCGCGCTGTCGCAGAATACCAGTCTCGCCGTTGTGGCGCCCGGTATTGCCGAAGCGCTGATCGCGACCGCGCTCGGCCTTTTGGCGGCGATTCCTGCGGTGGTTTTCTACAACAAGCTCTCGACCGATTCCGACCGCATCATCGGCAATTACGAAAGCTTCGCCGACGAATTCTCGACCATCCTCTCGCGTCAGTTGAACGAGGAATAAGATGGGCGGCGGCGTCATGAAAAAATCGGGTAGACGCGGATCGCGGCGGCGCAGCCAGCCGATGGCCGAGATCAACGTCACGCCTTTCGTCGATGTCATGCTGGTGTTGCTGATCGTCTTCATGGTCGCGGCACCGATGCTGACGGTGGGCGTGCCGCTCGAGCTGCCGCGCACTGCGGCGCAAGCCGTGCCTGCCGAACAGGAAGAGCCGCTGACCGTTTCGATCACGACCGATGGCCCGCTGATGATGATGACGAGCGAGGTTCCCGAAGAAGAACTCATCACCCGCCTGCGCGCGGTTGCCGAGGAACGCCAGAGCGACAAGATCTATCTGCGTGCCGATGGGGCGATTCCCTATGCCCGCGTGATGGAGGTCATGGGCGCGCTCAATGCCGGCGGCTTCCACAATATCGTTCTGGTCACCGAAACGGGTGGCCCGCGGATGGACGGCTAGATCATGGATCGTTCGGATCGCATCGGCGCTTGGATCTCGGGGGTCGCCCATGTCAGTCTGATCGGCTGGGCGGCGATCGGGGGCGCGTTTTTCCGTCCCCAGCCGCTCGAGGCGATCCAGATGACCGAGGTCTCGACCATGTCCGAGGCCGAGTTCCAGGCGATTGCAGCCGCTGCAGCAGGGGCGGGTCCGGTCGGGGCCAGTGCCGCGAGCACGCCGGCGCAGCCGCGACCGCCCTCGGAGGAATCCGTTCTTGGTGCCCCCGAGGCCGAATCCGCGCCTTCGCCGGCGCCCGAGGCCACGACCTTGCCCTCGCCGGTCGATAGCGCCGAGGCCCGTCCCGATCTGAGCGATCTGGCGCAAAGCGCGCGGCCGCAAAGCCTTGCGACCGTCGCGCCCCAGCCGCAGCAGCCCGAGCAATCGACCGAGATGGCCGCGCTGCCGCAGACCTCCGAGCGGCCCAATACCGCCAACCGCCCCGAGGCCGTCCAGCCGCCGCGCTCGAGCTTGGCACCGACGGATTCCGCGCGTCCGCATGCGCGCCCCGAGGGTCTGGCCGAGGCTGCCCGCGCCCGCCGTCAGGCCGCTGCCGCTGCGGCTGCCGCCGCTCAGGCGGAGCGTGAACAGGTTCTGGCCCGCGAGGCCGAAGCCGCCGCCGAAGCCCGCGCCAGCGCCAACCGCGAACAGGCTGCCGCCGCCGAGCGTGCCGATCGCGAGGAAGAGGCCAAACGCGCCGCCGCTGCCGAACGGGCCGCCGAAGAACGCGCGGCAGAACGCGCCGCCGAACGGGCCGAGCAGGCTGCCGCCGACAAGGCCGCCGCCGCGAAAGACGCCGAGAAGGCAGCCGAGAGAGCCGCAGAAAAGGCCGAAGCCGACAAAGCGGCCGCAGATCGTGCCGCCGCTGCCGAACGCCGCGCCGCCGCTGCCGCCGAGGCCGAAAAGGCCGAGAAGGCCGCTGCCGAAAAAGCGGCCGCAGCAGAAAAGGCCGCAGCCGAGAAGGCCGAGGCCGAAGCCAAGGCCAAACGCGAGGCCGAGGCAAAGGCTGCTGCAGAAAAAGAAGCGGCCGAAAAGCGCGAAGCCGAGGCCAAGGCCAAGAAAGAGGCCGAACAGGCCGCAGCCGAAGCCAAAGCCCGCGAAGAGGCCGCTGCCGAGCGCAAGGCCAAGGAAGCCGCCGAAGCCAAGGCCGCCAAGGAAGCCGCCGAGAAACAGGCCGCCGGATCGGGCGGCTCGGGCGGAGGTGGCGCTGCCGCGAACGGCCCGCCGCTCAGCCAGGGCGAGAAGGACGGCTTCCGCGTCGCCGTCGAGGCCTGCTGGAACCGCGGATCGCTCTCGACCGAAGCCAGCGAAACCAAAGTCTCGATCGCCTTCTCGATGGGGCAGGACGGCAAGGTCGACAAAGGCTCCCTGCGCATGCACAGCCATTCGGGCGGCTCTGATGCCGCAGCGAAACAAGCCTATGAGGCTGGACGTCGTGCTATCCTCATGTGCGAAAAAGGCGGCTATAATCTGCCGTCCGAAAAATATAATCGCTGGAAAGACGTCATCATCGACTTCAACCCTTCCGGTTCCGCTCGGATCCAGTAAGGGCATGACGGTGACCACCCAGAACCAGTATCCTGTGACCAAGACCGCAAAAGAGACGTTTCATGTTTCGTAAACTGCTTGTATCGACTGCCGTTTCCGTTATCGCGGCTCTGACCGCGCTGCCTGCCGTGGTGCAGGCGCAGGACGGGCCGCTCCGTATCGAGATCACCGATGGCGTGATCGAGCCGATGCCGATCGCCATCGCGCCCTTCCAGGATGAAGGCGGTGCGGGTCAATATCTCGATCAGGTTCAAAAGCTGATCGCGGCCGATCTGACCGGCACCGGGCTTTTCCGCGAAATTCCGGCAAGCGCGCATATCTCGCGTCCGGCAAGCTTCGATGCGCCCATCGCCTATGACGACTGGAAGGCGATCAACGCTCAGGCGCTGGTCACCGGAGCGGTCAGCGTGCAGGGCGGCAAGGTCGTGGTGAAATTCCGCCTCTTCGACGTCTTCTCGGGTCAGCCTCTCGGCGACGGGATGCAGTTCGATGCCGGCACCGGCAACTGGCGTCGCGCGGCCCATAAGGCGGCCGATCAGGTCTATGCCCGCCTGACCGGCGAAAAGCCCTATTTCGACAGCCGCGTGACTTTCGTCTCCGAGACCGGCCCGAAAAACGCCCGCCTCAAGCGCATCGGCATCATGGATTACGACGGGGCGAACCCGCGCTGGATGACCGATGATTCCGCGCTGGTGCTGGCGCCGCGCTTCTCGCCGGACGGCAACCGCATCCTTTACACCTCTTATGCCTCGGGCTTCCCGAAGGTCATGGTGATGGATGTCAACAGCCTCGCCTCGCGCTCGCTCGGCGAACAGCAGGGCACGATGAGCTTCTCGCCGCGCTTCTCGCCCGACGGGCGCTGGATCGTCTATTCGCTCGAGCAGAACGGCAATACCGACATCTACCAGATGGATGCCTCGAGCGGCGCGCAGCGCGCGCTGACCAACGCGCCCTCGATCGAAACCTCGCCGAGCTTCAGCCCCGACGGCAAGCAGATCGTCTTTGAAAGCGACCGTTCGGGCTCGCCCCAGCTCTATATCATGGGCGCGAACGGCGGCGAGCCGCGCCGGATCAGCTTTGGCGACGGCCGTTACGGCACGCCGGTCTGGTCGCCGCGCGGCGATCTGATCGCCTTCACGCGCCAGGTCGGAGGCCGTTTCCATATCGGCGTCATGCGCACCGACGGCTCGCAAGAGAAAATGCTGACTGAATCGTTCCTTGACGAGGGCCCGACTTGGGCCCCCAATGGCCGCGTCGTGATGTTCACGCGGTCCAGCTCGGGCGATTCCGGCCAGTCGACGCTGCATTCCGTAGACATCACCGGGCGCAATATGCGACCCGTTCAATTCAATGGCGCGGCCTCGGACCCGAACTGGGGGCCGCTGCTGCCGTAAAAGGTTCGCGATGGATATGTCGATGAAGAAAATCACCAAACTCGCCGTGGTCTGCATGGTTCTGGGCCTTGCCGCCTGCTCCAAGCCGCAGGGCGCGATGGTCAACGACCCCTATGCCGGAGGCGCCGGCGGCGCCGGTGCGGGCGGGGTCGGGACCGGCGTGCTGGGCGGGCCGAACAGCCCCGAATATTTCCGCACGACCGTTGGCGATACCGTCAACTTCATGCTCGACCAGTCGACCCTGACCCCCGAGGCGCGCACGACCCTTGCCGGTCAGGCGCAATGGCTGGGGCAGAACCCCTCCTATACCGCGGTTATCGAGGGTCACGCTGACGAGCAGGGCACGCGCGAATACAACATCGCCCTCGGCGCGCGCCGCGCCAGCTCGGTTCAGGAATACCTGATCTCGCAAGGCGTGCAGGCCGGACGTCTGCGCACGGTCAGCTACGGCAAAGAGCGCCCGCTGGCGATCTGCTCGACCGAGGATTGCTACACCAAGAACCGTCGTGCCGTGACCGCGCTGAGCGCGGGGGCAGGCAGCTGATGCGCAGCCTTCTGCTCGCGGCAGGACTGGCGCTTTTCGGCTTCTCCGCTTCGGCGCAGGATGCCGGATCGCTGGCCGATATCCGCACGGAACTGGGGCAGCTGACCAGCGATCTGCAATCGCTGCGCGCCGAGCTGGTCGCTTCGGGTCCGGCGGGCTTTCAGGCGGCGGGTGGCGATAGCGCCATCGACCGCATGAATGCGATGGAGGCGCGTCTGGCGCAGCTCACCGGCCAGACCGAACAGCTCCAGAACCGCATCGACCGCGTGGTCCGCGACGGGACCACCCGCATCGGCGACATCGAGTTCCGCCTGTGCGAAATGGAGGAGGGCTGCGATCTCGGCTCTCTGACCACGCCGACGCTTGGCGACCAGAACGGAGGGGCGGCGCTGCCCCCCTCCAACCAGTCGGGCATGTTGACCGGAGGGGCGGCCACCCGCCCCGCCACCCCTGCGGCAGGGGCTGCAACCAAAGCAGAGCAAGCCGATTTCGACCGGGCCCGGGAGGTGCTCGGTCAAGGTGACTTTCGTCTTGCTGCGGACCTCTTCGCGGCCGTCGCCAAAACCCATGCAGGCGGTCCGCTAACCGCCGAAGCCCTGTTCCTGCGCGGCGCGGCACTTGATAGCGCGGGCGATCTCGAAGGTGCGGGCGCGGCATGGCTGGAAAGCTTCGCCGCCAATCCGAACGGGCCTCAGGCCCCTGACGCGCTTTTGGGCCTGTCGCGGGCCGAAGCCACCACGGGTGATGCCAAGAACGGCTGCCCCTTCCTTCTCGAAATTTCCGTCCGTTTCCCCGATGCACCGCAAGCGTCCGAGGCTGCAAAGCGCCTTGAAGCGGTCGGCTGCGAGGTCTTTGATCCCGCCGATATCGTCATCGACGACAGCATGACCGATCCCGCCGCAACCGGCACCGACATGCAGGCCGAGGACATGACCGATCCCGAGGCCGCCTTCGACGAAGCCGATATGCTGGACTTCGGCGATTCCGTGCAAGACCACCCCCCCGTCGAATGAGCGATCTCCTGCGCGCGCGGGTCGAGGCCGAACTGGACCGGCTCGCCGGTGATTTCGGCCGTATCGGCATCGCCTTTTCGGGTGGTGGCGATTCTGCGGCGCTTCTGCATCTCGCCGCGCGATGGCGTCAGGGCCGCGTGGTCATGGCCGCGACCGTCGATCACGGCCTGCGCCCCGATTCGCTTGCCGAGGCGGAGGCGGCGGGCGACACGGCCCGCACATTGGGCCTGTCCCACAGCATTCTGCATTGGCAGCGCGGGCCGGAAGACCGCGCCAATCTCATGGCTGCGGCCCGCGATGCGCGGCTGCGCCTTTTGGCGGATTGGGCGCGCGAACATGCGCTCGAGGCCGTTTTGCTCGGCCATACGCTCGATGATCAGGCCGAGACATTCCTGATGCGGCTCGCACGCGGGGCGGGGGTCGATGGTCTCTCGGCCATGGCCGACCACCGCGAAAGCGAAGGCATGGTCTGGCTGCGCCCGTTGACGGGCTGCGGACGGCAGGAGCTGCGCGACTGGCTCGCGCGGCAGGGCATCGGCTGGGTCGACGATCCCTCGAACGACAATACCGCTTTCGAGCGGGTGCGGATGCGCAAGGCCTTGGAAATGCTCGGGATCGCGCCGGAAAGTTTTGCCACCAGCGCCCGCAACCTCGCCTCGGCCCGTCAGGCACTGCAAGAGATCGCGGTCCGGACCGCCGCAGGGGCGGAGGTGGCCTCGGGCAGCCTCGCCCTGCCGCTCCAGCCATTTCTGGCCGCCCCCTCCGAGATCCGCCGCCGTCTTCTGGTCGCGGCGTTGCGCTGGATGAACGGGCAGGAATACCCTGCGCGCCGCGACAAGATCGCCCATGCGCTCGATGCGGTGGGCATGGGACGCAAGGTGACGCTGGAGGGGTCGATCCTTATGCCCGATGCGCAGTGGCTGCGCCTGATCCGCGAGCCCGCCGCCGCCGCCCGCGCGCCGGCCGCGCCGCTGGATGCGCAGGGCCGCGCGGAATGGGACGGGCGCTGGAGCGTCGAGGTCGCGGCACCGGATGCGGGGCAGGAACTGCGCGCCTTGGGTCACGACGCCCTCAATGCGTTCGACTGGCGCGCGGCCGGTTTGGGCTTTGACGAGGCCGCCTCTTTGCCCGCGCTTTGGCAGGGCCAGCGGCTGATTGCCGCACCGATCGCGCAAAAGGAGCGCCCGTCGGGGCCGCCAAACCCGCCGGATGTGCATTTTCGCCCCCTGCGCGGGCCTTTGCATTTGCGTGGTTTGCTCTTCTCTCATTGAACCCCGCGCCGGAATCCCTATTTTCAGAGACAAGCAATCATTCCCGCGGAGGATATGCCTTTGGGCAATGCGCGTAATATCGCCTTCTGGGTGGTCCTGTTCTTGATGATCCTGGCGCTGTTCAATCTGTTCAGCGACGGCGGCAGCCAGATGAGCAGCCGGCAGATCAGCTATTCCGACTTCATTCAACGCGTGGATAACGACCAGATTTCCAATGTCATCATCGACGGGGAACGGATCGGTCTGACGACGAAAGACGGCTCGCAATTCACCACCATCCGTCCGCAGGGCGAAGAGGTGGCCGACCGCCTGATCGGCAAGGGGGTCGATGTCCGCGTCGAGGCGCAGCAGCAATCGGGCTTCATGTCGATGCTCGGCGTCTGGCTGCCCTTCATCCTGCTGATCGGCGTCTGGATCTTCTTCATGAACCGCATGCAGGGCGGCGGCAAAGGCGGCGCGATGGGCTTTGGCAAATCGCGCGCCAAGCTGCTGACCGAAAAGCACGGCCGCGTGACCTTCGATGATGTCGCAGGCATCGACGAGGCCAAGGAAGAGCTGGAAGAGATCGTCGAATTCCTGCGCAACCCGCAGAAATTCAGCCGTCTTGGCGGCAAGATCCCCAAAGGCGCGCTGCTGGTCGGCCCTCCGGGTACCGGTAAGACCCTGCTTGCCCGCGCCATCGCCGGCGAGGCGGGCGTGCCCTTCTTCACCATCTCGGGCTCGGATTTCGTCGAGATGTTCGTGGGCGTCGGCGCCAGCCGCGTGCGCGACATGTTCGAGCAGGCCAAGAAATCGGCCCCTTGCATCGTCTTCATCGACGAGATCGACGCCGTGGGCCGCGCCCGTGGTGTCGGCATCGGCGGCGGCAATGACGAGCGCGAGCAGACGCTGAACCAGCTTCTGGTCGAGATGGACGGTTTCGAAGCCAATGAAGGCATCATCATCGTCGCCGCGACCAACCGCAAAGACGTGCTTGATCCCGCGCTGCTGCGTCCGGGCCGTTTCGACCGCCAGATCTATGTCGGCAATCCCGATATCAAGGGCCGCGAAAAGATCCTCAACGTCCATGCCCGCAAGGTTCCGCTGGGGCCGGATGTCGATCTGCGCATCATCGCGCGCGGCACGCCCGGTTTCTCGGGTGCGGATCTGATGAACCTTGTCAACGAGGCCGCGCTGATGGCCGCCCGTATCGGTCGCCGCTTTGTCGCGATGGACGATTTCGAGAATGCCAAGGACAAGGTCATGCTGGGGGTCGAGCGCCGCTCGATGGTGCTGACGCCCGAGCAGAAGGAAAAGACCGCCTATCACGAGGCCGGCCATGCCGTTGTCGGTCTGGCTTTGCCGAAATGCGATCCGGTCTACAAGGCCACGATCATTCCGCGCGGCGGTGCCCTTGGCATGGTCGTCAGCTTGCCCGAGATGGACAAGCTGAACTACCACAAGGACGAGGCCAAGCAGAAGATCGCCATGACAATGGCCGGCAAGGCCGCCGAAATCCTCAAATACGGCGAGGAGGGCGTCTCGAACGGTCCGGCGGGCGATATCCAGCAGGCATCGGCTCTGGCACGCGCCATGGTGATGCGTTGGGGCATGTCCGACAAGGTCGGCGCCATCGACTATGCCGAGGCGCATGAGGGCTATTCGGGCAATACGGCGGGCTTCTCGGTCAGTGCCTCCACCAAGGAGCTGATCGAGCAGGAAGTGCGTGACCTGATCGAAAACGGCTATCAGGAAGCACGCCGCATCCTGATCGAACGCGAGGTCGAATTCGAGCGCATGGCCAAGGGGCTTCTGGAATACGAAACCCTGACCGGCGACGAAATCGCCAAAGTTCTGCGTGGCGAGGCTCTGGGCGGCGACGACGATACGCCCAGCTCGTCGATCCCCTCGGTCGGCTCGACCCCCAAGGTCGACGCGACGCGCGGCGGGGTTGCTCCCGATGCCGCGGCCCAGCCGCAAGGCTGAGCAGGGCGCGCGACAAACAAGAACCCCGGCCATTGGCCGGGGTTTTTCTTTGGCCCCCAAGCAGTCGGGGCCGGATGTGGGTCGGCATCTAAAGCACCAGCAAAAGCGCCGCGCCCAGAACCAGACCAAGGCCGAAGCCCAACGAGATCACAATGCCTGCTGCGTTCATCCTCTTTCCTCCTGATCCGGCAGCCCTGACCTCCCCCATGACACCAATTGGTTAGCGAATCGTTAGTGCAAGCCAGCACTTTCGCGGGCGCGGCCTTTGGCGGCGGCGGGTTGCGGCGGAATTGATACAGCGGGTTTCGCTGCCTCAGGGCTTGCTCCGGCCCTTGCGACGGTGCATCTGATAGGCATGAGCACCGATCCGATCCTCCCCGCCTCCTCGCGCATGCATGATCTGCGTGCACGCATCGACGCGCTGGACGTGCGTCTCGTCGCGCTTTTGGCCGAGCGTTCGCAGCTGATCGACGAGGCTGCCCAGATCAAGTTGCGCGAAGTTCTGCCCGCACGCATCCATTCCCGCGTCGAGGAAGTCGCGATGAATGCGCGCCGCAACGCCGAGGCCGGAGGGTTCGACCCCGATCTCGCAGAGAAACTCTGGCGCGTGATGATGGAGCATTTCATCGCGCAGGAGGACCGCGTCCTTCTGGGCAAGGACGACTAGGGCCGATCCGCCGCGAAGCGTCTGGCTGAAGCTGCTCCCGCTTCCTGATCAGACCGGAATCATCGTCCCCTGCAGCATGGCGACATGTTTGCGCCCGCTTGCGGTTTCGGCCCAGACATCGGCGGCGACCACCATGATGCGTCGCCCCGGGCGGATGACGCGGCCCTCGGCCACCAGACGGTCGCCGACCGCAGGCGACATCAGGTTGATCTTCATCTCGACCGTCATGACCTCGGCCCCCTCGGGCATCAGCGTCAGCGCGGCATAGCCCGCAGCACTGTCGCCAAGCGAGAAGGCCAGCCCCGCATGGGCCGCGCCCTGCTGTTGCAGGACGGTGGGCAGGATCGGCGCGGTGATCACGCAGCGCCCCGCCCCGACCTCGGCCATCGAGGCGCCCAAGGTCTCCATCATGGTCTGGCGGCCGAAGCTGTCGCGGATGCGGGCTATGGTCGCGGGGCTGGTGGTCTGGTCACTCATCGAACAAGGTCTCCTGCTGGCTGCGCGGCGCCTCGATGCCGAGGTGACGCCAGCCCTTATGCGCCAGCATCCGCCCGCGCGGGGTGCGTGCGACGATGCCCTGCTGCAACAGATAGGGCTCGATCACTTCCTCGATCGCATCGCGGCTTTCGGACATGGCGGCGGCGAGGGTCTCGACGCCCACCGGCCCGCCGCCGTAATTCTCGGCCATCAGCGACATGTAGCGCCGGTCGGCCCCGTCGAGACCGAGATCGTCGACACCGAGACGCGTCAGCGCCAGATCGGCGATTTCGCGCGTCAGATGACCGTTGCCTTCGACCAGAGCGAAATCGACGACGCGGCGCAACAGGCGGCCCGCGATGCGCGGCGTGCCGCGGGCGCGGCGGGCGATTTCCATCGTGCCGTCGGGATCGGCCTCGATCTGCATCAGCCGCGCGCCGCGGCGCACGATCAGGTCAAGCTCGGGGATGGTGTAGAACTGGAGCCGCGTCGGAATGCCGAAACGGTCGCGCAAGGGCGTGGTGAGCATACCCAGACGCGTGGTCGCACCGACCAGCGTGAAGGGTTGCAGCTCGATGCGGACGGTGCGGGCGGCAGGGCCTTCGCCGATCAGAAGGTCCAGCTCGAAATCCTCCATCGCGGGATAGAGCACCTCTTCGACCGCGGGGTTCATGCGGTGGATCTCGTCGATGAACAAAACGTCGCGCGCTTCGAGATTGGTCAGGATCGCCGCGAGATCGCCCGCCCGCGCCAGAACCGGCCCCGAAGTCATCTTGAAATTCACCCCAAGCTCGCGCGCCATGATCTGGGCCAGCGTGGTCTTGCCGAGACCGGGCGGGCCGTGGAACAAAGTGTGGTCCATCGCCTTGCCGCGGATGCGCGCACTTTCGATGAAGACGCGCAGATTGGCGCGGGCTTCGGCCTGACCGACGAAATCTTCAAGCTTCTGCGGACGCAGGGCGCGATCCTCGTGATCGCCTTCCATCGGCTCGGGGCGCAGGGTCGGGTCGGGCTGGCTCATCGCGCCATCGCCTGCAATCTGGCGATCCGGTCTTCGGTCGCGGGATGGGTCGCGAACAGCTTGTCGGCGCGCAAGGCATGAAGCGGGTTGATGATGAACATGGCCGAGGAGGCGGGATTGCGCTCGGCCGGAACATTGACGGTGCGCCCCGCCATGGTCGCGATTTTCGCAAGCGCCGAAGCCAGCGCCAAGGGCTTGCCCGAGATCAGCGCGCCCTCGCGGTCGGCCTCGTATTCGCGGGTGCGCGAGACCGCCATCTGGACCAGACCCGCCACGATCGGGGCAAGGATCATCGCGATAATCCCGCCGAAGGCGCTGCCCTGATTGTCGCGATTGCCGCCGCTCATGCCCGAAAACATCAGCATATTACCCAGCATCGAAATCGCGCCCGCCATTGTCGCGGTGACGGTCATGGTCAGCGTGTCGCGGTTCTTGATATGGGCCAGCTCATGCGCGATCACCCCCGCCAATTCGTCGCGGTTGAGGGTTTGCAGCAGCCCTTGGGTCACGGCGACGGCGGCATTGTTCGGATCGCGGCCGGTCGCGAAAGCATTGGGCTGGTCGGTTTGCAGGATGTAAAGCGCGGGCATCGGCAGGCGGGCGTTCTGCGCAAGACGGGCGGTCATGTCGAACAGCTCGGGTGCCTGCGGGCGGGTGATCAGCACGGCGTCCTGTTGGCGCAGGATCGCCTTGTCGCTGTTCCACCATGCCCAGAGGTTACCCGCTCCGGCAAAGACCAGCGCCAGAACCATGCCGCCGGTGCCGCCGATCAGATGGCCAAGCCCCATCAGCAGCGCCGTCATCACGGCCATCAGGATGAATGTGCGGATATTGCCTTGCATGTTTCCCTCTATTCCTTGGGCGCAAGTGCCCGCAATGCGGCGCGGATCAGGGTCGAGGTTGTGGCGGCGGGCTCCGCCCCCGAGGCCTGCGCGACGGCAGCGGCAGCCTCGGCCGGCGCATAGCCGAGGTTCGACAATGCCGAAAGCGCCTCGGCCGCGGCCATGGCGGCCTGCGCCTGTGCCGCTTGTTCAGCCGAGGGGGCCGCGCGCGATTTGGCGGGCTTTGCGGCGGGGGCGGCATCCGCCTCGATCACCACGGGGCCGGTATCGACGGTCAGGCTGGCCCCCATCGCCATGATCGAGGGCGCTTTGTCCTTGAGTTCCAGGACGATACGCTGTGCGAGCTTCGGGCCGACCCCCGGCGATTTGCGCACCGCCGCCGAATCGCCAAGCGCGATCGAGCGCCCGATCCCCTCGGGGCCGAGCGTGCCGAGAATGGCCATCGAGACCTTCGCGCCTACCCCTTGGACCGAGGTCAGCAGCTTGTGCCATTCCTTTTCGAGCATGGTGGTAAAGCCGAAAAGCTGAAGCAGATCCTCGCGCACCACCAGCTCGGTATAAAGTGCCGCCGCCTCGCCCACGGGGGGCAGGCTTGCGGCCGTGCGTTCGCTGACATGGACGATATAGCCCACGCCGCGCACGTCGATCAGGACATGATCCATCCCGCGATGGATGATGATTCCCGCAATTCTTCCAATCATGACGCTACCTTGATCCGGATGGACCGTCCTTGGATATGATGGGCGTGGCATATTGCCACGGCAAGGGCATCGGCGGCATCGGGTCCGGCAAGGACCACGCCGGGCAGCTGGAAGCGGACCATATGCTGGACCTGCTCTTTCGCGGCATGGCCGACGCCGACCACGGTTTTCTTGACCGCATTGGGGGCATATTCGCCGATCGGCAGGCCGGCTTCGGCAGGCGCGAGCAAAGCGATCCCGCGTGCCTGACCAAGTTTCAGCGTGCCCACCGCATCCTTGTTTACAAAGGTTTGCTCGACCGCCGCAGCGGTGGGGGCATGTTCGGCGATGACCGCGCGCAGCCCGCGATAGAGCACGACCAGCCTCTGCGCGAGATCCCCTTGATCGGAATGGATGATTCCATTGGCGATATGGCGCAGACGGGGGCCGTCGACGGAAATCACACCCCAACCCATATTGCGCAGTCCCGGATCGATCCCGAGGATGATCATGCCTCTATCCTTTTTGCTCAGGGCTAGCACGAAAGGCGAACATCGCCTAGCGCCTTTTCTGTTTTGGTTGACAAGCAGGCCCCCCCCTTGGAAAACCCCAAGCAATCGAAAGAGGTGACATGTCTCCAGCCCTGATTGCATTGCTTCCGTTTTTCGGCGCGCTCCTGCCGGGATTGTTGATCCGTTCGGGTCGAGACGTTGCGGCTTTGGCCTGCGGAGCGGTGACGCTGACGGCGCTGATCGGGCTTTGCGTCCAGATCCCCGCGGTGCTGGCGGGCGGCGTGGTCGAAACGCGGCTGGACTGGATCCCGAGCCTTGGGCTGAACGCCAATTTCCGCATTGACGGGCTGGGGCTTTTGTTCGGGATCCTCATCCTCGGGATCGGGCTTTTGATCATCACCTATGCGCGCTTTTACCTCTCGCGCAAGGATCCGGTCGGGCAGTTCTACACCTATCTGATGCTGTTCCAGGGCGCGATGATGGGGATTGTCCTTTCCGACAACATCCTGCTTTTGCTGGTCTTCTGGGAGCTGACCTCGCTTTCCTCCTTCCTGCTCATCGGCTATTGGAAGCACCTGCCCGAGGGGCGTCAGGGCGCGCGCATGGCCCTGACCGTGACCGGCCTCGGCGGGCTGGCGATGATCGGGGGGATGATGATCCTCGGGAGTATCGCGGGCAGCTACGACATTTCGCAGATCCTGACCCAGCGCGAGGCCATTCAGGCGAGCCCGCTTTACACGCCCGCGCTGATCCTGATCCTTCTGGGCGCTTTCACCAAATCGGCGCAATTCCCTTTCCATTTCTGGCTGCCGCGCGCCATGGCCGCGCCCACGCCGGTCTCGGCCTATCTGCATTCGGCGACGATGGTGAAGGCGGGGATTTTCCTGCTCGCGCGGCTCTGGCCGGTGCTGTCGGGGACGGATCTGTGGTTCTGGCTGGTTGGCGGTGCGGGGCTGATCACGATGGTGATCGGCGCTTTCATCGCGATTTTCCGCGACGATCTGAAATCGCTTCTGGCCTATTCGACCGTCTCGCATCTCGGCCTGATCACCATGCTTTTGGGCATGGGCACGATCGACGGGGTGACGGCGGCGATTTTGCACATCATCAACCACGCGACCTTCAAGGCGGCCCTGTTCATGGTCGCGGGCATTGTCGATCACGAGACCGGCACGCGCAGCATCAAACGCCTCGGCGGGCTGGCGCGACTGATGCCGGTGACCTTCGTCATGGCGCTGATTGCGGGGCTGTCGATGGCGGGGTTCCCGCCGCTCAACGGCTTCCTGTCGAAAGAGCTGATGCTGGAAGAGGCCGTCTCGACCAGCCCGTCGGTCATGTGGATCGCGACGCTCGGCGCGCTGTTCTCGGTCTGCTATTCGCTGCGGCTGATCTGGGCGACCTTCATGGGCCCCGAGCGTCACGATTACCCCCAACATCCCCATGATCCGGGCATCGGCCTTTGGGGTCCGCCCGCGCTTTTGGTGGTGCTGGTGGTGCTGATCGGGCTGCTCTCGAACACGATGATCGGCTGGCTGCTCGAGGCCAGCGCCTCGGCCACCGCCGGCGAGGCGCTCCATCCCCATCTCGCGCTCTGGCACGGTTTCACCACTGCGTTCAAACTGTCGCTGCTGGCGATTGCGGGCGGGGCGGTTCTGGTCGTCCTTTATCGCCCCTTCGCGGCCTTCCATCGCGCCATGCCCCATCCCGATGCCAAAGCGATGTTTGATGCGGTCTTCAAGGGTGCATCGGTCGCGGCCAATCTGGTCACGGACCGCCTCACCAACGGCTCGATGGGGCGCGCTTTGGCCGCTTTCCTGCTGACGGTGCTGGCCTGTGGCGCCTATGCCTGGTCGAGCGGCAATCCGGGGCAGGGCATGCGTCCGATGCTGCCGGTCCAGCCGGTCGCGCTGACCGGTTGGTTCCTGCTCGTCGCGGGCAGCCTTGCGCTTGGCTGGCTCCACCACCGCCGGCTGCTGGCTTTGGTCGTGATCTCGATCGTCGGGCTGATCGCCTCGGGGGCCTTCATCTATCTTTCCGCGCCCGATCTCGCGCTGACCCAGATCTCGGTCGAGGTCGTCACGGTGATCTTGATGGTGCTGGCGCTGAACTTCCTGCCCAAGACCACGCCGGCCGAGACCTCGCAGCGCAAGCGCGGCTTCGATGCCTTCCTTGCCGTGCTGGTGGGGCTTGGTTTCGGCGGGCTGGCCTATGCGATCATGCGTCGCGATTTCGCCTTCCCGACCATCGCCGACTACATGCTCGAGAACAGCTACAAACTCGGCGGCGGCACCAATGTCGTCAACGTCATCCTCGTGGACTTCCGCGGTTATGATACCTTCGGCGAGATCACCGTGCTGGGTATCGCGGCGCTTGCGATTTTTGCTTTGACCGAAACCCTGATGCGCGGCGAAGGCGCCCGCCGCATGCGTGCGCGTCTGCCCGATGCGGGCCGTTCTGGCGATATCCATCCGCTGCTTCTGACGGTGCTGACGCGGATGATCCTGCCGCTGACGCTGGTCGTGGCGCTTTACATGTTCCTGCGCGGCCACAACTCGCCGGGCGGCGGCTTTGTCGCCGCACTGATCACCTCGGTCGCGCTGGTGATGCAGTACATGGCCTCGGGCTACACTTGGGCGCAGGAGCGCCAGAAGATCCCCTATCACACGCTGATCGGTCTGGGCGTCGCCTCGGCCGCGATCACGGGGATCGGGGCGTGGTTCGTGGGCATGCCCTTCCTGACCTCGGCCTACGGCTATGTGAAACTGCCCTTCATCGAGGAATTCGAGCTGGCGACTGCAATGGGCTTCGACCTCGGCGTCTATCTTTGCGTCGTGGGCGCGGTGATGCTGGCGCTGAACTCGCTCAGCCGCATCGCGCGGATGTCGGCGGGCGTCAGGGTCCCCAGCACCGAACAGCCGAAAGCCAAGCCGGAGGGCCAGCACTGATGGAAATCCTTGTCGCAACCGCGATCGGCGTGATGTCCGCCGTGGGCACCTATCTGATCCTGCGCCGCCGTGCTTTTCCGGTCATCCTCGGGATGACGATGTTCAGCTATTCGATCAACCTGTTCCTGTTCTCGACCGGCAGGCTGGTGGTGAATGCGCCGCCGATCCTGACCAAAGGCGTCGAGACCTATACCGACCCGCTGCCGCAAGCGCTGGTTCTGACCGCGATCGTGATTTCCTTCGGGATGACGGCCGTCACCGTGATGATGTCGCTTGGCGCGTTCATCACCGGCGGAGACGACCGCATCGACATGCCCGCATCCGATCTGCGCCCCGAGCCGAAAGCCGTAGCCCGAGCCGGGAAGAAGGGGGATCAGGCATGAGCGATCTCGTGAACCATCTGCTGATCGCCCCCGTGGTTCTGCCGGCCTGTCTTGGTGCGGTGATCCTGCTCGCCATGCGCACCGATCTGGTGTTGCAGCGCATCTTTTCGATCGCGGGTACGCTGGCGCTTGTCGGCGTCGCGCTTTACCTCAACTGGCTGGCCGCCGACGGCACGATCTCGGTCTATCGCTTGGGCAATTGGGCCGCGCCTTTCGGCATCGTCCTGATGCTCGACCGGCTGGCCGCGCTGATGCTGTTGCTGACGGCGGTGCTGGCGCTCGCGGTCCAGCTTTACGCTTTGGGTTCGGGCTGGGACCGCAAGGGCTGGCATTTCCACGCGCTTTGGCAGTTCCAGCTGATGGGGGTCTGCGGGGCTTTTCTGACCGGAGACGCCTTCAACCTCTTTGTCTTTTTCGAGGTCCTGCTGATCGCCTCCTACGGGCTGATGATCCACGGCGGCGGCGCGATGCGGCTGCGGGCAGGGGTGCAATATGTCGTCTACAACCTCGCGGGATCGACGCTGTTCCTGATCGCGCTCGGGACGCTTTATTCGGTGACGGGCACGCTCAATATGGCCGATATGGCGGCGCGGGTGGCCGAGCTGCCGGCCGACCAGACCGCCGTCCTGCGCGCCGGAGCGATCCTGCTGATGCTGGTCTTTGCGGTCAAAGCCGCGCTGGTGCCGCTGCATTTCTGGCTGCCCGCGACCTATGCCAATGCGCCGGGGCCGGTGGCCGCGCTGTTTGCGATCATGAGCAAGGTCGGCGTCTATGCCATCCTGCGCTTCTTCACGCTGGTTTTCCCGCCCGACGGCACGACCGAGCGCATCGCGATGGAGCTGTTGCTTCCCGCCGCGCTCTTTACCTTGGCGCTTGGCCAGATCGGCGTTCTGGGCGCGAAAAGCCTGAGCCGGATGGCGGCCTTCGCGGCGATCGGCTCTATCGGGACGCTGGTTGTCTCCATGGCGCAATTCACGCCCGAAGGTGTCTCGGCCGCGATCTATTACATGATCCATTCGACGCTGGCGGCAGGGGCCTTGTTCCTTGTCGTCGACCTGATCGGCGCGCGCCGCCGCGACCTGTGGCTGATCCCCGAGCCCCCCATCGCCCATGCCGGCCTGATCGGCGTGCTGTTCTTTGCCGCGGCGGTTGCCGTGACGGGGATGCCGCCGCTGTCGGGGTTCGTCGGCAAGCTTCTGGTCCTTCAGGCCACCGCCGGCTCGCCGCAATGGGTGGTGATCTGGGCCGTGGTGCTGGTCACTTCGCTGATCGCCATTGCGGGGATGATGCGCGCGGGCTCGCTGGTCTTCTGGAAAGCGACCGAGGTGGGCGCGGCCCCCGCAAGATCCACCGCAGCAGGAGCTCAGGGCGGGCGCATCAAACTCGAACCCGACGAGCAGGTGCAGGATGTGGGCGATGCGCCCTCGCACGGGCTGGCCTTGGTATCGGTCGGCGCGCTTTTGGGCGGGCTGGTGCTGCTGACGGTTTTCGCGGGCCCGGTAACGGAATACGCGCAAGGGGTCGCGGCGCAATTGCTAGATCCGGCGGCCTATATCGATGCGGTACTGATCCGGCAGGAGGGCGTGCGATGATGCGCAGGATTTTTCCCCATCCGGTGCTGTCCCTGATGATTCTGGTCGTCTGGATGATGCTGGTTAACCGCTTCGCCTGGGGCTCGCTGGTCTTTGCCGCGATTCTGGCGGTGCTGGTGCCGGTTGCGACCGCGCCCTATTGGCCGGGCGTGACGCGCTACCGCAACCTGCTCGGATTGCCGGGCTTCGCCTGGGTGGTCTTTGTCGATATCATCAAGGCCAATATCGCGGTCGCGAAGATCGTGCTGTTCATGCCGAAATCGCAGCTCCGCCCCGCTTGGGTCGTGGTCCCGCTCGAGATCCGCCAACCCGAGGCCATCGCCATGCTGGCCAGCGCCATCACTTTGACGCCGGGTACGCTGTCTTGCGATCTGTCGCAGGGCAAAGACGCGCTTTTGGTCCATTGCCTGCACGCCCCCGATCCCGAGGCCGTGCTGGAGGAGATCAAAACCCGCTACGAAGCCCGTCTCAAGGAGATCTATCCATGATCCTCTATGCGCTCTGGTTCGCCTTCGGCTGCTTCGGTCTGGCGCTGCTGTGCTGTCTTTACCGCGTGGTGATCGCGCCGGGGGTGACGGACAGGCTGCTCGCGCTCGATACAATGACGATCAACGTGATCGCGCTGCTGACGCTGTTCGGCATCCTACACGGCACCACCGCCTATTTCGAGGCGACGCTGATTTTCGCCATGTTCGGCTTTGTCTCGACCGTGGCTTTCGCAAAATTCGTCCTGCGCGGCGATATCATCGAATGAGGGGGCTGTGATGCTGGTTGCGGAAATCATCGTGGCCTTCCTGCTGGTGGCGGGCGGCTTTTTCGGACTCGTGGGCTCCTTGGCGCTGATCCGGCTGCCCGATCTGATGACGCGGCTGCACGGGCCGGGGATGGCGACGACCTTGGGTGTCGGGCTGATCCTGATCGCGGCGCTGATCTGGTTTCCGGTCTTCGGCGGACATTGGAGCTGGCACGAACTGCTCATCACCGTCTTCCTGCTCGCGACAGCGCCGATCACCGGCCATTTCATCGCCAAGGCCGACATGCATCTGCGCCAGCGCGGCGCGGGGATCCCCAAGCCGCCCAAGGGCGAGTGGGCGACCTTTTCGGACCCCTCGGCACCCACCGACAGGCCGGAGTGAGGCGCGGGCCTTGCCGCCCTGCCAAAACCCGAACGACCCAAAGAAAACGCCGCCCCTCGGGGCGGCGTTTTCTTTGCCAGGGCAGGAGAGGGCCGCTTACAGCAGGCCCGCATGCTCCAGCGCCGCATCGATCTTGTCGCGGGTCTGGTCGGTCAGCGCCACCAGCGGCAGGCGCACACGCTCGTTGCACAGGCCCAGACGCGACATCGCGTATTTCGCACCCGCAACCCCCGGTTCGAGGAAGATCGCGATATGGAGCGGCATCAGCTTGTCCTGATACTCCAAGGCTTTGGCGTAATCGCCCGCAAGCGTCGCATTCTGGAATTCCGCGCAAAGACGCGGCGCGACATTGGCCGTGACCGAGATGCAGCCCGTACCGCCATGGGCGTTGAAGCCCAGAGCCGTCGCGTCCTCGCCCGAAAGCTGGACGAAATCCGCACCGCAGGTCATGCGCTGCATCGAGACGCGCTCGAGCTTGCCGGTCGCGTCCTTGACGCCGATGATGCGCGGCAGTTTCGCCAGTTCGCCCATTGTCTCGGGCGACATGTCGACGACCGAGCGGCCGGGGATGTTGTAGATAATGATCGGCAGGTTCGAGGCGTCATGGAGCGCCGCGAAATGGGCGATCATGCCTTCCTGCGTCGGCTTGTTGTAATAGGGCGTCACGATCAGCGCGGCATCCGCGCCCGATTCCTGCGCGTTCTGGATCAGGTTGATCCCTTCGCGGGTCGAGTTGGAACCGGCACCGGCCACGACCGGCACGCGGCCTGCGGCGACGCGGACGACTTCGCGCACGACCAGATTATGCTCGTCATGGCTCAGCGTGGGGCTTTCGCCGGTGGTGCCGACCGGAACCAGCCCGTGGCTGCCCTCCGCGATATGCCACTCGACCAGCTTCTCGAGCGTCGCGAGATCGACCTCGCCGTCATGGGTGAACGGGGTGACAAGCGCTGGCATCGAGCCTTTGAACATGACTGCTTCCTGTAGAAGTGGTTTCTTTGCCCTTACTACCCGAAGCCGCCCTTGCCAAGGATGTGAGTTGCACCGCGCCCCGCAGCCGGTCACAACTATGGCATGTTGTATCCTCTGCGTGACAGAATTCTGGGTCTGGTATTTGCCTGTCTGGCGGCAACGCCGTCTTTGGCCGAAAACCGGACCGATATGGGTGGCGCTTTGGCCGCCGCCGGAAGGCGTGACTGGGTCGCGGCCGAGGCTGCCGCGGCGCGCTCGGGGCCGGTCGCGCAAAGCCTGATCGCCTGGCAAAAGCTGCGGGCGGGGCAGGGGAGCTGGCCCGAATACCGCGATTTCGCCGCCGCCCATCCCGATTTTCCGGGGATGGAGCTGTTCTACACCCGTGGCGATGCGGTGCTGAACCCGACCCTTCCCGCCGCCGAGATCCTGACATGGTTCGCCACGCGCCGCCCCGCGACTTTGGGGGCCGAGCGCGCCTATCTCGCGGCACTGGGGACGGATCAGGCGGCGGTTCGCGCCGAAGTCACGCGTTTCTGGACCGAGGTCGTCCTGAGCGATGCCGAAGAGGCGGCTTTCCTCATGGATTACGGCACAGCGGTCGAGGAGGCCGATGACGCGCGGCTGTCGCTGCTGCTTGATCGCGGCGAATGGATGGCGGCCGAACGGATGCTGCCGCGGGCAAGCGCGGATGCGCAGGCCCTCGCGCGGGCGCGGATCGCTATGCAGGCGGGGCGGACGGGCGTCGATACGCTGATCCTCGCGCTGCCTGCCGCACAGCAAGCCGATGCGGGTCTCGCGCTCGACCGCTTCCGCTGGCGCGTGAAGAACAAGATGGGCGATCTGGCGCGCGACTTGATGCTCGAACGCTCGACCAGCGCCGAGGCTTTGCGCGATCCAGCGCTGTGGGCGGGCCTTCGCGCCGACTACTCGCGTGCGGCCATGCGCGCCGGCGATTGGGTGAAGGCCGAGGCCTTCGCCGCCAACCATTTCCTGCCCGAGGATCACAAGGATTACACCGATCTCGAATGGCTTGCGGGCTATGCCGCGCTGAAATCGGGCAAGCCCGAACAGGCGTTGCGCCATTTCCGCCATCTCGAGGGTATCGGCGCGACGCCGATCACGCTGTCGCGCTCGCTGTATTGGCAGGGGCGCGCCCATGAGGCGCTCGGGCGCAAGGCCGAGGCGCAGGCGGCTTACGGCAAAGCGGCGCTGCATCAGACCGCCTATTACGGGCAGCTGGCCTCCGAGAAGGTCGGTGCGGTCATGGCTCCGGCGCTGGCGGTGCAGGGTGCCGCCATCGACAGTCTGCCCGAATGGCGCGGCGCGGCGATCACCGAAAGCCCTTTGTGGCAGGCGGGGGTCTGGCTGGTTGCGGCGGGCTATCCCGAGCAGGGCCAACGGTTCTTCCTGCAATTGGCCGAAAGCGCCGAGCCCGACGACATCGCCCGCATGTCGCGGCTGATGCTGGAATTGCGTATGCCCTGGCACGCTTTGCGGCTGGCCAAGGCTGCCGCCGCCAAGGGCGCGATCTACCCCGCCGCCTATTTTCCGCTGACCGGTCTCGAGGAGGGCTATCACGGCCTGCCGCCCGAGCTGGTGCTGGCGATCGCGCGGCGCGAAAGCGAATTCAACCATGCCGCCAATTCCCATGCCGGAGCCAAGGGGCTGATGCAGGTCATGCCGGGCACGGCGCAGGATATGGCGCGGCTTTTGGGCGAGCCCTATGACTTCGCCCGCCTGACCACCGATGCCGATTACAATGCACGGCTTGGCGCGGCCTATCTGCGCGGGCTCCAGACCCGTTTCGGTACCTCGATCGCGCTCGTTTCCTCGGGTTATAACGCGGGGCCGGGGCGTCCGGCGCGCTGGCTCGGCGATTTCGGCGACCTGCGCCGCCATGCCGATCCGGTCGATTGGGTCGAGCTGATCCCGCTCGACGAGACGCGCAACTATGTCATGCGCGTGGCCGAATCCCTGCCCGTCTACCGCGCGCGGATCATGGGCAAACCCGCTCCGATCGTGCCGAGCTTCGATCTGACGGGGGGCGGTCTCATGCCCGTGCCGCCGCAACCGCCGGTCCGTCTCGCTTTTTCGCCGCGCCCGCCGGTCTCGCAGCGCGCGATCGTGGCGCTGATTGGTGGCGGCGCGAGCGTCCGCGTGCTGACGCAGCCCGCGCTTCCTGCGGCCGCGCCCGACACGGGTACCGATACACCGGCCGTCACCGCCGCCGCCGAGGAAACACCCGCGCCGCAGACGGCCACGCCCTAAGCCCCGCGCCATCCGCCCGAGATTGCATCCGCGCCGCAATCGTCCTTACTGGAGGCCGGAGCATTCGCGGCCCCCAGACCTTGTCTCGAGGCCTGCCCCCAATTGCCGCCCCAAGGAGGAATGCGCATGACCGATCCAAATCCCGCCGCTGCCGGCCGCTTTACCTTCCCCGGTACCGAGATCACCGTGAACCGCATGGGTTTTGGCGCGATGCAGCTTGCCGGTCCCCATGTTTTCGGCGAGCCCGCCGATCCCGCCGAGGCCCGCGCCGTCCTGCGCGAAGCGGTCGCTTTGGGCATCAACCATATCGACACCAGCGACTTCTACGGTCCCTATGTCACCAACCGCCTGATCCGCGAGGCACTTGCGCCCTATCCGGCGGATCTGACGCTGGTCAGCAAGATCGGCGCCTACCGCAACGATCACGGCGAATGGCTGTTGAGCCTCGATACCGATTTCCTGCGCCGCTCGGTGATGGAAAACCTCGAGCGGCTGGGCCTCGAGCAGGTGCCGATCATCAACCTGCGCATCGGCGGGCCGGGGGATGATGTCGTGGCCCCGATGCGCGCGATGCGGGCTTTTCAGGACGAAGGGCTGATCGGCCATATCGGCATCAGCACGGTGACGCCCGACCAGTTGGCGCGGGCGCGCGATGTGGCACCGGTGGTATGCGTGCAGAACATGTACAACATTGTCCAGCGCGGCGACGACGCGATGATCGACGCTCTGGCCGAAGACGGGATCGCCTATGTACCCTATTTCCCGCTCGGCGGTTTCAGCCCGCTGCAGTCGGAGGGGCTGAACGGGGTCGCGACTCGGCTCGGGACCAGCGCGCAACAGGTGGCTTTGGCCTGGCTCTTGCAGCGCAGCCCCAACATCCTGCCGATCCCCGGCACTTCGCGCCGCAGCCATTTGCGCCAGAATATCGCGGCGGCAAGCCTGGTGCTTCCGACCGAAGAGCTGCGTTTGCTGAACGGTCTGGCCGGCGCGCGCTAGCTCTGGTGGTTGTTGCGTCAGGCGGTCGTCTCAGCCCGCCTGACGCGCCTTTTGCAGGGTGCGCCACCAGGTAAAGAGGCCCGCGGCCACCACGATCGCCCCGCCAAGCGCCACATTCGGCGCGAGCCTTTCGTCAAAGAACAAGACCCCGATGATCGAGACCCAGACCAGCTGCGTATAGGCGAAGGGCTGGAGGCTGGAGGCCTCGGCCATCTCGTAGGCGCGGATCAGCAGGAAATGCGAGATCGCGGCACCGGCGCAAAGAATGAGCAGCAAGGGCACATCCGGCAGATCGACCGGCTGCAGCCAGAAGATCCCAAGCACGGTCGCGGTGATCGCGCCGACGATGCTGGTCCAGAAAAAGCTGACGGTTGCGGAATCGTCGCGACCGACCATGCGCGTGAGCAGCCCGTAGATCGCGAACATCACCGCGCCCAGGAAGGGCAGGGCCGAATCCCACGACAAAACCCCGCCCGAAGGGTTGAGCACGATCAGGATCCCCATAAATCCCACGCCGACCGCGACCCAGCGCCGCCAGCCGATCTTTTCGCCAAGGATCGGCCCCGACAAAGCCACCACCAAAAGCGGCGTACAGGCGAAAATCGCATGGGTGTCGATCAGGCCGAGGCGGACGAAAGCCTCGATCGTGACAAGGATCTCGAGCACCAGAAGAACGCCGCGAATCACCTGTAGAACCGGCCGTTTGGAATGCACCGCCGCACGGATCCCGCCCGGCGCGCGCATGGCCAGCACGACAACGAAAACCGCCATGAACCAGAAGCGCAGCATGATGATGAACATCGGCGAGTATTTCCCGCCGAGATAACGCGAGAACCCGTCCTGCATCCCGAAGGTGAAACACACGAGGCACATCAACAAGATCGCCTTGCCCTGACGGCTGCGGGCGATCTCCGCCGCGGATTTCTCGGCCGGCGTTTGCGCCACCGGAGGTTCGGCCGGCGCCGCATTGGCCGAAGAGGCGAGGGGCTCGGCGGAAAGGGCTGTCGCAACCGGTGTGGCGACAGGGCCGGATTTCGGCGCTTGGTGATCCATGATGGCACTCGCGGCTGATAGCATCAGACCTGCGCCGCCAAAACCGTAAGGTCAAGTCGCAATAAGGGTTTAGGCGATGCAAATGAAAGGGGGCCGCGCAAACGGCGCGGCCCTCGAAGCTGTGTGGAGAGGGTGCGGGCGGGCGCTCAGGGGCGCTCGCGCACGATCCCCGAGAAGGTGTCGAACAGCGGCGCGTTGCAGGCGACGATATTGCCCGAATAGATCGGGCTCTGGTCGGCGCGGATCGATTCGACGAAACCGCCGGCCTCTTTGACCAGCAAGATCCCCGCTGCGACATCCCAGGAATTGATGCCGCGCTCCCAATAGCCCTCGTAGCGGCCGGCCGCGACATAAGCGAGATCGAGCGCCGCGGCCCCCCAGCGGCGCACGCCCGCCGTGACCGGCATCAGACGCGCGAGATCGGCCAGAGTGGCCGGAAGCGTGCCGCGTCCGCCGAAGGGGACGCCCGTGGCAAAGATCGACTCGATCATCTGCTTGCGGCCCGAAACGCGGATGCGCTGGTTGTTCATGAAAGCGCCATCGCCTTTTTCGGCGGTGAACATCTCGTCCTTGGCGGCGTCATAGACCACGGCGGCGACGATCTCGCCCTTGTGCTCCAGCGCGATCGAGATCGCCCAATGCGGCAGGCCGTGCAGGAAGTTGGTGGTGCCGTCCAGCGGGTCGACGATCCAGCGGCGGGTCGGATCCTCGCCTGCTTCCTCGCCGGTTTCCTCGCCGATCCAGCCGTAGTTCGGGCGGGCGCCGCGCAACTCTTCCTTGATGATGCGCTCGGCCTCTTTATCGGCGCGGCTGACGAAGTCGCCCGCACCTTTCACCGAGACCTGCAGGTTCTCGACTTCGCGGAAATCCTTGACCAAGGAACGGGCGGCCTTGCGCGCGGCCTTGATCATGACGTTGAGGTTGGCGCTGGCCATTTGAGATGTCCTTATCGGGGGTCAGGCACGCGTCATAATGCCATGAACGCGCAAAGTGAAGGCTTGCGTCGCTTTTCCACCGTTCCGTCACGCGATTCGATGCGTTTTAGCGCAGGAACCGCAGCGGCTCGGTCCGCGCGAGGCGCAAGACATAGGCCATATAGGGCTGGGCGAGGTCCTCTTGGCGCATCGCGGCGTAGAGGCGGCGCAGCGTGCCGCCCTTGCCCAGAGGCAGGGTGGCAAGCTCCGGATTGCCGGCATGTTCGCGCAAAACCCAGTCGGGCATGACCGAAACCCCGCGCCCCGAAGCGACGAGCATCAAGGCGACGCTGGTCTGTTCGACCTGCCGGACATGCGCGGGCTCGACGCCCGCCGGATCGAGGAATTGCGAAAAGACGTCGAGCCGCGCGCGCTCCATCGGATAGGTGATCAAAGTCTCGGCACGCAGATCCTCGGGCTCGGCATAGCCTTTGGCGACCAGCGGATGATCTGCGGGAACGACCATGGTCGGCGCATAGTCGAAGAGCGGCTGGAAGGTAATGCCCGCCAGCTCTTCGGGATCCGAGGAAATCACCAGATCGACCTGCCCCTTTTGCAGCGCGGGCAGGGCCTTGAGCGACAGGCTCGAGCGGATGTCGAGATCGACCTCGGGCCAGACGCGGCGGAACCGGTCGAGCACCGGCAAAAGCCACGCATAGCAATGGTGGCACTCCATCGCGACATGAAGCCTGCCTGCGCGGCCTTGTTCGACGGCGCGGAAATCGGCCTCGGCGGCCTCGATCAGGGGCAGGACCTGTTCGGCCGTGCGCAAAAGCCGCATCCCCGCCGCCGAGAGCCGCAAGGGTTTGGTGCGGCGCAGGAAAAGCTCGATCCCTGTCTGCTCCTCCAGGGCTTTGATCTGATGCGACAAAGCCGATTGCGTCAGGTTCAGGATATCGGCAGCCCGCGCCAGCCCGCCCTGTTCATGGATGGCGCGCAGCAGGCGGAGGTGGCGGAGTTCGAGATACATCTTGAGCGGGGTTCATAACAATGTTGCGGATTATGAATTTGTCTCACGACGCGGCCCATGCGACAAGCCCCCTACGAAAAAGGAATGAGACCATGTCCCAGACGCCCGCAAAAACGCCTGCTGTCAGCTTTGAATTCTTCCCGCCGCGGAACCTCGACCAGTCGTTCCGGCTGTGGGAGACGGCGCGTGCGCTGGCACCGCTCGGGCCGGATTTCGTCTCGGTGACCTATGGCGCGGGCGGGACGACCCGCCAGCTGACCCACGAGGCGGTGACCGCGCTTTCCAGCCACTACGGCCTCAATGTCGCGGCGCATCTGACCTGTGTGGACGCGACGCGTGAAGAAACGATGAAGATCGTCGCGGATTATGCGGCCGCAGGTGTTCGCGAGATAGTGGCTCTGCGCGGTGATGCGCCGCAGGGGCAGGACACATTCACCCCCCATCCCGATGGTTTCGCAAGCTCGGTCGAGCTGATCGAGGCGATTGCGGAACGCGGTGATTTCACCATCCGCGTCGGCGCCTACCCCGAGCCCCATCCCGAAAGCCCCGACACTGCCGCCGATGTCGCCTGGCTCAAGCGCAAGATCGACGCGGGCGCGACCTCGTCGATGACGCAGTTCTTCTTTTCGCCCGACACCTATTTCCGCTTCCGCGACCAATGCGTTGCAGCGGGGATTGCCGCGCCGATCATTCCGGGCATCCTGCCGATTCAGGGCTGGGCGGGCACCAAGCGCTTCGCCGCGCGCTGCGGCACCACCGTTCCGCAATGGGCCGACGAGGCTTTCGCCCGCGCCGGTAAAGAAGGCGAGGCGTCGCTGGCCTTGGATCTCTGCATCGATCTGAGCGAAAAGCTGATCGCGGGCGGCGTTGACCGGCTGCATTTCTACACGCTCAACAAGCCCGATCTGACCACGAAAGTCTGCGCTGCTTTGGGGATCGTGCCGAACCCGGGCCTCAACAAAGTCGCCTGATCGCGGTTCTTTCGCCGCCTTCCGCCTTCCGCGGACCAAGGCATGTCATCCGTCCCTGACATCCACCGTCGGGGACGGATTTTTCTTTGCGGGGGCGGCTTTCTTTCGTCCTGGTTTCTTCCCCCCTGCGACGGGAGGTTCCGCCGTGCCGCCCGCCTGTTTCATGGCGGAATTGGCGGCGGCATCTTTGTCGGCTCCCATCCCGGGGCTCTTGGCGAGCGGGCGCCGCAAACGCAGGCGGTCGCGGGCGAAATCGCCAAGGCGGCCGACCAAAAGCGCAGGTCCTGGGTAGGGGCGGGGCACGGTCTCGTGCAGGCTTTCGCTGGGGTCATGACCGGCCACGCGCGGCGCGCGGGCCAGAAAAGCCTTGCCCCAATGCCGCCACGAGCCGACCGAGGGCGCGGTTGCATCGCGGGGCAGCCGCTCGCGCCAGCCCTCGGGCAATGGAAGCCCTGCCTCTTCGGCCTGCTCCATCATCCAGACCAGCGGAATATTGGCGAGCGGGCGGGCATATTCGGCCCCGCTCAGCTGCCCGCCGATATCGGGATGGACGCCGCGAAACCACATCTGCCGGATTCTCGGATCGCCCTGTGATGCCGCCATGTCGTCCTGCCCGCCGCTGCTCCAGAGCAGGGGGGCGAAGGCCGCGCGGGTTTCGTCCAGTGCGAGTGCCTGAGCGGCATGTTCGACATGGGGGCCGAGCTCGTGGTCGTGAAAGCGGAAGCGCGGCTCTGCCAACATCCACAAAAGGGGCAGACGGATCCCCAAAGCGACGACCGTATCGAAAGCGCCGATCATCCGGATCGGGACGTGATCATGACAATGGGCGCGGCGAAAACCCGCAAGATCGTCTTCCCTGCAGCCCTGACTATAGAGCTGCCAGACGCGGGCGAGCGTATGGTCCGAAACCGCGTTTGGGTGCAGCAACCCGATCCGTCCGATCATTCCGGCTAGCGAGCGGATGGCAAAAGCGCCGCGCGAATAGCCGAAGAGAAACAGCGGATCGCCGGGCCGCCAGTGCTGCGCGATCCAGGCATAGGCCCCCAGAATTCGGCTTTCGAGCTCCGATCCCGCCGCGAGGCGCGAGATCGTGCGCCATGTCTCCCATTGCTGGCCCGGCTCGTAACGCACCTTCATCGGTGCGTCGACCGGCCCCCACCAACCCGAAAGCGCGGCATAAAGCCTGCCGATCGAACTGCGGTGATCGGGGTCGAGCGAAGCGAAGGTACCGTCAATCAGAACGACCAGATGCTGGGGCGGGCGAGTTGATTCCATGCCGCGAGGCTAACATGAACCGCGCCGCCTTCCGCGCGCTTTCCACAAACGCGGTTATCACGAGGTTAAGAGCAGCGGTTTGGGCCGGCGGGCACGGCCTTTATCGAAAAGGGTGGAAATTGGCATCAATTTGGTTATTTTGATCGTTTAACGGACGAAATGACGGAGGCCGCTTTGGACGATCTGGATCGCGGAATACTCGCGCAGCTGGCGCAGGATGCGCGGATGTCGGTGGCTGTGCTGGCGCGCAGGCTGAAAGTTGCGCGCTCGACGGTTCAGGCGCGGCTGGAGCGGTTGGAAAGCACGGGTGCGATTGCGGGCTATACTCTGCGACTTGGCGAGGCCGCCAAGGAGGGACGCATCCGCGCGACCTGTCTTTTGACGATCGAGCCGCGCTCGCAGGCCGCGATCGTGTCCCGTCTGCGGACCCTCTCGGAAGTCGAGCGGATCCACACGACCAGCGGCCGCGTCGATCTTTTGCTTCAGGTTTCCGCCGAATCGACGAGCAGATTGGATGATGCTCTGGATCAGATCGGCAGTTTGACCGGCGTTAAATCCAGCGAAAGTCTGATCCACCTGTCGACAAAGCTTGACCGCGCAATTTAATCGCGTTCTTTCAATCGATTGACGCTATTCCGGCTGGCGCAGCAAAGTGACGAATGTATCGCCATAACGGCGACGGTCAATCTGCGTCAGACCGGCCGGAAGCGCGGGCGGGCGGCCTTCCTCCCAGATGATCATGGCCTTGGGGGCCAGCCAATTGCCCTTGAGAAGGGCCGCTATGGCCTTTTCTCCCAGCGCCTTGCCATAGGGCGGGTCGAGGAAAACAACGTTGAACGGGGCCGCGGTATTCGGCCCGAGCGCGGTGGCATCGCTGCGCAGATGCTCGGTCAGTTCGGCTGCACGCGCCTTGTCGATATTGGCGCGCAATAGCTTTTGCGCCGCCTTGCCGTCGTCGACGAAAGTGGCATGGGCCGCGCCGCGCGAAAGCGCCTCGAGACCGAGCGCGCCGGTGCCGGCAAAAAGGTCGAGGACGCGGGCATCGGGCAGGGGATTGCCGTGGGTGCCGTTGATCAGCAGGTTGAAGATCGACTCGCGCACCCGATCCGAGGTCGGGCGGAGATGGGCGGCTGCGTCGCCCTCGCCGACGTCGGCCAGTTTGAGGCCGCGCAGCCTGCCGCCGACGATCCTCATGCGCGCGGGGGGGCTGTCCGCCCCCCATCCTCTGCGAGGATTCCCCCCGAAGGTATTTCGGTCAGTGCGTGGCTCATTTCAGAAGCGCCTTGAGATCGGTGGCGCTGGCAACGGCCTCGGGCGCGGGCGAGCGGCCGGCGTCGACAAGACGTTTGCCGACCATATAGGCACGGGCGTCGTTGAGCGCGTCGACGGCCAGAAGCTGCGCGCCGCGGTAGTACCAGACGCTGCCGGAATGGGCGGTCTCGCCCTGCCGCAGGATGGTGCGGTCGTAGCCGGAATTGAGGCCCGCGATTTGCAGTTTCGCCTCGAACTGGTCCGACCAGAACCAGGGTTTCGGTTGGTAGGCTTGGGTCGCGCCGAGCATGTTGACTGCGACGTTTTCGGCCATGTCGATGGCATTTCCGACGCTTTCGAGACGCAGCCGGTCGCCCTCGAGCGGGAAGCTCGCGCAATCGCCCGCGGCCCAGATCGCGGGGTCCGAGGTCTGGCCGAAGGCATTGGTCGCGATGCCGTTGTCGATGCTCAGGCCGGCGTCAGCCGCAAGCTGGCTGTCGGGCGTGACGCCGATGCCGCAGATCACCAGATCGGCCGGGATCACGCGTCCGTCCACCAGCTCGACGCCGGTGGCGCGGCCGGTTCCGGTGATGCGGGCAAGGCCCGTGCCTTCGATGACGGTCACGCCATGGGCATGGTGGAGATCGCGGATCATCGACGCGGTTTCCTCGGCGGCGACGCGGCCGAGAATGCGGGGCGCGGCTTCGACCAAGGTCACCTCGAGCCCGATTTTGCGCGCGACGGCTGCGGCCTCGAGGCCGATATAGCCGCCGCCGATGACCACGAGTTTGCGGCCCGGGGTCAGCTCGTCCACGAGGTGGTCGACATCGGCGAGATTGCGGATGGTGAAGGTGCCTTGCAGCTCGCCGCCGATATCGGCAGGCAGACGGCGGGGCGTCGCACCGAGCGTCAGGGCAAGCATGTCATAGGCGATTTCGCCCTTCGACGTCGTGACGATTTTGCGGGCCGGATCGATCGCCCGCGCTTTCTCGCCCAAACGGAGCGTGATCCTTTGTTCGTCCCACCAGTCGGAGCCGCGAAGCGTCAGGCGGTCGAGCGCCATATCGCCCAGGAGATAGGCTTTGCTCAGCGGCGGACGCTGATAGGGCGGCGCGGTTTCCTCGCCCACGATCGTGATCGGGCCGTCATGACCCGATGCCCGCAGTTTCGCCGCCATCGAGGCAGCTGCCTGCCCCGCTCCCAGGATTACGATTTCCATTTTGCCTCGCTGGCCCATATGCGCGGCAGACCCTATAGTCGCGGCGCAGGCGATGCAATTCACGGAGAAACAGCATGGCAATCACTACCGGAGACAAGCTTCCCGCGGGCGAGCTGATCAAATTGGGCGGAAACGGCCCCGAAAAGATCGCCGTCAGCGCAATCGGCGCGGGTCATGTCGCGATTTTCGCGGTGCCGGGCGCTTTCACCCCGACCTGCTCGCAAGCCCATATGCCGAGCTTCGTGCGCACGGCGGATGCCTTCCGCGCCAAGGGCGTGAGCCGGATTTACTGCATCACCGTCAATGACCCCTTTGTTGCCGATGCCTGGGCCAAAGCGACCGGCGCCGACAAAGCGGGGATCGAGGTTCTTGCCGATGCCGACGGTTCCTTCACCAAGGCGATCGGCATGGATTTCGATGCGGCTGCCGCGGGTCTTTTGGGCCGTTCCAAGCGCTATGCCATGCTGGTCAAAGACGGCGTGGTCGAGGTTCTCCATCTCGAGGAAAGCCCCGGCGCCTGCGAGATCTCTGGTGGCGAATCGCTGCTGGAAGCGGTCTGAGCTCCGGCCGGACAGGTCGAATAACCACCAACCGGCTGCGCGGCACGAGGACGCCGCGCAGCTTTACTCCGCCGAGACCAGCGAGCCCGGGTCGTTTTGCGGCAGCTTCGGATCATCGCCGAAATTGTTGATGCCGGCCGTACCTCTGGTGAGGGACCAGACCAGCAAGACGATCGGGCCGATCAGCGGCAAAATCACCAGCAAAAGCCACCATCCGCTGCGGTCGATGTCATGGAGCCGGCGCACCGAGACCGCGAGTGTCGGAAGCAGAGTAACGAGGCTGAAGACGCCAGAAAGCGTTTCGCTCACGGCTGCGAGAATTGAGGCGGCGAGCACGTTGAACAGGAAGAACCACCAGTATTCCGCCCGCCGTGCCCGGCCCGAAAAGGTCGCAAATTGTGAAAAGCACGCGCTGACAGCCTGAAACATATTCATCGGATGATCCCCGTTGGAAGCACCCCTGTGATAGTCGCGCGGAGTTAAGGAAGGGTTAACCCGCGCCGCCTTTTCATCATGCGGGCTTGGCCTTTGCGGTGGTTTTCGCTATTTCATCCGCAAGTTTTACGGGTGATTGACCGATGAGCATGGACAAAAGTTTCGACGCCACGACCGCCGAGGCGCGGATCGCGACAGAGTGGGAAGAGCGCAAGGCCTTTGCGGCCGGCGCCAATGCCAAGCCGGGGGCCGAGACGTTTTCGGTCGTCATCCCGCCGCCAAACGTGACCGGTAGCCTCCATATCGGCCACGCCTTGAACAATACGCTGCAGGATATTCTGGTGCGCTGGCACCGGATGCGCGGCTTCGACACGCTTTGGCAGCCGGGGCAGGATCATGCCGGCATCGCGACCCAGATGGTGGTCGAGCGCCAGATGGCCGAGCGTCAGGAACCGAACCGCCGCGAGATCGGGCGCGAGGCCTTTGTCGAGAAGATCTGGGCCTGGAAGCAGGAATCCGGCGGCACGATCATCAATCAGCTCAAACGCCTTGGCGCGTCCTGCGACTGGTCGCGCAATGCTTTCACCATGTCCGGCGCGCCGGGTGCGCCTGCGGGCGAAGAGGGCAATTTCCATGACGCCGTGATCAAGGTCTTCGTCGACATGTACGACAAGGGCCTGATCTATCGCGGCAAGCGTCTGGTCAACTGGGACCCCCATTTCGAAACCGCGATTTCGGATCTCGAGGTCGAGAACCGCGAAGTGCCCGGCCATATGTGGCACTTCAAATACCCGCTCGCGGGCGGTGCGACCTATGAATATATCGAGCGCGACGAGGACGGAAACGTCACCCTGCGCGAGACGCGCGACTACATCTCGATCGCAACGACCCGTCCTGAAACCATGCTGGGCGACGGCGCGGTTGCGGTGCATCCGGGTGATGCGCGTTATGCGCCGATCGTCGGCAAACTGGTCGAAATTCCGGTCGGGCCCAAGGAAATGCGCCGCCTGATCCCGATCATCACCGACGAATATCCCGATCCCGATTTCGGCTCGGGCGCGGTGAAGATCACCGGCGCGCATGACTTCAACGACTATGGCGTTGCGCAGCGCAACAATATCCCGCTTTACGCGCTGCTCGACACCAAAGGCGCGATGCGCACGGATGGTCTGAGCTATGCCGAAAGCGCAGAAGTGGCGAGCCGCGCGGCGCGTGGCGAGGATGTGGGTGACGTCTCCAGCGTGAACCTCGTTCCCGAAGAGCTGCGCGGCCTTGACCGTTACGAGGCCCGCGAACGGGTGATCGAGGCAATCACCGCCGAGGGTCTCGCGGTCACCTATCTGCACAAGGAGATCGAAAAGGAGACGGGCGCCGAGCATCTCGAGCGTCGTCCTCTGGTCGAAGCCAAGCCGATCATGCAGCCCTTCGGTGATCGTTCGGGCGTGGTGATCGAGCCGATGCTGACCGACCAGTGGTTCGTCGATACCGCGAAAATCGTGGGTCCGGCACTGGATGCCGTGCGCTCGGGCGAGACGAAAATCCTGCCCGAACAGCACGAAAAGGTCTATTTCCACTGGCTCGAGAACATCGAGCCCTGGACGATCTCGCGCCAGCTGTGGTGGGGCCACCAGATTCCGGTCTGGTACGGTTTCGACATGAGCGCCGCCGGCTTCAAGGATGACGAAGGCGATGATGCGCTGGACGAAGTCGAGATCTTCGAGCTTCTGGCCGACGGTCTGGTTCAGGGCGGAGAGCGGCACCACGCGGCGGCCGGTTTCGCCGATGTGGTCGCGAAATTCCGCGACGATATTGCGGGTCTTCCCCATCCGCTGCAAATCGCCCGCGTGATCGAGGTGGCCGACCGCGAAGCGGCCGAGGATGCTTTCTCGGCAGGTCTCGCCCAGTACAATCTGACGCAGGACCCGACCCAGCTGGTCTATCCGGTCTGGCGCGATCCCGACGTTCTCGACACCTGGTTCAGCTCGGGTCTCTGGCCGATCGGCACGCTTGGCTGGCCCGAGGATACCGAAGAGCTGCGCAAATATTTCCCGACCGACGTGCTGGTCACAGGTTTCGACATCATCTTCTTCTGGGTCGCCCGCATGATGATGATGCAGCTGGCGGTCGTGGGCGAAGTGCCCTTCCATACCGTCTATGTCCACGGTCTGGTGCGCGATGAAAAAGGCGCGAAAATGTCGAAGTCGAAAGGCAACGTCATCGACCCGCTGACCCTGATCGACGATTTCGGCGCGGATGCTTTGCGCTTCACGCTGACCTCGATGGCGGCGATGGGGCGCGATCCCAAGCTCGGCCCGAAACATGTCGAGGCCAACCGCAACTTCGTGACCAAGATCTGGAACGCGACCCGTTTTGCCGAGATGAACGGCGTGCGTGGCGGTGGTGCCAAGCCCGATCCCGCGCATACGGTCAACCGCTGGATCGTGGGCGAGGTCGCCCGCACCCGTCTGGCCTTTGACGAGGCTTTGTCGAGCTACCGTTTCAACGATACCGCCCAGATCCTTTACGCTTTCGTCTGGGGCAAGGTCTGCGACTGGTATGTCGAATTCGCCAAGCCGCTGTTCGACGGTGAGCATGCCGAGGAAACCCGCGCCACGATGGGCTGGGTTCTGGATCAATGCTTCACCATGCTGCATCCGATCATGCCCTTCGTCACCGAAGAGCTTTGGTCGCTGACCGGCGAGCGTTCGGGCATGCTGGTTCATGGCGCTTGGCCCGAAATCGGTGCCGAAGCGATCGATGCCGAGGCTGATCGCCAGATGAACTGGGTGATTTCGCTGATCGAAGCGATCCGCTCGGTCCGTGCCCAGATCGGCGTTCCGGCCGGTGCGAAACTGGCTCTGGTCGTGACCGAGGCCGACGAGGCCGCGCGTCAGGCTCTGGCGGCCAACGGCCCGTTGATCGAACGCATGGCGCGGATCGAGACGATTGCCGATGGCGCGATGGCGCAGGGCATGATTTCGGTCGGCGTGCAGGGCGCAAGCTTCGCGCTGCCGGTTGGCGATGTGATTGATGTGAAAGCGGAAATCGCGCGTCTCGAAAAGGCTGTCGGCAAAGTCGAGAAGGATGCCAATGGTCTGCGCAACCGTCTCGGCAACCCCAAATTTGTCGAGAATGCCGAAGCCGAAGTGATCGAGGAAACCCGCGAGAAGCTCGCGGCGCTTGATGACGACATTAACCGCACCCGCGCGGCTTTGGCGCAGCTTGCAGCGATGTAAGCCGCGACGGTTTTGACGAAAAGAAAGGCCCGCAGCGACAATGCTGCGGGCCTTTCTTTTTGTTGTCGCTTGCCGCGGCCGCATCCGTGAACGCGCACCGCGGTGGCGAGCGGTTACCCCTCGCGGAAGGCGCGGGTGAAGTAGTCGCTCAGCGGTTTGAGCAGATAGGCCAGCGGACTGCGCTCTCCGGTCTGGATATAGACCTCGACCGGCATGCCGGGCACGAGGCTCTGCTCGCCGAGCTTCTTGATCTGCTCCGGCGGGATCGTGACTTCGGCGTGGTAATAGGGCGCACGGGTGGCTTCGTCGATCAGGATATCGGGCGAAATGCGGCTCAGGATCCCGTCGATTTCCGGCGTGGTACGCGACGAGAAGGCCGAGAAGCGCAGAACGACTTCCTGACCCGGCACGATTTCGTCGATGTTGATCGTGGCGACTTTGGCGCTGATCACCAACGGGCGATCCTGCGGGATGATATAAAGGATCGGCTCGGCAGGGCGGATCACCGAGCGTGGCGTGGTTACAACCAGTTCCTGAATGATGCCGGAAACCGGTGCACGGATATCGAGACGCGAGATCTGCTCCTGCAAGCCGCGGCGGCGTTCGACCAGCTCCAGTTCGCGGTAGCCGATGTCGCGAAGTTCGGTTTCGGCGGTCTGGCGACGCTCGGCAGTACGTTCAAGGGCAAGCAGGTCGATTTCGGTCAGCTTGGTGACCGATTGCGCGCGCGAGGCGGTGATCTCGCCCATCTGGCCGTTCAGTCTTGCGGTTTCACGTTCGAGCGCAAGGACCCGCGAGGCCTGCGCCAGCCCCTTGTCCAGGAGCGAGCGCTGGTTGCCCAGCTCTTCCTGAATGAAGCCCGCCTGTGTTTTCAGCGCCTCCATCTGGGCGTCAATGCCGGAGATTTGCGAGGTGACCTGCTCGGATTGCTTGGTGAGCTGGCCTAAGGTCTGGGTCAGCGTATCTTTGCGGGCGCGGAACAGGTTTTCCTGTCCGGCCATCAGCGTAGCCAGAACAGCGTTGGTTTTGGCACTTTCGACCAGTTCGGGGGGGAAGGTAATCACGTCGAGATCGGCGCGCTCCGCCTCGAGCCTGCCGCGACGGGCGAGCATTTCGAAATACTGCCCCTCGACGATGGCCAGTTCGGTTTCGGCCATGGTGCCGTCGAGCAGGATCAACGGTTGTCCCGCGGTGACGGTCTCTCCCTCGCTCACGAGGATTTCGGCCACGACGCCGCCATCGGGATGCTGGACGACCTGACGGCGCTGCTCGACCTCGACCTGACCCGAGGCCACGACGGCGCCCGCGATGCGTGCGCTCCAGGCCCAGACGCCGAAGCCGCCGAACAAGAGCGCCAGACAGACGAAGCCGGTGATGATCGCGCCACGCGCCGACCAGCGATCCTCGGGGGCGCGGCGGGGCGGCAGGGACGGGGGCGCATCATCCGCGACGCGCTGTGCGCGCAGTCCCTTTTCGGCCAGCGCGCGGTTGCCGGTCAGCGTCGGCAGCTTTTCGACCGGCGCAATGCCGGTTTGGTTGGGGTCGTTGCTCATGCCACGCCTCCGCCTTTTCCTTGGGCCTGGCTGATTTGCTCGGCATTTTTGACCATGGAGCGCAGGACCTCGTCACGCGGGCCGAACGCGCGGCGCATGCCCTGCTCGACGACCAGCAAAAGTTCGCATTCGGCGATGGCGGCGGGGCGGTGGGCCATGATGATGACGGCACCACCACGGGCCTTGATGGTGCGGATGGCGATGTTGAGCGCCTCGGAGCCCTCGTTGTCGAGGTTCGAGTTCGGCTCGTCGAGAACGAAGAGCACCGGATCGTCGTAAAGCGCGCGGGCGAGGCCGATGCGCTGGATCTGGCCGCCGGAAAGGCGGCCTCCGGCTTGGGCGACCGGCGTGTCGTAGCCCTGCGGCAGATCGAGGATCATCTGGTGCGCCGCCGCCGCCTGCGCCGCCGCAACCACACGTTTGGGATCGGGCGTCGGCGAAAGGCGCGCGATGTTCTCGGCGATCGTGCCGTCGAACAGGGTGACCTGCTGCGGCAGATAGCCGATGAGCTTGCCCAGCACATCCGGCTCGTATTGATCGAGCGTCGCGCCGCCGAGCCGGATCGAGCCGCTGGCCGCCTGCCAAGCCCCGATTACGGCGCGGGCGAGCGTCGACTTGCCCGAGCCGGAGGGGCCGATTACGCCAAGCGCCTGACCGGGGTTCATCGCAAAGCTGACGCCGCGCAGGGTCGGAACGTTCTGGCCCGGCGGGACGACGGAGAGCTGGTTTACCTCGAGCCGCGCCTCGGGGCGGGGCAGGGGCGTGCGCGGCAGGGTCGGCGGCCGGCGCGTCAACAGGCCGGTCAGCCGCTTCCAGCCGTCCTGTGCGCGCTGGACCATCGGCCATCCGCCGACGACCTGTTCGATCGGGGAAAGGGCGCGGCCCATCAGGATCGACGAGGCGATCATGGCCCCCGGCGTCACCTCCTGGCGCAGGACCAGCCATGCGCCGGCGGCAAGCAGCGCGCTTTGCAAAAACAGCCGGAAGGTGCGCGAGAAGACCGAGAAGGTCGAGGCGCGGTCGTTGCCGATCATCGTGGCTTCGGTGGCGACATCGCGCGCCTCCTGCCAGCGGTAGAAGGCCGCGCCGCGCATGCCGAGAGCGCCGATGATCTCGCCCTCCTGGCGGAACATGTCCGACATCCGCTCGGAGACCTGCGAGGCCACGTTGGAGTTCTGGAGCGGGGCTTTGCTCATCACCTGGTTAAGGAGCGTCGCGACGATCAGCACGAAAAGCCCGAAAGAGGCGACCGCGCCGAGCAGCGGGTGAAACAGGAAAACCGCCGCGAGAAAGAAGGGAGCCCAAGGAAGATCGAAGAGCGCCATCAGGACCGGCGAGCTGATCAGGCGCTGCACCGAATCGAGGTCGCGCATGCCGCCGCGCGTCGCCGCGTCATTGCCGATTACCGCGCCGTCCTGCAGGGCGGCTGCGAAAACCCGTCCCTCCATCCGCTCCTGAAAGCGGGCGGCGACGCGCGACATGATGCGGCTGCGCACCAGATCAAGGACGCCCATCAGCACGAAAAGGAAGATGACCAGAATGAACAGTGCCGTCAGCGTCTCGACCGAGCGGCTGGCGAGGACGCGGTCATAGACCTGCAGCATGAACAGCGGACCCGTCAGCATCAGCAGATTGACCGCTGCCGAGAAAAGCCCGACGAAAAGAAAAAGGTGCCAGGTCAAGCCGCGCGCGTCGCGCAGTTCCTGATTACCGTCGAAACGCATAGGCGGCGTAGCCATGCCGATCTGCCCCTTACCCACCATGGGCAGCCTTGCCCAGAATTGCCCATAGCTCTATCCCATAGCCGAATTGGGCAACAGCCTGTTTTATGTGTGATTCGCACGCGACTTCCTTCATTCTAGCAACCGGAGGTTAGCAAATCCTTGCGCCACACCATTTTTGCGGTTCTCGCCCTTTCTGCCTGCTCCGGCGCCCCGGGGCCCGACGCGATCAACGACCCCTATGAGGGGATGAACCGGCGTTTCCATGCGTTCAACGCGGGTCTCGATTCCAATGTCGTCAAGCCGGTGACCTCGGGTTTCGGCAGCGAAAAGCCAGCGAAATCCCCAGATGACAAGCCAGGGATTGGAAGCCTCGCCTTGCAGGGCGTCGGCAATTTCGGCTCGAACCTGTCGCTGCCGGGCAAGGTCGTGAACCATCTTTTGCAGGGAAAGCCCGAGCCCGCGATCAAGAATACCTTCCGTTTCTTCGTGAATACGACCCTTGGTCTGGGCGGTTTCCTTGATCCGGCGACCGCGGATTTCGCCTTGCCCGAAAACGACACCGACTTCGGCGAGACGCTCGCGGTCTGGGGCGTCCCCGAAGGCGCCTATCTGGAGCTGCCGCTGATCGGTCCTTCGACCGAGCGCGACGCTTTCGGCAAGATGGTCGATCTCGGGATCGATCCGATGCGGCAGTGGCTCAACCGCGACGAATATCTGATCGATCTTGGTGCCCGCGCCGCATCAAAAGTCGGTCAACGGGCGCGTTTCGGCGATACTGTCGATTCCGTTCTTTACGGAAGTGCTGATAGTTATGCGCAGACCCGGCTGATCTATTTGCAGCACCGCCGGCACGAACTTGGAGAAGAGGGAGAGGCAATTGACCCTTATGCCGAATGAGACCCGTCGCGGTTTTCTCGGGCTGGTTGGCGCGGCCACGCTGGTCGCACTCAGCCCGCTCGCGGCGCGACCCGCCCTTGCGCTGAGTGCCGATCAGGCGCAGGCGATGATCCAGACCTCGGTCGACGAGGTCTATACCGTGATCAATTCGGGCAAGCCGTTGCCTCAGATGCTCGCCGAATTCGAGGTGATTTTCGCGCGCTACGCCGATGTCGACGTGATCGCGCGCTCGGCGCTCGGTCCGGCGGCACGTCAGGTCGGGGCGCAGGAATTCGCCGCCTACAAGACCGCGTTCCAAGGCTATATCGGCCGCAAATACGGCAAGCGCTTCCGCGAATTCATCGGCTCGAAAATCGAGGTGCAGGGCGCGAAAGCGGTCAAAAGCTTCTATGCGGTCAATTCGGTCGCCTATCTCAACGGCCGCGCGCCGATGCAGGTCGAATGGCATGTCTCGGACAAGTCCGGCTCGGTGCGCTATTTCAACATCATCATCGAGGGCATCAATATGCTCGCGACCGAGCGGACCGAGATCGCTGCGATGCTGGCGCGCCGCAAAGGCGATATCGCGGCTTTGACGGCGGATCTGCAGCAGGCCGGCTGACGCGCCCCGTTCGGCGCAATCACGGTTCAGGAATGAAAAAGGCGGGCCAAGCGTGAATGCTGGCCCGCCTTTTTCATTCTTTGCCGGGGAGGGGGCCTAATAGACGCCCTCGATCCCGCGAAGCGCGCGACTGAGCGCATCGTCTTCGGGTGGCGCGCCCATCTGTTCGCCGCCGCCATTGTCGGCGAAGCCTTCGGGCGTCATTTCCAGATCCGCACCGTTTCCGGCCTCGCCAAAGCCCGCACCCTGATCAAAGGGCGCTTCGGAGGAAATGGTACTGCCCTCGAAGCGCGGGGCCATGCCCTCGCCCTCTTGCGGGATCTCGTTCGGAACGGTGCCGATATCCGAGGTGCCAGTTCTTTCGCTGCCTGCCGAGGGATTGGGCTGGCCGAGCGCCTCGGAAAGGGCGGCAGCCAGCGGATCGGCGCTGCCGTCCGAGCCGCCCGCATTGATCACCTGCGGCACGGCACGGTCAGTGTCGGGGGCCCAGCCGCCAAGCGGTTCGGCCGGAAGACCGTCGTGGATCTCGGTCATGACGGCCTGCCAGATCTCGGCCGGAAGACCGCCACCGGTCACGCCCTTGAGCGGGGTGTTGTCGTCATAGCCCATCCAGACGCCGGTCACATATTGCTCGGTGAAGCCGATGAACCAGGCATCGCGGTAGCTCGAGGTGGTGCCGGTCTTGCCGGCAGCCTCGCGGCCCGCAAGCTTGGCGCGCCCGCCGGTGCCGTTCTGGATCACGGCCTTCATCATCTCGATCAGCTCGCCCGCCGAGTTCTGCGAGATCACGCGGGTGCCGATGCCCCCCGCCTGACCGATCAGCGGCTGGTCGTCGCCCTTGATGCGCAGCTCGATCAGGCCGTAGGGGCGCACGGCCGAACCGCCGTTGCGGATGCCCGCATAGGCGCCCGTAACCTCAAGCAGCGTCGATTCCGACACGCCCAGACCCAGCGACGGGCCGCTGGCCAGCGTGCTTGCAATCCCGAAATCCTCGGCCACGCGGCGCACGGCATCGCGGCCGGCGATCTCCTGCAGGCGGATGGTCGCGGTGTTGAGCGATTGGGCCAGCGCCGTCGTCAGGGTCACTTCGCCGCGGTATTTGCGGGTGTAGTTCTGCGGCGACCACGGGCCCGATCCGCGCACATTGATCGTCAGCGGCGCATCGAGAACCATGTCGTTGGGGCGGTAACCCTGATCAAGCGCGGCAGCAAAGACGAAGGGCTTGAAGCTCGATCCGGTCTGACGTTTGGCTTGGGTCGCGCGGTTGAAAACGCCCGACACACCGCCTTCGCGGCCGCCGATCATGGCACGGACCGCACCATCTGCCGACATCACCACCACGGCGGCCTGCACCTTGGAGCCTTTGGCGACCTTTTCGTCGAGGATCCGGTTCAGTGCCCGCTCGGCCGCGCGCTGCACGCGCTGGTCGAAGGTGGTCTGGATGGTGACATCCTCGGTCGTTTCCGAGGTCAGGAAGCCCGGCCCCGATTCCATCACCCAATCGGCGAAATAGCCGCCCGCACGGGCCGAGGCCGCGCGCGACAGAACCGCCGGATTTGCTTTGGCCTGCTGATAGGCCGCATCGTCGAGATATTTCTGCTCGTGCATCAGATCGAGAATCACCGAAGCGCGATCCTGCGAGCGTTGCAGGTCGGCGGTGGGGGCGAAATAGCTCGGCGCCTTGAGCAGACCGGCCAGCATCGCCGCCTCGGAGGGGGTGACGTCTTTGGCGGGCTTGTCGAAATAGCGCTGGCTGGCGGCCTCGAAACCGCGCGCGCCCGCACCAAGATAGGAGCGGTTCATATAGATGTTGAGGATCTCGTCCTTGGAGTATTTCGCCTCCATCGCGAGCGAATAGGGCACTTCCTTGATCTTGCGCCAGATCGAGGATTTGCGGCATTCCGCCTCGTATTCGGTTTCCGATTTCCACTTGATCGGATCGAAGGATTCGCCAAGGCAGAGCAGCTTCGAGACCTGTTGCGTGATGGTCGAGCCGCCGTTGCCCGAAAGCGCGCCGCGTCCCTGCGCGAGGTTGATCTTGATCGCGCTGGCGATACCCTGCGGGTCGACGCCGAGATGCATGTAGAAACGCTTGTCCTCGGTCGCGACCACGGCGTTCTTCAGCGCGGGTGCGATCTGGTCCGCGCTGACCATGCCGAAGGTCTCGCCGCGCCAGGCATAGACGCGTCCGTCGGTGTCGAGCATCGTGACGGAGCCGCGCGCGCGGCCGTCAAACAGCGCCGAAGCCTCGGGCAGGGTCGAGTAGAAATAGAAGGTCGCGGCCAAAAGGATGAGCGCGACGGTCAGGCCCAAACGCCAGATCGAGCCCCAGATCACCCGCCAGACCAGCGAGATCAGCCCGACGATGCCGCCCGAAACCGCACTGCCGACACCGCCGCCTTTACGCCGCGATTTCTTCGGCTTGCGGGGGGGCTTTTGTTTGGGCGCTTGCTCGGGGAATTGGCGCTTGTCCGCAACAATGCGGTTGTTGCCGGTCGGTTTCTTCATGCCTGCTTTCCTGCATGGCCGCGTGGATCCGGCCTTTGGAAAGGACATTACAGCAAGACGGGCAGGTTGAGAACCTGCCTGACCGAGAGGTGATGAACAGGTGATGAATGCGCGCGAAAATCGGCGGAGCCTTGCCGTTCGCGGGCTTTTCCCCGTGCAATCAGCGCCTTGCCTTGCGCGCCGAGGGCGTGGCCTGCGCCGAAACTGTCCGGATCAGGCGACGCGGGCAGTCACGAAATCGGCAAGATCGCTCAACATGTCGCGCAATTGGCTTTGCGGCAGCGCTTCGAGAGCGGCGCGGGCGCGGGCCGACCATGCCAGAGCATCCTTGCGGGCGTCTTCCAGAGCGGCGTGACGGTTCATGATGCGCATCGCCTCGTCGAGATCGCCGTCGCGCTGGTCGCCCTTTTCGATGGTACGCGTCCAGAAGGCGCGTTCGGCCTCGTCCGATTTCGCCACGGCCTTGATCACCGGCAGCGTCAGCTTGCGCTCGCGGAAATCATCGCCGGTATTCTTGCCGATCGTCTCGGACGCGCCGGTGTAATCGAGCAGGTCGTCGACGATCTGGAACGCGATGCCGAGCGCGTCGCCGTAATCGAAGAGCGCCTTGATCTGCTCTTCCGAGGCACCCGCGATCACCGCGCCGACCTCGGTCGCGGCCGAGAACAGCGCCGCGGTCTTGCCGCGCACGACTTGAAGATAGATGTCCTCGTTGGTGGCCAGATCCTGCGCCGCCGTCAGCTGGAGAACCTCGCCCTCGGCGATCGTGGCGCTGGCATTGGCGAGAATGCTCATGACGCGCATATTGTCGGTCTCGACCATCAGCTGGAAGCTGCGGCTGAAAAGGTAATCGCCGACCAGAACGCTGGATTTGTTGTCCCAGAGCAGGTTCGCGGTCGGGCGGTTGCGGCGCTGTTTGCTTTCGTCGACCACATCGTCATGCAGAAGCGTCGCGGTATGGATGAATTCGACCGTCGCGGCCAAAAGCTGGTGATGCGTGCCCTGATAGTCGAACAGGCGCGCCGCCGCCACCGTCAGAAGCGGGCGCAGACGCTTGCCGCCGGCGCCGATCAGATGCGCTGTGACCTGGGGAATGCGCGGGGCATGACGGCTCGACATCCGTTCGCTCAAAAGCGTACCGACCGCGTTCATATCGTCTGCCAACAGCTCCAGAAGCTGATCCAGCGGCTTTGCGACGTTTTCGTTCATACCCATCTGCGACCCCTTTCGCAGCCAGCAATTGCCACGGCATGGACAGTTTCGCAACCTCCGCTTAGTCTTTTGTCACGATGAAGGAAGTTCTGCGAACCACCAACCCCCTGCTTGTGACCCGCGCGGCCGATCTTTTGGCCTCGGAGGGGATCACGGCTTTTCCGCTCGACGAGCATATGAGCGTGCTCGAAGGCTCGATCGGGATCCTGCCGCGACGCCTGATGGTGGCCGATCGCGACCACTTCATGGCCTCCGCGATTTTGCGCGATCATGATATCCTCTGACGGTTTGGACACAGGCCTGACCGGCGGCGTGTCGGGCGGCCCTGAAGATCCGGCAGGCGAGGGCGCGACCCTGCGCTATGACGGCTTTCTGGGCGGGCGTTTGCGGATCGCGCAGCCCGTGGGCGGCTATCTGGCGGGAGCCGATCCAGTCATGCTGGCGGCCTCCTGTCCAGCACAACCGGGCGAAAGCGTGTTGGAGCTCGGCTGCGGCGCGGGCGTGGCGCTGCTGTGTCTGGGTTGGCGGGTGAAGGGGCTGGCGCTGTCGGGACTGGAGCTTCAGGAAAATTATGCCGATCTGGCGCGGCAGAATGCCCAAGCCAACGGGCTGAGCGCCGAGATCGTCACCGGCGATCTGGCGGATATGCCTTTGGTGCTGCGCCAGCGCAGTTTCGACCATGTTATCGCCAACCCTCCCTATTTTCTGGGCGGCACACCGGCCCCCGATCTTGGTCGCGGCACTGCGCGCCACGAGGCGACCGCGCTTGACCTGTGGATCTCGACCGCGCTCAAGCGGCTCAAGCCCAAAGGATGGCTGACCTTGATCCAGCGCGCGGACCGCTTGTCGGAGGTTCTCTGCGCGCTCTCGCCTCATGCGGGGGCGGTTACCGTTCTGCCGGTCGCGGCCCGCCACGGGCGCGATGCCGGTCGCATCATTGTGACCGCGCGGAAGGGCGCGCGCACTCCGCTGCGGTTGCTTGCTCCTTTCGTGATGCACGAAAAAAGCGAGCATTTACAGGATGGTGAGGACCTTTCCGCCGAGGCGCAGGCTGTGCTGCGCGAAGGGGCGGCGCTCGTTCACCCCGATGCTTAAATCCGGTGACAGAATCATGAAACTATGGTGAACTGATGAGGTTCGACTGGTTTTATGAAGGAGGACGACATGTCGGTTGCTTCCCATGTGGAGGAACTTCGCCGTAAACATCAATCGCTGGCGCTGGCCGTTGAGGCCGCGGAACGCTCTCCCAGCACTGATAACCTGAACATTTCGCAAATGAAGAAGGAAAAGATGCGGCTGAAGGAGGAAATCACCCGTCTGTCGCACTGATTACCGGCGACATTTGCACCAGATTTCAAACGCAAGATGTGAAGAGCCCGAATGTGAATGGCCCGCAGATTGCTGCGGGCCATTCTTGTTTCTGTCGGGCTTTTGTGCCCGGGGCACGGTGCCTTATGCGAAGAACTGCCCGCCGTTGGCCGAAATGGTCGATCCGGTGATGAAGCCGGCATCATCGGCGGCGAGGAAGACCACGGCGCGCGCGATTTCTTCGGGTTCGCCGAGGCGCCCGACGGGGATCTGCGGGATGATGCGCTCGTTGAGCACTTTTTCATCAATCGCGCGGACCATTTCGGTGCCGATATAGCCCGGCGCGATCGCGTTCACGGTGATGCCCGCACGCGCACCTTCCTGCGCCAGAGCGCGGGTAAAGCCGATATCGCCCGCTTTGGCGGCCGAATAGTTGACCTGACCGGCCTGACCCTTCTGGCCGTTGATCGAGCTGATATTGATGATGCGGCCGAATTTGCGGTCGCGCATCCCCGTCCAGACCGGCTGGGTCATGTTGAACAGCCCGCTCAGGTTGGTGTCGATGACCTCTTTCCACTGCTGGACGCTCATTTTGTGGAACATCGTGTCGCGCGTGATACCGGCATTGTTGACCAGAACGGCGACCGGCCCCAGCTCTTCCTCGACCTGTTTGATGCCCGCAACACAGGCGTCGTAATCGGCGACCGACCATTTATAGGTCTTGATGCCGGTTTCCGCGGTGAACGCGCGTGCGGCATCGTCATTGCCCGCGTAATTGGCCGCTACCGTATATCCCGCAGCATGCAATGCCTTCGAAATGGCAGCACCGATTCCGCGAGATCCCCCCGTAACGATTGCGACTTTGCTCATTATTTCCCCCTCCTAGAAAGATCAGCTCAGTAATTCAATTATCAAACAGGCCTCCCGCGCGCAACATAGTTGCGCACGGGATTATTCAAACTTAAGGGCGCTCGAGGCACATGGCGACGCCCATGCCGCCGCCGATGCAGAGCGTGGCGAGCCCTTTTTTTGCTTCGCGGCGCTTCATTTCGAACAAAAGCGTGTTCAGGATACGCGCACCCGACGCACCGATCGGGTGGCCGATGGCGATGGCGCCGCCGTTGACGTTCACGATCGACGGATCCCAGCCCATGTCGTTGTTGACCGCGCAGGCCTGTGCGGCAAAAGCCTCGTTCGCCTCGACCAGATCGAGATCGCCGACCGACCAGCCCGCTTTGGCCAGCGCCTTGCGGCTGGCGGGAATCGGGCCGGTGCCCATGATCGAGGGATCGACGCCCACCGTAGCGAAGGAGGCGATGCGGGCCAGCGGCGTCAGATTGCGGCGCGCGGCCTCGTCTTCGGTCATCACGAGCACCGCGGCCGCGCCGTCGTTGAGACCGGAGGCATTGCCCGCCGTGACCGAGCCGTCCTTGACGAAGGCCGGACGCAGCTTTTCCATGGCCTCGTAGGTCGCGCCGTGGCGGATATATTCGTCGGCGTTGATCTCGACCTCGGCCTTCTTGGATTTGACGATATAGGGGGCGATCTCGTCCACGAAGCTGCCGGCTTTCTGTGCGGCTTCGGCTTTGTTTTGCGAGGCGACGGCAAAGCGGTCCTGCTCTTCGCGCGAGATATTCCACTGTTTGGCGACGTTTTCCGCCGTCTGGCCCATGTGGTAATTGTGGAACGCGTCCCACAGCCCGTCGAAGATCATCGTATCGGTCATCTTCATGTCGCCCATCTTCTGGCCGGCGCGCAGATAGGCCGAGTGATGCGCGAGCGACATCGATTCCTGACCGCCCGCCGCGACGATCGTGGCATCACCAAGCAGCACCTGCTGGGCCGCGAGCGCAACGCTGCGCAGGCCCGAGCCGCAGACCTGGTTGATCAGCCATGCCGCCGATTCCTTGGGGAAGCCGGCGTTGATATGGGCCTGACGGGCAGGGTTCTGGCCATGGCCTGCGGTCAGCACCTGACCGAGGATCGTCTCGCTGACTTCGGCGGGATCGATGCCGGCGCGTTCGACGACGGCACGCAGGACGGCAGCGCCAAGATCATGAGCGGGGACATGTGCAAAAGCGCCCATGAAGCTTCCTACTGGCGTGCGCGCAGCAGAGACGATGACGGCCTTGGTCATGGATGGATCTCCTGTTTCTTGAAGGCCGATTGTCCGGCCATTGAAAGCAAGTGACCCTTATTGATGGCGCAACGTCAAGATCACGGCTCGCACCAAAGGCTGATTTGCCGAAATTGTCCCTGCTTGATCGTGCCGAAGGGCAGAGCGCGGCCCTATGGGGCGGCTGCACAGCGCACAGGATTTCACGTGAAGCCGTGCGTGAGCGCTCGAGATCTACCGGCTTCGGGCCACTCAGGAGCGGCGGGCGGAGGCTTCCGGAGAGCGCCAGGGCGGCACGATCGTCGGAGCGCCGAAATAGAAGCCCTGCATGCAGTCTATACCCATATCAATGAGATAGGCGGCATCTTCTGCGGTCTCGACCGATTCCGCGACGGTGAACATGTCGAAGTGATGGGCAATGCTTTGCAGCGCGCGCGTCAGGACCTGATTGTCGGGATGTTCGGAGATTTCGCGAATAAAGCGGCCGTCGATCTTGATCATGTCGAAGGTGAAATCGCGCAGATAGCGGAACGAGGTATAGCCCGCACCGAAATCGTCCAGCGCGAAACTGACGCCGTGGTCCTGCAACTCCGTCATGAAACGGTTCACGACATTGGGCATGTCCATCGCCGAGCTTTCGGTGATTTCGAGAATCATCCGCTCGGAGATTCGCGGATCCTGCGCCACGCCTTCGCGCAGGGTCTTGATCCACTCCGGATAGCCGATCGAGCGCGCCGACATGTTGATCGAGAGGCGCAACGCGGGTTCCTCGGCCAGAGCTTTCAGGCCGAGCGCGAGCGAGAGGCAGTCGATCTGGCGTCCGAGTTCGATGGTTTCGGCCTGCGGCATGAAATCCTTGAGCGGGATGAAACGGCCGGTTTCATCCATCACGCGGATCAGCCCTTCGTAGAAAGCGGGGCGGTTGGGACGTTCCGACTGCACCACCGGCTGAAAAGCCAGTACGGCATCGCGCCGCAAGACCGCGCGCTGGACCATTTCCATCGTTTTGCGCGCCTGCTGGTCCATTGCGAAATCCAGCGGAGAACTGCGCCCACCCGGCGGCGTGAGATTAATCGACATGACGGGACTCCTTACCAACTTCACGCAGACTGGAGGATGTTCCCTTAAAAGGCGTAAATGCGCAGAGCCTATCTGGATTCGAGGTTAACCCGATATGACGAAACGCTGCGACTGGTGCGGGACCGACCCGCTCTACACCGACTATCACGACACCGAATGGGGCGTGCCCGAATACGACAGCCGCAGCCTGTGGGAAAAGCTGATTCTCGACGGATTTCAAGCGGGTCTGAGCTGGATCACCATCCTGCGCAAACGCGATAATTTCCGCGAGGTTTTCGAGGGTTTCGACCCCGAACGGGTCGCGAACTGGGGCACCGCCGAGGTAGAGGCCGCGTTAAGCAATCCCGGAATCATTCGCCATCGCGGCAAGATCGAGGGCGCGGTCAGCAATGCGCGCGCCTATCTCGAGATCGAATCACGCGAGGGATTCTCGCCCTATTTGTGGGGATTCGTGGGCGGCAGTCCGATCCAGAACAGTTTCGCGACCATCGGCGAGGTGCCCGCCAAGACCGCAGAATCCGAAGCCATGTCGAAATCGCTCAAGAAAAACGGCTTCAAATTCTGCGGACCGGTGATCTGCTATGCCTTCATGCAGGCCTGCGGATTGGTCAACGACCACCTCACGACCTGCGATTGCCACGCGCCGGTCAGGGGGCTTGCAGCTCGCGGATGACCTGTTTGGCGGCCTCGCTCGACCAGTCGGCGCCGCCGATCAGACGGGCGCGCTCGTTGCCCTCGCGGTCGATGAGCACGGTCACGGGCATGCCCATGACCCCCATCGGGCGGGCGATCTGCTGCTTGGGATCAAGCAGGATCGGCAGATTGGAGACGCCGGTCTCTTCGAAGAATTTCTCGATGCCGGGCAAAGGGTTGCGGCCGGTGGCCAAGGCGACGACCACGAAATCGTCGCCGCCCATTTCCGCCTGAACCGCGTCGAGCGAGGGCATTTCCTCGCGGCAGGGCGCGCACCATGTCGCCCAGAAGTTCAGCATCACGACCTTTCCCGCATAATCCTGAAGCTGGTGCTCGCCGCCTTCGGGATCGTAAAAGACCGCATCGGTGACAGGGGTCGCCTCGGTCGCGGTCAGTTTGGATAGACCGTTGGCATGGGCGGCATCGAAGTCGATCTCTCCGGCCGTTGCGGCATTTGCACCGATAACCAGCGCCGTATAAAGCAGAAGAGAACGAAGCATGTGACCTCCGAAGGGTAGAATATGACCGAGCAGTCCGACAACTCCGCCAACGCCATGTGGGGCGGCCGTTTCGCCGCAGGTCCCGACGCGATCATGGAGGCGATCAACGCCTCGATCGGGTTCGACAAGCGGCTCTACGCGCAGGACATCCGCGGCAGTCGGGCCCATGCCGCCATGCTGGCTGCACAAGGCATCATTAGCCCTAACGACGAGAAGGCGATCGGGGAAGGCCTGCTCACGGTCTTGTCAGAGATCGAGGCCGGCGATTTCCCGTTCAAAACCGCGTTGGAAGACATCCACATGAACGTGGAATCGCGCCTCAAAGAGATCATCGGAGAGCCCGCAGGCCGCCTGCACACGGCGCGTTCGCGCAATGATCAGGTCGCGACGGACTTTCGTCTGTGGGTGCGCGATCAGGCGGATGCCGTGATCGCGGGTCTCGAGCAGCTCATCCGCGCCGCTTTGTCGCAGGCCGAAAAGGGCGCCGATTGGGTGATGCCGGGCTTTACCCATCTGCAAACCGCGCAGCCGGTGACCTGGGGCCACCATATGATGGCCTATGTCGAGATGTTCGGCCGCGACAAATCGCGTTTCGAGGATGCCCGCAAGCGCATGAACGAATCACCCTTGGGTGCGGCGGCTCTGGCAGGGACAAGTTTCCCGATCGACCGTCATGCCACCGCCGAGGCGCTGGGCTTTGACCGTCCGATGGCCAATAGCCTTGATGCGGTCTCGGATCGCGATTTCGCGCTGGAGTTCCTGTCCTCGGCTGCGATCTGCGCGGTCCATCTGTCGCGTCTGGCCGAAGAGCTGGTGATCTGGTCCTCGGCGCAATTCCGTTTCGTCACGCTGTCGGACCGCTTCTCGACCGGCTCTTCGATCATGCCGCAGAAGAAAAACCCCGATGCGGCCGAGCTGATCCGTGCCAAGATTGGCCGCATCCTTGGCGCGGCGGTCGCTTTGTTCGTCGTGATGAAGGGCCTGCCCTTGGCCTATTCCAAGGATATGCAGGAAGACAAAGAGCAGGTCTTTGACGCCGCCGACAACCTGATGCTGGCCTTGGCCGCCATGTCGGGGATGCTGACCGATCTGACCGCGAACCGCGACAAGCTGGAAGCGGCGGCGGGCTCGGGCTTCTCGACCGCGACCGATCTGGCCGATTGGCTGGTGCGCGAGGCGGGGCTGCCGTTCCGCGACGCCCACCATGTCACGGGCACTTTGGTCGCCATGGCCGAAAAGCAGGGGATCGACCTGCCGGATCTGACGCTCGACGAGATGCAATCGGTCAACCCCGCCATCACGCAGGATATCTTTACCGTTCTGGGCGTGCATAATTCGGTTGCCTCGCGTCAAAGCTATGGCGGCACCGCCCCCGATCAGGTGCGCAAACAGATCGCCCGCTGGAAGGACATCCTCGCATGAAGCTTCTGCCCTTGATCGCGCTTCTGGCGCTGGCCGCTTGCGGCGTCGACGGGCCTCCGATCTCTCCCTCGACCCACGAGACGCCGCCTCCGGGCATAGCGGTCAGCGGCGAGGCGCGGATCGGTGTCGTCTCTTCGCTCTGATCTGACGCCGCTCCGGCTGGTCTGGCTCGGGCTTGCGATTGCCGGTGCGGTGCTGGGGCTTTGGGCTTCGGGACCGCAGCCGGTGTCGGTGCGGCCAACCGAATGGCTGGCTATGGGCACTCTGGCCTTGTGGTGCCTGATCGAAACCTCGATACGGCGCAACTGGGCGGCGCTGTTCGCCTTGCCGGCCCTGTGGCTCGGCATCGGTTGCGCGCTGCCTCTCTATCTTTTCATCCGTTCTCGCAGGATCGCCTGATGGACCATTTCAACTATATCGACGGCGTCCTTTGCGCCGAGGACGTGCCGCTCACCAAGATCGCCGAAGCGGTCGGAACGCCGGTCTATGTCTATTCGACCGCCACGCTGACGCGCCATTTCCAGCAGCTCCAGAAGGCGCTGGACTGGACGGATCACCTGATCTGCTTTGCGGTGAAGTCGAATTCCAACGTCGCCGTCCTGAAGGTTCTGGCCGATCTCGGCGCGGGGATGGATGTGGTCTCGGGCGGCGAATATGCCCGTGCGAAAGCCGCAGGCGTTCCGGGCGAGCGCATCGTTTTTTCGGGCGTGGGCAAAACCGAAGAGGAAATGCGTCAGGCGCTTTCGGGCGGCATCCGCCAGTTCAACGTCGAATCCGAGCCCGAGCTGGACCGCCTGTCGCGCGTTGCGACCGATATGGGCCTCAGCGCCCCGATCGCGCTGCGCGTCAATCCCGATGTCGATGCCCATACCCACGAGAAAATCGCGACCGGCAAATCGGAGAACAAATTCGGCATTCCGATCGCCAAGGCGCGCGCCGTCTATGCCTATGCCGCGACGCTTCCGGGGATCAAGGTCGTCGGCGTCGACATGCATATCGGCAGCCAGCTCACCGATCTGCAGCCCTTCCGCGAGGCCTATACAAAAATGGCCCAGCTCACCCGTGATCTGCGCGCGGACGGCCACGAGATCATCCGCCTCGATATGGGCGGCGGCTTGGGCATTCCTTACCGCCGCGACAACAACGCGCCGCCTTTGCCGATCGAATACGGTCAAGTCATCCGCGAGACGGTTGGTGACCTCGGCTGCGAGATCGAGATCGAACCGGGCCGCAACATCTCGGGCAATGCGGGAATCCTGCTGTCTTCGGTCGTCTATCTCAAGGAAGGCGAGGGCCGCGATTTCCTGATCCTCGACGCGGCGATGAACGATCTGATGCGTCCGGCGATGTATGGCGCGCATCACGACATCGTGCCGGTGCTCGAACCTGCCGTTGCCGCCGAAGTGTCGGCTTTCGACGTGGTCGGCCCCGTCTGCGAGACCGGCGACACTTTCGAGAAGGGGATGGAGTTGAACCGCCTGTCCGAGGGCGATCTGGTCGCCTTCCGCTCGGCCGGTGCTTACGGCGCGGTCATGGCTTCCGAATACAACACGCGGCCTCTGGTCCCCGAGGTTCTGGTTTCGGGCGATCAATTCGCCGTCATCCGCGCCCGTCCCTCGGTCGAGGAAATCATTGCGCGTGATAGCATTCCCGCGTGGATGGCCGGATAAGGCCGGTTTTGCGGTGCTCTGGCCAAAGCTCCGGCCAAGGTCAGGGCCGCGGCAAGGCGGGGGCGGGCGCGGATAGCCGCGCTTGTTCCCCGCCCGAGGCCGTGGAATAGTCGCCGCAGACGTAAAAGGGGAATGCGCCGGGCATGAACGCTCCCGAGGATCACGCGAAAAGCCGCAATGCGGCGGCAGCCGACAGCCGCCGTGTCGCGACGGCGATCACGCTGACGCGGGCGGGGATGATCTGGGAAGAGCTTGCCCGCGCCTTCTGGCCGCTGCTGGTGGTGGTGGGGCTTGGGCTTGCCGCTTTGGCCTTCGGCCTGACCTCAGGACTTTCGCGCAATGCTTTGCTGGCGGGCCTCGTGTTCGCGGGGCTCGCGCTTGCTGCCAGCGCCGGTTGGGGTCTGTGGCGCTTTCGCCGCCCGAGCCGCGAGGCCGCCCGCGCCCGCGTCGATGCCACCCTCGAGGGGCGTCCGCTTTCGGCCCTGCGCGACCGTCAGGCCTTGGGCGGCGAGGATGCGGGCTCGCTCGAACTGTGGCAGGCCCATCAGGCGCGGATGCGCGCGGGCGCAGAGCAAGCCAGCCCCATTCCCCCCGATCCCCAGCTTGCACGGCGCGATCCTTTCGGGCTGCGTCTGGTCGGGCTGACGGCGTTGGCCATGGTCATGGTCTTCGCGCCTTCGGGCCAGATCGGTCAGGGAATTGCGGCGCTCGGCGCGACTTTCCGGCCCTTACCGCAACAGGCCCCCACCGTCGAAAGCGGCCCCGGTTGGGAAGGCTGGGCCCAGCCGCCCGCCTATACCCGCCGCCCGACGATCTATCTCAATGCCCTGCCTGTGGAGGATACCCTCGTCCTGCCCAAAGGCAGTACGATCAGCTTCCGCCTTTACGGCGATGATGCGGCCGTTTCGCAAGATATCGGGCCCGCGCTCGCTCAGGACAAACCCGATCCGATGGCGCCCGCCTTCGTTGCGGAACAGGATGGGGTGATCACCGTCTCGGGGCGGCGCTTTGCCGTTACCGTCCAGCCCGACGCCTTGCCGGTTGTCTCGGCCGGAGCACAGCCGACTCGGCGCGCGGACGGGCGTCTGGTGCAGGAATTCACCGCCAGCGACGACAACGGTATCGCGGCGGGCAAGGCACTGATTTCGCTGGATCTCGGCGCGGTTGACCGCCGCTTCGGTCTGGCGGTCGATCCCGAGCAGCGCGAGGAGATCGCGCTTGATCTGCCCCTGCCTGCGACCGGCACGCGCAAGGATCTGCGCGGGCAGCTGGTCGCCGATCTCTCGCGGCACCCGTGGGCGAACCTGCCCGTGGTTGTGCGGTTGCAGGTCCTCGACGGGATCGATCAGGAGGGCCAATCCGAGCCGATGCATACGATCCTGCCGGGGCGGCGTTTCTTTGACCCGCTTGCCGCCGCGCTGATCGAGATGCGGCGCGACCTGATGTGGTCGCGCGAAAACCGCATCCGCGGCGCCGAGGTTCTGCGCGCGGTGACATGGCAGCCCGAGGGCGCGATGGACGAGACCCTTGTCATGGGTCTGCGCGGCGCGATTTCGACCCTCGAGGCGGGGCCGCTCGACGACAAGGCGCGCGATGCAATGGCGCAGATGCTGTGGGATGCGGCGATCGCGCTGGAGGATGGCGGGCTATCGGATGCTCTGGCGCGGATGAAACAGGCACAGGAACGTCTCTCGGAGGCGATCCGCAACGGCGCGAGCCCCGACGAGGTCCAGCGCCTGATGGAAGAGCTGCGCGCGGCCACCGACGCCTATACCGAGATGCTCGCGCAGCAGGGACAGGATCCCTCGCAACGCTTCGACCGCTCGCCGCAGCAAAACCGCCAGCAGGTCACCGGCGACCAGATCCAGCAGATGATGGACGAGATCCAGCGCCTGATGAACGAAGGCCGCATGTCCGAGGCGCAGGAGTTGCTCGAACAGTTCAACCGCATGATGGAAAACCTCCAGATCTCGGAATCCGAGGATGCGAACGGGGTGGGGCGTCGTCCGATGAACCGTCTTGCGGAAAGCCTGCGCGACCAGCAGCGTCTTTCGGACGAGATCATGCGCGATCTTCAGAACCAGTTCATGCAGGACCCCTTCGGCCAGCAGCAGAACGGCGAGCAGCAGGGCGGGGAACAGCAGGGCAGCGAGGGCCAGCAGGGCCAGCCGCAGCAGGGCCAACAGGGTCAATCCGGCCAGCAAGGACAGCCGGGCCAGCAAGGACAGCCGGGCGGCGAGGGCAGCTTTGCCGACCGCCAGCGCCGTCTGCGCGAGGCTTTGGGTCGCCAGCGCGGGCTGTTGCCGGGGCAGGGCACCGAACAGGGCGATCAGGCCGGACGCCAGCTCGATCAGGCCGGTCGCGCGATGGAAGAGGCCGAGCAGGCCCTGCGCGACGGCGATGCGGTCGGCGCGATGGAGCGGCAGGCCGAGGCCGTGCAAGCCATGCGCGAAGGCATGCGCGCTTTGGGCGATATGATGGCCGAGCAGCAGGGTCAGCAGGGCCAACAGCAACAGGGCCAGCAAAGCGGTCAGGCTCAGGACGGCCCCGAAGGCCAGAACGGCGATCCGCAGGGCCAGCGCGGTCTTGCGCTGCCCTATTCGCGCCAGCCGGGTACCGATCCTCTGGGCCGCCAGCGCTCGGGTCAGGGCAACAATATCATCGGCGACGGGGCTCTGCCCGAAGGGCTCGATCCGCAGCAACAGGCGCGCGGCGTGCTCGACGAGATCCGCCGCCGTCTGGGCGATCGCGAGCGCAGCGAGGACGAGCGCGACTATCTCGGGCGGCTGCTGGAGAAGTTCTGAGCGCGGAAAAGGGGGCAGTCAGAGCCGCCCGCCGAGCGGAGCGCGTTTCGGGCGACCCGTATCAGGCCGCGCCGAAGAGGCCCGCGATCTGGTCGCGCAGCCAGAAGCGCGCCTGATCGATCATCTGGTGCCATTCCATCATCCGCGCGCCGAATTCGCCCTGACCGGCGAGGCGGGGGGCGAGGAAGTAAAAGGTCACCGCCAAAAGCATCAGCATGACCGCAATCGCAAAGCCGGTCCGGTAGCCGGCGGCACCTGCGGGAATGTCGTCCTCGGTGACGGTCGCGGGCAGGAAGTGGCGCGGGCCGTGGGCGGGCGGCTCTTCGGTCGGGGCCTGCGGCGCGGGAGCTGCTACTGGTGCGGCGTTCGCGCTTGCGGCGGTCGTATCGGGCAAGGCTGCCGCAGAGGGTTTGGTGTCGGCGCCTGCGCCAATTTCCATGTATGGCTGGTCGGGCGGCAGATCGACGGGTTCGCTCGGCGCGAACAGGTCGCGGTCGCCGACCTCTTCCTCGGTATCGCCGGGCAAGGACCAAGTGTCGTCATGGGATGCGCCGCCAGAGCGGTGCACGACTTTATCCGCCAGCCTTTCGGCTTCTGCCGGCTCCGGAGCGGGCGCGGGCTGGCTTGGCGCATGAAGCGTCGCCGCGAGCTTTTCGGCATCGGGCAGGACCAGCGGCGGGACGTGATAGGCGGGCGCTTGGGGTTGGGGGTGGTCCTGCGGTTGCGGCGCGGCCAGTTCGGGGCCGGTCACGGTCGTTGCCGGCCAGTCGACCAGCGGGAAATCGAAGGCTTCGCCCGCATCTTTGTCATCCGCGGCCGTGCGGTCCTCGGGCTGGTCGCGCTCTTGGGGGCCGGCAGCGGCGCGGGGCGTGCCCTCGCGGTCGGCCTCGCGGGCGCGGCGCTCGAAATCGACCTCGTCTTGCAGGATCGAAAGGACCGAGGCGCTCAGCTGCCGGTTCAGCGGACGGGCCTGTTGGTCGGCGGCGGCATCCTGCGCTGCGCCTGATCGGGAATCCGGCTGGAAACTGGGTTGAAAGCTGGGCTGGAACGCGGCGGGCGGGCTGCTGGGTTGGAAGCTCGGCTGGAATGCGGCTTGCGCGCCGGGCTGGAACCAGACCTGTCCGCAGGCCGAACATTCGACATCCCGTCCCTGAGGCGGCACCAGCGCATCGTCGATTTCATATTGCGCGTCGCAGTTCGGGCAGGTCAGCCGCATCGGTCTCTTTCCGTTTCTCGAATCGGCGCGTGATTCCGCAGAGTTGATTTCACTGGCGTCTCGCCTTCGCCGCCAAGCTGTTCTATCAAGCGACATCCCCCGCGCCAAGAAGCACGGGGAAAAGGAGGTGATCGTGATCGAAATGCAGGGTGTGTCATTTGGGTATCACGGCGGAGGCGAGTTGCTGACGGATATGTCGCTCAGCCTTCAACCGGGATCGTTCTATTTCCTGACCGGGCCCTCCGGTTCGGGAAAGACCACATTCATGCGCCTGTGCTTTGCCGATCTGCTGCCGACCAAGGGCGTGCTGACGGCCTTCGATCAGGATGTGACCACGCTTGGCCGCGACGGGATTGCCGCTTTGCGCCGCCGTGTCGGGGTTGTCCATCAGGACCCGCAATTTCTCGATCACCTGCCGGTTGCCGAAAACGTCGCGCTGCCTTTGACTGTTTCGGGCCAGCCCATCGACATGGACGAGCTGCGCCAGTTGCTGGTCTGGGTGCAGATGACCAGCCATGCCCGCGCCATGCCGCCCGAACTGTCGGGGGGCGAGCGCCAGCGCGCGGCTTTGGCCCGCGCCGTCATCCTGTCGCCCGATCTGATTTTGGCCGACGAGCCGACCGGCAACCTCGACTGGGACATGTCGATGCGGCTGTTGCAGCTGCTGGTCGAGCTGAACCGCTCGGGCAAATCGGTGCTGATCGCCACCCATGACCTCAACCTGATCCGCGCCGCCAAGACGATGGTTTCGGCGCGCGTGCTGCGGATCGCGGGCAAATCGCTGCAACTGGCAGGAGCGGATCTGTGAAGAAACCCGATCTGAAATCGCTGGATCTCGCGGCTCTGTGGCGCAGCCTGATGCGCTCGGACGGCGGCATTGCCGACCGTGTCGTGCCGCCGACGGGTTTCACCGCGCAATTGACGCTTTTCTCGGCGGCCGCAATGGCCTTTCTGGCGGTTTTCGCGCTGGCTCTGGCGCTGGCCACCGGCCGTCTGGCCGAGCGCTGGTCGGAATCTCTGGCCCAGACCGTGACGATCCGCGTTTCGGCCCCCGCCGCCGAAATGGAGCAGCAGACCTCTGCCGTGCTCAATGTGCTGAAATCGACCCCCGGCGTCACGGCTACTGCCGTGGTCAGCGACGAAGAGGTCGAGAAGCTGCTCGAACCGTGGTTCGGTCCCGATGTGCCGGTCGATGCTTTGCCGGTGCCCAAGCTGATCGAAGTGACCCAAACCGCCGATTTCGATTCCGAGGCGCTGCAGCTGCGTCTTCAGGCAGAAGCACCCGGTGCGGTGGTCGATGACCATACCCGCTGGCGCCAGCCGCTGGTCAGCGCTGCCGGCCGTTTGAAACTGCTGGGTATTTTCTCGCTCTTGCTGATTGTTGCGACCTCGGGCGCGATGATCACCCTTGCCGCCAAAGCGGCATTGGCCGCCAACGGGCAGGTCATCCGTGTGCTGCGCCAGATCGGTGCGCGCGACATTACCATCGCGACCGCCTTTGTGCGCCGCTTTACCCGCCGCGCGGCGACGGGGGCGGCAATCGGAACGGCTGTCGCCATGCTCGCTATGCTGCTTTTGCCGGGGATGGATCAGGCCGGCAGCTTCCTCACGGGGCTCGGCTTCCAGGGCTGGAGCTGGCTTTTGCCGTTGCTCATTCCGGTGATCTGGGCTGGGATCGGCTTTCTGGCCACCCGTTGGGCCGCGCTGAAAATCCTGCGCGAGGTGCGGTAATGGCCGCGCCCGACCGACCGGATCAAAAGCGCCGGATCGCCGACCACCGTGACCGTTACCATCCGCGCCAACACGGCATCCTTGCCTGGCCGCGCGCGATCCTTTTCTACATCTGGATCGCGCTGGTAACCTTGGTCATGGGGATCTTGTGGTTTCCGGTCGTGATGCTGACCCAGATGGGCGCGCATCGTCTGGGCGTCGCCTGGTCGGGGCAATTGTTGCTGGCGGCGCGCGTCATCCTCGGCATCCGTGTCGAAGTTCGCGGCACGCCGCCCAAAGGCGAATGCATCGTCGCCGCCAAGCACCAGAGCTTTCTCGACATTCTCGCCATCGCCAATTCCGTGCCGCAATGCGCCTTCATCATGAAGCGCGTGCTGCTTTATGTGCCGATCATGGGCTATTTCGCGCGCAAGGCAGGCTGCATCCCGATCGACCGCTCGCGCGGTTCGGATGCGATGAAGCAGATCGGCGCGGAGATCCGCATCGCGCAGGCCCGTCCCGAAGGGCTCGGCCAGCTCGTGATCTATCCCGAGGGCACCCGCACCCAGCCCGGCGAGAAGCGCAAATACAAACACGGCGTAGCAGTGGTGCGCGGCGATACCGGCCTGAATGTGGTGCCGGTCGCGGTCAATTGCGGGGTCTTCTGGCCGAAAAAGGGATTTCCCTTCCGCTCGGGGGTCTCGATCATCGAATTTCTCCCCGAAATCGGACCCGAGAGCGATCATGCAACCTTCATGTCCGAGCTATATACCACCATCGAAACCGCAAGCGATGCGTTGCTTGCCGAAGCAGGGGGCGTGACGCGATCATGAAATGGCTGACCGGCGAGGATCTGTCGGGGATTTACGGAAACCCGGGGGCTGCGGCGCTGGATAAGGTCACGGATCACATCACCCCCGATTACCGCACCATGCTCGAGGCCTCGCGTTTTTGCGTGCTGGCGACCTTCGGCCCGCGCGAGGTCGATGCCAGCCCGCGCGGCGACGATGGTCCGGTGGCGCGGGTGCTCGATCCCAAACATGTCGCCATCCCCGATTGGCGCGGCAACGACCGCATCGACAGCCTGCGCAATATCGCGGCCGACGGGCGCGCGAGCGTGATGTTCATGATCCGAGGCTCGAACAATGTGCTGCGTGTGCGCGGCATGGCGCGGGTGACCGATGATGCCGAGCTTTGCGGCAGCTTCGCGCGTCAGGGCAAGGCCCCGCGCACGGTCGTCGTCCTTAGGGTCGCCGAGGCTTATTTCCAATGCGCCCGCGCGGTGATGCGGGCGGGGCTTTGGGCGGGGATCAGCGATGCGGAGGGCCAGCCGAGCGCCGGCGCGATCCTCGACCGGCTGAGCGGGGGCGCGTTCGACGGGGCGCGTTACGATCAGGACTGGCCCGAACGCGCCGCGAAAACCATGTGGTGACGGGCAGGGCGCTTTGCCTGCCTTCGCGGCGCAGATCTGCCGCGCGGACCACAGTCATTGGCAACCCTTTAGAGGTTTGTCTTGCCCCGATGCTTTGGTAACGCTATCTGATCTGCCCCGAGAGGCGCCGCATGCCGCTTTGGCCCCAGCCCGTCAGGAACGGTTATGGGGCGGGCGAAGATGGCCTGCGGCAAAGCCTCGGACGCGAGGCAAGGAAGGAAGTCCCATGACCCCGATTGTCGAAGTCGATCACCTGAGCAAGCGTTACGGCAGCGGCACCTTTGCGCTGAACGACGTGAGCCTGAACATCAACGAAGGCGAGATCCTCGCCTTGCTCGGCCCCAATGGCGCGGGCAAGACGACGCTGATCTCGACGATTTGCGGGCTGGTCTCGCCCAGTTCGGGCACGGTGCGGGTCGGCGGCCACGACATCCGCAAGGATTGGCGCGCCGCACGCCGCCTGATCGGTCTGGTGCCGCAGGAAATCGCGCTCGAGCCTTTCGAGAAGGTCATCGATTGCGTCCGCTTCACCCGCGGCCTTTACGGGGAGGCCCCCGACGACGCCTATCTCGAAGAGGTGCTGCGCAGTCTGGCGCTATGGGACAAGCGCGACGCCCGCACCCGCGAGCTGTCGGGCGGGATGAAGCGGCGCGTGCTGATCGCCAAGGCGCTGTCGCACCGCCCGAAGGTCCTGTTTCTCGACGAGCCGACGGCGGGGGTCGATGTCGCCTTGCGCCGCGAGATGTGGCTGGTCGTCGACGAATTGCGCAAGCGCGGCGTCACCATCATCCTGACCACGCATTACCTTGAAGAGGCCGAGGAAATGGCCGACCGCATCGGGGTGATCAACAAGGGCCAGCTGATGCTGGTCAAACCCACTGCCGAGCTGATGGGCGAATTCGGCAAGAAGCAACTTACGGTCGATCTTTATGAGCCGCTGAGCGCCCTGCCTGCCGATCTCGATCCCGAGGTCGCCGAGGCGCTGGTGCTGTCGGCGGACGGGCTCCATATCACCTATTCCTACGACACCCGCGCCGAGCGCACCGGCATCGCGCGCCTTCTGGCGGGCCTGAGCGCGCGCGGTGTGGCAGTGCGCGATGTCGGCACCAAGGAATCCTCTCTCGAAGAGGTCTTCATGTCGCTTCTGGAGGGCGCAGAATGAACTGGCTCGCGGTTCGCGCAATCTATGCGCATGAAATGAACAGGTTTTTCCGAACGATCTGGCAATCGGTGGCCTCGCCGGTCCTGTCGACCGTGCTTTACTTCGTGGTCTTCGGCGCGGCGATCGGCGGGCGGATCCAGACGGTCGACGATGTGCCTTACGGCGCCTTCATCGTGCCGGGTCTGATGATGCTGACGGTTTTGCAGCAATCGGTCTCGAATGCGAGTTTCGGCATCTACTTCCCGAAATTCTCGGGCACGATCTACGAATATCTCGTCTCGCCCGCCGGCTGGATCGAGGTCACCGCAGGTTTCGTCGGTGCCGCCGCCAGCAAGGCAATCCTGATCGCGGTCATCATCTTGCTCACCAGCTTCTGGTTCAACGGCGTCCATATCGCCCATCCGGTCTGGATGCTGGTCTTTCTGGTCCTGACCGCCGTCAGTTTCTCGCTTCTGGGCTTCATCATCGGGCTTTGGGCGAAGAATTTCGAGCAGCTCCAGATCGTGCCGATGATGGTGATCATGCCGCTGACCTTCCTTGGCGGGGCCTTCTATTCGGCCTCGATGCTGCCGCCCTTCTGGGAAAGCGTCGCCAAGCTCAATCCGGTGCTTTATCTCGTTTCGGGGTTCCGCTGGTCGTTCTTCGATATGGCGGATGTGCCGGTGATGTCGTCGCTGGTTGCGGTGACGATCATGCTGCTGATCTGCCTTGCGGTGATCCGCTGGATTTTTGCCACGGGCTGGCGGCTGCGCGAATAAAAGCACCCGCTTTTCCGGCGGCATGAAAAAGGCCCGCGCTTCTTTCGAGGCGCGGGCCTTGTCTTGGGAAAAGGCTGCGGGAAAGACCGCCTGCAGATCCGGTGGCCGCCGCGTGCCTAGCGGCAAAGCTTGGTTTGGGGGTCAAGCCGGACATATTCCTTGGCGGTGATCTTCTTGATCTCGAGCGAGCGCTTCCATGTCTCGTTCCAGCGCGCCAGAATGCCGTTGCGGTAGTAAAGCGCCATGATCTCGTCGACGCCGGGCGGGATATAGGTCGTGTTGGGAATGCGCGGCGCATGGAAGCCCACCACTGCCCCCGGACCAAGACAGGCATTGGGCAAAGTGATGAAAAGCGTGCAGGCCGAGCCGCAATAGCCGCGGACCTCGACCCGCCCGCCCCAGCGTTCCAGCTCGTTGCGGCGCTTGATCGCGCGCATGACATTGCCGCCGCGGTTGTCGCGGATGACGACGACTTCGTTGCGCGACTGCGGCACGAAGAGCATCGTGAAATTCGGATCATGAGCGGGCGTCGCCGGCGGTTTTCGGGCCGTGCTCCCCCCGTCCGGAACGCAGCCGGTCAGGGTGGTCAGGGCCAGAAGGACGATCAGTCCGGCGGTGCGAAGCGGGTGCAGGTTAACTTTCATCAAGTCAGCATGCCGCGACTTTTTTGACTTGGGAAGGCACTATCGTGCGAGCAACGCCACGCTTTGTCTTGTCACGACTTCCGGCTGCGTTATATGCGCGAATATGAGCGCCAATCCCAATCCTCCGAATCTCCGTCCCGATCTAGCCAATGCCGCCATCCCCGATGTGCGGCGCGAGGGTCAGCCGACTATCGGCATGGTCTCGCTGGGTTGCCCGAAAGCCCTTGTCGACAGCGAGCGCATCCTGACGCGCCTTCGCGCCGAGGGCTATGCGATCAGCGCCGATTACAAAGGCGCCGAAGCCGTGATCGTGAACACCTGCGGCTTCCTCGACAGCGCGAAGGCCGAAAGCCTCGAAGCGATTGGCGAAGCTCTGGCCGAGAACGGCAAGGTCATCGTCACGGGCTGTCTGGGCGCAGAGCCCGAGTTCATCACGGGCGCGCATCCTTCGGTTCTGGCGGTCACCGGACCCCAGCAATACGAGCAGGTTCTGGACGCCGTTCACGGTGCCGTGCCGCCCGCGCCCGATCCGTTCATCGACCTGCTGCCGGCCACGAGCGTGTCGCTGACGCCGCGCCATTACAGCTATCTCAAGATTTCCGAGGGCTGCAACCACGCCTGCAAATTCTGCATCATCCCCGATATGCGCGGCAAGCTGGTCAGCCGTCCGGCCCATGCCGTCGTACGCGAGGCCGAAAAGCTGGTGCAGGCGGGCGTCAAGGAATTGCTGGTCATCTCGCAAGACACCTCGGCTTACGGGCTCGACCTGAAATACGCCGAGGATCGCGGCCACCGCGCCCATATCACCGATCTCGCCCGCGATCTGGGTAGCCTCGGCGCCTGGGTGCGTCTGCACTACGTCTATCCCTATCCGCATGTGCGCGATCTGGTGCCGCTGATGGCCGACGGGCTGATCCTGCCCTATCTGGACATCCCCTTCCAGCACGCGCATCGCGACGTGCTCAAGCGCATGGCGCGGCCTGCGGCTTCGGCGAAAACGCTGGATGAAATCGCCGCATGGCGCGATAACTGCCCCGATATCACCCTGCGTTCGACCTTCATCGTCGGCTATCCGGGCGAGACCGACGAAGAATTCCAATATCTGCTCGACTGGCTCGACGAGGCGCAGCTCGACCGCGTGGGATGTTTCCAATACGAAAACGTCAAAGGCGCGCGCGCGAACCTGCTGCCCGACCATGTTCCGGCCGAGGTGAAGCAGGAGCGTTTCGAGCGTTTCATGGAAAAGGCGCAGGCGATTTCCGAAGCGAAACTGGCCGCGAAAGTCGGCTCGCGCATCGAGGTTATCGTCGACAGCGTTGACGACGAAGGCGCGACCTGCCGCACCAAGGCCGATGCGCCCGAGATCGACGGCAACCTGTTCATCGACGAGGGTTTCGAGCATCTGACCCCCGGCGATATCGTCGAGGTCACGGTGGACGAAGCCGGCGAATACGATCTCTGGGGCAAGCTTTAAGCCAATCCCAGAACCCGGAAACGAAAAGGCCGCACCCCGAAAGGTGCGGCCTTTCTTTTGGCTCTGTGCCCCGCCTATTGGCAGGAGGCGAGAAGGCGCGTGATCTCGGCCGCCTGACGGCGGAAGTTGGTCATGTTGCGGTCGAAAGCCGCCTTGACCAAGGCGCGGCTGTTTTGGTTGCTGGTATAGGTCTCGAGGCGGCGGTCGAAGACACCCTCGACCTCGCGGTTGTAGCTCGCGATCGAGCGGCTCAGCTGGGCGACGGCGCCGACCCTTTGCGCGGTCACGTTGCCGCCGGCCGTGCCTTTGTCGAGCGTATCCGCCGCACGCTGGATCACTTGGGCCACGCTGTCGACGCTGGCTTCGGCAAGGCGGGCATTGCGCGCATCGGTCGATTGGGCGCCGGTGATATTGTCGATATTGCTCCAGCCGGTCAGGCCGATATCCGCGGTCCCTTTGGCAAAAGCCCCGCCCGCGCCGCGCGGCGACACATGGGTCAGGGCGCGGCCCATCATGGTGCGCGCGGTGTCCTTGGTCGAGAGCTCCTGCCCGAAGAGGTATTTGCTCGAAAGCGCGCCTGCGACATCGCTGCCCGTCTGGCCGATATCGGCTACAACGCGGGCGCGATCGCCCGCAGGTCCGGCGGCGATCTGCAGCAGGCTTGCCGCCATATCAAGGCTCGCCATCGAGGTTTTGTGGATGAAATCCACCACCAGCCAGCCGCGACCTTTCCAGTTTTCCGTGTTCAGATCCGACAGGGTCCGGCGGTATTCATTCTCCGCCGCGGCGATCAGCCGGTTGATGTTGTCGAGCTGCATGCGCGAATTGGTGCACATCTGGTTCGGCATGATGCGGTGCTGGCGCTCCGCCTGCGAGATGGTCAGGTGGTTCTTGTGGGCTTCGGCACTGTAGGGATTGGCGGTGGTGCCTCTTTGCGGGGCGGAACTCGTCATGAAACACTCCTGTCGGCGGCGCGGTTCAAATCAAACAGCTCAAATCGGGAAGCGCCGCGAATGCAGGCAATTTAGACATTTTTGTCGACTTCTGTCCACACGCCAAGGCCTGCGGCATCGGGCTTTTGACAGAGTTCGCCCTTTCGCCAAGCCGGTCTTTTGCCTAGACAGTTTGTCAGAAAGTCTTTGATCGGGGTCGGTATGAAGTGGGATAGCGAGGGCAAGCCGAAAAAGCCGGCGATCATCGGCATCGGCGCGCAAAAGGCCGGCACCACCTGGCTAAGCCAGATGCTGGGCCAGCACCCAAAGGTCTGGAGCTCTCCCTTCAAGGAGGTCCAGTTCTTCAACTACCTCTATATCGAAGAGCATCGCAAATGGCTGCCGTGGCATTTCCGCATGAGCCGGACCAGCATCGAAAAGCGCCATGCCGCGCGCGGTCAGGATGTCCCCGCCGAGGTCCAGGCCTATCTCGAGCGGATTACCCGCGGCAAAATGTTCACCAACCAATGGTATAAGCAGGTCTTCGCCCCCGCGCCCGAAGGCATGTTGCCGATGGATGTGACGCCCGAATATTCGACCCTGCCCGAAGAAGGCGTCGAATTCGTCACGAGATTCCTGCCCCATGCCAAATTCATCTATCTGGTGCGCCATCCGGTCGATCGCGCGATCTCCCAGCTCAAGATGAACATCACGCGTGCCAAGCGCAAACCCGCGACGCTGGCGGACTGGATGACCGAGATCGAGGATCCGGTCCTGCTCGACCGCGGCAATTACGTCGAATTCATGCCGCGCTGGAACGCCAAGCTCGGTCCGCAGCGGCTGCTCTACCTGCCCTTCGGCGCGATCAGCCGCACGCCGCTCGACGTTATGCGCAGGGTCGAGAGCTTTCTGGGGCTGCCGCCGCATGAATACAACAACCTGCGCGACAAGGTCTTTGCCGGCAATGCGCAGCTTTCGGTCCCCGACGAGGCCCGCGCCGCTTTGCGGGCCAAGCTCGAACCGCAGTTCGAATTTCTCGAAGCGGCCTTCGACAAAAGCTTCAACGATCTGTTGCGCTAAGGCGTGGCAGGGGCGCCTTTCGGGCGTGCTTTCCTCATGCTTCGGGCGGGCTTGTACTGCGGCCCGCCTTTCCCTTTGGGCCGCTATGGCCTAAATAACGGTCCACATTTGTCACAAGAGGATGGGTCATGGCCTCATACCAGTTTGTTTACTATATGGACGGGGTGTCCAAGGCCTATGCCGGCGGCAAAAAGGTCTTTGAAAACATCCGTCTGAACTTCCTTCCGGGGGTGAAGATCGGCGTGGTCGGCGTCAACGGCGCCGGTAAATCGTCGCTGCTGCGCATCATGGCGGGCATCGACAAGGACTTCACCGGCGAAGCTTGGGCCGCGAAAGGCGCGACCGTCGGCTATCTGCCGCAGGAGCCGCAGCTTGATCCAGCGCTGAACGTGCGCGGCAACGTCATGGAAGGCGTCAAGGCCAAGCAGGCCAAGCTCGACCGCTACAACGAGCTGGCGATGAACTACTCGGACGAGACCGCCGAGGAAATGGCCAAGCTGCAGGACGAGATCGACGCCGAGAACCTCTGGGATCTCGACAGCCAGATCGACGTCGCGATGGAAGCGCTCCGCTGCCCGCCCGACGACGCCGATGTCGAAAGCCTGTCGGGCGGTGAACGCCGCCGCGTCGCGCTTTGCAAGCTGCTGCTCGAGCAACCCGACATGCTGCTGCTCGACGAACCGACCAACCACCTCGATGCCGAAACCATCGCCTGGCTGCAAAAGCACCTGATCGAATATCCCGGCACGATCCTGACGGTCACCCACGACCGTTACTTCCTCGACGAGATCACCAGCTGGATCCTCGAGCTCGATCGCGGTCGCGGCATCCCCTACGAGGGCAACTATTCGGCTTGGCTCGAGCAGAAGGCGAAACGCCTCGAGCAGGAAGCCCGCGAGGACAAGGCCAAGCAAAAGACCCTCGAGCGCGAGCTTGAGTGGATCCGCGCCGGCGCGAAAGCCCGTCAGGCCAAGCAGAAAGCGCGTATCAACGCCTATAACGAGCTCGCCGGCCAGTCCGAGCGCGAGAAGCTGGCGCGTGCCCAGATCATCATCCCGAACGGCGAACGTCTGGGCAACAAGGTGATCGAGGTCGAGGGCCTGAAAAAGGCGATGGGCGACAAGCTTCTGATCGAAGACCTGACCTTCAGCCTGCCGCCGGGCGGCATCGTCGGTGTCATCGGCCCGAACGGCGCCGGTAAATCGACGCTCTTCAAGATGCTGACCGGCAACGAGGAACCCGATGCCGGTACCGTCAGCTATGGCGATACCGTGCAGCTGTCCTATGTCGACCAGTCGCGCGACGCGCTTGATCCCAACAAAACCGTCTGGGAAGAGATCTCGGGCGGGGCGGAACTGATCGAGCTGGGTGACGCGCAGGTCAACAGTCGGGCTTATTGCTCGTCCTTCAACTTCAAGGGCGGCGACCAGCAGAAGAAAGTCGGCGTCCTCTCGGGCGGCGAGCGCAACCGCGTCCATATGGCGAAGCTGCTCAAAGCGGGCGGAAACGTCCTGCTGCTCGACGAACCGACCAACGACCTCGACGTGGAAACGCTGCAGGCGCTGGAAGCCGCGCTGGAAGATTTCGCCGGCTGCGCGGTCATCATCTCGCACGACCGCTTCTTCCTCGACCGCCTGTGTACCCATATCCTGGCCTTCGAGGGCGATGCCCATGTCGAATGGTTCGAGGGCAACTTCGAGGCCTACGAGGCCGACAAGGTCCGTCGCCTCGGCGCCGACTCGATCGAACCCAAGCGGGTCAAATATAAAAAATTCACGCGCTAAGCGGCGTTTGAATTGAATGAAGCGGGGCGGGGGTAACACCTCGCCCCTTTTCTTTGATCTGGATCAAGTTTTGAAAATTAATCGATCAAGATAATGTTATTGATTTGGCCGGATATGACAAATTCATGACGGGAAGATAACGTTTCATTGCGTTCACAATGCAAAAAGCCGCCCCGTTTTATGGGCGGCTGTAGTGGTTCTTATGCGGGATCGATCTAAATAATTCCGATCGGACGGCAGATCATTCACCGCCCGATCGGAGTCTTAACTGGTTAACAAGAAAGCGATTAACGAAACATTATGCTCTGTACACGAGCACCAATAATTAACTTTCATGACCAAGTACACCTGACTAAATCGTAGCAAAAGGTCATTTATGCTGACCCATTTGTCTGCCACTTAGGTTTGGGTCGTTCCCTTATATTTATGCGTATTCCGGGAGTTATTCGGGTAACGCGAACGGCTTGCATATTAAATGATCATAAAATATCGGTGTTAATAATGTATTGCCCATACATGCTGGCGGAGTGCCGATTTGGAGCATAACCTTTGTCAGGTTGGACTTTTTAGTCTAATCGAACGATTTTTTTGTTTCTGTTTCGCCGTCCAGAACGGTTTATTCTTTCGGTTAAATATTCTTGAAGTTCGTTTCGGGGAATCGAATGAAAGCCGATTAATGCATCCGGTTTAACAGCCTGATGAAATGATTGGCTTTCATTCTTCTGTCTTAGCGAAAGAACGGGCCAAAACTGCTCGGTATGCAGCGATTGGCGGTATCGTCCAGCCTGCGTCCGCCCGAACGCTCTCCACGGGCGAGGCGGATGCCGCCGTCGAGACCGAGGTCGTGGCGCAGGTTTTCGGGAATCGCGTGCAACGATTCGCGCGACAGCTTCCCGGCCTTCCGGCTCCGCCATTGCAGGAGCCATTGCACCAGCCGCGAGGCCGTGCGGTGGTCGTGGTTGCAGGCAGCTTTGGTGAGTGCGGTCATGGCGGGGCTCCTCGAGGGCTCTAAGGCCGTTGATCTGGGCTGCGACCATGCTAGCTTCCGCCTCGGGTGACCAACCAATCCTCGGATGCGACACATAAGGAGAGCTTATGGAAATGCCCCCGCTGGCGGCGATTCGCGTCTTCGAATCGGCTGCAAGACATCTCAGCTTCACCCGTGCCGCCGTCGAGCTCGGCATGACGCAGGCCGGTGTCAGCTATCAGATCAAGATCCTCGAGGAGCGCTTGGGGGGCGCGCTGTTCCAACGCCTGCCGCGCGAGCTGAAGCTGACCCGTTTGGGCGCGCGGCTCGCGGGGCCGACCAACGAAGCTTTCGAGCTTTTGCGCACGACCTATACGCCGCCCGAGGGCAGGCGGGGGACATTGGCGATCTCGTCGATGATCAGCCTTGCGGGAAACTGGCTCTCGCAGAGGCTTGGGCATTTCCAGATGGCCCATCCACAGTTGGCGGTACGGCTGGAAAGCTCGGACAGCATCGTCGATTTCATGCATGACGATATCGATGTGGCGATCAGGACCGGCGATGGCGACTGGCCCAGCCTCACCTCCGATTTCGTGATGCCCTATACATTCGCGCCGCTTTTGTCGCCCCGACTGATGGAGAGCATCGATCTGCGCCACCCCGAGGATCTGCTGAAGTTGCCGATTCTCGATCCGCAAGATCCCAATTGGGCGTGCTGGATGGCGGATGCGGGGGTGGCCTTCGATCCAGTCGCGCAGAAGGCATGGCCGGCCTTGGGCGCGCAGGTCAACGAGGCACGGGTGGCGCTGGCGGGGCGGGGGGTGGCGTTGCTGACGCCACGCTTCTTCCGTTTCGAGCTGGCGACCGGAGCGCTGGTGCAGCCCTTCCCGCATGTCGGCAAGGCGCGCAAATCGGTCTGGCTGGTCTATCCGAGCTGGTCGCGCAATCGTCCGGCCATCCGCGACTTCCGGCAATTCCTGCTCGACGAGGTTGCGCGCGAAGATGCCGAAATGGCCGCGTTCAGCGCATCAACGCGAACCACTCCCTGAGTGCGGCGAGCGATTCGGGCTCGTCGAGGAAGGGAATATGGGCGCGGTCGGGGATCTCGGCAAAGATCATGTCGGGACGGCGGCGGCGCATCTCGGCGGCGGTTTCGCGCGAGAGCAGATCCGAATTCGCCCCGCGCAGCAGCGCGAGCGGCAAGTCTCGGGTCGCGTCGAAGATGGGCCATGCGTCGATCACGGGGCCGGACATCGCCTCGATGAAGGCCTCGCGCAGCGCCGGATCATAGGTGATTTTCATGCCGCCCGGCGTCTGGTGGTAATGCAGCCGCGCCTCGGAAAGCCAGCGGCCCGGCGCGACATTGGCGAAACCGGCCATGACTTTGGGCATTTTGGCGGCGATATCCTCGGGGGATTTGCCGACCGGATTGCGGCCGATATAGTCGAAAATCTTGTCGAGGCCCGCCTTTTCCAGCACAGGCCCGACATCATTGAGGCAAAGTCCCGTCATGCGGTCCTTGGCAACGGCGGCCAGATACATTCCGATCAAACCGCCGCGCGAGGTCCCGAGGATCGCGGCTTTCGCGACGCCCAGATGGTCGAGCAGCGCGAGCGCATCCGCGCCTTCCTGCGCAACGCTATAGCTGGCCGCACCCGTCCAGTCCGACTCTCCGCGCCCGCGGTAATCGGGGCGGATCAGCCGGATGCCGGTCAGATGCGGCGCAAGATAGTCGAAATCCCGACCCGTGCGGGTCAGGCCGGAAAGCGCCAGTACCGGCAGCCCGTCACCCTCGTCGCGATAAGCGAGGCGGGCTCCGTCGGCTGCGCGGTAAAAGCGCGCCTCCATCAGAGGTTTTCCGACTGCGGCATGCCCAGAACGTGGTAGCCGCCATCGACAAGGATCGTCTCGCCGGTGGTGCAGGCGCCCCAATCCGAGCAAAGCCAGACCGCCGTGCCGCCGATCGCTTCCAGCGTGGCATTGGCGCGCAAGGGCGCGTTTGCCTCGGTGTGGCGATAGGTCTTGCGCGCGCCGCCGATCGCGGCACCGGCAAGGGTTTTCATCGGGCCGGGGCTGATCGCATTGACGCGGATCCCCTCGGGGCCGAGATCATTCGCCAGATAGCGGACCGAGGATTCCAGCGCCGCTTTCGCGACCCCCATGACGTTGTAGTAAGGCGTCACGCGGTTCGAGCCGGCATAGGTCAGCGTGATGATCGATCCGCCCTCGTTCATCAGCGCATGGGCGCGCCGCGCCACGTCGATCAGCGAGAAGCACGAGATCGTCAGCGAGGTTTTGAAATTCTCGCGCGTGGTGTTGATGAAACGGCCGGTCAGCTCGTTCTTGTCGGAAAACGCGATGGCATGGACGAGAATGTCGAACTTGCCCCAGCGCTTCTCGATCTCGGCGAAGCCCGCATCCAGCGAGGCGTCGTCCTGAACATCGAGGTCCAACAGGAAGTCGGACCCCAATGATTTCGCCAGCGGCTCGACACGCTTGCCGAAAGCATCGCCCTGATAGGAGAAAGCCAGCTCGGCACCTGCCTCGTGCAGGGCCTTGGCGATTCCCCAAGCGATCGAGCGATCATTCGCGACACCCATGACAAGCGCGCGTTTACCTTTCAGCAATTCGGTCATTGCCCAACCTTCTTCCAGATCAATCTTTATAGACAGACATCGCAAGGGTGGCATTGGTTCCACCGAAGCCGAAGCTATTCGACAAGACTGTGTCAAAATCGACATTGTCGATGCGTTCCAGCGCGATCTCGTCGGGATGGATACGGGGGTCCAGCTCGACGATATTGGCCGATGCCGCGATGAAGCGGTTCTGCATCATCAGCAGCGAATAGATCGCCTCGTGAACGCCGGTCGCACCAAGCGAATGGCCGGTCAGCGATTTGGTCGAAGCGATTTTCGGCATATTGCCTTCGCCGAAGACGCGGCGCGCGGCCTCGATCTCGCCGACATCGCCGACGGGGGTCGAGGTGCCGTGCGCGTTGATGTAGTTGACCTTGCGACCCTCGCCGATGGTCGAAAGCGCCAGACGCATCGAGCGCTCGCCGCCTTCGCCCGAGGGGGCAACCATGTCGTAGCCGTCCGAAGTCGCGCCGTAGCCGGTGACTTCGGCATAGATTTTGGCACCGCGCGCCAGCGCATGGCCCAGCTCTTCGAGCACGACCACACCGCCGCCGCCCGCGATGACGAAACCGTCGCGGCTGACGTCATAGGGACGCGAGGCGGTTTCGGGCGTGTCGTTGTATTTCGACGACATCGCGCCCATCGCGTCGAACAGGCACGACAGCGTCCAGTCGAGTTCCTCGCCGCCGCCGGCAAAGACGATATCCTGCTTGCCCAGCTGGATCTGTTCGACGCCGTTGCCGATGCAATGCGCCGAGGTCGAGCAGGCCGAGGTGATCGAATAGTTCACGCCCTTGATCTTGAACGGCGTCGCAAGGCAGGCCGAATTGGTCGAGGACATGCCGCGCGTGACCATGAACGGCCCCATCTTTTTCGGCGCGCCCTTTTCCAGCGTGATCTTATGGGCCTCGAACAGGTTCGAGGTCGACGGACCGCCCGAGCCCATGATCAGGCCGGTGCGCTCGTTCGAGACGTCTTTCTCCTCGAGGCCGGAATCGGCGATCGCCTGCTCCATGGCGATGAAGTTATAGGCCGCGCCCGGACCCATGAAGCGCAGGTTACGCTTGTCGATATGCTCCTCGACATTGATCTTGGGCATGCCGTGAACCTGGCTGCGGAAACCCAGTTCCGCATAGCCCGGAGCGGTCGAGAGACCCGATTTCCCCAGCCGCAAGCTCTCGGTGACCTCGGAGGCGTTGTTGCCGATGGGCGAGACGATCCCCAGCCCGGTAATGACCACGCGACGCATGGTGTCCTCCTTCATCTGAAAGGTCAGTTTGCCGAAAGGGCGACCTTCATGTCTTTGACTTCATAGATGGTCTCGCCATCCGCTTCGACACGGCCGTCCGCCACGCCCATGGTCAGGCGGCGCGTCTGGATCGCTTTGGTGAAATCCACGAAATAGGTCAGTTTCTTGCGGTCGGGGCGGACCATGCCGGTCAGCTTGACCTCGCCCACGCCGAGCGCATAGCCGCGACCCAGCCAGCCGCGCCAGCCGAGGTTGAAGCCCGTCAGCTGCCACAGCCCGTCAAGGCCGAGACAGCCCGGCATGATCGGGTTGTTGAGGAAGTGGCACTCGAAGAACCACAGATCCGGGTTGATATCGAATTCGGCAACGACATGGCCTTTGCCATGCAGGCCGGCATCGCCCGAAATATCGGTGATGCGGTCCATCATCAGCATCGGCGGCAGGGGAAGCTGCGCATTACCGGGCCCGAAAAGTTCCCCACGCGCGCAGGCGAGCAGGTCTTCCTTGTCGAAACTGGTCCGGGTCATTGTCATATTTTGCCTGCCTGTTGTGCTGGGCGGGAGCTATGCCCCCAGGTCATGAATGACGTTCCGTCTATCATCGTGCAGGACTAGCGTGCAAGTCTGACGACGGCGTTACCATAGTCCGAAAGGGCGCCGCTCCGAAGCGGTTTGGGCCTTTGCCCCCTGCAAAAGTCGCATCTTCCGCCCGATCGGGGGCCATGCTTGCCCCCGCGTCAGTGTGTAGCGCTCAGAACCACTGGCCAGGCTCCATCAGCCCCAAATCCATCAACTGCTGGGCATTCCAGCGGAACGGCACCGAGTTGCGCCAGTTGAAATCGCGGATTTCGGCCCGCGAGCCGGGGTTTTGGGCCAGCGCCTTGGCCACGCGGAACGAGGTGATCGTCGCGGTCAGATTATGGTGCCACGGGCAGGAATAAGTGTTGTATTCCTCGATGTCGAACCGGTGGTCGGCCTGAAGTTTCAGTCCTTTGGTGGAGCGGAACAGCGCGATCCGGTCGATGCGGCGGCGATCGGCGGGCAGATGTTCCTCGAAACGCCAGCGCAGCCCGCCGAAGAAGTCGAGCTGGCGCTCGTGGAAGCCGCCCTCGCGATTCCGGCGGCCGAGCGCGTAATAGCCGGTCTGGTCGAAGCGCGCTTCGGACAGGCTGACCGCATCGGGGAAGCGCGCCAGATCGGGGGCATAGAGATCGACCACATAGGTCAGCATGGCACGGCGGCGTTCCTCGGCGTGGAAGGCCAGCATCTCGCCGACCGAGCGCGATTCCGAGAAGGGGAAGAACAGGAATTCGCTGTTGTAGCAGTAGTAAAGCCAGGTCCCCTCGGGCACGGCGTCGATCACCATGTTCACCGCATCGACATGGGCCTGATGATGGCGGGTGTTGAACTGGAGGTTGACGACGCGGCTGTCGGGACGGGGCGCGGCCCCGTCGCTTGCCGCCGGATGCGCCGCGAGCGGCAGCATCGCCTCGGGCAGGGGGTTCGACGAGAGCGCAATGATCTGGCGAAAGCCCAGCTTGAGGTGATGCGACAGCGTTGTGGCAATCGCGGCATCATCCTCGATCAGGATCACGGCGATCGGGCCTTTGGCCTTCTTCAAACCGTTGTTCGCAATAAAGGTCTTGAGGTCGCGAAAGCCGCTCATTTCAGGATGGCCCGCACCTGATTGAGCGCGGCCTTGAACAGGTCGGGGTTGGACGAGGCGCTGTCGAGCAGCGATTTCAGCGTGGTTTTCTGGTCGTCGCCGATGGTCGAAGCATCGATCAGCGCCGCAACGCGGGCCTTGTCGTAGCCTTCGGGGGTCAGAAGGCGGGCGATCTCGGCCCCGTCGGCGGCGGCTTGCGAGGCGGCGGAGCCTGCTTCGGCGGCAGCGGAGGCGGCCTCCTGGGTCGCTTCGGCTGCGACGCCTGCGGCCGCTGCGGGATCGGCGCTGGAGGTGGCCTCGACAGCGGCATTGGCAGCGCGGTCGGCGGCCTCGATCGCGGTTTCGGCAGCAGCCTCGGCCTCTTGCGCGGCAGGGCTGGTCGGCGCGGCCTCGACCGCTTCGGCCGCGGCATCGGTCGCGGTCGCTGCCGCATCGGCGGCCGCATCGGCGGCATTGCCTGCGGCATCGGCCGCAGCTTCATCCGTCACGACGGGAGCGGCTGCCGGAGCGGCGGGAACCTCGGGCGTGGTGGCTACGGGGGCTGCCGGAGCGGGTTCCGGTTCGGCGGGCGTTTCTGCCGGCGCTGCAGCTGCGGGTGCCTCGGGGGCGGTCGGAGTGCCGCCGGTCAGCGCCTCGATTTGCGAGGTGACGCGCGAAAGATCTCCGCCCGACCACAGCCAGACGCCACCGCCGGCAAGAACAAGGATCACGACAAGCGACAGGATACGCGCCATTGAGGGACTCCGGCATGAGGCCGCGGCAAAGCGGCGAAGGTGGCAGAAAATGCTTGGCCCCTCTATGACATGCCCGACGGGGTGCGGGAAGTGCGTGGGACGGCCCATCGGGACTTTTCGCGCAGAGCAAGGACGCGGCAGGGCAGGGGCCGTGCGCCCGCAAGCGGCAAAAAGCCGTGCGGTTTCCGCCAATCTCTTGAGGAAGATAAGGGTTTTTCCGGTCTTTGCGCCGGTTTCGCGGGGAGTCGGGACTTTTCCCGCCGGTCCTTCGCGAGATGCGGAGGGCGCAACCGGAGCCGCCCCGCATGGGCCGCGCGGGCCCTCGCGGTGTACCCGTCGCGCTCCGTCCGGCCCCCGTTTGTCCACCCTTGGCCCCTTGTGCGACCCGCGGGAGATCGCGCCGGCGGCTTTGCTGCGACTGCGGCGCGCAGGCCCTTGTGGCTGCGGCCCCGACAATCCCCCGAGGCGGACGAAACAGGTTGAAAGGCCGCGCCTTCATGGCTATCTAAAGCCCACAGATTCCCAACAATTGAAGGAAGACTACCATAGCTCGCAGACCGCATAACGCACCGCCCGTCCGTGACACTGGCCCGCGCGTCAATGATCGTATCCGTGTCGCTGAAATTCGCCTGATCGGCGCGGAAGGTGAGAACATCGGGGTCGTGACCCCGGCCAAAGGGATCGAGCTGGCTCAGGCCGTCGGGCTCGATCTGGTCGAGATCTCGCCCAATGCCGTTCCGCCGGTCTGCAAGATCATGGACCTCGGCAAGTTCAAATATGAACAGCAAAAACGCGAAGCCGAGGCGCGCAAGAAGCAGAAGGTCATCGAGGTCAAGGAGATCAAGTTCCGTCCGGGAACCGATACCCACGACTACGAAGTCAAAATGCGCAGCGTGATGAAATTCCTGGGCGAAGGCGACAAGGTGAAAATCACCTTGCGCTTCCGTGGCCGCGAAATGGCGCACCAGCAGCTGGGCCTCGAATTGCTGCACCGCGTTGCAGCCGAGGTCGGCGAGGCCGGCAAGGTCGAGTCGATGCCCAAGCTCGAAGGCCGCCAGATGGTGATGATGATCGCGCCCAAATAAGGGCGTGATCTTAACGATAAGGAAGGCGCATGATGCCGGATATTCGGATTTTGGTCATGCGCGACGAAGGGGCGGATCCCGCCCTTCCGCTTCCCGACTATCAGACGGCCGGTGCGGCCGGCGCCGATTTGCGCGCCGACCTCGCCGGTCGCGATCTGACCCTCGAGCCGGGCGATGTGAAGCTGGTGCCGACGGGTCTTCGGGTCGAAATCCCCCATGGATTCGAGATGCAGGTGCGGCCACGTTCGGGCCTCGCGCTCAAATATGGCGTGACGGTGGCCAATGCGCCCGGCACGGTCGACAGCGATTATCGCGGGCCTTTGGGCGTCATTTTGGTCAATCTCGGCCGCGAACCCTTCGTGATCGCCCATGGCGAGCGGATCGCGCAGGCCGTGATCGCGCCGGTGGTTCAGGCCCGCTATGTCATGGCCGAGACCCTCTCGGAGAGTGATCGCGCCTCGGGCGGCTTCGGCTCGACCGGCCGGTCCTGACGGGAGGGGCGATGTTCGTCCTTCTCCTGATCCTCGTCATTCTGCTCAGCTGGCGCTTTGCCCGCATTCCGGGCCGCTATACGGCGGCAATGGTGCTGGGCGTCTGGATCGCCTCGATGCCGGTCCTCGCGCTTTGGCCGCAATCGGCGCTGGCGCGTCTGATTGGCGGAGGGCCGCAGCAATGGGCGCTGGCGGGCGGCTTCGTGTTGTTGGTGATCGGCTACCGCAAGGTGATCGGCTATCTCAAGCGCAATGCCGTTGCCGCGCGCAATGGGGCGACCGAAGGCGCGATGCCGGTTGCCGTCGAAGCGGCTGCCCCGCTTGCGCCGCCCGTCATCGGAGCGGACGGCAAGCCTGCGCCGATGTCAGATGCCGAGCTCGACCGCTATGCCCGCCATATCGTTTTGCGCGAGGTCGGCGGCGCGGGGCAAAACCGTCTGCGCGGCGCGAAGGTGCTGGTCGTGGGCGCGGGTGCGCTTGGTTCGCCGGTCGCGCTTTATCTGGCGGCGGCGGGGGTCGGGCGGATGACGCTGGCCGATGACGATGTCGTCAGCCTCTCTAACCTGCAACGTCAGGTGATCTTCCACAGCAGCGATAACGGCCGCGCCAAGGTCGAGGCCGCGGCCGAGGCCATCGCCGCGCTCAACCCCCATGTCGGGGTCACCGCGCTGGCCCGCCGCATCACCGCCGATGACGCAGAGCTTGTTGCGGGCTTCGATCTGGTGCTGGACGGCACCGACAGTTTCGCCTCGCGCTTTGCGGTCAATCGGGCCTGTGTCGCGGCGGGCGTGCCGCTGGTCGCGGGCTCGATCGCGCAATGGGAGGGCCAGTTGACCATCTGGGACCCCGCCCGCAACGCGCCCTGCCTCGCCTGCCTGTTCCCCGAGCCGCCCGCCCAAGGGCTTGCACCGTCATGCGCCGAGGCGGGGGTGGTGGGCGCGCTTCCGGGGGTCGTCGGCTCGATGATGGCGCTCGAGGCGATCAAGCTCCTGACCCGTGCCGGCGCGCCTTTGCGGGGGCGGATGCTCATTTTCGACGGGCTTTGGGGCGAAAGCCGCGTGATCTCGATGCGCAGGCGCGAAGGCTGCGCGATCTGCGGCGGCATCCATCCGGCAAGCCCTTCGGCGCAATGATCGGGCGGCGGCCTTGTCAAAGGGCGGCTGCGGGTTAAATCCTTGATCATACGGGTGGCGCGGTTGCGCCGCCGCCGTCACGCAAGGAGATCCGCGATGAATCCCGAAATCACGCATTGGTCCGGTCCGCATGGCCTGCCGCGCTTCGACCTGATCCGCGACGAGGATTTCCCCCCCGCATTCGATCACTGTCTGGCCGAGGCCGCCGCCGCTGTCGAGGCGATCGCCGCCAATCCCGAGCCCGCGACTTTCGCCAATACGGTCGCCGCCCTCGAAAGCGCCGAAGACAGCCTGAACCGTCTGGCCTCTGTTTTCTACAATCTCACCGGCGTCGATTCGAACCCCTCGCGCGAGAAGATCCAGCGCGAAGTCGCGCCGCGTCTGGCGGCTCACGGCTCGAAAACCGGCATGGACCCGCGTCTTTTCGCCCGTGTCGAGACCGTGGCTGCGACGGCCGACAGCCTCGCCCCCGAAGACCGCCGCCTGACCGAACTGACCCTGCGCGGCCTGCGTCGCGCCGGTGCCGCGCTGGACGGCGCGGCCCGCGAGCGCATGGCCGCGATCCGCGAACGTCTGGCTGTCCTGACGACGGAATTCTCGCAAAACGTGCTGACGGATGAACGCGACTACGTCCAGCAGATCCCCGACGACCGTCTGGCCGGTCTGCCGGACTGGTTGGTCCGCGCCATGCGTGCCGCCGCCAAAGAGCGCGGGTTCGACGGCCAGATCGTGACGCTGAACCGCTCGCTGATCGTGCCATTCCTCGAATATAGCGAAGACCGTGCCCTGCGCGAGATTGCCTTTCGGGCATGGACCGCACGCGGTTCGGGGCAGGGGGCGGGAGGCGAGGCCACCGACAACCTGCCGGTCATCACCGAGATCCTCGCCCTGCGCCACGAGCGCGCGCAGCTTTTGGGCTATGCCGATTTCGCGGCGTATAAACTCGAGCCCGAAATGGCGCGCAATGCCGCCACGGTCGAAGAGTTGCTGATGCAGGTCTGGGAACCCGCCGTCGCCCGCGCCCATCTTGACGCCGAGGCCTTCACCCGCGCGCTCCATGCCGATGGCGTCAATGGCGCGCTCGAACCTTGGGACTGGCGTTTCTACGCCGAGCGCCGCCGCCGCGCCGAACATGATATCGACGAGGCCGAGGTCAAACCCTACCTGACGCTGGATGCGATGATCGGCGCGGTCTTCGACACGGCAAACCGGCTGTTCGGCCTTGAAATGCGTGAATTCGAGGCTCCGCTCTGGGCGCCCGAGGCCCGCGCTTGGGAGGTCACGCGCGGCGGCAAGCTGATGGCGATCTTCGTGGGCGATTTCTTCGCGCGGCCCTCGAAACGCTCGGGGGCGTGGTGCTCGTCCTTGCAGCAGCAGGACAAGATCGGCGCGGGCCAGCGCGCGATCGTCACGAATATCTGCAACTTTACCCCGCCCGAGACCGCAGGCGCGCCCGCCTATCTGTCTTGGGACGACGCGCATACGCTGTTTCACGAATTCGGCCATGCCCTGCACCATATCCTGTCGGATGTGACATGGCCCTCGATGTCGGGCACCTCGGTTGCGCGCGACTTCGTGGAGCTGCCGAGCCAGCTTTACGAACATTGGCTCGAACAGCCCGAAGTGCTCGACCGTCATGCCCGTCATGCCGAAACCGGCGCGCCGCTGCCTGCCGATCTGCGTGACCGCATCATCGCTGCGGGCAATGCCGATCAGGGTTTCGCCACGACCGAATATCTCGAAAGCGCGCTGGTCGATATCGCCTTCCACCAAGGCAGCCCGAGCGCCGATCCGATGGCCAAACAGGCAGAGGTGCTCGACCGTCTCGGCGCGCCCGCCGCGATCCCGATGCGCCATGCGACGCCGCATTTCAGCCATGTCTTCTCGGGAGACGGCTATTCCTCGGGCTATTACAGCTACATGTGGTCCGAAGTCATGGATGCCGACGCTTTCGAGGCCTTCCGCGAGACCGGCGATGTTTTCGACCCCGCAACCGCGGCACGGCTTGAGGAATGGATCCTGTCCAAGGGCGATTCCCGACCGGCCGACGAACTTTGGCTGAAATTCAGGGAACGAAAACCGGGGGTTCACGCTTTGTTGAATGGACGTGGCCTTCTGGCTGCAGAGTCCGCAACGCCGCGCGACTGAACTCTGACCGGCTTATGACCGGCAAAGGCATTGGCCGCGCGCTGACAGATGGGAGACGTCGAAGATGATGACCAAGACACTCGCCCTGCCACTCGCGGCCATTGCTTTGGCCGGATTTGTTGCCGCCTGCGAGAAAACCGCCCCACCCGTGCCCGACCAGACACCGGGTCCGGTTGCCGCCTCGAATGCGCTCAACGGCAGCTACAACCTGCGTGCGAGCGATTGCGGCAATGAGCAAAGCGCGACCCGAATGGTGATCGACGGCAACCGCTTCCTCGTGGCCGGCTCGACCTGTACGGTCGTCGATTCCAACGTGCAGGTGAACCGTACCGAGGTCACGCTGTCCTGCGAGGGTGGCGAATTGAACGGCAACCGCGTCCTCTACCTGCAATCGCGCCCCGATGTCTTGCGGGTCACGCGCGACCAGACGACGCTGACCTATTTCCAATGCGCCCGTGCAGCCGCCTCGAGCGATGTGACCGGCGGGGCGTGAGCACCAAAGACTGCGCCACGGGCGATGCCCGATGGATGAAAACAAGCCGCGCGCCCGACCCGAGGTCCGGCGCGCGTCGCTTTTCTATCGTCTCGTCGGGACAGACGGGCGGCGTCCTGCCCCCGTTTGGGCCCTTGAACGGCGCCGTTAGTCGCGGATCTCGTCGGGATCGACACCCCAAAGCGTGGTCTTGAGGACCCAGCCCTTCTCGCCCCCGCCCGAGATCCGGCACCAATCCTTGTTGCATTCATGCAGCCGCACGATCGCACCGGATTCGGCGCGGGCGACCACGCTGGAATTCTGGTCGGGACGCGACATCAGCTCCAGCATGTCCTGCTGGACGATCGCGGTGCGCACGCCCGAGAGCAGCGCGTAATGGACCCAGCCGCCCGCGCCGTCCTGATCGATCACGCGGCGCCAATGGCCAAATTCGGCGACCACGCGCAGGGGCATGCCGGGGTGGCGAAAGACCCAGTCGATACGGTGCGACAGGCTCGGCCCGCGCCGCGCATTGCCTTCGCCGCCCTTGAGGCTGACAAAGCGCGGCACAGGCAGATTGGTGACCGCGCCGCGATTGGGATCGCGCTCTTCGTTCTGGTGGCGGCTGATCTCGGCATCGGCCGAAACATTGGGGGCCGCGCCTTGCACCTCGGCCTGACCTTCGATGGCTTCGACGATCTGCGAGGGGGAGCCGGTCTGGGCATGGGCGGGAATCACGAAGGGAATCAGCGCAAGCGCCGGCAAAGCCCCTGCCAGCCATGCTTTAATTGGTCTCATATGCCAGTCCTGCCTTGTTCGAGGTCTTGTCACTGCCCCGCATCATGGGCAGTTTGCCAAAAGCGGACCGGCATTGGAAGACAGGAGCAGCGATGACCATGACATATGCGAACAATCCCTCTCGGACGCGCCTGAAGGTTTCGGTAACGCGCAAACTGCCCGAAGTCGTGGAAACCCGCATGTCGGAGCTGTTCGACGTGGTCCTGCGCGAGGATGACCGCCGCATGACCCGAGACGAGATCGTGGCCGCGATGCGCTCCAGCGACGTTCTGGTCCCGACCGTCACCGATACGATCGACGCATCGATGATGGCGCAGGCGGGCGAGCGGCTCAAGCTGATCGCGAATTACGGTGCGGGGATCGACCATATCGATGTCCATTCGGCGCGCCAGCGCGGCGTGCTGGTCACGAATACCCCGGGCGTGGTGACCGACGACACCGCCGATATGACGCTTGCGCTGATCCTTGCCGTGACGCGCCGCCTGCCCGAAGGCATGGCCGAGATGCAGGCCGGCCACTGGCAGGGCTGGGCGCCGACACTGCACCTTGGCGGCCGCGTTGGAGGCCGGCGTCTGGGCATTCTCGGCATGGGCCGCATCGGTCAGGCCGTGGCGCGGCGTGCCAATGCCTTCGGGATGCAGGTCCATTACCACAACCGCCGCCGCCTTCGCCCCGAAGTCGAGGCCGAGTTGCAGGCGACCTATTGGGAAAGCCTCGACCAGATGGTGAGCCGCATGGACATCATCTCGATCAACGCGCCGCATACGCCCTCGACCTTCCATCTGATGAACGCCCGCCGCCTCAAGCTGATGAAGCCTTCGGCGGTGATCGTGAACACCTCGCGCGGAGAGGTTATCGACGAGAATGCCCTGACGCGGATGCTGCGGGCGGGCGAGATCGCGGGGGCGGGGCTCGATGTCTTCGAGCATGGCCACGAGATCAACCCGCGCCTGCGTGAACTCCCCAATGTCGTCCTGCTGCCGCATATGGGCTCGGCCACGGTCGAGGGCCGCGCGGAAATGGGCGAGAAGGTCATCATCAACATCAAGACTTTCGCCGACGGCCACCGCCCGACCGATCTGGTCTTGCCGGGCCAATATTGACCGCAAAAGACGGGTATTTTCATGATGAAGAAAGCAAAGGCCCTTCTTCATCACGGAAATACCCGAATGCTGCCGTCGTCACAGGCGGCGCAAACAAAAAGGCCGGTCCCGAAGGACCGGCCTTTTTGTTTTGGAGCGGGCGATGAGATTCGAACTCACGACCCTAACCTTGGCAAGGTTATGCTCTACCCCTGAGCTACGCCCGCACTCCGTCCCGACAGCATCTCTGCCTCGGTGAGGGTGATTTATGGGATCGTGCCGGAAGTCGCAAGAGGGAATTTTCAAGAAATTTCCAAACAAAAAGGCCGGTCCCGAAGGACCGGCCTTTTTGTTTTTGGAGCGGGCGATGAGATTCGAACTCACGACCCTAACCTTGGCAAGGTTATGCTCTACCCCTGAGCTACGCCCGCACTCCGTCCCAGCAGTTCCCTGCCGGTGAGCGGTGATTTAGGTCAGGGCGCGGGGGGGTGCAAGGGGAAAATGCCGCCGATCGGCCGAAAGCGCGAAAAAACCGTGCTGCGATGCGGAAAGTTTCGGAAAAACGCGGGGTTGGCGCGGCTGCGCGAGTTGAAACCCGCGCGCTTTCGCGGTCTGATTGACGCTATCGCGGCCGGATGGCCGATCGCAGGGGGAGAATCATGCGCGCCAGTGATCACTTGAGCGACTTTGTCCGCGAGGCTTTGCTTCGGGGGCGCGATCCCGAAGCGATCCGCGCCGCTTTGGCCGAGGCGGGCTGGAGCGAGAACGAGACCCGCGATGCGATGGCGGGCTGGCTTTACATGCCGGACCTTCCGCCTATCCCGCGTCCCCGTCCCTATGTCTCGGCGCGCGAGGCGCTGCTTTACGGGCTGCTGTTCCTTTCGCTTGGCGCCATTGCCTGGCATGTGGGTTCGATGGGGTTTGATCTGATCGACCGTCTTTTGCCGCGGAACGGCATCACGCCGGGTTACGGCAGCGATAGCGGCATGCGCTGGTCGGCAGCGGCGCTTTTGACTTTCGGGCCGCTGTTTTACTTTCTCAATGCGCGGGCCGCCAAGGCAACGCGGGGCGATCCCGGGTTGAGGCGCTCTTTGGTGCGCAAATGGTTCGCTTCGGTGACGCTGCTGATAGCGGCACTGGTGCTGCTCGGGGATCTGGTGCTCGCGATCTATACGATGCTCGACGGCTCCCTGAGCGTGAACTACCTGAGCAAAGCCCTGCTGGTGGCGGCGCTCGGTGTCTTGGTCAGCCTTTATTATCGGGACGAGATCGATGCGTGACGGCAAGAAAGCGGCCAGCTGGGCGATTTTGGGATTGGCTGCGGTGATGGTGGCGGCCGCGCTTTGGGTTGCGGGCGGGCCGCTGACCGCGCGAGCGCAGAACCGCGACTTCGTGCGGATGTCGGATCTCAGAAGCCTGTGGTGGCATGCCAATTGTCAGGGCGTGGCCAATGGCAACAACCTGCCCGAAACCCCTTCGGCACAGGCCGGTTGCGGCGAGCTGCCGCGTATGGCGGATCCCGCCACCGGCGAGGCCTACCGCTACGAGCGTCTCGGGCCGCAATCGTTGCGCCTTTGCGCCAAGCTCGAGCTCCCGACCGAGCGCCAGCGTGACGCCGCCAACCCCGCTGTCGCGGTCGAGGGGCAGCCCGGCTGTTTCGATTTCGCGATGAACATTCCGGCCCCGCCACCCTCTGCCGCGGAGGAGCAGAGCGTGCCCGCCGATCCCGGGCCTGCGGTCGAATAGGGTGGGCGCGCACCCCGTCACCAACAGGCCGGCAATGAAGAAGGGCGCCCGAGGGCGCCCTTTCGCATCATTCGATCTCGATCATCAGATCCTTGGCGTCGACCTGACTGCCCGCCGAGACATGCAGCGCTTTGACCACGCCGTCGCGGTCGGCATGGATGCCGGTTTCCATCTTCATCGCCTCGATGGTCAGCAGCAGGTCGCCGGTTTTGACCTTCTGGCCAAGCGCCGCCGTCACGCTGGCGATCACGCCGGGCATCGGTGCCCCGATATGGGCGGGATTGGCAGGGTCGGCCTTGGGGCGCGCCTTGGTCTGGGCCTTGATGGCGCGGTTCGGGACGCGGATCACGCGCGGCTGGCCGTTCAGCTCGAAAAACACCTTCACATCGCCGTTTTCGTCGGTCTCTCCGATGGTCTGGAACAGGATCTCGAGGTTTTTGCCCGGATCGATTTCGGCGGTGATCGCCTCGCCCGGCTCCATCCCGTAGAAGAACGTATGCGTCGGCAGGGCGCGCACGGGGCCGTAGCTGCGCCGCCGCCCCATATAGTCGAGCAAGACCTTGGGATACATCAGATAGGCATTCAGATGCTCGTCGTCGATCTCCATCCCGTCGAGTTCCTGCGACAGTTTCGCGCGAACCGCTTCCAGATCGACCGGCGCCATCGAGGCGCCAGGCCGTGTGGTCAGCGCGGGCTCGCCCTTGAGGATCTTGGCCTGCAGGGCCACGGGCCATCCCCCCGGAGGTTGCCCGAGATTGCCCTTCATCATGTCGACAACCGAATCGGGGAAGGCGACATCGGTCGCGGGATCTTCGACCTGCGTGCGGTTCAGCCCTTGGGCCACCATCATCAGCGCCATATCGCCCACGACCTTGGAGGAGGGCGTCACCTTCACGATATCGCCGAACATCTGGTTCACATCGGCATAGGTCTGGGCGATCTCGCCCCAGCGCTCTTCGAGCCCCATCGAGCGCGCCTGCGCCTTGAGGTTGGTGAACTGGCCGCCGGGCATTTCATGCAGATAGACCTCGGAGGCGGGGGCCTGAATGCCCGATTCGAAGGCGGCATATTGCTCGCGCACCGCCTCCCAGTAGTTGGAGATCGCGCGGACCGCGCCGATATCAAGGCCGGTGTCGCGGTCGGAGTTGCGCAAGGCCTCGACAATCGACCCCAGCGCGGGCTGCGAGGTGCCGCCCGAGAAGGCATCCATCGCCGAATCGACGGCGTCGACGCCCGCTTCGGCCGCGGCAAGGATCGAGGCCCCCGCGATGCCGCTGGTGTCATGGGTGTGGAAATGGACGGGCAGGCCGACCTCTTCCTTCAGCGCGCGCACCAGAACCCGCGCGGCTCCCGGTTTCAGCAGACCGGCCATATCCTTGAGGCCGAGGACATGGGCGCCTGCATCGCGCAGCTGTTTACCCATATCGACATAGTATTTCAGGTCGTATTTCGCCCGCGCCGGATCGAGGATGTCGCCGGTATAGCAGACGGTGCCTTCGCAGATCTTGCCGGTCTCGATCACCGCATCCATCGCGACGCGCATGTTTTCGACCCAGTTGAGGCTGTCGAAAACGCGGAAGATGTCGATGCCGGACCCCGCCGCCTGACGCACGAAGCTTTGCACGACATTGTCGGGGTAGTTGGTATAGCCGACCCCGTTCGAGGCGCGCAAAAGCATCTGGGTCATCAGGTTTGGCATGCGCTCGCGCAGATCGCGCAGGCGCTGCCACGGGCTTTCCTGCAAGAAGCGGTAGGCCACATCAAAGGTCGCGCCGCCCCAGCATTCGACCGAGAACAGATCGGGCAGGTTGGCCGCATAGCTCGGCGCGACCTTGATCATGTCGAGCGAGCGCATCCGCGTCGCCAGCAGCGACTGGTGGCCGTCGCGCATCGTGGTGTCGGTGATCAGCAGGCGCTTTTGCGCCAGCATCCAATCGGCCACGGCCTTCGCGCCCTGCCGTTCGAGCATCTGGCGCGTGCCGGATGCGGGCTCGACCTTGGGGGCCGGCGGCACGGGTTTGCGCGCATCGGCGGGCGGCTGGGCGCGGCCTGCCGTCTCGGGGTGACCGTTCACCGAAATATCCGCGATATAGATCAACAGCTTCGTCGCACGGTCGCGGCGCTTGCGGAAATGGAAGAGATCCTCGGTCGTATCGATGAATTTGGTCGTATAGCTGTCGTCGAGGAAGGTCGGGTGCTTCAGCAGGTTGATGACGAACTCGATATTCGTCGCCACCCCGCGCACACGGAATTCGCGCAAGGCGCGGTCCATCCGCGCGATCGCCTTTTCCGGCGTCTGGGCATGGGCCGTGACCTTGACCAGCAGCGAATCGTAATAGCGCGTGATCACGCCGCCCGAATAGGCGGTGCCGCCGTCCAGACGGATGCCGTTGCCGGTGGCCGAGCGATAGGCGGTGATGCGGCCGTAATCGGGGATGAAATTGTTCAGCGGATCTTCGGTCGTCACGCGGCATTGCAGCGCATGGCCCTGAAGCTGGACGCCCGCCTGATCGGCAATGCCGGTGGCATCGGCCAGGGTCGCGCCCTCGGCGATCTGGATCTGGGATTGGACGATGTCGATGCCGGTGACCTCTTCGGTCACGGTATGCTCGACCTGAACGCGCGGGTTCACCTCGATGAAATAGAAGCGCTGGCTGTCCATATCCATCAGGAATTCGACCGTGCCGGCATTCTGGTAGCCGACCGCGCGCCCGATCTTGAGCGCAAGCTCGCAGACTTCGGTGCGTTGGGCATCGGTCAGATAGGGGGCGGGGGCGCGCTCGACGACCTTCTGGTTGCGGCGCTGGACGGTGCAGTCACGCTCGAACAGGTGGTAAAGGCCGCCGTGGCTGTCGCCCAGAAGCTGGACCTCGACGTGGCGGGCCCGCAGGATCATCTTTTCCAGATAGCCCTCGCCATTGCCGAAGGCGGCCTCGGCTTCGCGACGGCCCTCGCGGACTTTCTCGACCAGCTCGGATTCGGCGTTGATCGGACGCATGCCGCGCCCGCCGCCGCCCCAGCTGGCCTTCAGCATCAGGGGGTAGCCGACTTCGGCGGCCTCGCGCTTGATCGCGTCGAAGTCGTCGCCCAGCACATCGGTCGCGGGAATGACCGGAACACCCGCCTTGATCGCGACCTGTCGCGCGCTGGCCTTGTCGCCGAGTGCGCGCATCGTATCGGCCGAAGGACCGATGAAGGTGATTCCCGCCTGAACGCAGGCATCGACGAATTCGGGGTTTTCCGACAGGAGCCCGTAGCCCGGATGGATCGCATCCGCGCCCGATTCCTTCGCGACGCGAATGATTTCGGGGATGCTCAGATAGGCCGCGACCGGACCCAGCCCTTCGCCGATTCGGTAGGCTTCGTCGGCCTTGAAGCGGTGCAGGCCCAGCTTGTCCTCTTCGGCATAGACCGCGACGGTCTTCTTCCCGAGCTCGTTCGCCGCACGCATGACGCGAATGGCGATTTCTCCACGGTTGGCGACAAGGATTTTCCTGAACACGCGCGTTCTCCCCTAAGGCTGAGTGCGGGTATCTTTTATCATGCTGCGATGCAGCGCAAGCGCGGCGAAAGGTGGACGCGAAATTTTCTTAGCAGAAATGTGTCAGCGGCGTTGCGAAAAGAAGCTTTGAAGCAAGTCCTTGGATTCGCCCGACGAAATGCCGCCATAAACCGTAGGGACATGGTGGCATTGCGGGTGGGAGAAGACCCGCGCCCCATGTGCGACCCCGCCCATCCTTGCGTCATCGGCACCGTAGTAAAGCGTCGCGATCCGCGCGGCGGAGATGGCGGCGGCGCACATCGGGCAGGGCTCGAGCGTGACCCAAAGCGTGGCGCCGGGCAGCCGTTCCGAGCCCAAAGCCGCGCAGGCGGTCCTGATCGCGAGGATCTCGGCATGGGCGGTCGGGTCGGAAAGCTCGCGGGTGCGGTTGCCCGCCCGCGCCAGTTCGCGCCCGTCCGGACCCAGCAAAACCGCGCCCACCGGCACTTCGCCTCGCGCGGCGGCGGCGCGGGCCTCGGCAAGGGCTGCGGGCATATGGCTGTGGAAGGGCGGCTGGGTCATAGCAGCTATTCACTCCGGATTCGCTTTTGGCGCAAGAACCGCTTTGCACTTTCGCGCGTTGGGTATAGAGCGACGACTTTGCCACCGCAGAGATGCGCAGGAGAGTGAAATGTCCCAAGAAAATACCACGCCGGAATCCGGCACGAATTCTGGTCCCGAAACCGAGGCGACCACCCCGGCCCAAACCGAGATCACCGCAGAAGTTGACGCGCAAGCCGTCCTTGATGCTGCCGAGGCAGAGGCCGACCAATCCGACGACATCGACGATGAGGAAGACGGCGATATCGACGTCGACGGCGATGATGACGACGATGATGACGACGACGATGATGACGCCGACGATGAAGACGACGACGAAGACGACGAAGACGAAGACGACGATGACGAGGATGCTCCCGTCGCGGCCCGCGGCAACGCCCCCGCCGCCGCGCCCGTAGAAGCCGCCGAAGCCCCCGAGGGCGAGCGGATCGCGAAAGTCATGGCCCGCGTCGGTGTCGCTTCGCGCCGCGAGGCCGAGCGCATGATCATCGAAGGCCGCGTCACCGTGAACGGCCGCAAGATCGAGAGCCCCGCGCTCGACGTTCTGCCCACCGACAAGATCAAGGTCGACGGCAAGCAGCTCGACGAGCCGCAGGAAACCCGCCTTTGGCTGTACTACAAGCCCAACGGTCTGGTGACTTCGGCTTCGGACGAAAAGGGCCGTCAGACGGTTTTCGACGCTTTGCCGCGCGATCTGCCGCGGGTGATGACGGTCGGCCGGCTCGACCTCAACTCCGAAGGCCTGCTGCTTTTGACCAATGACGGCGAGCTCAAGCGCCGGTTGGAACTGCCCGCGACCGGCTGGCTGCGCCGCTACCGCGTGCGCGTGAACGGCCAGCCCACCGATCTGACCTTTGATCCGCTGCGCCGCGGTCCGACCATCGATGGCGAAGATTTCAAGCCGATGGAGATCCGTCTCGACAGCCAGCAGGGCGCCAACGCCTGGCTGACCGTCGGCATCCGCGAGGGCCGCAACCGCGAGATACGTCGTGCGATGCAGCATGTCGGCCTGACCGTGAACCGCCTCATCCGCATCAGCTACGGCCCGTTCAAGCTGACCGGCATGGAGGAAAACGAGGTTCGCGAAGTCAAACGCCGCTCGTTGCGCGACCAGCTCGGCGGCCTACTGACCGGCGATGTCGAGGAACGTCCGCGCGAATTCCGCAGCCGTGGTGCCGATCGCGGCGAGAGCGGCGAAGGTCGCGACAGCCGTGACGGCCGCGAGAACCGTGGCGGCTTCTCGCGCTCCGAAGGCGGCGAGCGCCGCAGCTTTGGCGGGCGTCGCGAAGACGGCGACCGCAAGCCTTGGGCGAAGCGCGAGGACGGTGACCGTCCGAGCTTCAACCGTCGCGAAGATGGTGACCGCAAGCCCTACGCCCCGCGTGATGGCGAGCGCAAACCCTACGGTGCGCGTCAGGATGGCGACCGCAAGCCTTGGGCGAAGCGCGAAGACGGCGATCGTCCGAGCTTCAACCGCCGCGAAGATGGTGACCGCAAGCCCTACGCCCCTCGTGACGGCGAGCGTAAACCTTGGGCCCCGCGTGATGGCGGCGACCGCAAGCCTTGGGCGAAGCGCGAAGACGGCGACCGTCCGAGCTTCAACCGTCGCGAAGATGGTGACCGCAAGCCCTA